>NZ_JAWJZZ010000009.1:0-12242 GCF_036452135.1 Sorlinia euscelidii | reverse complement strand
TTGACGCGGTCCCCGGCGCCTGACGCGTTCAGCATCTCGACCATGTCGCGGCCCTTGATGCGTCCCATGGTGATGGATTTGATTTCATCCCCATCAGCCGTGAGACGGACAGGGTAGGCCAGCGTCACAGTTGTCGTGCCGTCACCATTGATGACGACGCCTGGCGCGACACCTCTGACATCTGATACCGACCCACCAATCTCGATATTTTCGACGGTCATTTCAAAATCTCCTGATAAGTTCCTGCATTCCACGTCACGGGGCATTTGCCGCCCTCATCTGTCATGGTGGGTTTGTCCAAAATGAAGGCGTCGGGCATGACCCATGCCTGTCCGGTCAGAGTCTGAACTTGCAATTCGCCGACACTGTCCGTGTCGAAAGCGTCAAGCGACATGCCTTCATTAAGAATGACGGTGGCTTTGACCTCACCGGCCGAAAAAGTCTGATAACGCTGCACGCTGGTGCCGGTCACTGCGTCTTATTACTCATGCCCGGCAGCTTGATTGAGGATCCCGCGACGCACTCATAATATTTCCCGCGCCACCAGATTTTGAGAATTCCGATACTCTGCGCCATTTTACACCTGTAACTGAAGGGAGTTGGCAATCACCATCAGGCTGCCCATGATCTGCACGGGCAGCCGCGCATTGACGCGATTACGGTCAGTGCGATCCCGCTCGAATGTCGCCTGAGCGGACAGCGTCGCCGTGTTATCGAGCCAACCCATCTGACCCTCATAAATCACGCTTTGCCCGATCCATGAAAGCTTCAGCGTTTTGGGTGTCACGACATTATTTCCGCCACTATTGGCGACAGGTGATCCATCATCAGCAAGCTTGGCGCGCGATAGGTGCTGGTCACGTAAATATTCCATGCATAGCGCACGCGCGTCGCTGTCTTCGGGACCATGATATCACGCCAGCCCGAGGTGAGATTACCTGACCCATCCCGCTGCTTGGTCGTGACCACCCGCTCAAGCTGCACCGCACCATCCTGCGCGACATTGAAGCTGCTCATCCCCGACTGCAGCAGGATATTACGCATCGCATCCGAATAGCGATCCGCATCATCCGGCGCGCGCCCTGCCAATGACGTCAAAGCCAACGTGTGTAATTGCCGTGCCGGGTCCGCATTCAGCGACGTGGCCGCCACGGCACAAAGGGACGCGGCGGCCTCCCATGGCGCAAAGCGGGCCTTCTGTGCAGGCAGGATTGTGAGATGCTCGGAGTTCAATTGACCGGCCAAAGCCAGGGCTTCGCCATAGGTCGCGCGCATACTTATATATATGTGCGTGTCGAGTTTGATCATCGCATTATAGCGGCGCGCGGCTTCCTCCGTGAGGGCAGCAAGCGTTGATTCCTCAGCGGCAATCCATGCCATATCCGTGTACCATGTCTCCGCCACGACATTGAGCGCAGGCGCGATGTCGGGCATGCCCGTGCCCTGTGCCGTCTGCGTAATGGTCATGAGCACGCCTGTGACGCCGTCGCCATATTGCTGCCCGATACGCACGTCGATGTCGCGCGTCCATGCACCGCGATCAACTGAAGTCAGGACAAGGGATGAAGCCGACTTATCGAGACGCGCCGTTACACCGCATCGCCCGGTGAAATCACCGGCCTGCCAGGCATCAAAAAGTGCCGCGCTGAGATCGGCCGCGCCTGCGCCCTTTTTGATGGAAGCCGCAAACCGCCGTCCGCACACCTCAATTGCAAGTGTGCCCCGCGCCATGGCGGTGCCTGTCGGCTTGATCGACCACTCCGTTGGCGTTGCATCCTGCGTTGTTGCGACGAGGATCATGTCGGCTGCGGTATAAGGTGCATCCGCCGTAAATGTCGCGACCATCTGGGCTGCTGCGGAGCCCGAACCCGCAAGGCGCGAAGCTTCCGACCCCGTGATATTCGGATAGACGCGCAACGCCTCTCCCTGCCCAGCCGCACTCAGCACGCCGATCAGCAGGGCGCGCAGGGGCATGGCCTGGACGTTCGCGCCGCTATTCTGCGTGACGACTTCCGTGTAACTGCCTGGCACGGCGTAGGTGGAGGGAACTTCGGTAAAATCCACACTCATGCGCCCGCTCCCTTTCTTACGGCAATCGCCGTCGTCTCCGGCACGCGCGGCATTTTTCCGGCAGGTTCGGCAGGGGCGATATCGCCATTGGCGAGCAAAGCCGACCAGAAGCGATTACCGGGGTCGATTTCAAAAGGCTCCGGGCCGCATGTCCGGCCTCTCACATCTTTGATGACGCGACCGTTCGAGACGGTGACAAGCATCGTTTTACTCCTTTCGGATTTTCACAGTTTCTTCGGCGGTTTCGGCGGCGACCAACCATGTTTCGCGCAGGCGTAAAAACGCGGGGAGCGCTTCAGACAAAGTGACGTCATCCAACGCCACATCGCGTAATTCAATGGAGAGCCCAGCGAAAGCGGTGCGGTCGTCCAGCCAGTCGAGCCCGGCCGGGGCATCAACTTCACGCACATGCAGCGTGCCAATCGGGTCGATTTGCCGCCCATGTAGCATCGCGACAGCCATGGCCGTCATGCCAAGGATGCCCACACCCCAACGATCGGTGGAACCGAGATAAAGATGCTCGACCGAGTTATGATGGACGAGGAGAAAGACAGGGAAACTCAACGTCCCACGATAAACGGGTCCGGTATCTCGGGAGGGCCTCCAACCAGCCCAACTCAAGGCGATGGCGGGGCAGGCCCCAAGCATCTTGTCCCATACACCCTTCGTCGGCGAAGGCGGCATGACGAAATGCCGAAATGCCTGCTCCGGGAACGCCTCTTTCAGCTTGTCCTGTACGCCGAGAAAAGCCGCCCGCAGCACGTCGCCCTCAAGCAGCGCGTCGGGATACTGGTCGTCAGTATATTGGCGACTCACCATAATCCCGTCCCCTGCATGCTACGTGGGCGCGTTTGGATGCGGGACCAGGTTTCCGAGCGCTCATTAATGAGGCTCGCATCCAGCGTGGCTTTCCCGCTCGCAACGTCGGTCAGCCAGGCCAGCGCATCTTTACGTCCCGCCCTGATCTGCTCTGATGGTTCCCGGTCATTACCCTGGCAAAGGTCATAGCGGGCAATCGCACAAACCGCCCTCGTCACAGCCAGGTGAATTGGATGAAGCGGCAGCTGATAGCGACGCTGGAGATAGGTCTCGACGAGCTCCGACGCTTCTTCAAGCGCCCGATTGATGCGCGCGACATTCATGACGTCGCGGTCATCATTCAATGTTCGCGTGACATCAATCAACTCGCGCTCACCATAGCGGTCGATCATATCCTGGAGGTTGGCGTAGGCCATCAACCGACCTCGACGATCTCGAGTTGAGGCTCGTGCCGTAATGCTGTCAGCGTCGCGGGCGCCAGGGCTCCGGCGGGATAGACACGCACCGCGTCATGCGCGATCCCCGCACGACGGAAGCCGGGATCGCGGCAGATCACCAGCACATCGCCCTGCTGAAGCATAAGGCCGTGCCCGTTCGAGGTGACGCGCACCTGGGTCACATGACGGAGATCCGTTGCCGCTGCCGTTTCCGGCGGAGCTGCATTCAAATGCGCATCCTTGAGCATTTGATCACCGTCGTCAGTTTCAGGCGGCGCGTCGAGCAGATGGTCAAGCTTGTCCATTTGATCGGCACGCCCAATTTTCTTCGCCATATCAGCCCCCTACTTTTTGGCTGAGGCGCGGTGCGACCAGGAGTTTCGCTGCCCCCTTCCACGTGTTGGAGGACGGAATGAAAGTGCCGTCGGGCGCTCTTTCAGGGTTGAACTCCCCGTTGATCAGCCGCCGCGCAGCGCCTTCAAGGTTGTTGGGCACAACCATAAGGTCAGGCCGGATGCCATAGGGCGATCCGTCGCGGCGGCGTTGAGACGCCATGGCCGCCAATGCGTCCTCGAAACTCGTGCCATTAAGCGGCCGCGTCGAGCGATAGGCAAACTGATACATGCCCAGCCCGGCCGCGCACCGGCCGTCAACGCCCCAGATGAAATGATTGCCGTAAAAGACATTGCCGTCCGTCAGCTGCGTTTTGGGTGTGACCTTGAAAGGTCGACGCGGCTGGAAAATGAGCGGCTTCAGTGGCTGCGTGGTGCAGAAGAGATACCAGGCTGGCCCCTCCCCCTCATCTGATTTCGGCTTGCCGATATTTGAATATGGGACAGAGCTGCCATCCTCGGCGCTCGTCTGATGATCAGTATCAAAAAAATACTGCCCATCCATCCCCTTCGTGGAAGTGCCGGTTTCAAGCGCCTCGTAAACCAGCTTGTCAGGCAGGTCAGCCGCATTCTGCGCCAATTGCTGAACGGCAGGCATGAGGAGGCCAAATTGCTCATCCTCTAAATCTTCTCGGGAGATTGAGATTGTTTCCTCAAACGTTTTGTTACGGATACGAAACGCATCCGCTTTCAAACGATGGATGACTCGGTCGCCAACCCATTCCCGCAGACCCGGCAATTCGGCCAGGCGCGGATAGAAATTCTCGCCCGATGTCGAAGGGACAGTAAGCGAAAACTGCGTATAAGTCGGCTCAACCGTCTTGAGCTGTTGAGCAAACGCCATGCTGAGCTTCGTCGACAAGGCGTTGATGTTGCCGATATTGATTTCCATGATCTTTCTACCTCAGCCCACGGTCACAAAAGGCGTGCCGTCAATTTCGATCCCGGCCAGACTACCGACGCGCAGCCGCTTCCCGTCACTGCCGGTCTCAGTGAGGGTGACAGTCTCATCGTCGATCGCGTAAACCGGCTTGCCGACATCCGTCCAACTCGGCTTGGTATCGAAAGGCAGTGCAAAACATGCCTTCATGCAATCGACGTAGCCGGGATCGCGGTCGGATTGCTGATGACGCGCGATCCCGGCGACCGCCACGATCACGGATGCGCTATCCTTGGCACCGGCCGGGACGATGTGCCCGTCCTGACAGACAGCGCAGATCGCATGCCGGTAAACGATATGGCCGGGCGCGACCGTAAAGCCGAATTGCGGGGAAAGCGCGCCATGCTTCTCGTCAATGACGCGGTCATTTTTAAGCGCCATGGCTCTGGCCCCCTTTCTCAGTCTGAAGGCCAAGGGCGGCGTCCATTTTAGTGAAGAGCGCATTGCTCTCGCCCGTCACGGCTGGACGTGCCGCATGCAGGCCGGTGACGTCACGCGGAACATCGGGCAGCGCACCGACGAGTTTCTCAGCAAGCTCGGGTCGCTGCATGTGAACGGAGATGAACTCCTCAATCATCTCTTTCGGGATGACCTTCTCGCGTCCCATGCGCTCCACGAACTGCTGCGCGGCTGCTTTTTTATTGGCGGTTTCCAAAGCAGCGATCTGCGACTTGAGTGTCGCAATCTGCTGCGTGGCTGTTTCCTGCCCGGAAACACGCGCCCGTAGAGCGTGCAGAACGACATTTTCCTCAGCGTCATCGGCGACGCCCGCAAGAGTGGCCAATTTTTTGAGGCTTTGCTGGGCCGCGTGAGCAGACGTCAATGCGGAACGCACAGCGTCCTCATTGGCATCGCCATCCAGGCTCAACAGGCTTCGAATTTCGTCGAGGTCCATCCTCGGCTCCTGTGCTTGAGAGTGATGAAGGTGACTAAGGGGAAGGTTGGGCATATTGGTGAGGCTGGCGCGGGCAATCGTCAGCACATGACCGGCCTTGTCTGTCTGAATGACGGGCGACACGCCGCGATAAGCGCGCTCATCGAGCAGTGCCTTGCCCCGCGCATTCCAGCTCGCATGACCCCAGACGCCGTCACTGCGCGCTTCAAGCTGATCAATCCATCCAATTGCTGGTGCAGGACGGCCTTGCGGGGCTGCGAGGTCGGTCGCATGATTCTCGTCAATGACGAGTTTGCCCTGGGCACGCGCCAGGGAAGCTTTGATCAGAGCAGTCGCATCCGTGACGCGATACGGCCCCCGACCATCCCGGCCGCTGAACACGCCGCCGGGAAGCAAATGAATCCATTCGATCCGTTCACTCGGCTCATCTGGCAATTGCGTGGCACAACAAATGAGGTCATCATGTTTCATGCCTCCTTTATGCCGGGTTCCCCCCGCCGCAATCAGGCTGCATGTTTTCGACTCTCATATTTGCCCGTAGACGCAAAAAAAGGTGTCGGGGGCTACATTCCCCCAAAGACACCTTAAAAACGCATGTAGACCCGTTTTATTTCGTTTTAGAGCTGTATTAGAATTGAGTGTTCACTGACCGCCGCGCATTGCGCGGCTGAGATAGTCGTGAAGCTCATCCATCAGCACCTCTTTATCCGCATCCGTGAAGCCAAGATAAGGCCGCGCCGGAATGGTGACCTTCTTCATCTTATAAAGCTTCCCACCCATCTTAAAGGTGAGTGCCTTGGCGCTCTTCGGCCGGATGGTGCCACCGAGCTGATGGATGCGTGCATAAATCTTATTCGACCCCCAGACCAGGCGATGACGATGTATCTGTGATGTCAGACTGCCAATTAGCCCGGATGACACATTCCCGCGCCCGATCAGAATGGACGGGCCACGTTTCGTTTTGGCGTATTCAGGATGAAGTGGCGCGTAACTGGCCCACCGCTTTCCCGCCGGGTCCAGTCCTGCCCGCATGCGCTCTTTCGTTGACTCGATAATCTCAAGACCAAGCGCTCCGAGAACGCCTCGTGCATTCTGCTTCAGCGCGCCGATCACGCGCAGCGCGTCTTGCATGGGCTGGGTGGTGCCGGAAATATGGATGCCTGTCATTGTCGACTGCCTCGAGAATTGGGTTTGCAACGGTCAATGGAACACTCTGCTCACCCACCCAAACGTCAATCCCGCACATGCGCCCGCGCAGATGGCTGGGATGATTGTCATCTAGCAAACGAGTTGAATGCTGAAGTGAAAGTCATTGTGTCTAATCAGCAGTCACTGACGCAGCTAGTTCTTTAGTTGAATTGAAAAAAGGAGATTTAGATTGAGCTAAACGTTTATAAAGTGAGATGGATAACTCATTTGAACTTGTCACCACAAAAAAGAAAAATTGGGCCGAGCCGAACCAAATTATCGCAGAGAATGTGCCATCCAAAATTTGGAATCTATAGTCGAATTGGTCGGAGAGATTCATTTTGCCGCGACAAATTTCTGGCACCAACTCATGTAGACCGAAAAAATCAACAATGTTTTTTTTTGTAGGTCGACAGGTTTCAAAATCATTGAATGAACGTCGCCGGGGCAAATGTCTTTCGTGTGTAAGAAGTAAAGAGCTCGACCCAACCAGTGGGGCAATATCTTCAAAAGATGTTGCCCTTTTTCGCCGAATCTAAAAATGCCGTATTCTCCTTCAGGGAATATTACTGCCGACCCGAGATCGCCAAATAGGTCCCGTCTTCCCTGCTTTGCTTCATCCCCAACCAATTGTTTCACTTCGTCAATAATCCAGGGCTCATTATTGCGTACACCTTTCAATATTTTTTGATAAGCTTCATCGTCCTGTAGTTTCAGATCTTGCTCCTTGACGATATAAGCCAGAGCCTGTTCGTCGTGACTTTTTTTCGAATTACACGCTTCGCAAGCTGGGAAACAATAAGTCTCTGGCCAGTTTTTTCCTCTAAAGAAAATTCGTGGCGGGAAATGATCGACCGTCTCGGACTTTTTCCCACAATAGATGCACCGGCCGTTTTCAGGCAAAGCGAGGAACTTTTGTTTAAACTTTCTTTTACCCATCTTCTCTCCTCACTGCCTGCGCTGCCCTTTTCTTCCAATCCTGTGAAGTGGAAACGGACCCGCCGCCAGGATCGGATGGAACGGCGTTCGGGAAGGAGCTAATAACCTTGCTATACTAACGACAAATGACATATCCTCACTTTGGCGCGCAGTGACACGGTGATATTCCCCCAGCCGTAGGACGCCCTCGAAGGGCGGATCGCGATGTAGGGTTTCAGGGGGCCCTATCTGCGCGCCAACTCCCGGATCAGTTTATCTTCTTCTTCATTTCGATAAGGCGCAAGGCTGCTTTCTCCGACAATCGTGCGAGCGATGTGAGAAAAAGCTCGCTGCCGTCGGACGTGCGTTTGATCGCCAGGCGAAAATGCTCTTTATCCAGTGAACTGAGCAATAAGAGGGATTGCGGCGTGTTGCCTTCCTCTACAACAGTTAGATTGTCCAACATATCCGGTATCGCCTCATAAACTGTCGGCGACAACTCGGGATGCTTTGCCAGATTCTTGCTCAATGTGTCGTCCGAGAGCAGCACGGAATCCGTCTCGACATTTAGCGCCTTTGTCACCGTTTCCGGTGCTGTCGCGGCCTCCACGACGCCTGCTCGCGTGTCGAGCAGCTTCCTGATTTCCTTCTTCTGGACCGACCTCCTGACCTCGGGTGGGGCGGCGGCCGGTGGCTTGCCGTCAATTGCGGTCACCGGTTTAAGCGCGACCTCCGCCCGGCGTGCTTCTTCATCCATCCAGACTTTACCTGGATTGGTCTGAAAGCCCGGGCTGATCCCTGTCGGCACCTGCTCCGTCCTGCCCGTTGCCGGATTGACCCAAGGCCGAGTGACGATCTCCGGCGCTTCGTCCTCTTTCCATCCGTTCCGCGCCATTTTTCGACGCGACACGGGCTGAATCTCGCAATTACATCCCCACCCGTTAGGCGCAAAATGCGAGTACCACCACGGATTATCCGCACGCAATATGATGCCGCCCCACGCCTCGTGCACGATGCGGGGGTGCAAAGAGACATTGTGCACATAGCGCCAGTAGGGGAAAATCTCCAGCGCTTCAGGCGACGTCATCTTACGATAGCGTCCGGCCGCATAAGCCGAGCTCAGATTGGTGCGGTAGATGATCTCGGAGCGCCAGGCCCGATTGCCTTTATAGGACCAGCCGTGCTTGCCAACGATCCGGTCAAAATCCTTGCGGAATTCGGAAAGCGTTGTCCCGTCCGTCAGCGCCTTGTTGATGGCCGATTTGAAGTCATTTAAAAGCGCGTTTGAAGTTGCCCCGGCTACAGCAAATTGCTTGGCATGGGCCTCCGCCGCGAGCTCGCCCCACTGCTTCGTGCCCTTATTGGCTTTCTGCCGGAAAAACGAGATCGCCTCAGACGGCCGAAGCGCAAAGCCCGCGTCAAGCGCCGCGTTCATCATCCATATCCTGCTGGATGGCTGCTTCTCCGGCAAGCTCCGCCATGCATGCGAACTGCGCCAGCACGGTCGCAAATGCGTCATCATCCACGTCGAGATCATCCAGCCGGTCGCGGAAATCTTCCAGACTTGACGCCTGATTCATCACGTCCCGCACCTGGTCAATCATGGCGTCAAATGACGGTTGCGCCGCGCGGTGAAGCTCGTTGGTCATGATGTCGATCGGCATGACGCCATCATTAACGGATTGGGCGGGTGCAAGACTGTGCCGGCTCACCCGCTGCGTCGGGCGCTGAAGGAAGTGCTGCGGGGTGGGCTCAACCTTATCATTGGGCGTCGGCAGCGGCGCGCCGATAACCGAATCCCCGTCTTCCGGCGGTGAGAGATTCAGGCGGCTGAGGATGTCTTCAGCTTTCACGCGAAGGCCCTGCGGCCCGAGATATTGAAGCGCGCTAATGACGTCACTCATCGGCGCTTCATCCGGGCGGCCGACGCGTATCGTTGGGTAAAGCCCGTTACGCGGCACGCCAAATGACAAATCGATCATCGGCCGGACGATCTGTTCATTGATCGTCTGGGAAAGAAGCATGGCGTCGGCGCGCTCGATGTCGTCCTGCACCTGGCGATGAATGACGGCCGCCGCATGCGTGCCCTGCCGTGCATCTGTTGTGCCAACCTGCCCCAGGACAGCTTTACTCGTCTGCTCATCGAGCCACTTCGCACGGCGCTCGTAGACGTCGTTCGACCCTGCGCCGTTTTTCGGCTCAACGAATTCCAATTGCATGCTTTCCGGCACCATGCATGCCAGAGACCCCGCAATATCGATCAGCGCCCGCCACAATGTCGAGCGGTCTTCGGCCGTACTGTCCCGCCCGTATTTGCCGATGCGGATTGGCATGCCGTAAGCCTGCACAAAAACACCCCAATCGCGGGATGAAAACATCTTGAAAAGAGAATTGAAAGCGATCGCGCGAGTCAAACCCTGCGTGATGGTCAGGCCGCTCCAGCTCGGATGCCGGTGCACGACAATGCTGCGAGGTTCAAGTTCCTCAAAACCGATTTCGGGTGTCGCGAGATCAATCTTAGGCGTATATCGCGCATCGGCTCCGCTCCGCATTTTGACGGTTTCGCCGTCCTGCCATGAGATGTCAAACCAGCGTTGCGGGCGATAGATGAGCCGTTCGGGCCAGTAATTCCCCGCCTCCGCGTGCCATTTTATCGCTTGCACGGACCAGCCTTTCGCGACGGCATCGAGCATGTCAAACATGGCGCGCTGAAGGATTCCCTTCGCCAACCAGTCACGAATAAACGCGGCTTGTTTTTCTTGAGCCGCTTCGTTACCAGCCGCCTCCACCGTGACTGGCAATTGGCTAACCGTCCGCTTCCGCGTTGAAATGACGCCGAGATAATGGAGATCCTTCTGCTCAATCAGCTCGGCAAAAGTCTGCCAGGCGAGCGAATCTCCATTCGAGGCCGCGCGGAGCATTTCCCCAACATAATCCGGGTCAACCCAACTCATATCCATGGTTGAAACGGCGGGCCGCGCGCCTGTCAGCGTGGCCTCCGCCACGGGGCGCGTCAGCATGGACGGTGGAAAGGGCTTCCCCGTAATCGGGTCAATGAGTGCCATGATCCTGCACCTGCTTCGCCTTGGTCTGACAGGCCCGCGCCTGGTCGCGCAGGCCGATATAATCGCTCGCAACGCGCCGGATCATGCTTGCCTCTGTGTGGGCTTGTATTTCCCGCTTCAATTGCTGCTGATCAGCCACGGAATAGGCCGTGATGTGGGGGCATGTCGGGATATAAATTTTCTGCACGCGCGGCGCGCATGACGTGACGCTGCCCGAAAGCAGCGTCACAGCGGCAAGAGAGAGGAAGCGGCTAAACCGCATCACATCGTCCCGGCATCGAGACGCGCCATGAGCGCATCGTCGCTGACAGGCTTCTCCGCTTCGGCCTGAGCCATACGATCCTGCGTGTCGATCACGGCCCCATCATGGGCGGCCTGCGCTTCCGCCTGTTTAACGGTTTGTTTTGCAGTCGCATCGGCCTGCTTCTTCCGGCTCGTTTGCCATACGAGCCAGCCGAGGATCGCCACGCCCAGCGCGACGATTGCGTGCTTGATAATCCCGATAATATTGCCGATTCCCGAAATCATAATTTTAACCTCCATCGATGTTGCGCGGTCCCTGACCGCTCTTCGGCCAGTTCACGCTCGATCGGCCACGCGACCGGCGGCCCCGGCAGCTCGTTTCCCCAGGCGCGTGGCTGACTTGTGTAAGCATATTCGGTGACATCAGCGCGGCTCGCGGCGTAGGCCATGGCCAGCGCCACGGCGGCATCGCCATGACGCTGGGCCGTCTTGCCGCCTTTGCGCTGGTCCGGCACGCGCGCAACGCCGCGCACCACCTGCAAAAGCCTGATGTCGTCAATGATTTCACGGTCCTGCGGTAAGGTAAGTGCCGCATCTTCCATCGCCGCCTTGAGGGGCGGCATCTGCTCACGATACCACCCCTCAGAGAGCATCACGGCCTCAACGCGGCTGCCATAACGTTGCACCGTGACTTCCGCGAGATACTGCCCGTTGCCGCGTGCATCCATTTTTCCGGCACGCCACCGGGGCAGCCCGTCAAGAATAGCGAAGAGGATGCGTCGTTGCTCATCAAAGGGCACGTTCCGCAATTCGACGACGAGCGCCGTCTCGCGCCGCATGTCCGGGGCGATACCCAGAACCCAGATGACGGTTAAATCACCGGATCGGCCAAAATCCTCACCGAACACATAGGGGCGCTCGCGATCCAACGTTTCCAAGGTGGTGTTAATTTTTTCACTAATGAATGAGGCTGTTTCCTGAGCGCGCTGCGCCTCCGGCCAAAGGGAAAATTCTGCCGTCTGCGCCCAACGAATAACGGGAATATCGGCGGAAGCCCGGGCTTCAATGAGCGGCAACGGGATATAAGCCCCGGTGGATGGCGACGGGATGCAGAACAGCTCCTCATCAGCACCGGAGCCGTAAAATGCCACGATCTCATCACGCCAGGCAGATTGCGCCACTTTAGACCACGTGACCCCCGTCTTGGCGCAGATTTTCCGGTAGAGCCCCTGTTCCAAAGCGTCGTCAAAGGTGGTGCGCAGCAAATGATAAGGC
>NZ_JAWJZZ010000008.1:20000-22127 GCF_036452135.1 Sorlinia euscelidii | reverse complement strand
GGTCAGGAGACCTGGCGGCGACCGACTTTTCCGCAGCTTAAGCTGCAGTATCATAGGCGCTGGGGCGTTTCACGGCCGAGTTCGGGAAGGGATCGGGTGGAAGTCTCCCGCCATGGCCACCAGGTCATCTGGCCCACCCTTTGCAGGGTGGAGAGGCTGGTGCATGCCCTGTCCTGCTTAATGAGCGGGACGGGATGAGGAGAAGGGGTGGAATGAGATGAGAGAGACGCTTTGGATGCGTGGATGACTGCTATGTATGTGCATGCTGCTTTCCTGTGAGGGAGAGCGGCGTTGATGTGAGTAATAAGGGCGATTAGGACTGGTCAGCTGCACGTGTTACCACGCTTTCACACCCAGCCTATCGACGTGATGGTCTTTCACGGCCCTGTGAGACCTTGTTTTGAGGTAGGTTTCCCGCTTAGATGCTTTCAGCGGTTATCCTGTCCATACTTAGCTACCCGGCGGTGCCGCTGGCGCGACAACCGGTGCACCAGAGGTATGTTCATCCCGGTCCTCTCGTACTAGGGACAAATCCTCTCAAGTCTCTTACACCCACGGCAGATAGGGACCGAACTGTCTCACGACGTTCTAAACCCAGCTCACGTACCACTTTATCGCGAACAGCCGAACCCTTGGGACCTGCTCCAGCCCCAGGATGTGATGAGCCGACATCGAGGTGCCAAACCTCCCCGTCGATGTGGACTCTTGGGGGAGATCAGCCTGTTATCCCTAGAGTACCTTTTATCCGTTGAGCGATGGCCCGTCCACGTGGGACCACCGGATCACTATGGCCGACTTTCGTCTCTGTTCGAGCTGTCACTCTCACAGTCAGGCGGGCTTATGCCATTGCACTCGACAGTCGGTTTCCGACCGACCTGAGCCCACCATCGCGCGCCTCCGTTACACTTTGGGAGGCGACCGCCCCAGTCAAACTGCCCACCATGCAGGGTCCCGGACCCGGCTTACGGGTCGCGGTTAGACATCAAAGACAGTCAGGGTGGTATTTCAAGGATGGCTCCACACAGACTGGCGCCCATGCTTCATAGCCTCCCACCTATCCTACACAGAATGTCTCTGATGCCACTGCAAAGCTGCAGTAAAGGTTCATAGGGTCTTTCCGTCTGACCGCGGGTACCCCGCATCTTCACGGGGAATTCAATTTCGCTGAGCCGATGCTGGAGACAGTGGGGAAGTCGTTACGCCATTCGTGCAGGTCGGAACTTACCCGACAAGGAATTTCGCTACCTTAGGACCGTTATAGTTACGGCCGCCGTTTACCGGGGCTTCAATTCAATGCTCTCACATCTCCTCTTAACCTTCCGGCACCGGGCAGGCGTCAGGCCGTATACGTCGTCTCTCGACTTCGCACAGCCCTGTGTTTTTACTAAACAGTCGCTACCCCCTGGTCTGTGCCACCCGCACATGGTTGCCCACATACGGGTCTCGCTTATCCCGAAGTTACACGAGCAATTTGCCTAGTTCCTTCAGCATCGTTCTCTCAAGCGCCTTGGTATACTCTACCAGTCCACCTGTGTCGGTTTCGGGTACGGTCTATATGCCAGAGCTCTTTCCCGGAATGCTCCAAAAGCCTGTCCAATCCATTAAGAACAGACAACATATCGCATTCGTCACTTCTGGCAGGCCCAGTAATATTCAACTGGTTCCCATCGACTACGGCTTTCGCCCTCGCCTTAGGGGCCGGCTTACCCTGCGTGGATTAACCTTGCGCAGGAACCCTTGGACTTTCGGCGACAGTGTTTCTCGCACTGTTTGTCGCTACTCATGTCAGCATTCGCACTTCCGATATCTCCAGAGAGGGTCACCCCGTCTCCTTCGCAGACTTACGGAACGCTCCGCTACCGCGCATACAATGTATGCACCCACAGCTTCGGCACGTGGCTTGAGCCCCGTTACATTTTCGGCGCAGGGTTTCTATTAGACCAGTGAGCTATTACGCTTTCTTTAAAGGATGGCTGCTTCTAAGCCAACCTCCTGGTTGTTTTGGAATCCCCACATCCTTTCCCACTTAGCCACGATTTAGGGGCCTTAGCTGGTGGTCTGGGCTGTTTCCCTCTCGACAATGGACCTTAGCACCCATCGTCTGTCTGCCGTGCTCATACTCCTCGG
>NZ_JAWJZZ010000008.1:0-15000 GCF_036452135.1 Sorlinia euscelidii | reverse complement strand
GGGGAGCTTCGCCTTGGAAAGGTCAGAAATCTCATCCGCCATCAATAGTGCGGCCAGCACAAGCGTGCGCGCTTCCCCACCCTGCGTGCCCAGGCCCCGCACGCGGTCAAAGCGTTTCTCAATCTCCGCCGCCATGGCCCGGAGGTGGTTCTCCTCACCATCCCGACAATTGACTGAGTAATTATAACCGTTGAGCTGAATTGTGACCTGAGCCATCAACGATCCTCTTCTTCGGATGTGCAGCGTTCAAGCACGTCATCGATACGTGCGATGAGAAGGTCGATGTGCGCGGCGACACTTCGTTTCTCCTCCGAGGCTTCCGACGCGGGCGCAGGTTCAGTCGCCGCGCGCCGGTCAATGGCATAGGCGATACGTTGCATAGCAGCTTCCAAACGGGTTAGAGGATCATCGTCAGCGGACATGGCTCAGCTCTCCAATGCATATGCGGCGGCGCGGTGCACGACATAATGACCGGGACAGGGAAGCTTTTTCGGCTCCAAGCGTCAAGGGGGTAGGGTTCGATTGAAATCATATGGCCGTTTCATAGAAATTTCCGACCGGTTGACCGCCGCACGTGTCACCGGATGGTCACGAGGTCGGCGGATCACTTTCATTTCCCCCGTTGATTGCGCTGCCCTGATGGGCTTCCCCTGGTGGCATGCTATCGTCTCAGGACTCGATATTCCGTCCGTAGTTGATTGTGGTGACTCGGCCAATCTGGCCGCGACCTCCTTGCGTGGGGGGCACTCAGGCGTGGTTTTTCAGGGAAACGCCGCGCAACGGGCCGCTTTGACAGTGTTGGCACAAACATGCGGCGCTGAGATTTTATCAGAGCGACCCGCAGCCTTAAAGTTAAAACCCGAATTCCCGGAACATTATCAGCAGCACCTCTTATCAGAATATCTGGATAATGGCGCCACAGAATAAGGATGTTGTACATGCACGACGCCGCCAACAGGACGGAACTTTACCTGGCCGCCGCCACATCATTTTCGGGTGGCGACGCTCTGTCCTGCTTCGAATCCGTCTTGAACCGTTATCAGCCCGCCGCGTTCCGCGTCGATTTTGACGGTGAGGCGCAAATTCGACAACAAGTCGAGATGATCCAGGCGCTGTAGCGGGCCGTCAGGTTTTTCACTCGAGGCAAGAGGTTTTTCACCCCGGAGAAGCTTGGTTACCGGAAAAATCACATAGAATTTTGGCGGACGAACAAGTTGTCAAAATCGATTTTCTCAGGTTCGCAAAAAACAGTGCCGATAAAGCTTTGTCTTTGGGCACATCGTTTGATCAGTCACCGAGTCCGAAGGCGGAGCAACTCCAAGAGGCGGATCCATTCGTCTCCCGCTGCTGCCATTGAGAAGAATTGAACTCAGAGCAACTGGATACGAAGAAACTGTTGGCATTAGGAACAAATTCAGAAATTCATTTGAGCACAAATGTTCTGAATCCCTTCGAGAAGAAACTCCAAGTTCCACGTCTTGCCCATATTTTTCATACACTCCTGCACGAAGGCTCTGCCGCCATATCTGAGCCGCTGGTGCTCTAAGCTTTGGATCATAGCTTCGCGATCTTGTTGAACAACGCACCACTTACCGGATGGCATTCCCGCTAAGTTAGATGGATGCAGAGCTCGATAAAGGATTGCGTGATAAAATTCGAATGTGTCGAAAAGGAGTTCGTAGTGTTCGTCCGATCGGACTAAGGAGCGAAACGGTTCTCTCAGCTTAGTATACATCCACGTGCTCAAAGGGACTGCTTTGCCTACTCCCCCAAAAAGGGGCGAGAACATCGCTGGGTATGGATTCAGAGCGAATCTGAAACGCACAGCTGCAACGCTATCCAGATTCCGTTCAGAAGGCGTTGGCGTCAACATTAGTTCTGAGAAGAGAGAAGGACGGTTAGTGAGGAGGCTTACCATCCCGGTGGTATAATAGAGAAGCCGCGCCGGATACTCGCATACGGGTTCCCACGATTGATGAGGCGTGTCGAAATGGTAAGGTTCGTTCCGGACGGACTCGCTTACCGCATCTAACAGGAAGGAATCGAATTCTCCTGAAGTCCATCGCCCCACAGTCGCAGTCAGAGAAACGATTGTCTCAGCACTCGCATCATACGCTTTTATGCGATCGCACATCGTTTGCGGGGACAGTATTACGGGTTCTTGAGGAGGGCGGTCGAACCAATTTGTCAAAGCATCAGTCAGGGCGTCATGATAAAGATCGTATAATTGGACCCGTTTAGAATTGTCACCAACATACCGTTTTGCAGCCCCTACTGCGGCGGCGACGTCAAGCGGGTGCGGTCGATCGAATTCCTCCAATCCATGGATGCGGCTCATAAGGTCAGCGAAGAATTTGTCTGCCGACTCGATGTCGATAAGCGAAGCTTTTCTGTCGTCGACAACGGATTGCGCAGCCTTCTCCAACGGATCGCGTCTCGTCCAATACCAGGAAAAGCGACGATCCACCGTGCCGTTTATAGCTTCTCGCAAAGCTGTATCGTAGGTCGCCGACCAACCGCATACGACCACGCCGTAATCGTCAAAAACCTGTTTGATTAAGTTCAAGGTCGCAGGGTCGAAAGAACCTAGTTCTTTTTCAATATTGAGAATCTGCGGATCGAGATAATCGCCGTGGACTTTGATGATGCAGCTCCTTTCGAAACGGAGGGGCATCATTCCTTTCGCTTTACTCGGACTATCGATGACGACATGAGGCACGCCTCTCGACGCCAAGGCTTGCTCCAAGAGCCGATCGAAGTTCGTCGTGACGACAACTTTGACGAGGCCTTTTTCCATAAGTTCAGCGATGACATGATGGGCGTTAGTCGGCAATTTTTTGCCTTGTTCTCGCTCTTCCGGCGTTGGCTCGAAAAGCCTTTTCAAATATTGCTGACGATCGGTTTCTGTTTTGAAGAGCTTTTCCAGAAGCTCGGAGTAACTCGGCGGGCTCCCGAACGCTGATTTATACCACTCTTCCGGCCGGTCACCGCAATCATGCCCTTCAGCAGCGGCCAGCTTCTTGATGAGTTCGATGACGACGCCCCAACCGGTCGGAATTCCGGCAGCACTCGAAATTCCTGATCCAAGGAGCATAGCGTAGGCTCCGGGTTTGGATCGCATGGAGAACGCGAGAGATGTAATGGGACTCATATCGGGCATCTTGATTTCCTCTACGGCTTTCAAGAGGCATGACCATCAGCTTGAAGATGATGAGATCTTTTCTGAGAACAAAAACAGCCAGACCCTTGATCTCCGTGATCCGTAAGACCTTCCCACACGAGAGTCCATGCTTTCGATACTTTTAGTTTCGTCTACGTCATCACCGCCTGATCTTTGGCTTTCAACGACTCAATGCCCCCCTTCCCCTCCCCCACCTCTAGCGGAAACGGGTAAGGTGGCAATGGCTGAAACCGTGTCGGGCGCTTCCTCGCCGTCGCATCCCGATCAAACACGACGAGCCGCGCGGCGATTGCCTCGGCATAGAGGTCTTGAACGCAATCCATCAGCCGCCATTGACGTCGCCGAAGCTGCTCATTTTCATCAGCCACGACCTTATTCCGCCTCATGAGGTCTTCATTGAGCCGGAGCGCCTGCGCCCCTGCCTCAAGCCTGTCGCGCCGGGCAGACACACGTGCGGCGGCGGCCTTGCCGTACCAGCCTGCCACACCCGCAATGAAGTCACTCACAAACGACCCGTAAGATTGCCAGAGCGCACCGAGGTTAGAGAGCAGCATCGAAACCCCACTGCGCATCCATCCACGCCACCCGGCCGCGAAACCACTCTTGAATGTAAGAGATCGACCAACGCCCATCATAAGCCAGGTCCGGCCGCACTGTATTTTCGCCGCCTCGACTCCAATTTTCGAGGTCGTCCGTCATGGAAGCGCCGTCAATGAGCGCGATCTGCCGCCGGATAATCCTGGTGAGGTTTTCGGCTGAAATAACGCCTGCCAGCCGCAGTTCGGCCCAGCGCGCTCGGAGCTCCGGCCGCAGATTCCGCTGAATGATGTCGAAGATGCCCGGATCCTGGTCCGCCGTGCCGCCGCGCACGGTGATCCAGCCAATCTTATCTGGCGCGGCGGCCGCCCGATCCTGCCAGGCCGTGATGCCAAACGTTCGGTCGTGGTCAAACGGCCATACACTCCATCGCTCCCCGTCCCAGGTGCCGAGAAACAAATTATTCTGCATCGAGTCATACGAACCCGTGACGTTGATCATGATCAGGTAATCAAGCCACGACCGCACATGTAGATATTGATGCATGTCCTTCCGTAATTGAGTCTCATCGGCGCGACAGGCTTGGAACCACTTGAAAAGCCTCTCGCACGCCGCCTGGACGTCAGCGGCTTTCTGCGAGATGTCTTCCTGATCTTCGTATCCGTCAATTGAAGGGGACTGAACGGTCCAGTCGCGGCTGTCGAAATCGCGATCCCAGACGTTCCACGTATGCTGAGCCTGCATCAGGATATGCTGACGGTTGTTTTCATCCATCAAATAATCGGCATTTGTCGTCCGCGACCGCCAAACGACGAGCTCCTGGAATGCACCGTTCCACCACAACTCACAGGGCAGCCCGTCCGTGCTGAACATGGCGCGTAGGTTCGTGCCGCAATTCATTTTATCCCAATATTGATAGGCTGACGTCGGGGCCAAAAGCCCATCAGGGTGGGCATGAATTTGCCGCCACAGTGCGGTCGCCGTTGTCTCCCGAATAAGGGTCCGATCCGTGCCGTAACCCTTCAGCGTGATCGTCCAGGTCGGCGACCAATCGCCCATTTTCACGTAGAGCTTCTTGCCGTTGGAAGGTCGCCGCAGCTTGAGGTTATAATTCTTTTTCAGAGCCTCCTGACTCGATTGACCCTGCACGTTGCGCAGGCCAACCGCACTGAAAAGCGGAAGGGTCCCGTCATAAAATGAGACCGAAATCGGCACGTCTGACGCGTTGGGATTTGACAGCTCCCCGTCAATGAGAATGCGCATGACGCGCGACGGCCGATCAATTGTGACCGTCTTGAATTCTTCGACCACTTTCGGGCCGAGCGTTAGGACGCCGCCATTATTGATAAAACCCGTCGTCGGGATTTTGACATCGTTGCTCAAAATCCAACCCTCCCGAAGAGTAAGTCAGAATCGTCAATCCGCGTGAACGTGGCGACTGTGATGGCGGCCGGGCGGCTATCGACAAAAGGGGCGCGGCCCTCCTGCCACTTCACGCCGGACGGCCACGCCACTTCGCATCCTCCGTCCAGAGGCTGCTGAATGACGATCGTCATGGATTGACGCTCGGCCGCCTTACCTGCATCAATGTCGATCGAAGCATCGCCAGCCAGCAAAAGGCGATACACGACATCGCCGAAGATCGGCTGTTGCAGAGAATAGACACCTGAAACAGCCAGATGCGTCTTAACAGGGACGCCATGCTCCCATTTAGCTGCCATGCTGCGCCGCCTCCAACGCTGCGAGACGGGTTTCAAAATCCCGTTGCTTCATCATTTGACATGTGCTCATCAGCATGAGCAGCTCGATATAATTAAGAGATTGTCGGACACGTGGCTGACCGTTCTCATCCAGAAGCGGCTTTGTCTCATAACGATAGTCAATTTTTGGAATTTTAAGCGTCGTCTCAAGACCGGTCTTCGGATCGACGATCTTCTTTTCCTCAGTGGTCTCGACGGCGATCTGATCTTTCTTCATCAGCGGCTCTTGCGACCAAAGCGACCACTCTGCTGGGTCGAGCCCTGAATCCTTTAATGCGGCTTCCACAGCCTGCGCGATAACGCCGACATGCGTCCGGGCATCTCCGGCCTTATCCGACACGGCCGTCTTATATCGATATAAGACGGGACTGAGGGCGTCATAAAATGCGAGGAGCTTCGCGCGATCAGCGTATTCCGGCTCCAGCAGCGCCTGTAATACGTCCTTCTCGTTGGCGTCCGAGACCTGATTAACGGTGCCTGCAAGGAACAGATTATTGAACCGATTTCCTGCACCGCCCAGATTCGTGACGCCATCCTGATCTGAATCGAAATATGCCGCCCGAATGCTCAACTCCGCATCGTAGCCATTACCGGTGCCGCCGCGTGCGATGATGGATGCATCCGCTGAATTGACGTTCGTAGCATCGTTCTCATTGATGATGTAGGACTTCGCGGCGCAGAAGAAATTGAGGAATTGCCAGTTGCCATTGTCTGGGCGGCCGGTCCACTGACAAGCCGTGCTACCCGGCAAACCGAGGTGGCTAAACCCCCAATCTGTATAAAGGCGGTAGCCCCATCGGTTGCTATCAAGAGCCGTCGTCCCGGAATAAACATTGAAAAATTTATGCCCCCCGTCGTGCCGGGCGGCGAGATGTTGGTGAAACTCGTCCCGGCACTTCCGGGTGGGTCATTCCAACTCACCTGCGCGCCCTGACCGAGCAGGGCACCGGAGTAAGAGGCGGAAGCCGCTGCAAGGACACCTTTCCTCATCCCCGCGACCTGGTCAAAATCCGGCAGCGCAACATCCGTTTTAGCGACAGCACCATTGGCTGCACTCTGCGCAGCCTCGGCCGCTTTCGCCGCATCCAATGCTCCATTAAAGGCTTCCTGCGCTTTCTGAATGGCTTCGGCAGCGGCTTGCACGGCAGACGCGACACTCCCACCGAGGCCCGACGTGTCCGCAACAAAATCTGCCAGGGTCGGCCGTGTCCGACCACCATCGCCAGAAACAGTGCAGTCATCCAGAGCGAGGCCCTTAGGCGCTGCCGGATATGGAATGTCAGTCATAGTTTGCCTCCCTCGGCCACGAGCAGGCCGGAATTACTGATGGTGTCAGGGTAATGGACCGAGCCATCCGTCATCACGACGGGGCTTGACCCGATGAGATAGAGCCCGTTCGGCATGGGCTTGGCGCGCGACACATAAGCGTCGCCCGCGATAAATACCGGGCCATTCCGTGTGAAATCCTCGGGCAGGACGCCTCGCGATTTGACGGGCCTCAACCAGCCTGAAGCGTCTTCATAAATCTGATCGACGCCGAGTTTTTGTCCAATCTGCGCCTTCAAATCTGCCGTTTTAGTCGTGACAATGCCTTCGGCGTGCGCAAGCACGAGAGCCAATAAAGGTGCGAGCTGCACGGATTGAATCGAGTGGTCCGAGAGCGTTAATTCAAGCGTGGCTCCATCCTTCGTGATGGATATCTTTTCGAGCCCGACGCCCCGCGGACCCGGCTGACCCTCCGCGCCTGGCGCGGTGGCGCTGATCAGGATGTTGCGTCGCCCGTTTGAACGGGCAGGGTCCACGGCCACCGTCATTAATCCGTCACGCGCTCGACGCAGGCGATGCGTAACGTCTCCGAGTAGGAGACGAGGCCATCTGCCTCGGTGAATTTGACATCGACCTGCATGAGCCCGACCGGCCAGGAATTCGTCGAGCCCGGGAAACTCAGGGTAAAGCCTGCCGGGTCATTTTTAATTTTACCGACATCGAGATCGGCAATCAGCGCGCCTTTGGAATCTTTCAACTGTGCTGCAATTTCGACGGCGTGGCAGTCTCGCGGCGATCCATCCGCGTTTAGATTTCGGCAGGTGAGCGCGAAAGACGCGCCGCGTTTGAGGACAAAGTCTGCCATCTCACTGCCCCGTTTTCATAATATAGTGAAGATAAACGCTGGGCTGCTGCGTGCTCACCTGCACGGAGTGAGAGTGGCTGCCATCCCAATTGAGCCCATGACTATGGCCACGATTGCCGCCAGCCCATTCCGTATGCATGGGCCATTTGTCATTGTCCTGCGCCAAGGGGCTCATCGCCTGGCCTTTATGTCCTTCATAATCGACATTGTGATATTTAAATTCGTGATTGTGGCTCGGCATCTCATCAACGGTGAGTTGATGATCGAGCGTGTTGCCACCGTGCCCGTGCCAACCCTGGACATTCGTCGAGGCCGAACTTGTCCAATCGCCCGCGCGCTTGCCGATCGGATTATTACCTGCACCGACCACGACCTGATCCCGCAGGTCCGGCGTGCCGTTCGTGCCGTCACAAATCACCCATCCGAGCGGGACAGCATTTTTCTCGCCGTACCAGATGATGATCGCACCGCGCGGAAGCGCGTCGAGATAGCATCCCGACGGGTCCAGCACGCGATTGCGCGCGCCGAAATACCACACATGATCGACACCGCCATAATCCGTGAAAACCAGCCGCGCCGCTGTTTTATCCCCGCCGACCTGAACTGCATCGGTGATTTCGAGCGAGAGCGCCATTTTCCCGTATCCCAGCGCCTTAAGGCCGGGAAAATGAACAATGTCGTTTTTCTGCGGTGCTGCGTCCGGCCCTGTACCGCCATAAGGCGTCGAACTTGCCCCGGCCGTGATATCATCCTTGGCGATAAGATATTGGACCGTCCCGCCTGTCAGAGGCAGGTAGGTGTTGGTGTAGGCAATCTCACCGATTTTCCGGCCGTTGACGTAGAGTGAAACACCGGTCGGCCCATTGCCAATATTGATTTTATCGGTCGTTTGATCGCCCGCGCCGCCTTGTTCGATGGGCGTAAACCCGACATCTACGGACGTGGCCGCCGCATCAACGATTTTTTTATTGCGTCATAAACCTGCGTCAGCACGTCATTCGACGGATCCAGCCCCGCTTTATGAATAAGGTAGACTAGTTCATTACGTAATTGATTATGATCAGCCGCCTCCAAAACCGTGCCCTGCACGCCTTTCGTGGGGTCTTGATCCGCATATTGCCGACGACCTTTCGCATCCACGATATGGCCAGAGGCTTGGGTGTAATCCACCATCAGGCGTCATCCTCATATTTAAAAACAAGAGTGGTGTCGGCCGGGGCGAGACGACGCATCGGGCATTCCAGCCCGGTGCTGTGATTGGGCAATCGGACGACCCAGATAAAACGGAGTGACATCGTGCCGCATCGCTGCACGCCGCAGCGGCTCGGCCCGTGCACTGGGAGCTCGGGCTCTATGATCTCGATCGTCACACCGGCCGCCTCAGCGAGGCGCTTGAAAAAAGCGCGGCTCACGCCAGAGGACGCGACCCAGCGCTGAAATGTGAGCGACCGGCGTTGGGCGATGGAGAGATCGCCAACATCCCGCCCACACGGGTCCGGCCCGAGAACGGCCTCGTAATCCGATAAGAGCGCTGACGCATCACGTGGAGAAATCTCGGCGCGTAGCCCTTCGATATCCTGTTCCAGCCCTGCCAGCGGCACGGCGAATGCGAGGAGAAAACGTGAGAGGTTGCTGCCCTCCCCGCGCGCCCACTTCCCTGTCGGTAGCAGGTCGTTGACCCACTCATCGCGAATCTGTTCGGCAGACCGACTCATGACGCGCCCTGCCATTGAATCGCGCCGAGCACGGCAATCTCGGTCGGAGCGAGTTGAATGTCAGCCCGCGGCTCAATGAGATCATTGGCCGTGCCGTTGATCGTGCTGA
Source organism: Sorlinia euscelidii (assembly GCF_036452135.1). NCBI lineage: Bacteria > Pseudomonadati > Pseudomonadota > Alphaproteobacteria > Acetobacterales > Acetobacteraceae > Sorlinia > Sorlinia euscelidii. The sequence continues at coordinate 5,567 of NZ_JAWJZZ010000008.1, read as the reverse complement.
TCACAGCAGCGATCTCCGCTGCATGGATTTTCCCCCCGATCGATTTGGACGGGAAATAGGCTTTCAATTCCGCCGTGATCTGCTGCCGCGCCTGCGTCGTATCTGGATTGAGCGCGATAATGAGGTTTTGGGGTGCGACCGATGCCGCAGCCACGGTCACATTGCCGCGGATCGGCCGCTTCAGGTCGATCTCTGCCTGTATCTGATGCACTTGGGATGGCGACGGAATTACCGCACCTGGCATCGCGATGATGACACCCACCGTGCCCGCGCCCATCCATCCGGGGATCACATTAACATAGGCCGCACCCGCATCCTGCGCCCAACGCGTGTAATCGGATGCTGTCCCGCCGCCGATTGGCGCGCGGATCGCGGTGATAATGCGCGCGCGCCACGCCTCTACCGCTTCCACCTCCGCGCCGCCTGCAATGCCCTCGTGATCCGTGACGGCGCTCTTCACCGACGAAACGGGTGAGACGAGTGTCAAAGCGACCCCGCCTGCAAGATTGCCCGCCGTTCCCGTCACGGAAGCCTTGACCGGCACGGCGCTCGCACTGTCCGGCGCCAGCGTCGTCGATTTCGTTACAAGCCATTGGACGGCACCGTCTGAAACGAAGGCCGTGTTGATCGGCAGTGTCACTGTATCTGACGCTGTCACAAGCACATTGCCTATTGCGGCAGCGGCAGGGCGGCGCGGCGTTGACCACATTTCCGCATGTTCGGGCAGCAGGCCGTTTTCCGTGGCGGTGGTGACCATCATTTCGAGCAGTGCGTCTCGAATGTGGCCGTAGACTTCGCTTAATGCCAAAGCCCAGACCGTGCTTAAAACCTGTTCCAGCGTCTGGGGCGCATTGGGGTCGAGCCGCACGGTTGAACCGTCAGACGCCGTGAATTGCTGCGTCAACATGGCGGCGGCAATGCGTTGTGCAAGTGTTGAGGGCGAAGGGATCGGCCAGCTCATACGCCGCCCCCCACACGGTAGGAAAGCGTCACTCGGCCGATCACCGCTTTGACACTTAGGCGGTTGCCGTTCTCAAGCGAGGCGGACACGCTTTTATCGACGCCGTGCCAATCACAGATCGGGTCAAGCGCCTCTTCTGCGTAAGCAGCACCAAGGCGACGGTCGAGCTCATCATATTTGCCGCGCGACAAAAGCCAAAGCCGTGAGCCCAGCCGCGTGCCGTCCAGCAGGACATCACCGACCCAACCCCGCCTGGCGCGCAGCGCATCCACCTGGCTCAGCAAACCATCCAAAGAGTTCGGAAGTTCGTCATCCTCTTGGGCGCGTCGATCACTTTGAAATGCGATCAGCGCCGAAGTTGCGAGGGTTTTATCGACTGCCAGCGTGCCGCGACCCGCACGCGTGGGCGATATGATGAGGTCCAGAAGACCATCCTGATCCGGCCGCATCAAAAGGGTCGAGGTAATATCCATGCGACCATGATGCTCTTACGCAGCACTTATATTCAGGCTGCATGATTTCAACGCGGAGGGGGAATTATTCCTGCGGGGGGCTCGTCGGTTGACCAGGCTGCGCTGAAAGATGCGCGTGGTTTTTCAGGCTGATCCCGGCAGATTTGACATCCTGCTGTGCCGTCAACGTGCCGTCAAGTCTCGCGTCACCCTGCACTTCAACATCCCCATTAACGTGCAGCACACCGTCAATTGACACTTTGCCTTCCGTAACACGCAAAACGGTCTTTCCGGCAATGGCGACGTTTAGCTCTTCCAGCGCATCGACCTGCACCAGGCGACCGTCGCGGAAATGAAGTTTTTGCCCCGCCGCGTCGTAAAGCGCCGTTTCGCCTTCCTTCAATCCGCCCATGCGGGCCGTCATCGGGTTCGCAGGCGGCAGGGCGACCGGGTCCGCGTGATCACCTCCCGCGTGCAGCACCATCGTCACGGCACCATCAATCGGAGCGTGGCTGGTGAAGCCAAAAGGATAATGCACCGGCACCCTGCTTTTTACATGGCCGAGATGCGTGGCGAGCGTGAGCGTCTGGTCCCCTGCCTCATCATCAAGGTCATGGATCACCGCACGCGCAAATAAGCCGCGCAGCCCCATTACTAAACCTGTCAAATCATCGCTCATCGCGCCCGCGCCCTGATCTTGCCGCTTCGGCGCATACCGCGCTGCACGCGATCCTGCGCGCCAGTCAAATCATATGTGTCGAGGGGCACGACGCTGATGCGGGTCCGATATCCGCTCGCATCTGCCACATAGGTGACTGCGCCAATTAGCATGTCCTGGTCGATACCGGCATAGGGGTCACTAACATAGACAATCGTGTTCGGCCGCCAGAGCACGCCATGCACGCCGTAGCCCTGCACAGTGTAGAGGCGGATCGTGCCATGGGCGCGGGTGGTGCGCATGCGCCAGTCGGCTTGATCCTGTAATGTCCAGGGACTGCTCGGCTGACGCGGCGGGCGCGCTTTGCGTTTCTTATGGCGTTTTTGCCCGTGATAGGCTTTAGGCGCAGGACCATAATGCGCGCTGAGGCCCTCCGCCGTTGAATCGAGCTTGACGTCCTGCGCCATCTGAGTCGGTTCCGAGCCGCCTGATTGCGTGGCGGCGAGAAAGACGGCGGGGCGATAGCGATTCAATGACGGGTCAATCGCGTGGCCGTAACGCAGCACGGCACGGCGTTCGATCTCACTCGCACTCAAGGTGGATGATGGTGCGGGATTGCTTTTGCCCGGTTTCATACCCGCATGAAGCGGGGCTTTTGGCGGCCGCAAAACACTTTTGAACGCGCCCTTAACGTAGATGTCAGAGAAATGCCCACGCGCGTCGATCTGCGTTTCCGCCTCGATTATGTTGTCGCCGACGCGCAGCGCACCCGGTGCGCGGGTCGTTCCCGCACGCGTCAATCGCAGTCCTCCGACACCGTCGGACACGACGAGCGCGCCACGCTGACGTGAGAGCTTCTCCACAGCACTTAAAACCCGATCGCTCGGCTCAACCGCAACCAGTGTGAAAGGTGCGCCGGGATCGATATCGGACTTCACCGGTATCCCGAAAGGCTTGGTCAATCGTCCGACAATCGTCGTCAGATCGACCTGGCGGTATTCACCCGGTCCCAGAGGATTGGCGCAGCAATCAACGAGATCACCCGTGACATCACGGCCTGAAATGATGGCCTCAACCTGTCCATCGGCGATACGCAATTGGACAGCATCCACGAAGCCCTTGAGCACCGTCTCATCCCCGATGCGGATTTCCGCGTGATCATGCTCTTTAATCATGGCGAATTCCGGCTTGTCGCCGCCCAGCGCATCAAAGGCGCGTGCCGTATCGAGATAGGAGATGCGGAAGGCCCCTGCGATCTCCGCCAGATCGCGCCCGGCTTCGATGGCCTCTGCACTCTTCAGACGCTTGCCATTGATGAATGCCACCATGCCTGCGCCAGACACATGGATCGTTGATGAGGCTGGAGCTGAAGCCAAAGCGTCAGCCATCTGACGTTACCTCTTGCAGCAGCTTCAATTTGCCCGGCCCCGATAGAGCCGGATGCCGGATATGATTGCGGGAAATCATATCCCGCCATAAATCCTCAACTTTTTCTGGACGGTCCCCACCCACACTGTAAGCGATGAGCCAGCTGCTCATCGCGCGCGGTAAAGTCACGGAAGAGACAGTAGGCAAGCGGCCGAGCCTTTCAGAAATATCGGCCGTGACCGCTGCCCTCAAATCACTGATGGCCTGTGCCACGCCGTTTGTAGGGACGGTCGCCGATGAACGTGCGTTTATGCGGTCGATGTCGGCGGCAATCTCGTCCAGCATTTTAACCAGACGGTCTCGCCAGGTGATCGCATCTTCCTGGCTTTGGTAGATCAGCGCCGCCGCCGCAGCCACGATTTGGGCGGCGAGCATGGCTTCATTGACAAGTGACAGGCCACGCACAGCATTGACATCGGCCGCCGCACTCTCAGCAGTTCGGCTTTTCTCTCGTAAGGCCGACGCGGCTGAAATGAGAAGCGGCGTGACCTGCCGTGCGTCCAGCACATTATTGGTCTCACCCACGACCTCCTCAGCCGAGGCAATCGCCGGGCGGCCACTACCTGAAACCGAGCTGGCGATGGATGCGGGAACATCAACGAGAAGCGTCGCCAGGCGATCCGCAAATTCCGTCTCATTATTATGCGCCGGGATCGCGATCCCTTCATTGAGCGTTGACAAAGCTGGTGCCGCCGCATCACGCACGCTTAAAGGGGCCGTGTTGCCCGCGACCGCATTCCAGACACCCTGCGCGATCTGAACAACATTCGTCGCAGCACTTATCAAAGCCAGCGGCAGAGTAGCCGGAGATAGGATGCGCCGCGCGGCGATCAGCGCCTCATCCATCAACCGGTCCGCTGTCTCCAGGACTGAGGTCAGCGTGTCTTCAACTCGCCCGAAAAGCCCGCGCTTCGTTTTCGGGGCCGGATCGCGCACGAATGTGGCGCTGAACCGTGCCAGGCGAATATTGCCGTCACTGAAAACGATGGTCCCGGTCTGGAGAATCCGGCAGCGCATCGTCCCCAGCCAGGGATGAACCAACGTGGCAGGACCCGCCTTGCGCAACGCGTCACGCATGCGCTTGGCGCGGATCACATAATCATCCCCGATGATCAGTCCCTCAACGCGGATCGGCCCGTCGAGCGCGCCAAAATCCTGCATGCGAAAATCACTGCGCCCCGGGAAGTAGAGCTGAAGGAGGCGGCGGCCCGTCTCTTCCTGGACGTTCGGCATGGCAAATCGCACGCCACGCCAGGCCGCGATCGACAGCAGTTGATTGAACGCGGGTCCGGCAATGCCGCCAAGAATATCGGTCTGGCTGCCCAACGACCCCGCGCCCAACCCGTCAATCCGTCAAAAGCGCTCATGGGATGGCCACCATGCGCCCACGATCAGGCTTAATAGAGACGCGCTGCGGGCCGGATGTCTGTCTGACCTTCACGCCGGTCATGCGTCACGTGGAGCTCGAATTTTCCGCTATGCTGCGCCGATACGCCATTGGCAGCCAGCATCGATTCCTGTAGCCCCGGCTGAGCAAACGGGCCCCGGCTTATCCGACCATTGCTTGAACGTGCTGCTCTGAAAAAAGGCTGAAGTGCCGGAGGGCCACATGACTTCTCGCCCAGCCAGCTGGCCCAGGCTGACAAGTGCCATGCTCGGCTGGAATAAGGCTTGATTTTATCCCAGTGCTTCCACGCTCGTAACCCGCGATCACGGCCGTGGTCACGCCCAGGATCGCCCAGCCAATCGGGCCGATCGCAATAAGGAGGCCGGCCAATGCGCGGCCGACGACCGTGAGGATTGAGCGGAGCCCGAATAGCCGGAATAGCCAGCCCGCTGTCACTGCGTTGACCAGGCTTAATCCGGCCCGCAATGGGATCATGATTGCGCCAAGCGCACCTAACCCGGCGGTCACGCCCAGCACCACGCCAACCACGCCCGTTATAGCGGACGCAAAACCGTGACGAGTTTTGTCGAGCCAATCGAAAGCGACGGTAACACCATGTAGCACGCGCGTGGCGACATTGAGGACAGGCACGAAAGCCGCGCCGATGCGCCGCTCCAATTG
>NZ_JAWJZZ010000007.1:0-3926 GCF_036452135.1 Sorlinia euscelidii | reverse complement strand
CGGCCTTCCGCGCGCTCATCCAGAGCCCCGACGACCCGATCGGTCGGCAGGTGATCCCGCGTGTGGAAGAGCTTGATCAGGCCGCATTTCAAATGGCGGACCCGATTGGCGATGCGCGTCATACGCCGGTGAAAGGTGTCGTGCATCGTTATGAGGATCGCGCGCTCCTCACGCCGCTTCTGATCTGCCCCATTTATTGCCGCTTCTGCTTCCGGCGGGAACGCGTCGGCGCGGAAGGGGGTCTGCTGACGGATGCGGAACTTGAAGCCGCGCTGGACTGGTTCCGTCAGCATCAGGACGTGCGGGAGGTGATCCTGACGGGCGGGGATCCCCTCATGCTCAGCCCCCGCCGCCTGGCGCACATTATTTCCGCCCTCTCTGACATGGCGCATATTGACATTATCCGCATCCATTCCCGCGTGCCAGTGGCGGACCCTGACCGAATGACTCCGGCCCTTCTGGACGCGCTTTCAACAGAGAAGGCCCTTTGGCTCGTCACCCATGTCAATCACGCCGCCGAATTATCCGAAGCGGCGTCCCAGGCACTGCGCCATGTGCGGAAACGCGGCATTCCGGTGCTGAGCCAGTCCGTCCTGCTGCGCGGCGTCAATGATTCGGTGGTGGTGATGGAGGCGTTATTGCGGCGACTGGTGCAGCTTGGCGTCAAACCTTATTAACCTTCATCATCTTGACCCGGCTCCGGGGACAGAGCATTTCCGTGTGCCTGTCGAGAGAGGGCTGGAAATTCTGCGCGGTTTACGCGGGCGCGTGACGGGCCTTGCCTGGCCGACTTATGTGATGGACATTGCCGGCGGATATGGCAAAGTGCCGCTAGGGCCGCATTATCTTGAGGCGGGTCCGGCAATGCTGGAGGGCGTCACGGACCCGAAGGGCCGCCATCACAAATGGCCGAAACAGCGATTTCTGACAGGTCTCCCAACGCGAGCCGCTCTGCCTACCGCCCATGCACGTACTCCGTGCTTCCGCCGTCTTGCCCAAACCCCGCGAGAAGCGTAAAAAAACCTCCGCGGGCCGCTATGGCAGTGACCTGAAACCCGATCGACACGTCCCAGAGAGTAAGATTTTATGAAACAGCAGGCTAACTTGATCCGCGCCGGCCAAGTCATTGAGCATGACGGACGTCGATGGAGTGTTTTGAAGCAACAGATCATCACACCCGGCAAAGGCGGCGCGTTTATTCAGGTTGAAATGCGCGACCTCACGACAGGCAATAAAACCAATGAACGCTGGCGGACAGCGGACACGGTTGAGCGCCTGATGACAGAGGATAAGGACTATACTTATTCTTACGAGGATGGCGATAATATCGTCCTGATGGACCCTGAAACATTTGAGCAGGTCGTGCTGCATAAGGATTTCTTCGGGGATCAACTGCCTTTTTTACAGGATAATATGGCGCTCAACGTCAAACTGGTTGAAGGTGACCCGGTTGGCGTCACGCTTCCGCCGAATGTGACGTTGGAAATTGTCGAGGCCGACCCTGTCGTGAAAGGTCAGACCGCCAGCTCCTCCTATAAACCGGCCGTCCTCTCCAACGGTGTCAAAACCATGGTGCCGCCTTTTATTGAAGCGGGGGAGAAAGTTGTTGTCCGGACGGAGGACGCCTCCTACGTCGAGCGCGCAAAAGTAAAATCTTAAAAGCGACGCGCTTTAACGAGGGCGCCGCATCTTCACTTGTCTTTTCGTTATCAGGACTCGTTATTTATGCGCCTCTCCCCGCACATCACCGTCATGCAAAATGCTGCCCTCAAGGCGGCCAAGCGCCTGTTGCGGGATTTTTCAGAAGTGGAACAACTTCAGGTCAGCATCAAAGGACCGGGTGATTTTCGTCACGCAGGCCGATTTGCGTGCTGAAGCGACTTTGCGCGAGGAGCTGGCGCGAGCGCGACCGGGCTATGCTTTCCTGATGGAGGAAAGCGGCGCTTCCGGTGGTGATAACTGTCATGGCGCTGGATTGTTGACCCGCTGGACGGGACGACCAACTTTCTGCACGGCATCCCGCAATGGGCCATTTCAATCGCTTTGCAACGCCGTTTCTCGGATGGGCAGACGGAAATCGCGGCCGCCATCGTTTACAACCCTGCAACCAATGAGATGTTCTGGGCGGAGAAAGGCGTGGGTGCTTTCCTTAACGATCGCCGTCTGCGCGTCTCAGCACGACGCGTCATGTCGGAAGCTGTTTTTTCCACCGGCATTCCCTTTGCCAAAGTGCAGGAGGCGCTGCGCGCGCCTTTCCTTCGCGTGCTCACGCGCCTTATGCCGCAAGTGGCGGGTATCCGGCGTTTCGGGGCCGCAGCGCTTGACCTCGCCTGGCTGGCCGCAGGGCGCTATGAAGGTTTTTGGGAGATCGGGCTCAAGCCGTGGGATTGCGCCGCGGGCATTCTACTCGTCAAGGAAGCCGGTGGTTACGTCACCACCCCGGAGGGGCAGGAAATCAGCGACTTTGACCAGGACGTCAATGTCGTGGCTGGAAATAGTCATTTGCATGGACCGTTACGCCTAACGGTGTTGCAATCCCTTTCTGAATAAAGCGGGATGATCGCATGAAATCGAGCAGGTTCCTATCGAGCGGTCCGATGCCCTGCCTTTTCAGGCATCGTCCGCGCCATTACGGCCTTGCGGTCGCGATCAGCGCGCTTTGTGTCAATATAGGCAGTGCCTCGGCGGAGGTTTCGACAAATTTCGACGCCCTCGATCATGTCGCGCCCGTGAAACCGGCGCCACGGCAACAGAGTGTGAAACGCACGCCCGCTTATTCGTCTGACCTTCAGAAGCCAGGTGCCACGGCAACATCGCCAAATGGGCGTTCAGGCAGCGCGGCCGGGTCGAACGGCGCGCCAGCTATGCCACCCTCCCATCGCGAGGCCGAACGACGCGTGGGGCCGCCACCTGACGTGCCGCCCGCGCCGCCCAAATCTGTCGTCATCGCGCCCCCCCCTGTCGCGGTCGAGACCCACCCGCCCGTCGCGCCCGCCCCCGTCATTATCGACCCGAAAGTGCAGGGCCGCGTGCGGAAGACAGCGCAGGGTATGGTGCTGGTTTATCAACCGGGCAGCGCAAATCTGAATGAAAACATGCTGACGGCCCTGAAGGCATATGCCACCTCGCTGGCGAAAGACCCGGGATTGCGCATTACGATACGGTCCTATGCGAGTGGGCAGGCGGATGACCCGTCCGTCCCACGGCGCATATCACTGGCGCGCGCGCTGATCGTCCGGTCCGTGCTGATCAAGGCCGGTGTGGCGACAACGCGAATCTATCCACGCGCCGAGGGCCTGCCCAAAGGGGATATCGCGCCGCCGGACAAGCTCGAGATCATCGCGGTCGGTGCCGCGCCTGCCCCGCCGGGTGAGGCCTACTACCCGCACAAGCCGCAAAAGACCACGCCATGACCCGACCGCATCGTTACCTTGCCCGAATGATTCTGTTTCTTGCGCTGGTCGGGCTGATCGCGTTTGTGCTGCACGGGACGTTATATCGCGCCTTCATGTCCAATCCAGTGCTGGATGGCTTTATTCTTGCCGTGCTGCTGATCGGCATATTGTGGAATATCCGCGTCGCCTCACGTCTTTTCCCGGAGGTGAAATGGGCGGAGACGATGCGTCAATCCCGTTCCGCACTCGTGCAACCGGACCCGCCGCGCCTTCTCGCCCCTTTGGCGCGGCTGATCACGTTGAGTTCGGGTGGTGATCGTGTGCGCCTGTCCTTTCAGGCCAGTCAGGCGGCTTTGGATAGTTTATCCGGACGTCTGGACGAGGGACGGGAGATTTCCCCAACCCCGAAAATCAGCCCCGCCACGGCGCACAATGCCTGACGCGGCATGCCGAACGCCGCATAAAAAATGCCGAGGACACAGAAAATGACGGGTGCCCATGGGGAGTGCTGCCACGACGCAACCACGCGCG
>NZ_JAWJZZ010000006.1:0-7467 GCF_036452135.1 Sorlinia euscelidii | reverse complement strand
CATCATAAACAGCAGCGGAGAGACTTTTCCGATCCGGGTAACTTGCCGGGTCAATGGGGGGGTGCAGCAGAATGCTGGCCCGCATTCGACGCCATCGCGTGACCTGCCAGATATGGGGCGCCAGATCCATATCGCCATACCACGCAAAGACTTCACAATCCTCACGCCCCACATCGCGGCCATTCAACCCGTCATAGACGATGGAAACAGGCTGTATCAGGACGGGGGGTGGAAGGGAGGCCTCATCCGTCTTGCCTGACGGCTTCGCGACGGCGAAGAAAGAGGACATGAAAGGCAGGACATCGCGCCCGTCAGAAGACGTGCCTTCCGGAAATAATATCAGATTATCGCCCGCCCGCAGACGCGACGACATATCAAAAAGCTCTCGCCCCGTATTATTTCGCTGTCGACTGACGAAGATCGTGCGTCCAAGCCGGGCGAGCGTGCCAATGACGGGCCATTCCGCAATTTGCTGCTTGGCCACGAAAACCGTCGGCAGCGCGCCGCCCGCGACCGGGATATCAAGCCAGGAACAATGATTGGCGACAAAAATGACCGGCTTCTCACCACGCTCCACGGCTTTGCGATCCCGCTTTTTACCAGCGAGCGCGCCGATGATGCGGACTTCAAGGCCCAGAATGCGGCAGATTGTCGCCCAATAAACCCGTGCCACCCAGATTTTCCCCCAACCATCAAATCGGATGAGAACGGATTGGGGGATCGCCATCAGCCCGGTGAGGAGGAGTGCACCTGAAATGCGGTAGACGGACCGGAGCCGGGCTGAAAACGTATCACGCACGCCATATTTCGTGACCGGAGACGTGCCCGATGGCGGTGCGCTGGCGATAGGCGGGGGCGGTCCTTCTCGGTGAGGCATCAGACGGGACACACAACTGATAAACAGGCCGAGCAGAGAAAATCTTGCATGGGTCTCAAAACGATTCTTTCGTTTTCGGTTACCGCCTAAACGCGTCCCCGTTCCGGCGGTGTCTTGGGATCACCCACGACTTTATGCACAATCCGGGCGGGTGACAACTCTCGAGATTCAACCTTATAAGCTGGAGAAGGTTCATTGCCTTCCCGCCCATTGGCGTCACGGCAGGATGGGGGATTGATCTTTGCAGAAGATCCGACAAAAGCGTTAACCTCCGCACGCGTGACGAAAATTCGCCATTTTTCTCTGACAGGAACGCAACGGTTAAAATCTGGTCACGCACATCGCATATTCGGGAAGACGCTTTGAAAGCCTATTTGCGACATTTTCTGAAAGTTCTGTTGATTTCGGGCTTGATGATCGGCCTTGCTGAGGGGCGGGATGTGTCCGGCTATGATGTTGATGTTAAACCGTCAGGTGATGATGCTCTTGACCCGCTTGTGACCGCTTCGTCCCTGCTCATCTCGTTACAGAAGGCGAAATATCCGGGTGATTTCGCGTTCATCGCCCGGTTGCGGTCAGATTATCGTAATATCGGTGAGGCGCTGCAAAGTCGCGGCTATTATGACGGTCAGGTAATCATCACGGTGACATTGGCGGGGAAGGCGCCGATCGACGCGAAAGACCCTCATTTGCTGGATTATCTCCGGGCCGCGGGTCAGGATAGTCAGCGCCATATCAACATCTCAGTCGTCAAAGGTGATGTTTTTGAAATCGGGACAATCGCGTTTTTTCTCCCCCTTCCACCTGTCAAGGGTGACGCGGAAAAGGCGAAGGGACCGGAAGCGGATGGCGTCGCCTGGGGCCGCCCCATCACCCTGCCGCAGGCTGCGCAGGCGCGTTTCGGGCTGAAGCCCGGTCAGCCCGCGATTGCGGAGGACGTGCTGGCGGCGCGGGGGCGCCTGCTGCATGATCTGCTTGAGACCGGACATGCGGAAGCGCGGGTGGATGCGCCCATCGCCATGGTGGATAAGACTGCCAAAACGCTTAACCTTAAATTGACGGTTTATGAGGGGCCGGTCGTGGCGATTGGTCCTGTCACTTTTTCCGGCATGAAGCGCACGCGGCTTTCCTTTCTGAAGAATCGGCTACAACTCCATGAGGGTGAATTATATCGACCCTCGAAAATCGAGGATGCGCGTCAGGATATCGTCGATACCGGTATCTTCTCTTATGTCGGGGCGAAAAATGAACCCCCTTTAGTGTCACTTGCGCGGCCGCAACATGGGCTTCAGCAGGCAATGCCGGTTGTCATCAAGCTTCAGGAATCCAAGATGCGGAATATCGCGGGCCAGGCGGGATATTCGACCGATCTGGGTGGGCGCGCCGGTGTGGACTGGACGCATCGCAACCTTTTCGGCGGGGCCGAGCGGCTGAAAGTGACAGCCCTGATGACCGGCCTCGGTGGCTCCGCCCAGCAAGGGCTGGGCTATGATTTTTACACGGATCTGCTCAAGCCGGATTTTCTGCGTCGGCAGCAAAATCTCAGCCTGCGTGTCGAAGGTGTAAAGCAATTTCTTTACTCCTACCATCAGACAGCCTTGATCATCCGGGGTGGCATCTCCCGCAATGTGAGTCGCTACTGGAATATCGGCGCCAGCCTCTCCGTCGAGCAGGAAAAAATCCGTCAGTTCGGCGCGGAGAATGATTATTTCATCGCGTCCATCCCGCTCAGTGCCACCTATGACAGCACGGAGGTGAGCAACCCGATTGAACCCGCGACCCACGGCATTCGCGCCAATATCACCGTCACGCCTTCGGAATCGTTTGAACACGGCAATTCCTTCTTCACCGTCCTGAGCGCGAGTGTATCGCATTATTTTGACCTCAACCGTTTAGGGCTGACGAAACCGGGGCGCTCCATCATCGCGATACGCGGCATTGTTGGCAGCGTTCAGGGGCCTCGGTTTTTCAGATCCCGCCGGATCAGCGCCTGTACGCAGGTGGTCCCGCAACCGTGCGAGGCTTTCGTTATCAGGGCATCGGACCGCAACAGGGGAAATACGCCGTCGGCGGCACATCGCTCGATGCCGGGACAGTGGAATTCAGACAGCGCGTGATGGAGAAATTCGGCGTCGCAGCCTTTGTCGATGCCGGGCAGGTTGGTGAGGGGAGCCGCCCTTTTCAGGGGACCGTGCGCGTCGGATATGGCGCTGGCGTGCGCTACTACACCCCGATCGGCCCCGTGCGACTGGATTTTGCCCTACCCATGAACCGTCCGCGCAATGGGGATAAGTGGGAGTTCTATGTTGGTCTTGGGGAGACTTTCTGATGTCTGATGATATCTTCAGCCGGCCTCCCGAACCGTCAGGATCCGATAAAGCGCCTCTGTCGAGATCCCGGCGACTCTGGCGATTTCTGTTTCTCGCCATTCTGGCCTTACTCTCATGCGTGATTGTGGGATCAGTGGCGTAATCTGCTTCATCAACACATCTTATGGTCGCCATTTCGTGGAAAAAGCAGGTGCCGTCTTTGACGGGCGGTATGGTGGATATCGCAGGTCTCTCGGGTCGCTTCCCGACGAAGATTTCATTGGCGCATCTCAGTCTAAGAGACAAGCAGGGTGTCTGGTTTGCGGCGGACCATGTAAACGTTGCGCTGGCATCCGCCTGGCCCTGCTGCATATGCGGGTCAAAATTGATGATGTCCTGGCGCAAACCGTCTCACTTTCCCGGATGCCCGTCCCCGAAGAAGCCAACGCGACGACATCGGACAGTTCTGCATTTTCACCAGGATATTTGCATCTCGCCATCCAAATTGCGTCGGCTTGACGTGGAGAGGCTTGAAATCGGCGCACCATTGGCCGGGGTGGCGGCGCCGCTTTTCCGTCAAGCCGACGCAATTGGATGGCGAGATGCAAATATCCTGGTGAAAATGCAGAACTGTCCGATGTCGTCGCGTTGGCTTCTTCGGGACGGGCATCCGGGAAAGTGAGACGGTTTGCGCCAGGACATCATCAATTTTGACCCGCATATGCAGCAGGGCCAGCGGATGCCAGCGCAACGTTACATGGTCCGCCGCAAACCAGACACCCTGCTTGTCTCTTAGACTGAGATGCGCCAATGAAATCTTCGTCGGGAAGCGACCCGAGAGACCTGCGATATCCACCATACCGCCCGTCAAAGACGGCACCTGCTTTTCCACGAAATGGCGACCATAAGATGTGTTGATGAAGCAGATTACCGCCACTGATCCCACAATCACGCATGAGAGTAAGGCCAGAATGGCGAGAAACAGAAATCGCCAGAGTCGCCGGGATCTCGACAGAGGCGCTTTATCGGATCCTGACGGTTCGGGAGGCCGGCTGAAGATATCATCAGACATCAGAAAGTCTCCCCAAGACCAACATAGAACTCCCACTTATCCCCATTGCGCGGACGGTTCATGGGTAGGGCAAAATCCAGTCGCACGGGGCCGATCGGGGTGTAGTAGCGCACGCCAGCGCCATATCCGACGCGCACGGTCCCCTGAAAAGGGCGGCTCCCCTCACCAACCTGCCCGGCATCGACAAAGGCTGCGACGCCGAATTTCTCCATCACGCGCTGTCTGAATTCCACTGTCCCGGCATCGAGCGATGTGCCGCCGACGGCGTATTTCCCTGTTGCGGTCCGATGCCCTGATAACGAAAGCCTCGCACGGTTGCGGGACCACCTGCGTACAGGCGCTGATCCGGCGGGATCTGAAAAACCGAGGCCCCCTGAACGCTGCCAACAATGCCGCGTATCGCGATGATGGAGCGCCCCGGTTTCGTCAGCCCTAAACGGTTGAGGTCAAAATAATGCGATACACTCGCGCTCAGGACGGTGAAGAAGGAATTGCCGTGTTCAAACGATTCCGAAGGCGTGACGGTGATATTGGCGCGAATGCCGTGGGTCGCGGGTTCAATCGGGTTGCTCACCTCCGTGCTGTCATAGGTGGCACTGAGCGGGATGGACGCGATGAAATAATCATTCTCCGCGCCGAACTGACGGATTTTTTCCTGCTCGACGGAGAGGCTGGCGCCGATATTCCAGTAGCGACTCACATTGCGGGAGATGCCACCCCGGATGATCAAGGCTGTCTGATGGTAGGAGTAAAGAAATTGCTTTACACCTTCGACACGCAGGCTGAGATTTTGCTGCCGACGCAGAAAATCCGGCTTGAGCAGATCCGTGTAAAAATCATAGCCCAGCCCTTGCTGGGCGGAGCCACCGAGGCCGGTCATCAGGGCTGTCACTTTCAGCCGCTCGGCCCCGCCGAAAAGGTTGCGATGCGTCCAGTCCACACCGGCGCGCCCACCCAGATCGGTCGAATATCCCGCCTGGCCCGCGATATTCCGCATCTTGGATTCCTGAAGCTTGATGACAACCGGCATTGCCTGCTGAAGCCCATGTTGCGGCCGCGCAAGTGACACTAAAGGGGGTTCATTTTTCGCCCCGACATAAGAGAAGATACCGGTATCGACGATATCCTGACGCGCATCCTCGATTTTCGAGGGTCGATATAATTCACCCTCATGGAGTTGTAGCCGATTCTTCAGAAAGGAAAGCCGCGTGCGCTTCATGCCGGAAAAAGTGACAGGACCAATCGCCACGACCGGCCCCTCATAAACCGTCAATTTAAGGTTAAGCGTTTTGGCAGTCTTATCCACCATGGCGATGGGCGCATCCACCCGCGCTTCCGCATGTCCGGTCTCAAGCAGATCATGCAGCAGGCGCCCCCGCGCCGCCAGCACGTCCTCCGCAATCGCGGGCTGACCGGGCTTCAGCCCGAAACGCGCCTGCGCAGCCTGCGGCAGGGTGATGGGGCGGCCCCAGGCGACGCCATCCGCTTCCGGTCCCTTCGCCTTTTCCGCGTCACCCTTGACAGGTGGAAGGGGGAGAAAAACGCGATTGTCCCGATTTCAAAAACATCACCTTTGACGACTGAGATGTTGATATGGCGCTGACTATCCTGACCCGCGGCCCGGAGATAATCCAGCAAATGAGGGTCTTTCGCGTCGATCGGCGCCTTCCCCGCCAATGTCACCGTGATGATTACCTGACCGTCATAATAGCCGCGACTTTGCAGCGCCTCACCGATATTACGATAATCTGACCGCAACCGGGCGATGAACGCGAAATCACCCGGATATTTCGCCTTCTGTAACGAGATGAGCAGGGACGAAGCGGTCACAAGCGGGTCAAGAGCATCATCACCTGACGGTTTAACATCAACATCATAGCCGGACACATCCCGCCCCTCAGCAAGGCCGATCATCAAGCCCGAAATCAACAGAACTTTCAGAAAATGTCGCAAATAGGCTTTCAAAGCGTCTTCCCGAATATGCGATGTGCGTGACCAGATTTTAACCGTTGCGTTCCTGTCAGAGAAAAATGGCGAATTTTCGTCACGCGTGCGGAGGTTAACGCTTTTGTCGGATCTTCTGCAAAGATCAATCCCCCATCCTGCCGTGACGCCAATGGGCGGGAAGGCAATGAACCTTCTCCAGCTTATAAGGTTGAATCTCGAGAGTTGTCACCCGCCCGGATTGTGCATAAAGTCGTGGGTGATCCCAAGACACCGCCGGAACGGGGACGCGTTTAGGCGGTAACCGAAAACGAAAGAATCGTTTTGAGACCCATGCAAGATTTTCTCTGCTCGGCCTGTTTATCAGTTGTGTGTCCCGTCTGATGCCTCACCGAGAAGGACCGCCCCCGCCTATCGCCAGCGCACCGCCATCGGGCACGTCTCCGGTCACGAAATATGGCGTGCGTGATACGTTTTCAGCCCGGCTCCGGTCCGTCTACCGCATTTCAGGTGCACTCCTCCTCACCGGGCTGATGGCGATCCCCCAATCCGTTCTCATCCGATTTGATGGTTGGGGGAAAATCTGGGTGGCACGGGTTTATTGGGCGACAATCTGCCGCATTCTGGGCCTTGAAGTCCGCATCATCGGCGCGCTCGCTGGTAAAAAAGCGGATCGCAAAGCCGTGGAGCGTGGTGAGAAGCCGGTCATTTTTGTCGCCAATCATTGTTCCTGGCTTGATATCCCGGTCGCGGGCGGCGCGCTGCCGACGGTTTTCGTGGCCAAGCAGCAAATTGCGGAATGGCCCGTCATTGGCACGCTCGCCCGGCTTGGACGCACGATCTTCGTCAGTCGACAGCGAAATAATACGGGGCGAGAGCTTTTTGATATGTCGTCGCGTCTGCGGGCGGGCGATAATCTGATATTATTTCCGGAAGGCACGTCTTCTGACGGGCGCGATGTCCTGCCTTTCATGTCCTCTTTCTTCGCCGTCGCGAAGCCGTCAGGCAAGACGGATGAGGCCTCCCTTCCACCCCCCGTCCTGATACAGCCTGTTTCCATCGTCTATGACGGGTTGAATGGCCGCGATGTGGGGCGTGAGGATTGTGAAGTCTTTGCGTGGTATGGCGATATGGATCTGGCGCCCCATATCTGGCAGGTCACGCGATGGCGTCGAATGCGGGCCAGCATTCTGCTGCACCCCCCATTGACCCGGCAAGTTACCCGGATCGGAAAAGTCTCTCCGCTGCTGTTTATGATGTTGTGG
>NZ_JAWJZZ010000005.1:0-210768 GCF_036452135.1 Sorlinia euscelidii | reverse complement strand
GTAATGAACGATATCGCCCGATGGCAGGCTGTATAGCTGGACCAGCGCGAAAGTGGGGGCTCGGCACATCCAGTTTCGCGTCACCCGCCCGGGCGCGGATGAAAGCCCGCGCGAAAAACCGACTTCCCCACGCCCATTTCGCCATGAAGCGCGATGACGTCACCTGGCATCGTCACCTGCGCAAACTTTCCGTGCGAGGGCTTCTGTTTCTTTCAAGCTGGCCACATGGTAGCGCAAGGGTTGTTCTGTCATTCTGCCTGCTTAACATGAATAAGATGATGATGCGCGTGCGTTGTGCCGCGAAATGGCCCCGAAGCCGCACCCGCACCCCGCATGATGGTGAGAGGACGGGACTCTCAATGCCTGACGCTTTTAAGCCGAGACGATGCGTTCGGTTTCTGATAAGCAACGGCGGGGCACGATAGATAATAGGTGACAGACATGCCGCAAACACCCTTGGAGACTGGACGTAGCCATTATCGGAGCCGGGCCGACAGCCCTCTTCGCGGCGTTTGAATGCAGCATGTTGCGCCTGAAAACATTGCTTATTGATGCGTTGGATGAGGTAGGCGGACAATGTGCGGCGCTCTATCCGGAAAAACCGATTTACGACATCCCCGCGCACCCGCCATCACTGGCGGTGCGTTGATTGAATCCCTTGAGGCGCAGATCGCACCTTTTGACGTGCCGCGCCTTCTCGGACATCAGGTGACGACGCTCAGCGGCTATCGCGGCGCATTCCGCCTTGGCACGGATAAGGGCGCGCAGATCCACGCCAAGGCGATCATCATCGCCGCCGGCGCGGGTGCTTTCGGCCCAAACCGCCCACCTCTGGACGCGCTTGGCGATTATGAGAAAAGCGGCGCCGTGCGTTACTATGTGCGCCGCAAAGCTGATTTTACCGATAAAGATATTGTGATCGCAGGCGGTGGCGATTCGGCGTTGGACTGGGTGATTGAGCTTTCCGAAATCTGCCGGAAGATATATCTCGTGCATCGTCGCGACCGGTTTCGGGGCGCGCCGGAAACGCTGGCGCGGGTTGAGTCCTGCATTGCCTCCGGAAAGGTTGAAAAAATCGTTCCCTATCAGCTCCATGCGCTCTATGGCGAGGAAGGGAAACTGGCAGAGGTGGAGTGATTGACCTTGAGGGGAAGACCCGCCGCCTCAACGCAACGCATCTTTTACCTTTTTACGGCCTCTCGACAGATCTCGGCCCGATTTTGGGATGGAACCTCGCTGTGACGCGGAACACATTGCCCGTCATGCCCGTCACCATGGAGACAAGCCAACCGGGGATTTTCGCGATCGGTGACGTCGCCAGTTATCCGGGCAAGCTCAAACTGATTCTGCAAGGTTTCAGTGAAGGTGCAATGGCCGCACACGCCATTATCCTATTATTTATCCTGAGACAGCGTTGCATTTTGAGTATTCGACCAGTAAAGGCGTGCCTCAACCGGGGTGATGATGCGACATCAGGCGGGCGCTGACACCTTTAAGACTTAACAGAAAAATCTGGTTTTGCTACGGTATCGATATGAAGCACGCGGACCCGCCAAAAGAAAATGCCCCGATAACGGCCCTCTCCGCGCCCGATAATGGTGGCTTGTTGGAAATCAACCTCTCCGCCATTGGTGAGAATTACCAGCGTCTGGCAAGGGAAGTCGGCCCCTCGGTTGAAGTCGCTGCTGCCGTCAAGGCCAACGCATATGGACTCGGCGTTGCACAGGTCGTGCCCGCCCTATACGCGGCTGGATGCCGACGTTTTTTCGTCGCGACACGTGATGAAGCGCTTGAGCTTCGTCCGATCCTGGATCACTGCGCCGGCGGCCAAAGCGGTTCCGATAGCTTTATTCACCTCCTCAACGGGCCTTTTACGGAAGATGATGCCGCCCTGGCGGCGGCTCGCATCAGCCCGATCATCAACAGCCTCGCCCAGCTGACACGCTGGAAAAGCGTAATCGCCGCACATCAGGATGCCCCACCCTGCGTGCTGCAATTCGATACCGGCATGTCGCGCTACGGCATGTCGCTTGCGGAGGCGCAGCGTCTCGCGCGGGAGCCTGATCTTTTAAGCGGTGTTTCCGTCGCCTTCACGATGAGCCATCTCGCCAATGCCGATGCCGCATCCGATCCACACAATGCCGCCCAACTGGCAGCGTTCAAGGCCATTCTGGCCTGCCTCCCGCCCGGTCCCTCCTCCATTGCCGCCTCGAGCGGCATTTTTCTTGGGGAGCACTTTCATCGTGACGTGGTGCGCCCCGGTTACGCCCTTTATGGCGGCAACCCGACACCGGGCCGCCCGAACCCCATGAAGCCGGTGATCGCCCTCTATGCCCGGATGATTCAGGCACGGATCGTGCCGAAAGGTGCGGAAGTAGGATATGGCAGTACTTTCCGTGCCGCGCGTGAAAGCCGAATTGCGACGCTCGCCATCGGCTATGCGGACGGGCTTTTGCGCAGTGCTGGCGGAAAGATCTCCGTCGTGCATCCCGCCTTCCCCCAAATTGCCCTCCCCTGTGTTGGCCGCATATCGATGGACAGCATGGCCATTGACATCACGGATCTGCCGACGGCGGGCCTTGCGGAAAACACGCTGTTCGAAATCATTGGCCCGCACCGCCCTCTGGATGACGTCGCGGCCTCCCTCTCAACGATTGGCTATGAAGTGCTGACATCACTGGGCGCGCGGCATTTCCGCCTTTATCATGAGGACCGTTCATGAAAATTCTCATTCTCGGCGCTGGTGTGGTCGGCGTGACAACAGCTTGGTATCTGGCTGAGGAAGGCCATGACGTCACCATTATTGACCGTCAACCCGGCGTCGCGCTGGAAACATCCTATGGCAATGCAGGGCAGATCTCTCCAGGTTACGCGACACCCTGGGCCATGCCGGGCCTGCCTTTGAAAGCCGCGCGCTGGCTTCTGCAGAAGGAAAGCCCGCTCGTCATCCGCCCGGGCGCTCTGACGCCGATGGGTCTGCGTTTCATGATGCAGGTTCTGAGCAATTGCACACATCACGCTTACGACATCAATAAAGGCCGAATGCTGCGCATCGCGGAATATAGCCGCGACTGTCTCATAAAACTGCGTGAGAAGACGGGCATTCAATATGAAGGCCGCCAGAAGGGCCTGATCCAGCTCTTCCGCACGCAGGCGCAGATGGATCACGCGCAGGAGGATATGCGGCTTCTTGACGAAAACGGCGTGCCCCATGAGTTTTTGTCAATGCAGGAAATTCTGGCTCATGAGCCCGGGCTTGAGGGCGCGCGCGCGCGCCTGATGGGCGGGTTACGCCTGCCGGGTGATGAAAGCGGCGACTCTTTTCTATTCACGAAGCACCTTGCGGAAAAAGCGGCGGCGCGCGGCGTCAAATTTCGCTTCCGTGTGCAGATTGACGCACTCGACGCGGCCTCTGACGCGATTTATGGCGTGCGCACTTCTGAGGGGCGTCTGACGGCCGATGCGTATGTTCTTGCCATGGGAAGTTACGCGCCGCGCTTCCTCAAGCCGCTCAACATCAAAATGCCAGTCTACCCGGTAAAAGGTTATTCCCTGACAGCGCCGATCACCGACCCGACGCGTGTCCCGACGGCGACGGTCAATGATGAGAGTTTTAAAGTCGCGATCACCCGGTTTGATCAACGCGTGCGGATTGGCGGCACGGCAGAACTGACAGGCTACAGAACTCAGCTTTCACCCGATCGCCGGGCGACACTTGAGCGATCCTTCTCAGAACTTTTTGGCGGGGCTGATTTACGCCAGGCAACCTACTGGACGGGCCTGCGCCCCTGCACGCCGGACGGAACCCCCATCATCGGACCCGCAGGGCGCTACCGCAATTTATGGCTCAATGCCGGCCATGGCACATTGGGGTGGACGATGGCATGTGGCGCGGGCCAGCTACTGGCGCATCGTATCAGCGGGAAAAAAACGGAGATTCCTGCCTTGGATCTTTCGATTGATCGTTACACCGCCTGATCAACCAACCTCCTTCCTGAAATGACCCTTACTGTAAGGCGCGTGGCGGCGCGATTGCGCGCTGGTGAGTCATGCGTCGACGCCGCCTAAAAAAAGGCCGCCGCGCGCCATTTTAATCGGGATCAGCCAAGCTTAAAAAAACGCATCCTGAAGCGTGAACGCCACTTTATATCGTTCGCTCAAGTAATAGTGAGCTGTTATCGCATATAAATTAATAATGTGACGCATTCGGGGATATTGATATCATCAATGTGATTATTGTTTAAGATAATAGTTGTCAAAAAAAGACATCCACCCGCATTTTACCGAATCGGCCCATTTTTATATTGATTTAAACGGTCATGATGGGATTAAGATAATTTAACAATCAATTTAACGAAGCAGGATGCCCATGGATAATTTGCTGCCGCCCCCATCCCATTCCGCGCATCCCCTTTTTGATGAGCCATCGACGGCTTCGCCCCTCCCGCAGGGAGTGACGGATTTCCGCGTGACGTCCGCCCCCGTGAGTCCGCCTGACGCTGGAATGCGGCAAGATGCCCTTCCTGCCGCAAATGGCGGCACGCCGGTGCTGGACGTCATCGCGGCACGTCAGCAAACGGCGGATTATTTACGACACGTGTCAGGACGGGAGACGCTGCTGGCCGCGACCCAACTGGCGTCGACGCATCCGCCGACGGCCGCTCAAACGATCTTGTCATCTTTGACCAATGCGGGTCGGGGCGCTGCGGACCTTCTAGCGAACAGCGCATTGACTGTCGGCCGTGCTGACGCGCCTATCATACCGGTTGCATCAACGCTTACCTTCCTGACAAGCGACACGGCTTTGATGCAGCCCGCAGCAAAGCCCGTCACCGCGCCGGAACACGCACCCGCCACCGATAACCCGACATTGATCACATCTGATGACGCGTCTGACCTGCAATCCCGACCTTTGAAGCTGTCCACTTACGGTATGGACCTCGGGCCGATCTGGGTACCGGCGCCGGGCGGAGGATGGAGCACCGGTGGCGGGGATGGCGGATGGAATATCAGCATCGGGCCGATCAATCCCGTCATGCCGGGCTATTATCCCCCGCCTGTCAGGCTGCCCTCCCCCGTAGAGGTTCGCTGGAGCGACGCGCACTCACCCAATGCGATGGCCACTTACGGTAATATTTTCTTCGACGTCTTTGGTCGCTACGCGTCAGATGTTGATCTGAACTGGGCCGCCCAGCAGGTCGGCAATGGATGGACGATCGAACAATATCGTTGGGATCAGTCGCACACTGTGACGGCCCTCAATATTTATCGCGGCGTTTTCCGCGATGTTCATGGACGTGACGCGGCCCAGGTGGACGTCGATTTCGCATCACAGAAAATCGGCTATGGCGCGTCCCTCCAGCAATATCGTTGGGACGAGGCCCATAATGATGAGGCTCTTGGACGGGAATATAAGGCTGTCTTCAGAAGCGTGCATGGACGCGATGCGCAGCAGGTCGATATTGACTTCGCGGCCCAGAAAATTGGCTATGGCGCGTCTCTCCAGCAATATCGCTGGGATGAGGCCCATAATGACGAGGCTCTCGGACGGGAATATAAAGCTGTCTTCAAAAGCGTTCACGGACGCGAAGCGCAACAGGTCGATATCGACTTCGCGGCCCAGAAAATCGGCTATGGCGCTTCCCTGGAGCAGTATCGCTGGGACGAAGCCCATAATAATGAGGCCCTCGGACGGGAATATAAGGCCGTCTTCAAAAGCGTCCATGGACGGGACCCGGCGCAATCTGACCTGGACTTCGCCGCGAAGCGGATCGGCACCGATACGTCCCTGGAGCAATATCGCTGGGATGAAGCGCATGGCGATTATGCGCGCGATAATTACGCGAAGCTCTTCAAGGAGATTCACGGGCGTGATCCGGCGCCTTCCGATCTGGACTTTGCCGCAAAGCGAATGGGCACGGATACGTCCCTGCAACAATATCGTTGGGATGAAGCGCATGGCGACTATGCGCGCGATAATTACGCGAAACTTTTTAAAGATATTCACGGGCGCGACGCGACGGCCGCCGACATTGATAATGTCGCGAAACGCATCGGTACGGATACATCCTGGCAGCAATATCGATTGGAGGAGGCGCGCAGTCCTGACACGCTTGCAAACATCCAACGATCTTACCAGCAAATATACATGTACGGCGCCTCATCTGCCGAAATTGACGCCATCGCACAGAAAATTGCCGATGGCGCATCCTGGCAGCAATATTGGAAGGACGAGGCAAACAGCCCTGCCGCACGTGCGGGTTATGCGAACGCCTATAAAAACATTCACGCGCATGACCCATCTCAAGCCGATATTGATTGGGCCGCCGAGCAGATCAGCAATGGTTATTCCCTCAAGGATTATCGCACGATAGAGGCCCGCAACGCCGAATCAACGCGCGCCATCACCTCTATCAGTCAGGAGGTAAGTGGCGCAGCGCCAACAGAAGCGCAGCTTGAACAAGCGCGGTATGACCTGGGAGGCGGGTGGGGCCTCGATAACGTCAGGATCAAACTCGCTTATTCCCCCGAGACAGCGAGTCGTCTGTCCAAACTCTATGATGACGCTGTCGCAAGCCTTGGTGACACGTATCGCGATACGATCACGGTCGGACGCGAGGTATTTGTCAAAACGCTACAATATGCTGCAGCAAACAAAGAAGTTATTTTCGAAAACATCACTGCGGCTGCCTTAGCAAGATGGATTCCAGGCCCGATCGCTAAATATCTCGCCGCAATCATCGTGCGTCAGGGCGTGGAGCTGATCTCGAATACGATATCCAGCAATACGTCTCATCAGCCGAAAATCATCCTGAAGGAGCCGACCCAGGACGGCACGCCCGTTTATTACCCGTCACCTTCCGTTGTGACGTTACGGAAATATCTCGACGCCTATTTCCAGACTGATGATGACGATCTTGTCGCGCATATCTCCTCCCTCCCGATTGCCGATCGCCTCCCTTATCTTAAGGAACTCACGGGCGCGACGGAGGACGAACTCCAGACCCTCCTCATCATGGCGAACGCCCTCCCGGACGACCCTGTGGCGGCGCCCCCGGGGGGAAATGGCGGTTCCGACTCTTCGGATAATGGAGGCGGCCCGCCTGATGACGATAAGAATCTCGACAAATTCCCGAAGCTTGGCCAAGATGACGGCGGGCCCGGGACTTATGAGAAAGCAAATGAGAGTTTCGGTAAGGAAGCCGCCGCCTATCAGGAACGCGTCACCGGCACCCCGCAGGGTATCGCCTATAGTGTGCCGAAGGGGGATGGGACCTACGTTAAATTTGACGGCTATGACTCAGAGCGCGATGTTTTGCAGGATGCAAAATATTATCGTAACTGGCCGTTGCCGGGTATGAAGTTCAGCCGTGACGCCACTGTGGGACAGTTGAGATCGCAAGTGCAGGCAGCGAATGGCAAAGCAATCGAATGGATCGTCCCTAGTCAAGATGCAGCCGACCGCATCCTGAAAGTATTCGATAGAGCTGAGTTTGACCTATCAACCGTAAAGTTCAAAATAAGAGTTCAGAAATGACTTCAAGAAGTCTCTATATCCAAGCGAAGGGCGTTGACAAAATTCTATCGGCCCAAGAAAGCATTGCTTGGAGTCAGGCATTTCTCAGACGTCTCTGCAATGAGACGCCATGGAAATCACCCTTTTCCGTTTGTGGAACAACCGCCCGACACGGCAATTTGAAGATTGAGGAAGACTTTTCGAATTTTGAGGAAATGTCGAAACTTGCGCAATCTGATTATGGAAAAGATGGATTTCGTAATGTAGGTAAGCCGGGTGTCCACGAGCTCCTACCCGATTCATATTCGAACACCGGCTTCCATCTGAGCTACATTGATGGTTACGGCGTTAAAAAGTCGAAGGAACGCTGCTCCATTTCAATTAATTCGCCAGCTTACGCGGAAGGTATCAACGCATTGCGTGGTCTTCCATTCTCCTGCGATTACTTTGAGCCTGACCAAGCTAACGCGGCCTGGCTTGATCCAGAAGTTATAAGACGCATTATCTCGCTTTTCACCCAGTCATTTGTCCTCTGC
Organism: Sorlinia euscelidii; assembly: GCF_036452135.1. Classification (NCBI taxonomy): domain Bacteria; kingdom Pseudomonadati; phylum Pseudomonadota; class Alphaproteobacteria; order Acetobacterales; family Acetobacteraceae; genus Sorlinia; species Sorlinia euscelidii. Next base: position 202,716 of record NZ_JAWJZZ010000005.1, on the reverse strand, counting down.
CTTTCGTTCAGGATCACCACCGACCGCATCTACAAAAGCTGCCGCGAAGGGATTTCGTTGGTCGGTGAGAGGTTGTCAGATGAATACGGCCCTAATATCGGCCCCATCACCTATTTCGGCAATCCCGCCGTCATCGACGTCCTCAAGGACGAACCCGACATGCAACCCTATGGGGAAGGGCTCCTCCTTCGACTCACTGATGACATCGCCAATGCCGAGCGCCCTGAAATCGTCGCGCGCCTCCATGCCATTCGTCGCAAATTACAGGATGCGGGAATCAAATCGCTCGAGCAGGGCATTAATCGTGCCGATTGGGGGTGCGACGGCTCCAGCGTTCTGCAGGGTGAGCCCGAGTTTCAATAACTGAGAGCGCAAGATTGAAGCATCACGCGGCGCGTTAGGCAGGGCTTACGGGCCCTTAACCCCCGTCCGCGCAAGCGGGCCGCCTTTCTTTCAGCCAGATCGTGCAAAACCACACGACGCCCGAGCCTCCGACCCCACCGCCTATCAGGAACGCGTCACCGGCACCCCGCAGGGTATCGCCTATAGTGTGCCGAAAGGGGACGGAACATACGTTAAATTTGACGGCTATGACGCCGAGCGCGATGTTTTGCAGGATGCGAAATATTACCGTAATTGGCCGTTGCCGGATAAGGAGTTCAGCCGTGATTCTGTCATGACTCAGATGCGATCTCAAGTCGAGGCGGCGAAAGGTAGAGCGATTGAGTGGATTGTGCCGAGCCAGGATGCCGCGGACCGGATCCTCCAAGTGCTAGACGGGGCCCGTTTCGATTTGGACAACAATAAATTCAGTGTGAGGGTTGTGCCCTGATGGAAAATTCACTTCTTATCCAAGCTGGAGGCGTTGACAAAATCCTGACGGCTCAGGAAAGCATCGCTTGGAACCAATCATTCTTAAGGCGCCTCTGTGAAGGGACGCCGTGGATGTCACCTTTCTCCGTTTGCGGAACGACCGCCCGACACGGCAATCTGAAGATCGAGGAGGATTTTTCCAATTTTGAGGAAATGTCGAAACTTGCGCAATCTGATTACAGAAAAGGCGGTTTCCGCAATGTGGGCAAGCCGGGCGTCAATGAGCTCCTGCCGAACTCATATTCAAATACAGGATTTCGGCTGAGCTACATTGATGGTTATGGCAGGAAAAAGTCGAAAGAACGCTGCTCTATATCGATCGTCTCTCCGTCTTATAGAGAAGGCATAAACGCCTTACGTGGACTCGCTTTTTCCTGCGATTGTTACGGGGCCCGAGAAGTCAATGCGGCCTGGCTCGAGAGTAAGGCGATTGATCGCACCACCTCCCTCTTCACGCAATCATTTATTTCCTGCACTTCCTTCCTGATTGCCACCAGCGTCATCTATCGGAGTTGCCGCACAGGTAAATCGCTGTCAGGCGAAACGCTGTCGAATGAGGGTGGGCCGATCATTGGACCTATCACTTATTTTGGAAAAGCCGCCATCATTGACGTCCTTAAAGACGAACCCGACATGCAGCCCTATGGCGATGGGCTTCTCCTTCGACTCACTGACGAAATCGCGAATGCCGAACGCCCTGAAATCGTCGCGCGCCTCCATGCCATTCGTCGCAAATTACAGGATGCAGGCATCAAATCGCTTGAGCAGGGCATTAACCGCGCCGAATGGGGGTGCGACGGCTCCAGCGTTCTGCAGGGTGAGCCGGAGCGCTGGGAGCGCAGGGGCGGTCATTGAAGCAATCCTCTGAGTGGGTCTTGCGTGAATGGCGGGCCGACCTCAACGCAACCGCCTTTCACCAGTAAAGCACAACAACCCAATGAGGTAACGCGCGGCCATCTATCTTCGCCGCCTATCGGAAACGCGTTACCGGCACCCCACAGGGTATCGCCTATAGTGTGCCGAAAGGGGACGGGACTTACGTCAAATTTGACGGCTATGACGCCGAGCGCGATGTTTTGCAGGATGCGAAATATTATCGTAACTGGCCGTTGCCGGATAAGGAGTTCAGCCGTGATTCTGTCATGATTCAGATACGATCTCAAGTCGATGCGGCGAAAGGTAGAGCGATCGAGTGGATTGTGCCGAACAACGACGCGCAAGAACGAATTTTGCATACTTTTGTCAGAGAGCGTTACAACGCTGGTGAAAACAATGTAACGATCCGAGTTCAGCCATGAGATCTAATTGTCTGTTGATACACTCAAGAGGTGTCGACAAAATTTTGTCGATGCAAGAGCATATCCAATGGGGTCGCGCATTTTTGCAGCGATTTCATGAGGAAACCCCGTGGCAATTGCCATTTTCTGTGAATGGCACGACACGTCGCCACGGTAATTTGAAGGTCGAGAAGGATTTTTCAAACTTTGAGGAGATGTTGAAACTCGCTCTCTCCGATTACAGAAAAGATGGTTTTCGAAATGTCGGCAACCCTAACGTAAACGACCTTCTACCTGACTCCTATTCGTCGACCGGTTTCAGGCTTTCATGTAGCGACGGATACGGCATCAAAAAATCTCGTGATCGCTGTTCACTATCGATGGGCTCTCCTGCTTATTCTGAAGGTATCGGCGCTCTAAGAGAGTTCGCCTTTTCATGCTATGACTTCAAGCCAGGCGAGATCAATGCACCTTAAGTTGCGACCGGAATGATCGGCCACGTCATCGAGGTTTTGAAGGAGTCCGTCGTTTATTGCGTGGACGTCCTCTTCACAACCGAGAGATTAGCACTTGCCTGTATAGAGAATGATTTGGAGGCCAAGTATGATGTCTACATGAAAGGCGGCCCGATCATCGGCCCCATCACCTACTTTGGCAACCCCGCCATCATTGACGTCCTTAAAGACGAACCCGACATGCAGCCCTTTGGCGAAGGGCTCCTGCTCCGCCTCACTGATGACATTGCAAATGCCGAACGCCCCGAAATCGTCGCGCGCCTCCACGCCATTCGATGTAAACTTTTGGATGCAGGCATCAAATCGCTTGAGCAGGGAATCAACCGCGCCGAATGGGGGTGCGACGGCTCCAGCGTTCTGCAGGGTGAGCCCGAATTCCAATAACTGAGAACGCAAGATTGAGGCATCGCGCGGCGCGTCAGGCACGCCTCCCGGGCCCTTAACCCCCGTCCGCGCAAACGTCCCATCTGTTCTTCCGCCAAATTGAGCGCATTCAAACGTCGCCCAAGCTTTCAGCCCCCCCCCCCCGCCTATCAGGAACGCGTCACCGGCACATAATAATTCATCGGGTTCGACGATAAATCATCACGATCGGAAGAAAGTAACGCCGCACGCGGCATTTCCGTCCGGCAATCGCGCCGCGACCCCGCCCTCACGATTCACAAAAAAAACGGGGCCCGCGCGGCCCCGTCCTTATGCATCGCGTTTCGCAGCTTTTACTGGGCGGCTGACGGCGCCGTTTTTTTCATATGGTGTCGATGATGGTTTCCACATTTCTTATGTTTGTGGCCCATTGCTTTGCAATGCTTCACCATGTCCTTGTCACAGGATGGCGTGTTTTTTGCGCCTTGGTCACCCGCGATATCCGAGGCTGGCGCCGCGGATGCCGCGCCTGCCGACATATTCGCTGCTGGCTGGGCCGGTGCATCCGTGGTGACTTGTGCAAAGGCGAAAGCCGGCGCACCCATCATGGCGCATGCCGACATAATGGTCAGAAAATGTCGATTAAAAACGGTCATGTTGACCTCCTTGTTGAAACGATTCCGGTCACATGACCGGCCATGACAACGCACCGGAGTCCGGTGAGTGAGGTGACGCTAGCAGGGAAGAAAATAAGTCGTAAGCTACAAAATTATATTAAATCTCGCTCACGTCACTGTTTTGCAGCCATTTTGCCACGATTTGAACATCTTTCTCTGTAAGCCGCGGGTTATGAGGGACGCAATCAAGCAATCCTTTAACAGAAAAACGAAAAACCCCTGCCTTTCAGCGGGGGTTTTACAGTTCGAGACTTACTACTACCTTAATTTGACGATGTTGACTTCGCCATTCTTTTGCGCTCATGCGGGTCAAGATAACGCTTCCGCAAGCGAATGGCGGAAGGCGTGACTTCCACGAGCTCATCATCCTCAATATAGGCGATCGCCTGCTCAAGGCTCATGCGGCGCGGCGGCGTCAGAAGCAGCGCGTCATCCTTGCCAGCCGCGCGGATATTTGTCAGCTTCTTTTCCCGGACAGCATTGACTTCAAGGTCGTTCTCACGGGAATGCTCGCCAAGGACCATTCCCAGATAAATCTTTTCCCCTGCTTCAACAAACAGTCTGCCACGATCCTGAAGTGAGAAAAGCGCATAGGCTGTTGTCGCACCATCCTCGGCGGAAATCAGGGAGCCATTCCGGCGACCTTCAATATTGCCCGCATGGGGACGATAACCGGCAAAAAGGCGGTTCATGATGCCCGTGCCACGCGTATCGGTCAGGAACTCACCATGATAGCCGATCAGCCCCCGCGAGGGGATGAGGAAGGTCAGACGTTGTTTCCCACCGCCAGATGGCCGCATATCCTGCATGACGCCTTTGCGCAGCGACATCTTCTCAACAACAACGCCGGAATAGGGCTCATCCACATCCACCAGAACCTCCTCGAAAGGTTCCTCCCGCTCGCCCGTTTCCTCATTGGTGCGATAAAGGACGCGTGGACGGCCGATCGTCAGCTCAAACCCTTCACGGCGCATTGTTTCGATCAGCACGCCAAGCTGAAGCTCTCCGCGCCCGGCGACCTCAAACGCCTCGCTCTCCGGACTTTCCGTCACTTTAATGGCGACGTTTCCTTCCGTCTCCTTGAAGAGACGGTCACGGATCTGGCGCGACGTGACTTTTTTACCCTCACGTCCGCCAAGCGGGCCATCATTAATTCGGAAGGTCATGGAGAGGGTCGGCGGATCCACCGGTGTGGAGGGCAGCGGGCTCTCCAACGCGGGGTCGGCAATCGTGTCGGGGATGGTCGCCTCGGACAACCCGGCCACAGCGATGATGTCCCCGGCTTCCGCCTCATCAACCGGCACGCGCTCCAACCCGCGGAAGGAGAGGAGCTTTGTCAGACGACCTGTTTCAATTACCTTGCCATCCGGACGTAACACGCGGACCGGCATATTCATACGCGCGCGCCCCTGCTCAATCCGTCCTGTCAGGATACGCCCAAGGAAGTTATCGCTCTCAAGGATTGTCGCGACCATGCCAAATGGCGCTTCCTTATCGAGGCCCGGGGACGGGACATGGCGCAGCACGAGGTCAAAAAGCGGTGAAAGATCCTTACGCGGCCCGTCCATGACGTCATCCGCCCAGCCCTGACGCCCTGAGGCATAAAGCATCGGGAAATCCAACTGATGTTCATCCGCGCCAAGCGCTGCAAACAGGTCGAAGATTTCCTCATGCACTTCGTCGGGACGCGCATCGCTGCGGTCAATTTTATTGACGACAACGATGGGACGGAGGCCACGGGCCAAAGCCTTACCCAGCACAAATTTCGTCTGCGGAAGCGCACCTTCCGCCGCATCGACAAGAATGATGGCGCCATCCACCATGCTCAAAATGCGCTCCACCTCACCGCCGAAATCAGCGTGGCCCGGCGTGTCAATAATGTTGATGCGTGTATCCTGCCAGACGACAGACGTGCATTTGGCGAGAATGGTGATGCCGCGCTCGCGCTCCAGATCGTTACTGTCCATAGCCCGCTCGGCAACGTGCTGATTTTCTCGGAAAGAACCGGATTGTTTCAGCAGCTGGTCAACGAGTGTCGTCTTGCCATGGTCAACATGGGCGATGATCGCGATGTTGCGAATGTCCATAAGTGATTCCGAAAATGCTCCGGCCCGATGTCAGGCGGAAATGATAAGGGCGCGCCCGCACCTTGCGAGTACAATGTGCCCGGCTTCGGCTTTGAGCTTGCGCTCAGGGTCGAGGCACAGGGCACGGCGCAAACCGCATTGGGCAGGACAATCTGCCTGTCTTCTGCACAATTTTGCCTTTGAAAGCAAATGAAAGCCGCAAAAACGAGGAATTTTCACGCGCTAGGCGGGGCCGAGCTTGGGGGCATCCATCTAACGGCCCGGATGAAAGCGCGTTCCCGCTTCAGGCGCGTTTCAGGCCAGCGCGAACGCGGCATCGGGACGGGCGCCCATGCGGGTGATGACGGCGGCCGCCGCCGCATGACCTGCCTGCGCACAGGCGACCAGATCACGCCCGCGTGTGTAAAAAGCAAGGAATCCACCCGCAAAAGCATCGCCCGCGCCGGTGGAATCCACAAGTTTCACAGGGTGGGTCGGGATGGTGGTCACGTTTTTACCTTCAATAATGACGGCGCCCTGCTCCGACCGGGTGATCACCGCCAGCATGGCATCATCGGCAATCCGTCGGGTAGCATCGTCAAAATCCTGCGTCTGATAAAGCGCGCATATCTCTGCCTCATTGGCGAAGACAATATCAATGTGATGCCGGATCAATTCCAGAAACGCCGCGCGATGCCGGTCGACGCAGAAAGAGTCGGAGAGGGTCAACGCCACTTTCCGCCCCGCTTTATGCGCCATGGAGGCCGCTTCCCGGAAAGCGGATTGCGCCTCGGCCTTATCGAAAAGATATCCCTCCATATAAAGGATGGATGCAGAAGTGATGAATGCCTCGTCAAGATCGTCACGATTAAATAAAGTGCTGATGCCGAGATAAGTATGCATTGTCCGTTGCCCATCCGGCGTGACGAGGACAATGCAACGCGCCGTGGGCATGGTTGCGTCCTCGATGGGTGCTGAGGGGAAGCTGATCCCCTGGCCCTGTAATTCCGCAATATATTGTCGCCCCGCCGGATCGGCGGCGACCTTCCCCAGATAGCCGACGCGTGCACCGATACGATGCGCCACAACGGCCGTATTTGCCGCGGAGCCACCGCCCATAACTTCCGTCGGCGAGATGATCGATTCAATATGTGCCGCTTCCTCCGCTTCGACGAGCTTCATGGACCCCGGCGTCGAACCGATAAGCGACAGCGTCTCGGAAGAAACAGGGGCAAGAATATCGACGATGGCATTACCGATACAGAGGAGATCGAGGGCGGCTTTTGACATAAGAACTCCGATGACATGACAGGGGCAGCCGGGACGCCCCCCTTATTATGGTAACGACATCATAAAGATTTTTGTGGATCATGCCAGTAATGGCAGATCTTAACCCGACCTTCATCGCCGTCATGAATAAAGTTTGAGTGGTTATGAGGAAACTCATAGCCGCTTCAACTTTTTAACATTATGATTTCGGGAGTTCGCTGCCGCCCTCCTGCAATATACGTAGCCCGCGCCGCGAAACTAAACCGTCAAACTGCCGACGCCTCGTGGAGATTTTTGGACCCCGACATGCGATATTGAGGAGGTGAGCATGTTTAAAAAACGTAAGACCGAAACAACGGACAAACAGGAGACCCCCGAAAAGGAAACCGGAGCTGCCGAAATCAAGGCGCCCACCCCCCCACCGCAGGACCGTGTCGCGCCTGTGAATAAGCCATCCACCTTTACCCCACCCCTTATGAAGGAAGCCTCATCCATGTCCCGCAGCCCATTTGCCGCCCCCACTGGTCAAAACGCGACGACCCGCCCCATTCCCGGCACGCTTGGCGTGCAGCAGTCAGGTGACAAGGCGGAGCGACGCACCCTCGTTGTTGGTCGCGGCATTTCGGTGCAGGGCACTGTGCAGGATGCGGAGAGACTCGTCGTTGAAGGCACGGTTGAAGCCAATATGCTTCAGGCGAAGGAGCTTTACGTCGCGCAGGGCGGCGTCCTCCGTGGTGAAGTCGAGGTTGAAGACGCGGAACTGGCCGGTGAAATTGACGGCACCCTGACCGTGAAGGGCAATCTGACCGTCCGCGCCACCGGTCGACTGATCGGCAAAACCCGCTGCAAGCGTCTTCAGGTTGAAGAAGGCGGTCAGATCTCCGGTCATCTGGAGATGATCCTTGACAGTGCCGGCCCCGGCGCGGAGAAAGCCAAGTTTACCGTTACGGATCGTGAGAAATCACCCGCCGTCTGACCGACCCGCAAAACAGAAAGGGCAGGTCGCGCTACCCCCTGGCGCCCTGCCCTTTTTTATGTCGCGATCTCGCCGTCGGGACATCATCCCCCGCGCGGCGTGCCGCCTAATTGCCGGAATGGTCCCGCCTGTCGCGTAATTTGACGTACGCGACCGCGCAATGTTCCGCGCAGTAAGGTTTGCCGGGGACCGGCTTTGCACCGCAGAACCGGAATTCCGGTGTTCCCGGATCACCGAAGGGCCAGCAGCAGGATGGCCCGCGCTTGATGCCACTATCGACATTGAGGGGTTTAAGAAGCGGTCGGAGCTCCTTTTCCGTCAGAGCCTTCTCCGCCGCACTCACTTTAGGCGGTGTGGCGACGGGGGCCTTCGCGTTGACGGGGGGCGTGGACGGTGCTTTTGCCGGTGCTGTCTTGACGCTCCGCGCGGAACCCGTCACATCCGGCGCAGATGGGACGGGTTTTGTGCTCACGGGTGCGGATTGTTTCGAAGCCGCAGGCGCAGCCGATGCGGATTTCGGCGTTGGGGACGATGCTTTCACCGATTTTTTGCCGGAAGCAGGCGTCTCGGCCGACGCGCTCACCTTTTTCGGCTGCGACGCCTTTGTGGCGGACCTCGCGGGTTTTTCCCTGGTCGCGGTGGCAGATTTGGCCGGGCGCCCCCCTGAACGAATCGGCGAAGGACGGGGTGGCAGGCCCAGACGATGCGCTTTCCCGACAACCGCGTTTTTGGTGATATTCAGTTGACGCCCGATTTCAGCGGTGGAAAGCCCCTGCTGCCATAGCTCCTGCAGGCGCGCAATTGTTTCATTCGTCCATTCCACGACCAGAACTCCTCCGACATCAACCGTCGGTTTATACCCAAATCTCGTTGAGATTACGCAAAATGAGACTTCCTGCCGCGATGTCAAGTGGCGCTTTTCGGTTGACCGTCCTGAGGTTCAGGTGACGCGGGGTCTCCTCGCTCCGTGAAGGCGATTTTTTGCCCGTCAATATAAATCGCCCGCCTGCCGGAGAGAAATGCAAGGGCCGCCGCCCCGAACACCGCATGTCGCCACCCCGACAGCGCTTTGACATCACGCGCGCCCAGGGCGATGCGGTCAATATCGTCATTATTCGCAACCAGACGCGGCGAGACACGGTGCGACTCACATTGAATGGTCAATAAAAGCCGCAGTAAAGCAACGACACCGGCGGAAGGCCGCGCGCTGTCCGGGCGTTTAGGAAGGCGCGGCAAAGCCTCATCCGGCAACGCGCACCCCGCATTTATCGCGGTGAGAAGCCCTTCACCGGATTTACTCTGCACAAATCCGCGTGTCACGCCGCGGACACGCTCCAGAGCCTGCGCATCGGCAGGGCGTGTCGCGGCGATTTCAAGCAGACTTTCGTCCCGGATGACGCGTTGGCGTGGGATATTCAGCTTTTGCGCCTCACGCTCCCGCCAGGCCGCGACTTCCCGCAAAAGGCCCAGCATACGCCGATTATGGGTACGGGGCTTGAGACGCTCCCATTGTTTTTCCGGGTCAGGCTGAAAAGTCGCGGGGTCCTGCAGCACAGCGAGTTCAGCCTGCGCCCAATCCTGTCGTCCGGCTGCGGCAAGTTCATCCCGCAACGCTTCATAGACCTCGCGCAGATAGGTAACATCCGCGGCTGCGTAATCCCGCTGCGCGGGCGTCAGAGGGCGGAGGGACCAGTCACTGAATCGATGCGCCTTATCAATGCTGCGCCCCGTCAGGGCCTGCACCAAAGAGTCGTAACCGACCTGATCCCCGTATCCGGCCACCATTGCGGCGACCTGCGTGTCGTAAATCGGCGTCGGCAAAACGCCGAACAGATGTAGAAAAATTTCCAGATCCTGCCGGGCGGCATGAAACACCTTGACGCAATCTTTCGCCTGGAGGAGTGCGGCGAGCGGTGCCAGATCCATCCCCTCGGCACAGACGTCAATCAGGGCGACATCGGCCGTACCGGCGAGTTGCACAAGACATAATTCTGGCCAATAAGTCTTTTCCCGCATAAATTCGGTGTCAATTGTGACGAAAGACTCGTTTGCAAGGCGCATGCAGAGTTTTTCCAACGCCGCATGTGTGGTGATCAGTTCGGGTGCCGGATAACGCGGCTTGGAGGCCGGGCGCTTTCTTTGCAAACGATGCTCCTTCGGGTCGAGAGGAAAAATTTTGTGACTCAACGTGATAACGGGCCTGACAGGCTGACGCAACTCGGGCAGAAAACGCCCACACCGCAGAGCCCGGATGAGGCGCATCTTGAGGCGGTCGACGCGCCGCATCGCGGTCAGGATTATGTTATTCGTTTCACCGCGCCTGAGTTTACATCATTGTGCCCCATTACCGGCCAGCCTGACTTCGCGCATATTGTGATTGACTATATTCCGGACGCGCTGATTGTTGAAAGCAAGTCGCTCAAGCTGTTCCTGCAAAGCTTTCGTAATCACGGAGCTTTTCATGAAGATTGCTCTCTGACGATTGCGCAACGCCTCGTCGAAAGATTAAAGCCGAAATGGCTGCGCATCGGCGCTTACTGGTATCCACGCGGCGGTATTCCCATCGATGTTTTCTGGCAGACCGGTGCGGCACCTTCCCATGTGTGGCTTCCCCCGCAGGACGTTAAACCCTATCGCGGTCGCGGCTGAACCGACTCGTTGTGTTCACTTGCGTCAGACCGCTTGAAGTAACGATGATTTGATCAAGAAATCGAGATTCTGCCCGTCATTTCAGCTTGGGAAAAAAAATTTTTAGATTTGCAGACGTTAGACTATGGCATAATTTAACCCTGCGTTTAGATTTGGGCAGCTTTGTGAAAATTCTGCTTTGGGCGGATGCAGCGCAATTTTTCAAAAATTATATGTTCATGATTCTCAGGCCATTTAAGGGACCTGTTTCGAGAGGGTGAATTTTAGAATGAGCGAGCAGTCAGACGGGCCCGATCGGGCGCTTCCGGCAGACCCATGCAACGCGCCTGATATACAGGGAGTAGAAGGCCCTGGCGGGAATGTCGCCATTCTGGTCCCCTCGGGGGCGCCGCAGGCTTTTTCCCTGCCCCTTGAATTTGACCCGCAGGCCAAAGCCTATTTGCAGGAGCATGGGGCCGAGACGACGGACCATTGCTTCCATCTCGCCAATATCCTGCATATGAATGGCAATGTCGCGGAAGCTTCCATCATCTATCGGCGCGCCTATGATTTGCACTCAAAATCACCGACGCAATTTCCGAGTGCGCAGGCCCTTCTCCAGGTCCGCCTGCTGACGCTGTTGAAGTCGGGCCAATCCGTGCCGCCTGAAGAGCTTCAGGAAATGCGCGGCCTCAGTATTCCTTATGCCCAATATATCGAGGGCGTTCAAAAAGGGTGGCACGGCGCAACGGCGATGGAGGCGCTCAAAACCATCGGCAATGCTTTCGAAGAATTTCACACCGGCGAAGAGGCGGACACGCTTTGGTTGGAATTCGCTCTGCGCGCAAGCCCGAGCCTTTTCGATGTCAGATTGGATGTAAATTCGCCCGCAACGCGTATCCCGCGCCGGATCTTCATGTACTGGGATAAAAACCCGCCGCCGGAAATTGCGGAGAATTTTGAATATCATCGCAAGTTGAATGGGTTTGAAGTCCGTATCATGGACTTCGCCGAGGCGACCGAATGGCTTTACGATAATTACGGCATTGAAGCGCGTGATATTTTCATCAATGCCCGCCATCCCGCCGAAGCCGCTGATTTCCTGCGACTGCATTTGTTACAGGCGCTTGGCGGGTGGTGGCTCGATGCTGACCTGAAGTTAGGCAAACAGGCAACGCTTGATTTTATGGCGACGCGGACAAAAAGCGCGACGTTCCTGCTGACGAGAGGTCATGTCGTCCATAATGACTTCTTCGGAACCTGCCCGAATAATGAGGTCCTCTCCGACGCGCTCCTCTCTATTTACAGAAATTGTTACCTTCATTCAGGGCTGTTTATCGCCTATAAAACCGGGCCTGGCGTTTATGCGCGTGCAATCAACCGGATTGCCTATCGAAGCCTGAACGGTAACCGTCCTAAACAATCCATAGAAATTCATGATCAGGCCAAATTCAATGAGCTGATCGAAGAATTTCACACCCCTTACAAACTCCAGACACCGAACTGGCGCGCGATCTGATCGCGCGTGACGGGTTGAAAGGGTGAGGCAAAATCCATATCCCGGCGCGGTGAGGCGCGCGGGGGATGGGGCCAGGCTGGTTTTGAGGGATCAGAACTAAAGGCGCGTGAGAGCTGCGCCTTGAAACGGTCAATGGGTCGGGGATTTTTCTTCCGCCGCCTCAATCTCAGCGCGGACGATCTGGATACGGCGTGCGATGCGATCCTGCTCCACGACATTTTCAGCCGTCACATTGGCAAGCGCGGCTTCCAGCCCCTCTAGTGCCGTGTAGGCGTCACGGGTTGAAATGTCGCTGACGGGATAGGCATCATCAGCCAGGACCGTGCATTTTTCGGCATTCATATCCGCAAAACCGCCCGCGATAAAGAAGGTGCCGGCCACCTTCTCACCTTGATAATAGGACAATACGCCGCCCCGTAATGAAATCATCAAAGGGGCACGCTCCGGCATGGCGGCGATATCGCCCTCCTCACCAGGGATGACCGACATATCCACGTTGGCGCTGAACAGGATTTTTTCAGGACTGATGATTTCAAGCAGGACAGGCATGATCAGGCGGATTCTTTCATTTTCTCAGCCTTCGCAACCGCTTCATCAATCGAACCGACCATATAGAAGGCGCCTTCCGGCAGGTGATCATGCTCGCCAGCCACGATGGCTTTGAAGCTGCGCACCGTGTCTTCGAGAGAAACGAGCTTGCCCGGCGCGCCGGTAAAGACTTCGGCCACATGGAAAGGCTGGGAAAGGAAACGCTGAATGCGGCGTGCGCGCGCGACAGTCTGCTTATCTTCCTCTGAAAGCTCATCCATGCCAAGGATGGCAATAATATCCTGCAAGCCCTTATAGGTCTGGAGAATACGCTGCACATCGCGCGCAACCTGATAATGCTCCTCACCGACAATTTTCGGGTCAAGCGAGCGGGAGGTTGAATCGAGCGGATCCACGGCGGGGTAGATACCCATTTCCGCAATCGCGCGATTAAGCACCGTCGTTGCATCCAGATGGGCGAAGGTCGCGGCAGGGGCCGGATCGGTCAGGTCATCAGCCGGGACGTAGACAGCCTGCACGGAGGTGATGGAGCCTTTTTTGGTGGATGTAATCCGCTCCTGCAACGCACCCATTTCTGTTGCGAGGGTCGGCTGATAACCCACGGCCGAGGGAATACGCCCCAACAAAGCTGAGACTTCTGAACCTGCCTGGGTGAAGCGGAAGATATTATCGACGAAGAAAAGCACATCCTGCCCCTCCTCATCGCGGAAATACTCCGCCTGCGTCAGGCCGGACAGGGCGACGCGCGCGCGGGCGCCGGGCGGCTCGTTCATCTGGCCATAGACGAGCGCCACTTTTGAGCCCTCAGTGCTGCCATTTTCCCCGAGTTTAATGACGCCGGCATCCTGCATTTCAAAATACAGATCATTGCCTTCACGCGTGCGCTCACCTACCCCGGCAAAGACAGAAACGCCGCCATGGGCCTTGGCGATGTTATTAATCAACTCCTGGATGATAACCGTCTTACCGACGCCCGCGCCGCCAAACAGGCCGATTTTACCGCCTTTGAGGTAAGGGCAGAGAAGATCGACCACTTTAATGCCGGTCACGAGAATTTCGGAGGCTGCGGCCTGCTCCTCAAAAGTTGGGGCTTTGCGGTGAATCGTATATTGCTTGTCGGAGTTGATGGGACCACGCTCATCAATCGGCTCCCCGACGACATTCATGATGCGTCCGAGCGTCGCCGGGCCAACCGGGACTTTGATCTGCTCACCCGTATCTTTGACTTCTGTGCCGCGCACAAGCCCATCCGTCGTATCCATCGCGATGCAACGCACTTCACGCTCACCGATTTCCTGCGCGACTTCCAGGACGAGACGGTGGCCTTCCAACTCAATATGCAGCGCATTCAGAATGGTCGGAAGGGGGCCGTCAAACTGCACGTCAACAACCGGTCCACGGATCTGCGTCACACGGCCAACGACATTGCTGTTCGATGCGGGGGCGGTGGAGGTGTTATCTGACATCGCTTACAGGCTCCTGCGTAAAAGTCTCAGACGGCTTCAGCGCCGGAGATAATCTCGATAAGTTCACGGGTGATATTGGCTTGGCGGGTGCGGTTGTAATGTTGGGAAAGCCGGTCAATCGCCTTGCCCGCATTGCGGGTCGCATTATCCATCGCCGCCATGCGGGCCCCTTGCTCACCCGCCGCACTCTCAAGCAGGGCGGCGTAGAGCTGCACTTTGAGGTTTCTCGGCAGGATCTGCTCAAGCAGGCTTTCCTCATCCGGTTCAAAACTGTAAAGGGGCTGATCCGCCGCGGAAGGCGCGTCCTTTTTTTCTGCGGGCGCTTCCTCATCGACAGCAAGCGGCACCAGGGGAAGCGTCACCGGCGTTTGCGTCATGGCATTGACGAAGCGGTTATAGACCAGCGAAACCTTATCGATTTCACCCTTCTCCAACATCGAAATAACGCGGTCACCCAATTGGGATGCGACATTAAACGGCACTTCCTTCCCGCCTGTGCCGGGCAGCTTCTCCACGATTTCTGACGGAAAAGCGCGTTGCGCAATATCGCCGCCCTTGCGTCCCAAAGGCAGCAACATCAGTTTTTCGCCATTCTGGGAAATCTGCCCCGCCAGGCTGCGAACAGCGCGACCGATCTGCGCATTGAAACCCCCGGCAAGGCCAAGGTCACTCGTCAGCATAATGACAAGATGCTTTTTACCCTGCCCCCCTCGCATCAGGATGGGGGCTGTTTCACTGGCGGGCGACGCGGCGACCAGCTCAGCCATCATATGACGCATGGCTTCCGCATAGGGACGCGACGCCTCAGCACGCGTCTGAAAGCGGCGCAGCTTGGAGGCAGCGACCATTTTCATGGCGCTCGTAATTTTGCGCTGTGATTTAACGCCCGTGATGCGGGCGCGCAGTTCCTTCAGCGAGGCCATGACCCGTCCTTACGCAGCAAAGCGCTTATTGAAAGTTTCCAGCAAGGCCTTGAGCTTCTCCTCCACTTCCGGCTTCAGCTGCTTATCGGCGCGGATCGCATCCAGAATGGCGCGTCCTGGGCCGCGCACTTCTGCCAAAAGGGCTTTTTCATAATCGACCACTTTATCGACGGGGACGACATCCACATAGCCACGCGTCCCGGCATAAAGCACGACAACCTGATCCTCGACCGGCAAAGGCGAGATTTGCGGCTGTTTCAGCAGCTCGGTCAGGCGTGCGCCGCGCTCAAGCTGTTTGCGTGTCGCGGGGTCAAGATCCGAGGCGAACTGCGAGAACGCCGCCATCTCGCGATATTGCGCCAGGTCGAGTTTGATTTTGCCCGCAACCTGCTTCATCGCCTTGATCTGAGCCGCGGACCCGACGCGGGAGACGGAACCACCCACATTCACCGCCGGGCGGATGCCTTTGTAAAAAAGGTCTGTCTCCAGAAAGATCTGCCCATCCGTGATGGAAATCACGTTCGTCGGGATGTAAGCCGCAACGTCACCCGCCTGGGTTTCAATCACGGGCAGGGCAGTCAGGGAGCCACCACCGCTCGCACCTGACATTTTCGCCGCACGCTCCAGCAGGCGGGAATGCAGATAGAACACGTCACCGGGGAAAGCCTCACGCCCCGGCGGACGGCGCAGAAGAAGCGACATCTGGCGATAAGCCACAGCCTGTTTGGACAGATCATCATAGCAGATCAGCGCATGCATGCCGTTATCACGGAAATATTCACCCATGGCGCAGGCCGCGTAAGGGGCGAGATATTGCATCGGCGCCGGGTCGGACGCGGTCGCGGCCACAACGATGGAATATTCCATCGCGCCTTCTTCCGTCAGAGTGCGGACGAGATTGGCCACGGTTGAGCGTTTCTGACCGATCGCCACATAGATGCAGTAAAGTTTCTCTTTTTCGTCACCGGAAGCATTGACCGGCTTTTGCGCGACGATTGTATCGACAAGGATGGCGGTTTTGCCGGTCTGGCGGTCACCAATCACCAACTCACGCTGGCCACGCCCGATCGGCACCAGCGCATCAATGGCCTTGATCCCGGTCTGCACAGGCTCACAGACGGATTGACGCGGCATAATGCCGGGCGCCTTGACTTCCGCACGGCGCATTTCAACGTCTTTAATCGGCCCCTTGCCGTCAATCGGGTTGCCCAGCGCATCCACGACGCGGCCCAGAAGGCCCTTCCCCACCGGCACTTCCACAACGGCATTTCCGCGTGTAACGGTGTCGCCTTCCCGGATACCATCACCATCGCCGAAAACAACGACACCGACATTATCCTGCTCGAGATTGAGCGCCATGCCCGTATCACCGGTTGACGGAAAATGCACCATCTCCCCGGCCATGACATTATCCAGCCCGAAGACGCGGGCAATCCCGTCACCGATCGAGAGGACAGTGCCCGTCTCGGATATTTTGGCACCGTCATCAAATGCGGCGATCTGCTGCTTGAGGATGTCCGAAATCTCTGCGGGACGGATATCCATCACGCGGCTCCCTTCATGGCAAACTGGAGGCGGGTGAGACGCCCGCTTATGGATGAGTCAAAAAGTTTAGGACCGATTTTGATGACCAGGCCGCCAATAAGGGCGGGGTCAACATGTTCGACCATCGCGAGGCGTCCGTACCCCGCTTCAGCCAGGCGCGCGCTCAAGGCGTCGCGCTGTGCGTCGGTCAGTTTTGAGGCCGTCCGCACCTCCACCGTCACTTCGCCACGGCGTGCGCGATCAAGCGCCTTAATCGCGGAGAGAATATCAGCGAGGGCGGATAGACGACGGTTCTGTGCGACGACGCCGACAAGCCGGCGGACGGCGTCGCCAAGTTCAAGCGACCGTGCGAGTGCCTCGACCGCTTTAACCGAATCCGTCATACGGATTCTTTTGTCGTGAAGAAATTGCTGCAACGCGGCGCTCTGGCGTATGGCCTGGGCCAGGCGCGTGACCTGTGCATAGGCGTCTGACGCTTCAGCGTGATCTTCAACATATTTGCAGAAACCGCGCGCATAACGGCGCGCAAGAGAGCTCGATACACCGGCCTCAGAAGGCATTTCAGAAGATGTTTCGAGTTTTGCCACGTTCGACAGTCCCAATAACAAGCATGTAACAGGCACACCCGACACGCCATAACGCTCGCCTCGGTAAAAGGCCCGCCTGACGCGTCCCGTGAAACCAAAAAATCAACGCATCGCGACGTCAGATCGTCCGCCGTCACGGGGCGTCTAGCATAGGGTATCAGAGGAACGCAACCGACAGAGCGCACGCCCGATGCGATGTTTGATATTAAATGTTTCAAAACCACACTTCACATATTGACGCGCCAGCGATGCGGCGCGGTCGACCCCACTGTCGCGCCCGGGCGTGCGGCGGAGTCGTTTTTTCCCATGAAGGCTGACATCACCGGATTACGGGAAGGGACGCGTTGAATTTCTGGAGAGCAAAGGAGGGAAGCTGCGTGAAGGTGCCGGCGCGCTTTCAGCGGAAGATGACACGGCGCAAAATCGGTGTCGGGCCGCGCTCAACGCCTATCGCAGCGCCTATCTCGATGCAAAACGGGACGGGCGGACGCGGCGATCTAAGGCCCGGCGAGCCGACCCTCCGATTTTCATCCCGGCATGTGACAGGTTGACTCGTAGCATGGTGTAATCGCTCATGGTCTGGCTGATCATGCGCGAATCTTCAACGCGACAACTGGCATCTTTCGATTCAGCCGGGTGAAATCGAGGCCGGACGATCGGTCGGAGATGTGTGGGAGTTTGCCACTTCAACAAGCGCGCAGAAACAGCGTCTAATGCGCCTCGATCAGGTCAATCTGAAATCCGTCAAGCACGGATCGTAGAATGTGATCCGCATCACTCAGCGCGTGCCTGAAAATATCGGCCGCCTCAGGGCCCTGGAGGGGCTGGCGCGTGTCCCCGAGATAGTTCACGAGCACACAATGGGATTTTCTCTGCCATCTCAGGGCAATGCGGCGGGCGAGCATTCTGATTTCGCTCTCGCTCAGAAAATATAATACTTCCGATAATATGATCAGGTCCGGCCCGACATCCGGCCATTCGGCGGGAAGTTCACCTTTGATAAAATGGACATGGCTGAATTCGGCATTCCGCCGGGACGCCTCCCGTAAAGCGACGTCCGAGACGTCAATCCCGATCAACTCCCGGCAGCGCGGCGCCAATAAGCGGGTTAATTCCCCGATGGAGCATCCGGCCTCAATGCCGAGTTGATAAACCGGCCTCGGGAGGACAGCCAGCGTCGCCTCATATTTGTCTCTCTCATAAGCCGTCGTGCGAAAGCCCCAGGGATCAATATTCGCCGCGTAGATTTCGTCAAATTGCTCTGCTCGTCGGCTCATCCCCGGTTTCTCGCAAAAAATATTCCGGACTTTCCAGAAAATGCAATTGCATCTCCCGGTCCATGACAAATCCATCAGGATCATCCGTGATAAGGTGCGTCATCTGAGATTTATGCGCCGCGATGGCGGCCGCTTTCCTCGGACGATATGTCGTTGTGTCAAATCGAACCATCCCCTGCCATGAGTTGGGCACGCGCGTGATGAAGCGCCCCCAGACCGGAAAGGACCATAGATAAAGGTCCGGACATTGCGTGACCAGCATCCGGGCAATATCGCTTGCCGCTTTGTGGTCCGGGTGCGGATCCCCCTTCCAGGTCGTCCAGATCGTGCCGATATGTTCGGACTCAATAATCTGCATGAGGCGTGTGACAATCTCCTGACGACCTTGCACCGTCTCCGGCACGCCCTGATCCGGGTAACGGAAGAAGACCACGCGGGCTTTGCCCGACGTCAGGCATGTGACCGCCGCCTCTAGTTCCTTTTCACGCAGGGCCGCTAATTTTCCGGCGGGATATTCTCGCGATCCGGGGTGGGAGCCGCTGCCATCCGTTAGCGCGACGACGGTAACATCCTGCCCGTAATCAACCGCCGCTGCCAGGGCGGCGCCGCACCCTAAACTCTCATCATCCGGGTGCGGGGCCAGGACCATCACCGCTTTGCCCAAGGTCAGTTCTTCAATCCTGGCCCACGGAGCCTGAGCAGCGGCCTTCAGTAACGTGCCTTGCGCAAAGGGCGTCACCATGATGGTGCACCTTCCATTTTCGCCAGGACGCGCCCTGCCCGCTCCAACTTCTCATCCGGGACGGCCTGGCGGACATAAAGTGAGAGATCCCGCCGGATGCGTTCCAGAGGGCCGGGCCTGAAGGCTGACGTGCCGAGTGACTTCTCCGCCAGAGCGAGAACCTCCAGGCAGACTTCCTCGGAAAACTGGCGTGCAAGAAGCGCAGACGTCACAAATTTTTCGATGAGAGAGGTATCTGTCACGGAGTCAGAGGGAAGTTTCGCTGCTGTCTCTCTCAAGAGGCTCGCCATGGCGCGGGTCAGGCTCACCGCACGTGCGTACCGGCTCAGTTGAAAAGAATCATCGAAGCGCCCGCGGGACAGAAGTGTTTCCCGCCAATGAAGCAGCAATGCTTCAACCCCGCCAAGATGCACCGCGCAATAGCGCCAGATGCCCCCCTCAAAATGCGGCTCACGTTCATAAATTCCGGGTTCACCGAGGCATTGCGCGTCGCTGATGCGCAGATCCGTAAAGTCAAACCGCCCCGACATGGTGGCCCTCATGCCGGTTACGTCCCAATGTGTGGCATCCTGCCTTTGTTTCTCCGTCACCTCGATCAAAGCGAGCTGAGGTGGCGTATCGGGCGTTTCAGAAGCGTGCATCGTGACAACCGCCAGTCGCACCACGCCCAGGCCGGAAGCAAAGATTTTTTCACCGGAAAGATGGTACGACCCACGCGCCGCCACATAGCGGAGAGGTTTTCGACCATTCGCGCCCCAGACGCCAAGAAGCCCCCTTCGGATACATTACGGGCCATCTCCGCGACAGCCATCGCCCCGCCATAGAGCGAAACAAGTTTGACCGCATTGACATGGCCTTCAAAGAGTCGACCGAGAGAAAGGTTGGCGCGGCCAATCCGCCTCAGCACATCGAATAACGTTGAAGAAGCTTCGGGTGACGTGGCAAGGCCCTGGCCGCCATCATGCACGGGCAAACAAGCGGTCAGGATACCGGCTTTCGCCAGCATCGCGACTTCAGGAGCCAGACCTCGCGGATCCTTTTCCGCTGCGTCGGCCCGGGCGGCGATCTCATGAAGCGCCGCTTTGAATCGGTCATCCATGCCGGATTGCAGTTGTGGCTTTTTCATTATTGCGCCCGACTCATCTGCATCCGTTTGAGACGCGGCCGAACCATGGCCCTGACATCCTCCCGGACTTGCTTCAATTTGGGGAGTTCGAGGTACATCTCCTCCCAGGATAATCGCCTTCTGGCAAGGAGAGGACTGCTCTTCTCCACATACGACCACAACGCACCAAACGTCTTAAAATCCGGGAAGTCAGCCGGAGCGTTGATCCCGGCCTCAGCATATAATGTCGTGAGATTTTGGGAGGTAGCGTATGCAAGGCGAAATTTCGCCCGCCACAACGCGCGAGATAAAACGGCTTCCGCCAATTCCACCGACTCATCACATATATGCTTGCGCCCGGCCACACGTGCGGCGATCGTGTCCGCCATCCCGCCTTTTGCGCGCCCGCCCAACCGAGACGACGTCCAGACTTTGACATCGTCAGCGTATAAAATAGCCAGATCATTTGTTTCAAAGGCTTTGGCGAGCGCCCTGTCCTCACCAACAGGCACGGCGGGAAGTCCGCCGACCTCGCGATAGGCCCGCACCGTCACGGCGATGGACGCGCCACTGGTCTGGCCATGGAAAGGCCAGGAATTGATAGGATCCGGGTTGATCAGATGATTGATCTCTCTGGAGATGGTGCGATATTCTTCCTCAATATCACCACGCTTCAAAATAAGGTCCGGGAGGCGGTCCGCCGCTTCCGGGTCGAGAAAGATCTGGCCACACACCATATCCGCTTTCCCCGCTTCCATCGGACTGATGGAATTTTCAACCCAATCGGGATAAGGGTGAGAGTCAGCGTCCGTCGTGAGCAGATATCCCTGCCTGGAAACACATTTGCTTGCGATGCCAAGAGCCGTCTGCCGCGCCTTACCCGCATGGGAGAGCGCCGGAGGAAATTTGACATCAACTATAAGGACCGGGATCTCGCAGGAATTTGCCCAATCCCTGGCAAGATTCAATGTATTGTCGTGAGAATTATTGATGAGGACTGTAATCGCCCCTTGCATGTTGAAGGAATTCATGGAAAATGAGCAGGCTTTTAAACATCGTTCAATGTAAGTTTCCTCGTTACATGCGGGGATGGCGATTGCATAATTAAATGGTTTGCCAGACTTTTTAAAAAAGTCGTTTTTAAATACTGAAAATTCCATCGGCCTCTTCCCAACGTGCCTGGCGACGTCGTCGCTCCAGACAAAAGAGCGTGCAATCTCGTTGCACGCGCCGAGGACCCTTACGCTTCAGAATTCATTAAGTTCGCGTCGCGAAGTAAATGATGCGAGACGACTGTCGATACAGTTTATCCGACTCAAATCATTCGTTAAGGGGTAATTACGCCAAAGCATAGGATTGGCGCGATCATTGTATCGCGCACAGGCGCAATTTCGGAGGGAAACCGGTGAATATCGACGGTGATAATCGAATTGGCCTTCCACATGTTTGAAACGGTTCAGGCGCGACTCTTTCCGGGGGTTTGACGCCGTTTCGCATTTAACAGATTGCGTTGACCCTGAGATGTAACTCATTTTTCCCATCAAACTTTAACGGGTCGTCGGGCTCACGCGGTGTTCTCCTTCATGATGAATGTCAGAGAGGAAATAGTCTCGCAGAGCGGGACTACCTCGCGTCGCTGTCTCGACCGCGGTTACAACCATAGTGTGTAAGACGTCCGTTTTCCGACAGTATTACTGCTTATAGTTGTGGTATTTCGTAAATCTATAGTCATTTAAATGTGATTTCCTGCTACACTTTGCGGCATTCCTTGTGAATCCAAATCTGATCGTTCATTAATACCCATCCGAATCGCTAATTTACTGTTGAGCAATCTCGAAAACCGGCGTAAAAATCTCCCATGACGCACAAACATTCCACCGTTCAATTGTCCATTCCCTTAAATCTCAGGAGATGGATTAGTAAATCCGCTGAAAAAAATCGCCGAACGTTTGAAGACGAGATCATCCACCACCTCGCCATCGCGCGCGCGGACAGCTAGAAGGTCCGCATACCGACCGAATTTAATGACATCGACCCCAACGCGTCCTTTGACGAACTGAAACGCTATACGCAGCGCCTCTCAAAAGAGGTCGATGAGATTTTGCGACGGTGCGAGTGGAAGGATTAAGCCCGAGCTTATCAAGGAGACGACAGCTTGACAGAGATGGGCAGCGCTTATGGCCCCGCCTATTTGCGTTGCACTGCACAGTGGGCACGTGGCCCAGCTTGGAGAAGCAGCGACCTCGCCGCGCGAGATCTTAAATGCTGATCCGGCCGAGGTCGGGAGAGCGGTTCGCCTTAGCGCTTTAGTGATTTCTTCGTGTGAGTCGGGAATAGGCCCTTCAGGACGGTAGCCACCAAGCTGATGGCGCTTACTGCCGTGCTGCCGATTAAGATGTCTAAAGCAGTTTCAGGCAGGAGGAACTGTCCAATGCGGAACCCTTGAAGTCCAATTACTAAAGCGCTGAAAGCCGAATAAACGATAAGATAGACGTAAACAAATTTTGCGCCTTTACCGCGCATTTTTCCGAACAATTTGAGGTGCTGAAGCTCCAATTTACTTTTGCGGTGCTGAAGCTCTCTGCTGAGTTGCTTGTCACTATCAATGTCTTGAGAAAATTGAGAGGCGGCATCAGGATTGTGCCTGACTTTTTCTCTCAGGTCTTCTTGTAAGCGCTCCGAAACCCGCTTGAGAAGTTCTAGACGGTCTTCATTACTTTTCACCCGCCGACTCAGCCTTCAACAGGTCTTCATAGTAAGAGCGAGACAAATCATCGGGTATAGAGCTGTTAAGACCATATTGCTTCTTTGCTATAGACCAAGGGGAATTGTCCATATGTGTCATAGCTGAAAGCTCGAGACCTGAAAATGTTTTAAATGAGTCCCAAACAGCTTTGAGCAATTTTTCCTGTTGCTGACTAAATTGAGCACGCACAACAGGACCGCGAGGAACATCATAATCAACATTGTCGTCGTTTTGACGGACGAGATCAGTTACGGATCCTGAGCCATACTTACTCAAAGCGTTATACAACTCTGGATAGACTGGACCGAACTTCCAAACTTTTGCTTCTCCACCGATTAGCGGTTTTTTAAATAGCGCTAAATTCCAGCCGTGCGCTATAAAGGCGAGCTTTTGAAGATGCATGTTTGTCAGCAAGCGCCCCTCATCTCGCGCAAATTCGAGAAACTTATTCGCGATCGCTGCTGGCTTAAACATCAACCCCTCCTAAGCTCAAAGTATGCACCTGTCATTTCTAACAGACTATTTTACCATGTGCGACGTAAAAGATTTAACCAACGATTTCGACTAAATTGCTGGAAAGCCTCAGATTTCCAGATCCATCTTTCTGAGAACGCATGAAATATCCTTTCGTCAGCGGCGATGACAAATGTCCTGCCGTCATGGTTCTGATACGGTAAATTACCTCCAACTGAGGCCAATCGATTTTAGTGATCAGGCTTGCCCGAATTCATTCCGCGTTAAGAATGTGAGAGTGGAAACAGTCTAAGGGGGCGGGACCACCTCGCGTCAATGTCTCGACGGAGGATACAACCGAAATGTGTAAGATGTCGGTCTTGCGTCAGGATTACTGCTTAGGGTTGTGGTATTTCGCAATTCTATAGTCATATGAACGTGATTTCCTGATGAACTTTTAGTACCCACCTACGGATTGAACTGTAATCGTTCATAAAAATTTATCTGACTCGCCAAATTACCGTTGAACAATCCCAAAATCAGCCATAAAATTTCCCCATGACGCATAAACATCCCACAATTCAATTGTTCATTCCCTTAAATCTCAAGAAATGGATCAGTAAATCCGCCGAGAAAAACTGCCGAACGTTTGAAGACGAGATCATCCACCACCTCGCGATAGCGCGTGCAGACAGCGAGAAACTCCGCATGCCGATCGAATTCGATGATATTGACCCGAACGCGTCCTTTGACGAGCTTCGGCGCTACACAAAGCGCCTCTCAAAGGAGGTCGATGAGATTTTGCGACGATGTCAATGGAAGGATTGAACCAGGTCTGACCAGGAGACGATCAACACGGCTGCTTCATGGAGATGGGCGGAGCTTCTTATGGCCCCGCCTATTTTCGTTGCGCTGCACCGCGGGCACGTGGCCCAGCATGCAGGTGCAGCAGCCTCGCCGCGCGAGGTCTTGAGTGCTGATCCGGCCGGGGCCTGGAGAGTAGCCGATCTAATTCTATCAGCTTTATCAAACATGTTTCGTCATTTGAAAAAGTCTCAGACCATGCAAACCAGCTTTCCCGACCGAGACACATTATCTTGACATCCAAAGTTATTACATGTGTAATAACATCAGGGGGGTCAACGACATGGAACTTAAGGTTCGAAAATTCGGAAATTCATTGGGCGTCGTCCTGCCTAAAGAGGTGGTGTCACGTCTAAACACCGGAGATGGAAAGATACTTCACCTCTCTGAAGTGGCTGGGGAAGGCTATCGCATTTCACCTTATGACGAGGAGTTTCAGAAGAAGGTCGCGGCCGCTGAGGACATCATGGCGCGCTTTAGCGATGCACTGCACGTTCTCGCAAAATGAAAAATGTGCAGTGGATTAAAGCGAAAGAAGCCCTCGTCATCCATGACCGATTGATTGTGTTGCATGGAGGCTCCTCCGGCCTCCGCGACAACGCCCTTCTAGAGTCCGCATTGGCCCGCCCTAAACATCATGCGACTTACAAACCGGAGACGGAGCTTCCTGCTCTCGCGGCCATCTACACGAGCGGCATCGTGCAAAATCACCCCTTCATCGACGGCAATAAGCGGACTGGATTTGTCCTCGGAATCCTGTTTCTCGAGATCAACGGCCTTGCTTTTTCGGCAAAGCAGGAGGAAGTCGTCCACGCCGTGATGGCACTTGCAGAGGGCAAAATGTCAGACAAGGGCTACGCGGCTTTCCTGAGTGAAAATACGCGCTCAAAGTCTGTTTGACTTCTCCCCCTCTACAAACTCCTGACGCATCTCTCTCAACCCCGGATCACCCTCATCGCCAAAAATGAACGCGTAGATCAAAGGGTCACGATAGCGGAGATAGCGCTTCGACATCTCCGCCAAATCCACCCCGTAAAGCGATGCCACTTTGGGCAGATATTCAGGGCGTAACGGCGCATCTCCCCTCTCAATCGAGTAAAGATAGACTCGGTTAAGCCTCAATGCATCCGCAACATCCCGAATGGCAATGCCAGCCGTCTCACGCAGGCTCTTTAGGTAAGCACCACCATTCTGACGATCTTCTTTCTCAACATACATCTTGTAGATGGGCATCTCGTCAGCCTCCCGGACTTCACCGCGTTTTCGCGTAAATTTCAGGAGTGTGGGCAGCAACATCGTGAAGCGCGAATCCCACGCTACCTTATGTTTGTAACATAACAAGTTTACACCCCACGCCCATACCCGCGCGGCGTCCGACTTTCCCCGGAAAACATGGAGCGGGCGAAGGGAATCGAACCCTCCTCAGAAGCTTGGAAGGCTACTGCATTACCACTATGCTACGCCCGCGCCGAAAGTCGCTTCTTAAGCCTCCCATACCGCTCCCACCTGATTGATGCAAGGGTTTAAGAAGGTATCATCGCGATAAAACCCTCTTGACTTATCTCGCCCGTAAACGCATTACCGCTCCGAGGACTTCCTGTCATCAGGCTGCATTTTACGGTGCGGCTTTGAGGGTGGAATGTTATCCTTCAGGGGTGTAGCTCAATTGGCTAGAGCGCCGGTCTCCAAAACCGGAGGTTGCGGGTTCGAGACCCTCCGCCCCTGCCAGGCACAGTTTCATGCTTGGCGTTTGTGGCGCGATCTGCCATACAGCCATAATCAAAAGTTTCGCAGCAGAGGATGACGGTGTCGGTCTCAACTCCCCAACGCGGCGCGAAGACGTCGCAGCAAAATAAAAGCAAGCCTGCTGCCGCATCCGGCCGCGAGGGGGGAAAGTCGGCGGCCAAACCGGCTGCGCGCTTCAAGCTGATGCAATTTCTTAAGGACGTCCGTGCGGAAGGGGGCAAGATCACCTGGCCCACGCGCCGCGTCACGGTCATCACTTCAATCGCTGTTCTGGCGATGGCCGCGTTGACGTCTATATTCTTTTTCGTTGTCGACCAGCTGATTGGTTTGGGCGTGCGCGAAATTTTGGGCTTTGGAGGCTAAGTTAGGGCCATGGCTAAGCGCTGGTATGTTGTGCACGTTTATTCCGGCTTTGAGAAAAAAGTCGCGTCCCACATCAAGGAACAAGCCGTCCAGAAGGGGCTTGCTGACCAGTTTGAGGAAGTGCTCGTCCCCTCGGAAGACGTGACGGAAGTGCGTCGCGGCCGTAAGGTTAATGCGGAGCGGAAATTTTTCCCCGGTTACGTGCTCGTCAAAATGGAGCTTTCCGACGATGCATGGCACCTTGTTAAAGACACGCCAAAAGTCACGGGCTTTCTGGGGTCACGCACCAAACCGTCACCCATGACGGATGCTGAGGCCGAGCGCATCATCAAACAGGCGCAGGAAGGGCTGGAGCGTCCCCGCTCCGCCATGCGCTTTGAAGTGGGTGAGCAGATCCGCGTCGCTGACGGCCCCTTCACGTCCTTCAATGGTGTCATTGAGGAAGTGGATGAGGAGCGTGCGCGTCTCAAAGTCAGCGTCCTCATTTTTGGACGTTCCACACCGGTTGATCTCGAATATAATCAGGTCGAGAAGCTTTAAGCCAACGTGACGGGTGACCCTTTCTATCCGGCAGGGGTCATCCTGCGCGGCTCACGTGTCTCGTCGCGCGCTCACCCATCACTCCATTTGCGGAACGGGACAGGCGCGTATCTGCGCGACCGCCTTATCAGCGACATGGGATAAAAGCTGGCTCAACGCGTAAACGAGGTGCGCCGACCCGTTTGAAGGCAGCTTCATCGTCTCATAAAATGGCGTTGTCTGGACGGGGCCAAGCCCCTCCTCCGCTGGATGAACAGCCAAACTCCCTTGGATGACCGCGTCACCCTGCTGATTCTGGTTGAACGCCGTCACGGTTAATTCGACATAGGCTTGTGGGTGCGTGTCAACAGCGTCGTTCTGTGCGAAAACAGTGATCCCGGGCAGACGCTGCGCAATATCCAGCGTCAGGGCCTGACCGATTGTCTCGCCCAAGGGCTGCGCCCAGCTATCCCCCTTGGCCAGATTCAGCTTATAGTCCCGGCTTTGCCGCACAATTTCGTCGCGATCCAGCATGGTCGAGACGACCGGCGTGCGCACCTCAACGACTTTTGGCCCGATACCCGCTAAGTGCGAGGAGGTTTCAGGCGTGACCGGCCCCGGCACGGCAACGATGGTGTATAGAGTCGGGTCCCGCCCACAGCCACTGGCGGCAAGTAACGCCGTCACCCCCGCGACCCTCATGAGATGACGCAGCGATAAAGGGGCATGACGCCGTCTCTCAAGGGAGGAATTGGGTCGCGACATGGTTCAGTGCCTCCCCGTAATCAGGGCTGAAGGATGGTTATTGAGATAAGTCGTCAGGAATCGGATGGAACGCGCTGATTGCGTCAATTGAATGATCATGCTTTGGAGATCCCGCTTGAAATCAGCGTCGCCACCGTAAGTCGCCATGAGTTGACGGGCATTTTTAAGGGTCAGGTCAAGCTGGCGGCTCATCTCCGGCAATCGCTTCATCAGCGGTTTGACACCACGGTCCATCTGACGACTCAGGCTGGACAGGTGTTGCAGCGAGTCGCGCAGCGAGACGAGAGATTGCTTGACTTCTGCACTATTGATGCGTTGATCCGCATGGGTGACGAGGTCATTTGCATGGTCACCCAATTGCGTTAACGGCATGGCGGCAATTTTGTCCATAATCGTCGAGGCGGACGCCATGATACCGTCAAACCCGCCCGAGATGCTCGGCACGATGGGCAGATCATCCTCGTAATCAATGGTTTCGGGTTGGCCTTTCTTCACGAAGGTCAACGCAATCGCCGACTCGCCCGTCAGGAAACTGACTGTCGTCATGGAGGCGCGCATCCCATGCGCGATCAAGGCGGAAAGAACTTCATTTTTGTTCGTCTCCGCATGTCGGTCACCGGGCAGGAGCCTCTCCAGCTCCAATTGCAATGTCACGCGCACTTGCGCTTTGGCCGTCTCCGGGTCGACCTTCAGAGCCACATCAAGGACCGTCCCGACATTGATCCCGAACATCGTCACATCGGCGCCCTTGGAGAGACCTTTGACGGAGTTATCGAGATAAGTGATGACTTTCAGCTTGTGGTAACTATTGGCGTTTTTCGCGTCCTGCTCACTGCGGTAGAGTTTAAAGACGGAATTCGGGGGCGCAAAATCGCCTTTCGCATCGTGCGCGCCGGGTGGCAGCCCGAACGCGACACCGCCGGAAAGCAGCGCCTGGAATGAGGTCAACTGCACTTTCAGGCCGCCCGCGCCTAAACCAACCTGCACGCCTGAAACATTCCAGAAGCGGGAATCACGATGCAGGTAATGGTCATAAGGGGATCGGATGAAAGCCTGAAGCAGGATCGGCCCCTCTCCACCCGGTGGCATCGTATAGCCGAGAATTTCCCCCACCACTTTATCCCGGAAAAACACTGGCGCCCCTTCACCAATGGAGCCTAATGTCGGGGTGAAGAGTACGAAGGTCGATCCGGGCTGGTCGGAACGCACGCCAGGCGCGCTTTCCAGCCCAACGAAATTCTTCTGCGGATGACCCCCGGGTGGCCCAGGGTCAATCGCGATGTAAGCACCCGAAAGCAGCGTCTCAAGCCCAGTCACACTTGCCCCGTTAATGCGCGGCCGCACAACCCAGAATCGCGTCTTTTCCGTCAGGATATGTTCGGTGCTCGACTTCATGCGAATATGCACAACGACACGATGCATATCCTCCGAAAGCTCGATTTTCTGCACGGTGCCGAGAGAAACAGCTTTGTTCTTGACCTGCGTTTGTCCCGCCGTCAGCCCCTCGGCCGTGTCAAATGTCAGGGTGATATCCGGTCCCCGATCCGACAGACTGCGGAAAATAAGGTAACCGGCAATAAGAACAGCAAGAATCGGGAGAAGCCAGATGATCGAAAAGCGTGTCGGCCTGACCCCAGCCTGACCATGATGCTCACCGCCCTGGCGCTTCGAATGGTCATCGTGATGGCCGTCATCCTCATCATGATGCACGTCATGACCTTTAGAGTGATTCGCCTGATGATGGGCGGGTACATTTCGATCGCTCACGCTTTCTCCGACTCCAGATCTCCGGCCTGTGCCTCCGCCTTGATGCGCCGGGCTCCCTTCATATGTGCGCGATTGCGCCAATAGCTGAAAGAAAGATACGCCCGCCTGACGCGTACGTTCCTGGCAAGTTCAGCGCCATTCCTGCCCGCACCATCCCAGAGACAGCGAATATCAAAGCTGTGCACGGCGAAGATTGTCGCAATCACGACGAAGGTGAAGAAGACAACGCCCGGCTCAGCACGGACATTGGCCAGAAAACCGAAGCGCACGACAGCGACAAGGATCGAGATCATAAACACGTCAATCATGGACCATCTGCCGATGAAGTCAATCACCCGGTAAAGTTTCGTCAACCCTTTCAGATGCTTTCGTCGACCCGTCGCCGCGCTGAACACCATTGCGCCGAGCCCGACGATTTTGAGTACCGGCACGCAGATACTCGCGAAAATAACGAGGAGTGAAAGTGGAACGAGATTTGATTGCCAAAGCTCGATCGCACCGTGAATGATGGTGCTCGTATCACGTTGCCCCACCTTCATGAATGTCATGACGGGGAAGAGATTTGCCGGGATGTAAGCGAGAACGCCCGCAATGAGGAGTGAAGTGGCATTGCTTAGCGCATTGGCCTTGCGTCGAGATATGGATGCCGCGCATCGGGGGCACCGCCCGAATGCGTGCGTTGGCGCAACCGGCTCGGACGACGCAATTACGAGGCCACATGTGAGGCATGATGCCATTTGATCATGCGGCGGGGTGAGGTCAGTCGTGACATCAATGCATCGTAAACGGCCCGATTCCGTGCGGAATGCCCGGTCATTCATCCCCATTTTCTGGGCGTCCCAGACGCGCTCTGTATCCAGCGTCGAATCTGTGGTGGCCATGGTGATCATAATGGCCGCCACAAGAAAAACGCCGGGTTGAAGATCAACCAGAGCCAGGTCGACAAGTTTGGTATAGGCCACAAACACGCCGAGAATATAGACTTCGATCATCGCCCATTCCCGCAGGCGGCGATACCATTTGAGGATATGGGCCGTCCAATCCGTGCCCGCCACGCGGCTGGCCCCGTAAAGTACAATGCCCATCAGGACGATCACAATGCCAGGCATGATGAAAGTCGTCACGGCGACGATGGCGCCGATCTCACCATAGCCCTGTTTGGCAAGCTGATAGACGCCTGTCAGAATGGAAATCGTGTTGACGCGCCCTTTTGCATCAAGCGTCATCAGATTTGAGCAGAGAAGTGCGATATAAAGCGCGAAGGACGTCATGCAAAAAGCAATGGGCGTCGCGAGGGGCGATGTTCTGCGCCGTCGCACCAGGGCTTCATCACAACGCCGGCAATAAGCGACCTGGCCGAGCGCCACCTCCGGCAGGGTCTGGAACAAACCGCAAGTCGGGCATTCATGCAATCCATGCACGACGGACATCGCCCTCAGCGCGCCCGCAGGGTCGTGCCGCAAATGGGCCGGCGTCAGACATGCATGGAGAAACCGCCCAAATCGGTTGACGCGCTCAGCGCCAAAATGATGCTGCGCCGCCCGCAACATCGCCTGACCATGCCGCCCCCGCCCGAAACGCCATAAGAGGCTGTAAATCCGGTCGTCAAAACGTTTGACGCGGATCATCATCTTTTTATGAAGTCGTTTCAGGGAGGAAGATCGCATCACCAAGTCTTTTCAGGCACACCAGCGCTAACGCACCCACCCTATAGGCTGTTGCGATTTCTGCAAAGCTTCGCTATAGCTCCGCCAACAGGCCGACATAGCTCAGGGGTAGAGCAACTGATTCGTAATCAGTAGGTCCTCGGTTCAATTCCGAGTGTCGGCACCAGTTTTTCACGAACGTGTGAAGAGCTGATTTCATCCCCTTCCCCGTCATTTCGCGTCACCATGTGCCGACCCCCTCACCTGAATTGACTTTTTTCAGTCCGACGGGCTGGTTTTGCGCGTCCGCTCCGTCTCAGCCCAAAGTGAGCCGAGTGTCTTCGCGGCGTTCAGAAGATGTTGCTGAACATCAGCGAGGGTCATGGCGTGCGGGTCTTGCAGATAGTCGATCGCATGCAGGACTTTCAAAAGCGACCTGGCCATCGCCGCCGGGTCGGGCGGCGACTCACACCCTGCCCGCACCGCGTTTACAAGATCCTCTCCCGATGAGGTGGAAAAGAGTGCGCATGTCCATCGGCATGGGTCGCTTCAAGCAATGGCACGATCGATGCACGCCATGATGTTTCCGGCTCCGGACCGCCGCTGCATCTCATGCCGTCAGCACCGAACGCTTCTTTCCCCGCGCGTACGGCAAGGTGTTTTTCGGCCGCCTCCGTCGGACAATATTGCGTATTTCCGTCGCGATCATATAGCCGGATCTGAAACCCACATTCCGTCAATCTTTCATGCGCCGCAATACGGCCGGGCAAGCCCAGCACGGTGGCCAGCTTATCGACGGATAATCCGTCGCTCTGGTCGGACATGCGCGTAGCACGATGCCGGGCGGGATTTCGACGCGTCTGACGCAGAGCGGGTGCGGGCTGTATCGTTTTTGTGACATGATTTTTGGCCATGATTATTCTTCCAGCGATTTATCGCGCGTCACAATGGCAGAGTAAGGGCGGACCGTGCAGCGCATGACTCAGTTTTCAGAGGTATCCTGTCCCGACCGGAAGCTGGAAACTGCCAGCTTCCGATCAGGGGTTGCGGTTAAAGTGAGCGGATCTCACTCAGCAGGGCATCGAATGTCTGGTCTTTCGGCGATTTGCCATCATCGCCCAGCCAGTTCTGACGGCTGAGCAGGCCGTAACTCTCGTCGGAAATACAGGCCCACGTCGCCCAGGGCATGAAGCTTCGCGCGCCCCAGGACGCAAAGAAAAGCCCGTCCTTATTATATCCCGTAATCGCAATGGCATGGCCGCCCACCGGCGTGAGGTCCGAGACCTTGTTGAGATCCCATGTGTCCCCTGGCTCAAGCTCCATAAAGCCCTGCACCACCTGCACACCGCCGATAATCCCGCCGAGGAAGGCGATGCAACGTTTGACGGACATGATATCCTTGCGCTCAACATAGCCGAAAGCGGTCAGAATATCCTTGTCCGGGCCAGGGCGGCGAAAGCCGTTTTTACGCCAGATTTTCAGCACATCCAGAAGAATGACGCCGTCATCGTTAAGCCCCGTCCTAGGGTCGTAGCCAGACACATCAGAATAGTTGGCAACCACCTGATCGGTGGAAAGCAGGACTTGAGACTGCGCGTTTTTCGTCCAGGTCGCAACAAACCCCGCCTGCGACGCCAGGCCGCAACAGCCGCATGTGTCATTGCCCCACATCTGATAATCGACCTTGTCGGACCAATCCTGTTCCTCCGGCACGGCGGGCCAGTGGGCGGCGAGGGCCGGTGTGAGGCGGTATGTTCGCGGGTCACGCTTTGCGGGGCGCTTGCCGAGTTTATAGGCCATGTAATGTCTCCTTGAGATCTTATTATTTGTTTGAAAATGTCGCGACGATGCGCGATGCGGTCGCAGGCCGGGTAAGCGCCTTGTCCGAGCCTGTCGCCACATCATCCGGGATCGCGTTATTGCGCTCCATCCCGTCTTAAGTTGCCTGCTGCGAACTCAATGTCGCGACGTCGCTTTTATCCCTGCCGCAGCGGGGACGTCATGAACCGACGCGACGCCAGGAAGGCGACTGCGTCGGTCTATCGACTTTGTTTAGGGGAAGCCCGCCATGAACGGTGTCAGCGTTGTCTCGCGCGGTTTACGCAAGATATAACCTTTCAATCGGTCACGCCGTGACATGAAGCGTGGCAAGCGCCTGGGCCTCTGTCATCGACGGACCTTTCGCACGCCCGCAGGCGGCGCCGACGGCGATCGTGCCGCTGAGAAGCGCCTCAAAGATGGCGACAATTGTGCGCAAAGCATCCAATGCGGTGGTCACGTCGGCACGGGTCTTGTCATCCAATTCCGTTGAGACGGAGGTGAGCGCTTTTGCAAGACTTTCTGAAAGTTTTTCCAACTCCGTCAGCAGGGCGTCGACTTTAGTCTTCAGGCTGTCGGAATTATAAACGATCGTCACCTGATCCCCGGCCTCCGCTTCAAAAGCGCTGAGCGCGGCTGAAACGCCCTCACTCGCGGCTGAGATGGCCGCGGCGACACCCACACCCAGCGCCGCTGCAACCGGGGGTATGGACAGGATCGTTGAAGCCGCATTGAGGCCTGCCTGCGCGTAGGCGCGGATCTTCGCGACATTAAGGACGAGCGTCGTCGTATTTTTGCCGTCAATGACGGTACAAGCCGGTAAGGCCCCCATAATGGCGGCGGCGGCAGAAAGTCGCAGAGCCTCCCGACGGCTAAACATGTTTTTCATCAGTTGTTCCTGAATTTTTGTTTTTCTCTAAATCATGGTCGCGCTTCAAAACATCGAAACCCGCTTTGTTCAGAAGACTGAACGCGGCTTCCGCATCCTCGCGTTTCACCATGAGGCCCGTGCGCTCACATTGAAGTCGATTTGACGCACGGCCGAGATTGAGCGCGCCCCATGTGACCAGGAGATAATAAATTTTGCGGATCGTATAATTTTTACTTCCCCAGGTTGGTGGCTTGAGCCCTACAGCGAGGATATTGCAAAGCCCTGAAAGCATGAGGATGACAAAAGGCGCGTAAACTGCCCAGTTATCCGGTAGGGTTTTGACAAGCTCGGTGCAGAGCGGATTGAGATTCATGAAACACCTCCAATAAAAAACCGCCCCGGAGGGCGGTGCATCTCTTAAATTCACGATCAGGACGGAGCGTCCAGTTTGCGGGTTGTGTTCAGCGCGTTTCAGCACTGACGCGCCTATCCGAAGCGCCTAGTAAGACGGGGGCCGAGAAGACGCCCGTTCAGGCACCTGTCGCGCCGCCATTCAGGGCGGGGAAACGACATGGACGGAACAGATTGACGCGATGGGACCGCAAACTTCTGGCACATCGCGCCCGGGTCACATGTTTAACATTCCTCTCTGCAAGGAGGGCGCGCAGCGCCGCTTGGTCGAACGAGACCGATGAAAAATAAGGCAGAATTCTCTTATGGGGTTTTGATCCTGATCGACGGCGCGCTTCATCATCCTGATAAAAGCGCAGCGTGACGCCGGCAGGCGCGCGGCGACAGGTGAGTTCGCCGACGAACAATCAGGCCGGATATGGCTGCATCCTCAGACGGGCACGCAACGCATGTTGTTTCAGGAATGCAATGGATGCTCCCGGAATAAATGCCGGATAACCTGACCCTCGCGATTGACCGGCTCGGCATAATCCATACGGCGTGACATAAAGGCGTAACGTCGGAAAACTTCGATGACCCAGGCCCACAGAATATGGCCCAGACTCTCCGAGAAAATTTCTGAAAAAGGCAATTGCCAGAAAGGTGGCGCCCAATGCCCCAGAGGAAGCACGATGCCATGGAAACCGACCGTCACGACAAGACCGAAGGCAGCACCCTGCCACAGGGAAAGGCGGGGAAAGCGCAAACAACCAAGGCAATAGGCCATGGCGAAAATAATGGAGAAGGCATGATGCACGAGAAGCACGCCGAGATTAACGACATGCTGGGCGTAGAAATAGACAATTTTATCAATAGGCAGGCCGCAATCCCGCAGCATCTGGGCTGGCGGGCTCACGCGATCGGGAGTTCTCGGGGGTAAGGGGATTTCACTGCCCCATTTAACGAAGCTGGCAATGTTTCCCCCAATGAAACCCGCCCATATCGCCGTCCAGAAATCCGCTTTTTTGTGACGTCTTGAACCAGTCTGATCTGAAATCATGACAATTCACGCATCGCATTACTCCCATCATTATCCGGGCGAAGGTTGCAATTTATGCAACCAGCGCGCCGGAGAAGGGCCCCGACGCGAAAAGCCGTTGAAAGCGTTATTTTTTCATCTGGCAGGCCGGAAGCTTCATACGGAAAATTGTCGTCGGTCCGGAAATTGGCGGGCTGTTTCGGAAGGCCAGCTCATCAAGGCGTGAGTCCGAGATATAAAGATAGCCATTGGCAATGGCGAAGCCATCAGCCCAGTCCATCACTTTCGGGTTATCGTAGATCTTGTGCGGGATCAGCCTTTTCTGATCTTTCGACAAAGTGAGCATATAGAGCCGATGATGTTCGATATCACCCGCCCAGATCCTGTCGCACGCATCCATCTCGATACCGCCACTCATGACCGATTGGCCGAGATATTGGACCTTCGCATCAAGCTGCTTATCCGTCAGGCCTGTGTCACGCAGGGCGGCCGCGGGGATACGGTAATAATGATGGTCAGTCAGAGGACGGTAATAAACCCAGCTGCGATCAGCGGAGAGCGCGATACCGTCATCCTGCGTGACCGGAAGGCCACCATCTTTCTTCCGCGCGAGCTTGCCGTAAATATGCAGATGCTGCCTTTCATCCGCGACACCGGAGCGCGTATTGGCCAGGACGAGGCGATAAGCGCCCGTATCCAGATTCAGCACCACCAGCCCGCCGCGATCCCATTCATTGGTAATATAGGCGGTGCGGGTTTTGGTATCGACGCGCACATCATTGAGACTGTCTGTCGGCAATATGTCGTGATTAAAAAGATAGGTCCGCAGCACCCTGCCGGAGGCGGGGTCGAATTCCACAAGTTTGGGTGGCAGTTTCTTCTGATCAACAGAAGGGAGAGAGGAATCGAGCACCCAGAGGTGATTTTCATCATCAACCCATAAAGCCGGGACGGACACCCAGACGGGTCGATCACCCGGGTCAGCGTCGAACCTGTTCCACCCCGCATTCGGGAAGGGGATAAGGGCGCCGGTTCTGGCATCGACGCGCACAACACTGGCGCTGTAACGCTTCATGGTCGCCGGGGCGGAGGCAAAGACCGTCCCATTATGGCTGACGCCGACGCCGATCATATTGAAATCAGGCGGGAATTTTTTGACCACCTCAAGTTGCGTCGGCGCTGCCTGCGCCGCGACGGAAAACCCCGCGAGAGTGAGGGTGAGGACGAACAGCTTTTTCATGCGTAGCCAGCTCCCTGTGTTGCGACATCAAGTGTGAAAATAGCGTCCTTCGCGCACATGAACAGGCAATTGCGCTGCGTTCCGCCGAAGGTCAAATTCGAAACGCTGCGTGGAAGTCGGAGACGCCCGATCAATTTGCCTGAGGGATCATAGACCAGCACGCCCCCAAAACCCAAGGGACCGGAAACGCCAACCCATATATTGCCGCTGACATCCGCCTTGATGCCATCCGGCATCAATTTGTGCTGCGCGACATTTGTATGCGTGAAGATGCGCTTGTTACGCAGGGTTTTGCCCTCAACGTCGAAAGCATAGAGATTATAGTGACCGCCCCCTGCCCTCGACGTGTCAATTTCGCTTGACGCGATGTAGAGCACGCGCCCATCGGGGGAGAAGCACAGCCCGTTCGGGCCCGCCAACTCTGAAGCGGACAGGACAGCAGTAATTTCGAGCGTGTGCGGATCAACGTGGAAGACATGTGCCTCCCTGTGCGCGCGACCCCCGATTTCCGTCATGACTTCCGCATCGAGATTCCATTTCAGGCGGGATGCCGTCGCGCCATGGCCTTCAGGCGCGTCAGGATGGCCCTCAAGCAATCGGTCACCATAGGGTGGATCGGTAAACCAGATGCCGCCATCCGGCGCCACAACAATGTCGTTGGGCGAATTGAGTTCACCGCCCTGATATTCCTTAGCGATGACCGTGCAGCTTCCGTCATGCTCCCACCGGATCACCCGTCTGAGACCGTGCTCACAGGTCAGGAGGCGCCCCTCACGGTCAAAACTATTACCGTTGGAGTGATAACTTTCCTTACGGAAAACCGTCATATTATGCGCGTCATGGGCATAACGATATTGCACGCCACCCACAACATCACTCAGCAGCAGGAAGCGCCCCTCCGTACACCAGGCCGGCCCCTCCAGCCAGCGCGCAGGGTGGTGCTGTGTCGCGCGCCAGGCAAGTTCCAGCCCGGCATTGCCGTAAAGAACGTCATTGAATGCAGGATCAAGCGTCAGAATATCGGGGTCCGGCGTGAAGGCATAGGGCGCCCCCGGGCCCCAGAGCCGTGGCGGATTGCTGATGACACTGGGCGGCGCGACAAGCATCCGTCGCGCGACGGCACGGGCGGAATCCGCCGAGGCCAACCCGGCCAGACCGCCTAAAAGCACCGTGCGACGGCTTAAACTCAACCGATTTTCAACCGACGCGGTTCTCTGACTCGTCGACTCGACCTGATCCAGCCGCGTTCGTTCAAACATCATATGCGTTCCTCTGACTTTTCAACGTCCCGGCGATACAACACAATCTTAACAGCCCCAAGATGAGGCCGTGTCGCGGGATGACGGCATCCCGCGCGATTTTTTCATGCTAAAAAACGTGCTGACCTGAGAGAGCTTCCTCTTTCCCCTTCCTCTCGCGCGCTGCGTGATTTTTCAGTGGCAGCACCATGCTGAGGGCAATAGCGAAGATGCTGATCATGGCAATGGCGTAAAGGCCCGCCTTTGGCGTTTCGTAAAACCGGTCGGCGAGAGAGCGGATATTCGGCGCAAAAAATCCGCCCAGATTCCCGATGGAATTGATCAGGGCAACCACGGCCGCCGCGCGCTTGCCGGTAAAAATTGAAAGCGGCAAAATCCAGAACAGGGCGGACAGCACCATGATACAGGAGGCCGCGAGGCTGAGCCCGACAATGCCCGTCACGACGCCATGGATCGCCGACAGCACCAACCCGCCGGAAAATCCGATAAGGCACAGCACAATGCCTGGGCGCAGGCCCAGTCGCCTCTGCACAGGTTGCGGCATCAGCCAGACGGCAAAGGCGGCCGCCAGCCACGGAATGGCCGAAACAAGCCCGACATAGACGCCCTGCCCCTCTTGCAGGATGCGCGAAACCTGCTCTGGCAGGTAGAAAACGACGCCGTAGCTACCAATCTGCATCAACCCGTAAAAGACGACGAGGCAAATGGTTAAAGGGCTGGTAAAGGCTTTCCACATCCCTTCATGGCGCGGCCCTTCGATTTCCCGGGCCTCCTCCGTCAGGATTTCATCCAAAGCGGCGCGTTCCGCCTCCGTCAGCCATGACACCACTTTGGGCCCGTTTGGCAGGATAATGAAAGTTGCGATGCCCATCAGCACGGCCAGCAACCCCTCGACAACAAACATCCATTGCCATCCGGCAAAACCCCAAAGGCCGGAAAGATGGAAGAGCAGGCCGGAAAGTGGATTACCAGCCACCATGGCCATGGGGTAGCCGATATAAAACAGGCCCAATACCTTTGCGCGGGACCTCTGCGGGAACCAGAATGTCAGATACAGCATAACGCCGGGGAAAAACCCAGCCTCCGCAATGCCCAGCAAAAGGCGCATGACGCAAAAGGATGTCGGGCCGACGACAAAGGCCATCCCGGATGAAATCAGCCCCCACGTCACCATGATGCGCGTCATCCAACGCTGCGCGCCAACCCGGTATAAGATCAGATTGCTCGGGATTTCGAATAAAGCATAACCAACAAAAAATATGCCGGCGCCCAATGCAAAGACAGCGTCCGAAATACCGAGATCAACATTGAGCGCCTGTTTCGCGATGCCGACATTTGTCCGATCAAGAAACGCGACCATGTACATCAGCAGCAGGAAAGGCACGATGCGCCGTCGCGCCTTGACCACCGCGCGGGACGCGGCGGGCGGCAACCCGTCTTCAGGGCGATTTGCGGGCGCGCTCACAGGCGGATCTCTCCGCCAAGTTCATCCTCGATATGGGCGCGGATCACCTCGTCATAAGACGTCTCTGACGTGAAACCGAGCGCGATGGCCCGCTTCGGGTCGAAGCCCCGCGCCCAGCCGAGGACGATCTTTTCAATTTCCGCATCCGGCACGCGCCGGATCAACCTGACCGCTTTTTCCCCTGCGACGCGCTTCAAGGCCGCAATCTGCTCCCCGACTGTGATGGAAAGGGCCGGCATACTCAGATTGGGGTCGCCCGCCAGTAATGACGTATCCAGCGCCGCCGCGCGGCGTAGAAACCCGATGGCAGAGCGCGGGCTCGTCATCCAGTGGCGCGTCTCGTCACTGACAGGCAGGATCGCCTCCTGTCCGACAAGTGGCTCCCGAATTATACCGGAGAAGAAACCGGATGCAGCGGCATTGGGCCGGCCCGGTCGGACGGAGATCGTGGGCAGGCGGATGCCGATCCCATCGAAAAAACCTTTACGGCTGTAATCCTGCAAAAGCAGTTCGCCAATGGCTTTCTGCACGCCGTAACTTGTCTGCGGCGTCAGGTGAAAATCATCCGGTATAACATCCGGGAAATCCCCGCCGAAAACAGCATTGGACGACGCGTAAACCACGCGCGGCACCCATTTATGCCGCATCCCATTCAGGCGGATGGCCTCAAATAAAGCCTGCGTGCCTGCGAGATTGACATGGTATCCTTTTTCAAAATCGCGCTCCGCCTCGCCGGAAACCACAGCGGCGAGATGAAAAATCACATCCGGGCGCGGCGCAACGAGATCATGGATGATTTTCACATCCGCGATATCACCCGTGACAATGCGGGATTGGCCGATAAAGGAGGGCAGTGTCGGGGGTGGCACGACATCTGCCAATGTCAATTGCGTAATGGGCTGGGCGGCGATTTGTGGCTGGCGGGCAAAGCTTTCAACAAGTTTGCGCCCGATCATCCCAGCAGCACCGGTGACAAGAATATGCATCGCTCATTCCCAACATTAATATGTTATATTCTGTTTCTAAAATTGAGTTTATTGAGCGTTAAATGTGACGACTACCTCAAATTTTCGAATGAAGTGATCTGATTATGCGATCACTGCTTCGGATAAATGGGCGCGGACCAATGTCGCCGCGGGACTCAAAGTCCGGTTCTTTATCGTGATGACGTGATAATTTCCTAACAAATCCGGTAAAGTGATATCAAGTGATGTGATTCCTGACCAGTCGGAAAAGCTTTGCGCGACGGATTTCGGCACGATCGCGCACATTTCTGAGCTTTCGACAATTTTGAGTGTTGCGTAAGTCGATGCCGTCTCAATTTTACAGCGCGGGATCGAAATGCCGCTGGCGATAAACATCGTGTCAATGGCGCGACGCATCGGGCTCGGCGCCGTCTGCAACACCCATTGCAGCCCGGCCAGGTCGTGCAATGTCAGGGCCCGCTTTCGGGCCACAATGTGCCCACGCCGCGCAATCACCGCGAGAGGCTCGGACCTCGGACCGGCGCAATCGAGCGTGGGGTCGATCACCGCCTCAATCTGACGCCCGATCACAATGTCGAGTTCACCCGCATGAAGGCGTTGCAGGAGGCGGTCACTCGTGTCGGTCACAAGATGCGTCGTGATGCGCGGATGAGACGCTGTCAGCGCCCGCATGGACGGCGCCACCACATCGCCAATACTGGCGACAATCGCACCCAAATGGACCGACCCCATGATACCCGTCGCATATTGGGAGAATTCCTCCTGCAATTTGCGGGCTTCATGCAACATGCTGCGCGCCGTCTGGGCGGCGATTTGTCCGAGCGCGTTGAGTTGCAGGCCCCGCGCATGGCGAGTGCAAAGGGGTGCGCCCGCAAGGGCCTCCAGCTCCGACAAAAGGACGGAGCATGAGGGCTGCGTCATAGCCATATATTCACTCGCGCGTCGCAAACTGCGCGTCTCAGACAGGGCCACGAGCAGGCGCAGATGCCGCAATTTCAGTCGGGAAAGAAAAGCCGAGCGCGTTTCGTCCATTCTGCACCGCGTTATTTTTCCGGACGGCCTCGTTTGAGGCGGCCTTCATTCATTACGGCTTTTTTAAACCAATCTGCACTGCGTGCCTATCTCCATCAGCTCATCGACGCTTCAACCATTCGTAAAGAAGCGAGACGAGGAGGGCGCCCAGCGCAACGGCTTTCGGGCCAAGCGTATTGGCCGCCCAGATCATCTTACGCATGGCCCGATCCCGGGAGTCGCGCGTATCTTCCTGTCTCTGCAGCATTTCCGCGATTTCCAACAACCGGCTATTCTGCTCCTGCCCCTGCGCAAAAAGTTGCTGCACCACCACATCGAGACGCGTCAGATTTTTTTCAATGGATCGCACCTCCTGTCGTAGCACTTCAAATTCCGGTCGCTGGATGTAACTCGTCGGGGTTTCTTTTTCCGTCATCTTTTATTTTTCTCGGATCTCATGGGCCATCGGATGCCACCGATCCTCCCAAATCATTTTCAGCATAAAATTTCTGGACATGACGCGGCGGGTTATTCTCCGCATCTGCGTCTCAAATAATAATTTCTCTCTTCGACCCTCCGGTTCCGTGAAGCGCCGCGCCGAATAACGGCGCACGCCTTAAATCAATCGACGGACAGGGCGGGCGCGCCAGGCAGGTCCGTCACCGTGTCACGGCCGGAACTGATCGCCGTCAGAATTCTGAGATAATCGGCCCATTCTGACGGGACTGATGTCCCCATCAGGACAAATTGATTGAGGACGGTCTCCCGCGCCTGGAGAAGACGCTTCTGCGCCGTGTTGACCCGCCCTTCCTTTTCGGACAGGCCCGTCCCGTCATCCTCCCACATGGGCATGAGGTCCACGCCGCAACCCCTGCGCTGACCCGGTTTCGGCGGGGCGCCACTGAACGCCCGGAAAACATGGTCCGGGATCGGACGCGCATCATCCGGCCAACTCCCGTTCCTCTCATAAACCGGCCTTAATTTCGCGGGGTAAAATCCCTTCTTGGCAGGCGACCAGTAAATATTTTCCGTCATCGTTAAAATCCGATCGCAAGATACGAGCCGGATGCCTCATGCGGCACATTCTGTCCGGCGGCTGTAAAAAGTCGGGTGACGGCGATAAATCCGGTGGGCGTCCAACCCTCAAACACGCCATGGACAGTCGGTGTGGAGTTAAACCATGTGCCCTGCGCCGCGGACTCACATAGTATAACGGCCGCACAGGTGGAGGGGAAAACCATGGGGAATTCAACATTGGCCATGCCCCGCATATTGTCGGTTTTGTAAAACCCCCATTGCAACACCACACCGCCCGGCAATGTGCTATATCCGGGGTTGGCGCGGCTGACTTTCAGGCCCGCACCCTCCAGGATCATCTGCATGACATAAGGGACGGAGGGGAGGCGAAAATCCGTTCCCTTTTTACCTTCCGCCGCAACGAGCGGGCCTTTCGCATCAGCATTTTCAAACCCGGAAAGCGCGGTAATGGCCTGTGCCGCATCCGCGTCAGGATGTGACCGCACGCAATCGGCGGTGGCCGCGGCGGCAGCGGCCTCAGCGATATTCTGCGCCAGCGCCGAGGAGGTCAGAGTCAGTTGCCTGCCATCCTGGTCAATCACGACGACAAAACCACCGCGCGCGTCTGAAACGCTGTTGGCACGGATCAGCCGGACCAATCTTTCCTGGTCACTGGAAATCGCGCTTCGGACAACATCCGTCAGGCGTGCTTCCAGAAAGGCCAGGCTTGGCATGTCGATCGCGCTGCCGGACAGGGTGACGACCCTTAAAATATCTGCCGCATTATCTGT
Organism: Sorlinia euscelidii; assembly: GCF_036452135.1. Taxonomy (NCBI): domain Bacteria; kingdom Pseudomonadati; phylum Pseudomonadota; class Alphaproteobacteria; order Acetobacterales; family Acetobacteraceae; genus Sorlinia; species Sorlinia euscelidii. The sequence goes on along the minus strand of NZ_JAWJZZ010000005.1, from coordinate 159,603 downwards.
TGCCGGCTGCATCACCATAAAGCGTATTTTGATGTCCGCCGTTGCTGAAGACGGGGTGGTGACGACATCTTCCAGCAAACCGCGCCATTGCGCGCCAGGCGTGCCCGGCACGGACTGGTTCTCATCCGAAAGGGACAGATAAAAGAGGCTCTCCGCCCCGTATGTGACGAGCGCATTTCTGGGATAACCACCGATCAAAGAAGCGAAATCGGCGGAGAAAGGCAGGATGACGCCCGCCTCCCCCCTTTGGCAGGAGGCTGATAACATGCGCAGGATGCCATTAAGGTCCGCGCCATGCGGCGGCAGGCCACCCGCCGCGATCGGGGTCATTGTTTCCAGCGGAAAGCCCTGCCGAACGCCCACGCGCCCGGCGGATGGCTTGTCCTGCGGAAGAGGATAGGTGATTGTCCCGGCTTCCGCCTCGGACGCGAAAACGCGCATGAAGAGCGCTTGGAAATCTGCCAGCTTCATCGGACGGATCTTCCTTTAAGAAAAGGTGAAAAGCCTCACGCGTGCAGGGCCACTTTTTATGGGGCGACATACCGGTAGGTCAGGCGCAGTCCGCTCGGGCGTGGCAGGGCTTTTGAAGTCACGATAATCGTGCTCTGGGCGGGGGTGAGGTCCCAGCTGTAACAGATCGTCATGGTTGTGGCAGACGTTTCCTCGACCCAAATATCCCCGTAAGCGCCGAAGAGAGTCATAAGAATAGCGTTGATATCGGCGATGCTGCCGCTACAGAGATTTGCCGCCGCCTTCGCCAGAATCAGTTGCCGGTAGGCATCGTCTGTCAGGGCGAAGCCCGATGTTACCGCCGTGCCGCGATAGAAAACACCATCATTCATCGGCCGCGCCGTGCCGGAGCGATCATCGGCCTCCTCAAAACCCAGATATTCTGTTTTGGCGACAGGAATGACCCGCGCGATCCCGACAATCCGACCCCAGACATCGAGCCCCCAGCCGGACGCCGTCTTCAGATCAAAGACGCGCTGATACCATTGATCGATGATATTTCGCGGGTCGATGCTTTGATTGAACCCGTCAAGGATCATTCGCAGGCGCGGTGATGCCGCATATTGCGCCAGGATGGTCTCAGACAGGTCACGCATCGTGACTGTCCTTGAGGGTCAGGGTAATGAAGTCTTCCTGAATATAGGGAAGCTGGTAAACCTCCATCGTCAGGAAGGTTTTTTCCGTCGGGATGACCGTCTCCCCGTCACGAAATCCCAGCCTGACGCCAAGAATCTGCACCCAGTCCCCTAAAGCGGCCAGGGACGCATTGAACTGGCTGGCCAATATCTCACTCCCCATCCGCAATCTCGCACGGCCATCCGCACTTTGCGCGGCCTGGAGGACGGCACGACGGATCTGATCCAGCGCATCGGCGGGGATGCGATCATTCTGCAGCAAGGTGACGTCGATATAAATCGCCACATCGTCGGGACGGCTGAAATGAAATTCATATTGCGGTTGTCGCGTTTTATAAGCTGCGTTGCCATCCATGACCGTCACGGTCTCTTGCCCGAATGTGGCGCAACAAGGGGGCTTTTTCTTCAGGATGACCTGGCCGATCGCCGCTGTCTCCCCACCCGCCACGCAGATAAAGAGGTTGTGGGGCGGCAATGTCAGCGCGCCGAAACGCATCGGCTCATCCGTCGGGTTATCCGTCACCCATGCATCCACCACACCATTAAGATCGCGCAGCGCGCCGAGCAGCGCCGCGTTTGTCCCCGTTGCATTGCCTGACAGGATCTGCTGGCGTCGTCGCTCAAAAGCCTGTCGGCTTTCCGTCTCACGACCCAAAGTGCCTGCATGCGGGTTCATGACGTCCTGCAGCCCGGCGACCCCGTTATAGGCACGCAAGGCGCCTGGTGGGCATGTGATCGCACCCGCCTGATCGCATTGCAGCCAGACGGTGGCGGTGCCATTGGCGGGCAGGGTGAGATCATTTTCCGTCAGCCATGCGTGACGCCCGTCAGTCGCCATACGCGCACCTGATCTGAAGCTCTGTCCCGGCGTGCCGGACAGGATAGCTTCCACGCGGGATGGCATCGCAGGCAATCGCGACATAAAATAAAGGGCACCGATCGCGTCCTGCATGCGTCCCGCAGCCAGGGCCGGGTCAATCCCGTTGAGGAGTGCGACAAGCTGGTCGTGACAATCCGCAATGATGGCGGACATGGTCATCGCAATCTGCCCCTGAGGCGTATCGAGGGCCATATTGGCAGCCCCACCCAAAGCCGCGTTGATATCGGCCTGCACCCCTGCCAGCACATCAGGTTCTGACGGAACGACAAACCCCCGATCGGTCAGTTGCAGTTTCGGTACGGATGTCGTGGCTTCAGAACGCGACACGTGTCGTCTCCCCGTTTCGCAAGGTCAGTTCGATCGTGCCATGCAATCGCCGGTCTGACCGATTGAGCGCGGCGATGCAGCGCGCACTCTCCACTTCGGGAACCGTTGCGGCGACCTCCTCGGCAAGCGCGATGAAGCTGGCCTCATTGTGAGACCGTCCCAGTAACTTGCTGAAATAGGGAAGACCGCGCCCCGTATCGTACCAACATTCACCCTGAAAAGTGCGCAGGGCGCAGGCGACATCCTGTGCGACATCATAGGGTGAGGTGCAGAGGGCAAGGTCGCCATTGCGGTCGACGCATAAATCCCAGTCCGCGCCATCAAGTAGAAGCGACGTCATCCGACTCTCCTTTCCCGCTGAACCGGCTTTATCAGATGATGAAGAAGACGAGTGGCCCGACACGCACCGCAGGAGCGCTCAGCCCGACCTGACGCCGTCCCGCTTGTCGGGACCTGTCATGAAATCGCGACGACGATCCCGTTCTCAACGGCAATCATATGGCCGTTCATGGTTGTGAACTGTCCGCTCGCCCCTGTCGCCACACGCAATTTCCCACCGACTTCCGCATCGCCCTTGAGGGATGTGAGGCCCTGCACTTGCACCCCGTCATCAAAACGGGCGCTTTTCCTGACCGTCATCGCTTCAGTGACGTCGAGCCGGCTGCGCAGGGTCGTATCTTCCGCCAAAATGGTGATCTCGTCATTCTCCAGTTTGATGTAGGTTTCCGGACGCGTATTGAGCAGCCCACCGATATAGATGGCGTCAGACGCATCATGCATGCGGAATGTCCGCGGATGGGACGCGGCGCGCGTTTCCTTCACGCCGGAAATATCGCGTCCGCAGATCATAATGGCGCCAATATCCCCAACCTGCGGGTCAAGAATAATGGCCGTTTTACCTCCCTGCACCCGAATATAGGGGACGTTATAAATGACATCGTGCGGGACGGCATGTCCGTCCCCCGTCTGTTGCATCACGAGGGGCAGCACATCCACGGAACCAAGCACGTCCGTCCCCTCGGCATTGACGGCAACCACTTTCACCAGCGTATCGGCCCCCATCATCATCAGCATCCGGCGGATGAGTGAATTGATCGCGTTGAAAGATTGCGCACTGTCAAAAGGGCGCATGGAACCGTGATAAAGCCCCGCCTCCAGAGGCGGGAGCGAATCGACATCGTCATCCATGACCATCCTCCCGATGAAATGATGATGAACGCCGTGCCTCAAACGAGTAGGATGCCGGCATCAAGCGCGGTAAACCAGGCGCCACCCGGCGTTTCAGCGTCCAGCGCATGCATGATGCGGTTAATCCGCCAGAAGCCATTATAGGGCGCCCAGGCGCGACCCGCATGTCCCGCCCCCACCGGGTTCGGCGTGATTTTCGCCCCGATCGCGGGGAGAAACGGGCTCTGAACACGGATCTTTCCGAAAAATCGCAGGCGATGATTAAAGATCATGCGCACGCTGATCCCGGTTGAGGAATAAGACGGCGTGCCGATCATCCCCGTCTCAGCGGAGATCAACGTTGCGCTCTCATCCGTCAATGCCGCATCTTCGGGCCACACATCTAAGGCGCTTCTTCCGATATGATAGACGGACCGGATCGCGTAGCTCAGCAGGGCGATCTGCTGGGCGGCCGTCCCGGGCAGATTGGGGTTGGCGACCTGGGCGGTCACGCCATGATCACGCAGCGTCATGCCCGATTTGGCGGCGATGAGTTGATAAATATCCGCCGCCGCGACATGACCCTTAAAAGATGTCGCCGCAATCGGTCGGGCCGCTGCAATACAGCTTGAAGACGCCGCGACGACAAAGCCGATCTCCGGCATGGTTGAAAAATCAGCCGCGGCACTGACGATCCCGCCCGAGAAAACTTCGACCCGCCCCCTCACTTTATCTTCCACCGCAACGGACACGTAATTATCCGAGATGGTCGCCGGCGCCCGTTGAATGACGCTCAGGCGGTTGATGATATTCAGCGAGAGCCCGTCAATGCGAAGAGACGCTGTTGAACTCGCCTCCATCCCGGTTTCGAGGATACGGCAACGCACGCGGTAATCCTCAAGGATCACCGTATCCGCCTCCCGCGCCGCGCCGAGGCCACCCTGCGTGATGGTGAAGGTCACGACCAGTTTGCGTTTCTCAAACGCGATGGCGCCCGCCTCCGGGTAAGTGCGATCAGCGCACATGATGGCCCGCGACGTAAATCAGCACGAAACGATCTGTCAGCCCGGAATAATCCGGGTCACTCTGTCCATTGAGATCCATGAAAGTGAGGTCACCCGGCGCGTCGAGATAAGTCTCACGAACCAGCCAGGTGCGATCACGGCAGAGGCGGTTCAGTAAAATTGGTGTTCCAGCGCGGTAGAGTGAAAGGTAAAGGCCACTTTCCCTCTGTCGCACATCGACCCGCATGGATTGCCCCGATAATGTGACGCGCAGGGACTGGGCAGGCAGGCTCGAAAGGGGAATCTGCACGCCGCCATAAAGGGCGACAGGATTTCTCACAGAATTTCTCCCGAAAGAAAACGGTCGATGGTGGCGCTGTCCGCCTCTGAGTCATCAGAAAGGGGAAGGGACTGCACAACCCCGGACGCAATGGTCGGCGCGGCGGAGACCCGGCGCGTTGCGGGTGCCTGCGTCACGCGGCTGCTGCGTACTTCCCGAATCGTGACCTCAGCGACAGGCATCGTCACGCCGGACTCGACCCGCCGCGTGAAACGGTAATGGCTGACATTGCCATTTCGGAATTGCTGCTCCGGCATGCGGATATCGTAGAGCTGCGTATCCTGAACGATATCTTCCAGCCGGGAGAAAAAGCTTTGCCGGACCCGCAACCCTTCATCACCGATCAGCCCCCCAACGAGGCGGCGCAGCGGGTCATCAACCTGCGACAGGACCCCACCCGTTTCCGAGCCGTCACAGAGGAAGGAAATAACGCAGACCCACGGCCGCGCGACCTTGTTATAGGCCGCGAATTGCCCGTTCTCCACTGGCGCCGTGGTGATGTCGAAACTTCGCTGGAAATCAAGCTGCCAGACATGCGCGGCTGTCAGCACAGGTTCCCCGTTTTTATCAAACAACCCCCAATTGCGCGCCGCGAGGCTGGTCTCCAATCTTGAGACGATCTGGCCAAGGGCGGTGGATGCGGCGGCTGACACGCCTCTTTCAACCGACTCTCCCAGAAGCGCCGGAACACCGATCGCGGTCGGCACCGTCCAGATGGCGGGGAGTGGTAGCGCAGGAAAGGCCATTCGAGGGCTCCTCTCACGATCACGGGAACATCAAGTAGGGGCCGCCATCGCCGGGAGGCACCGTCATATCGGCGCGCGTCAAACCGGTGATGCGGGTAGGTGCGGCTTCGCGCCATCGCCTCGCATCAGTGGGGCATGCTTCAACGTGTATCTGTCGCGCCCCATCGGGAAATGATTCGCGTGGCGAAAAACAAGCTGGCCAGTTCAATCATCGTCTGCGTCACAATAACGGCCGGAATAACAGGAAGCCCACCGGGCACCGTCAACGCCAGAGGCAATACCACCAGAGAATTTCGCGTCCCCGCACTGAAGGCCACAGCGCGGCTCGACGGTGCCTCAAGCCGCCACAACCGGGCAACGACCCAGCCGAGACACGGCGCGGCCACGGAAAAAGTGATGTAGAAAGGAGCCACCTTGAGAACGTCGCGCCACGCGCCGCCGAGGTGGGGCGCCATCGCGGCGACGATGATGAAGAGCACACAGGCTGTGACGGGCACAGGCAGAAGGCTGAGCAGCGACGCGATGGCATTGCCCACCATCGTGCGCGCCGTCAGGGATTGCGTAAAAAGGGCGAGAATGAGGGGCAGCACGATCAGCCATATGAAGGCACGGAAAAACGGTGCTGAATGCACGATGCCCGTTCCCGACGCGCCGAGCATAATTTGGAGATAGAGAGGCAGAAACACCATTTGAGCGATCAGAAGCACGGGCACGGCCCCCAGCAGCCGCCCGGCATCTGCCCGCCCCAGATGGGCGAACGTCACAACGTAATCAATGCACGGGCAGAGCAGGACGATGAGGACGCCCAGTTTGATGACGCGATCATGCGGGAGATAAGGCGCGAGTAACGCGACAAAGAGCGGCACAATGACAAAATTTGCCGTCAGTAACGCACCGAGAAAGCGCAATTGGGTGAAGGCCCGCCCAAGGGCGATGAGGGGCACCTGCAAAAATGTTGCATAGAGCATTAACCCGAGAGAAGGATTGATCAAAGCTTCAAAACGGGTGGCGTCCGGCAACGTCCTGGCAGTCAGAAGCCCCAAACTCACAGCGATGATGTAAAGCGCGCTCTGGTGATGTCCCAGACGATTCTGGATTTTGAGAAATCGGTTCATCGAGACCACCCGAACTGGTTTCCCCGTGCAACCCGCCCCCATCATCCGCGCGTCGCGTCAGAATATGGGACGGTGGCGCGAAACCTGGTTTAAGATCGCGTCAAATGCCGCCTGTGGCGTGATGACCGCCTTTAACCTATTCGGCGCGACATGCCCAGCCTATGCGGGGTACCGCGTCATTATGGTGGATGTCCTATCGCTCGTCCTGTACCGCCTCACATCAATCCGATATTCGCCTGCCCGGCGAGAAGCGTCTCCTGTGAAAACGGCGATGTGAAAATGTCCGGCCCGCCAGGTGTGGCCGGATCGGCCCTGCTATCATCCGGCCCATTGTCCCGACGCGTTACCATGCGGCCTGGATCTCTTTCGACCGCCTGACGCGTTTCAAAATTCTGCCGGGTCGGGGCCATTGCGAATTGCGGCGCATTCTGCAGAAAAGAGCGCCATGAAGCCCCTTTATCGTCCGACGGCGCGTTGCGACGCACATTCCTGACCGCGGCTGACGTACGAATGTCGTGGCCGGCTCCGATCCTTTCATCCGTCATTTGACGCCCCTCTGAGATGGAACGCTCGGGCTCGGAAAGCGACATCGCCGCGCATGTAAAGTTTGCTTCTCCGCGCCGCAAGGGCCTCCCTTTCCCCTCTCCTCGCCCGCGATCATGTTGGCCGCGGCGTGCCTGCCCTAAAGCCAGGCAACCGTGAAGCATAGGGCCCGGCGCAGAATTTTCCGATCGCGTTCCGTGCCCGGTTTCCGTCCGCTTTGACGGCGGCGGACGCATATGCGGTCTTCGGGGAGATAACGTCTCATCGTATCTGGAAGCGCGCACCGTCGCGTCACGCCGAAGCGGGCGGAAGGCCCGGTTTCTCACCCTGTCTGACAATCTATTTTCACGGGTGCCGCGGTCAGCGCGGGATGAAGGCGTGCGGCCCCGGGCGGAGATTCTGAAAGGGTCGAAGCGCTCAACCCCCGCGCGCTGCTTTGCACGTCGCTGGGTTGGCGGCCCGAATGTGGCAGTCACTTCATGCGCTTGCAGGCGTCCATGGCCTGGACGCGGCGCGCGGCGGTGCCGCATGGTGTACGGTAATCCGCGCCCGGCAAAACGGTGCGCAGCGATGCCTGTTTCCTTACCCCCCGTAAAGACGCGGTCAGAAAATTGCCGAAGTGACGCCGCGGCGATGTTTCGTCTCCGGGGAAAATGGGTCGCGCGCGCATGTCTCGACGCGCGGCGCGTGACAAATGCATGTCTTCGCGATGGAAAGGTCCCATCTGACGGGAAAAGATCAGCATTTCCGTTCAAGCCTGCCTGCCGTGACGACCCTCGAAAAGCGGGTTTTGCAGCATGAGCGGGTCTGGGTGCGCTGTGGCGCGCGGCGTGACCGCCCATGTGTGCCAGTCCCGCGCGCCATGGGTCGCGCCGCGGCGACGGGAAGAGGCGTTTTCCGCTTATATGTCCAATCCCAGATCTGGAGGACGGGCGTATCGATGTCGCGCCGCCAGAGTCACCTCGCCTTCCCCTTTCCGTTGAAACAATATGGGACGTCTCGTGAACGGCCCGCCCCCGTCTCGAAAGCGAAAAAGGCGCAGATAATTGACGTTGTGCAGCATCGCCATGGCCCCGCCATCCGTGCCGCCCCGCGCGCCTCTGTTTGGCGAGGTCGACATGACGATATCCCCGGATGTGATGCGGATCGTGTCGGGCCGGGCTTCGGGAAACGACATCCTGCGGCGCCACGCGCAAGAGACGCATCAGTCTGAGCATGGGATGCGGTTTCCCAAGGCGACGGTGAGAGTGCGTCAGAAGGGCGGCTGGCGACGTGCCCTTGCGGCGCTTCGGTTTCGGCCTTTTGAACGTCACGTTGAAAACGCGTCCTGCCGGAAAAGCCTGTTTCAAGAGGCGCCTCCCTGACGATTATAGGCATTGACCATGGCGGCCTCGAAGAGGAGATGAAAATCCTCACTGTCATAAATCGTCTGCAATTCGTGCAAGGTGGCGAGGCGGGATTGCAGCACCAGGGCGAAGGCGCTGGACAGGTTTACGCAGCGGGCCTCGGCGCGTCTTCCTTCTCCAAATCCGACGTCGCTTTCCCATCGGGGGAGAAGAGGCGTTGCACGCCCGAAAAAAAATCCGTGTGCAACCGGAAAACCGCCTCCCGCAATATCGCGATGGTCAGTGCGTCCTCAACATCATCGGGCCGAAGCGGCATCTCGACACCCGGATGACGCGGGTCCGGGCGGCGGAAGACGCAATCCGTCAGCGCGTCAAAAAGTGCGTCCGCCGTGTCTGGCGGGATATAAGCCAGAAGTTCAAGACCCCGCCCGACCAGGCCCGCAATGCCCTGCTCAATGTCGAGATCCTCAATCTCAACCTGGCTTTGCAGCAAGGCGTAAATGACGCGTCGGCCCCAGCGATCCGCATCCCAGGCCGACATACGCCGGATATAGAAGGTTTTACCGTAATCATCACCTGGCTCGGAAATGGTGATTTCGATCTCACGCCGCGCCATCAGACGCCAACCGGGAAGACCCGCTCCCACCGCAATTTGAAGGCGCGGTTCGCCAGGATACGCGTCCCATCCGGCAGTGGCGCGCCGGAAAGCAAGACGCCTTTGCTGAAGGTATATTTCCGACCGATGCCCGGCAGGGTCAGCTCCCCATCCAAACGGTAGATTGTACGGGATGTTGACTGCGCGGTCATGATGACTTCAAAATCCACCACACTTGGGGAAGCCGCACTGAGATATAACGTCATATCGACAGGGCGCGGAACGAACCCGGCATTGAGATGCCCATCAATACTCATCTGAGTCTCGACCTGGTCCAGCGCATTTGCCTCCCAGGCGCGATCCGTCCCCCAGTTCTCAAGCGTGAGCGGTGCGTTGAACAACGTTTCGACCGTCAGGGTGAAGACCCCGTCAGCTGACGACAGATTAAACGCCATTACACCACCTCCACGACATTGAAATCGATGCTTTGCACGCTACCGCCGTCATTGTACCAAAGCATGGCCCCGGGAATCTTGCGGGCAGCCCTTTGCTCCGGGCTGGCGGAGGACGCGCCGGGATGCAGATAATATCCCTGATTATAGAGCTCATTGGAGATATCGCGCCCGGCGGCGCGGTTGGCGGTGTCTTTCTGGTCCGGCGACAAGGTGACGCCGGTGCGGATGATCCCGAAATTTGCGGCTCTGACCAACACATCCCGGCAAGCGGCGGTAATCATCGCATCGCCTTCGGCGGTAAATGGGATGGCACGTTGCTGCATAAAAAGTGTGATCAGCGCATATTGAAGCTGATTGGCCAGCCATGTCTGGCAGATCAGGGCATCCGCCCATTGGCTTGGCCCCAGGACGCGACCATCATAGAAAAACGCGAAACTCCCCGTTGCCGCGCCGTAATCGCCGTAGAAACTGTAATTTCCATCGAGCAATGTCTGCGCGTCAGCGGCCTCGGAAACGCTTGGCGTCACGAAATCACTTTGCGTAAAAGCCAAAGCGCGCCGCCCGTCCGTCCTGTCAAAATCGAGCGTCGCCATCCATGTCAGTGCAAGCGCAGCGGCTTTGAAATCCTTATAGACGAGGGAGATATTGCGCGTATTGGCGAGATTTTGCAGAAACCGTCCGAGCGACCATTTGGAAGCATCTGTTCCCTGATCCTTGACAAGCGCATTAATATTATCGTCCCAGATGACGGCCCAATATCGGGTATTGAGCAGCAGCCAGTAAGCGATGCTGCGTGCGACGTCCTGTGACGGCACAAAGGCCGGCGCAAAGCCGACCCAACTGCTCCAACCCTGCGCGACCTTGTCGAGATCGACTGAAATCTTACTGGCATCATCCGATACGCCTGCGAAGAAAATCTGCGTAGGTAAACGCGACACATCTTTCAACCCACCGAAAATCACCGACGCCATCTGATGCTCAACGGAGCCGGCGCCGAATAGCGACGCAGCATCCGAGGGAGAATCAGATGAGATGACGTCGCCCGGTCCGACGACATCCATATTACGCGTCAGAATGAGCGGGTCGAGGAAGTTGCTGGGGGTTTGCGGCGTGATGACACGCGGGACGACATTGACGATTTGTGAAAGGGGTATACCAGACAAAGCCGTTTCTCCTTTTTCATTCGGCTCGGTGGGTCGGCGCGACCTGGATGGCGGCGGCCTCCGCCGTGTCAATCCGGGCCGACATGGTCTGATTAAGCTGGAAGGCCAATTCCCACTTCCAGCCAACAACGTAACCGCGCGCGTCATCCCGTGCCACGTCACTGACGGGAGACGTTGATTCGAGCGGTGTCACCTGCATATCCTGCGCGTGAAACCATGAGATGACGGACGGGTCATTAAAGTGCAGCGCGATCCAGTGACTGATCGCTTCCGCATCGTCTCCAGCAATCGACAGCTCGATATCGAGGCGCAATATTGTGTAGGTCGTGACCGTCCCCTCCGAGAAACCCCGCCATGGTCTCGAAAGCCACGTCGTCAGGAGGGGACGCATCAGGATGTAAAGCCCGGTCGGCGCCGGGACGTTATTCTGATGCGCCCTCATAATGACCGTCCCCTCAGGCAGGAGGGTCAGCAGCCAACGCCGCAACAATGTCAGCGCCGTCGACATGTCCGGTTTGGGGAAAGACTGATTCATGACCATCATCCTGGTAAACGGCCCCGCCAGGGCGCGATGCGATCAACCGGCGGGGCCCCGCGCGCGGGGGGCCCTGTCCGGTCCGGCGTTTTGTCATGGTGGCCCGCCATTCTCACCGTCAAAGCCGCGTTGCGCACCTGTGCCCGAGGGGAAGGAGGAGAGGTTGCCCACATGTCACGTCACAGCGCCCGCATGAACTGCATGGCGCTGTGCCATGCGTGACGGGCATCCGCGTCATCTACGGACGGAACCCGTTAAGATGAGACGCGGAATGCCCGACGACGGCGCTTTAGGCGGCCGCTTCCCTGAATGTCACGACGCTGTTCGCCGGGATGGTCGTTTTAAAACTGTTTGACGACGTGTCCAGATGGATGTCGTCCAGTTTTTTCCAATTATTATCTTCGCCCTCTGCGGTCAGATAAGGCGTCAGAACCTGAATGCCGGAATCGACCACCTCAAACTCGATATCGCTATCAAGGTCACTTTGATTGATTGTGACCATCGTGAGAGAGTCGGCGTTAGTCGGGTCCTTGTAGGCTGAATAAAGGACGCCATTATAGGATGTGTTTCTCGACGTCGTGAGACGCGTATAACCAGGGCTGATGAACTTCGTGTAATTGCCGTATACGGAATATACTTTCCCCTTGGTGTAAGTCTCGCCATCCGTTTTGATCAGGCATTCATTACTCGTCTTTTCGACGCCCAGCCAGAAGGTGAAGGCATTGACGTTCCCTCGCGTGAGGAAACCATGAAGACTGGAGGCAAACTCCAGACCTTTCTTCATGCTCGGGTCAAACTCTGTGGTTTCAGAGATCTCGGTGATCCATCTCTGTTTGCTGAAACGATCGAAGACCCAGTTATAGGATTTCTGGTTGTAGGTCACATCCGTGTCACCACTGAGAGGGTTCGGGATGGTGTAACCGTGACTGGCGCAGATCTCCACTTTGTCCAACGTGCCACTCACCCACATGATGCAGAGACTGCAGAATGTGTAGATATCAGACACGGCCCAGTTGGCGCATTCTCCGATAATTGTCTTCGTGTTGGCGCCGAAGCGATTGAGCGTGACGTGAAGCTTGGGCACAAATCGTGCAACATCGGTCGGCAGCCAGATCGTACCGGCCCAGCTGGGGGTCGGAAATTCCGGTTCGTTCATGGGGGAGACAGCATAGAGAGGGATGCCCACCCGCTCGAAATCCATGCTGATCTTCAGAATGTAACAGCAGAAAACATCATCATTTTTAGGGTCAAGCCTATTGAAATCTTTTCCCTCAATCTGGCCGGGGATGGTCTTCATCCAGGCAGGGGGTGACCAGGTGCTGGCGAAGATCTTGTCGATGTCATATTTCTCTTTGGCGTTTCTCAATACCCAATATTGATTAATGGGTTCCTCCAGGTCCGAACTCTTGTAATCGTAATCAATCTCAGCTCTCAGGATGGACAGGTGCAGACCCTCTTTTGAAAAAAGGTCACTCAACATGCTGTCCCGGTTTTTATCCTCGTAAAAAACCGTCCCGCGCCCCGCGAACACGCCGAAACCGTCAATCGCCTGGGCTGGCGCGCTGTAATAGATTTTTTCTTTTTTATCCCAGAAGAAATTCAGAGGTTCGGATTTGCCGGATTGTTTCGTCGCCCCATCCATTGCGTCGGCACCGTCAGGGCGCGCGCTGCGCAGCGACTGAATTTGTGAGAGTAAGTCTTCAACTTCCGATAAAATGCTCAGATCATAGATGTCGCTTTGCGCTACGAGATCACTCACTGAGACGCCACAGAAATAATCCGAAAATTTCGAGTAATCGAGCGTCGATTTATCAAAGTCATCACGTTTTGTGATTTCGTTGATTGCGTCTTTTGTCTCCTGCAGAATTTGAAGTATGACATCTTTCATTTTATTCGTTCCATTATTAATTTTTTTTCGGATCTTATGGATAAAATTCTTCAATTAAATAATCATCGAGCTTTTTCAGGGGCTCGGAAATAAGGGGCTTTCCCCCTCTTTACGGGATCGGTCCCTTCTGCCCCTTGAACGTGTCACGTCTGACGCAAAAAGGAGGGTGATGATCAAGGTAATGCGACTTCACGGCACATTTATAAGAAGCGTGAAGTCCGTCATGAAAAGGAGGGCGTCATTTGATCCCGCCCACCCATCATGAAAGGGTGATCCCGCCTTCAGACACTGTGGAGACGTTTTTTCAGACTAATTTCTGTCCGTTCCTCAAGTGACTTTAGCGCGGCGTCATGATGTGACGACTTAATTCTTTTTCTGAAATAGGAGAACGGACGTCGATTGAGACATCCCGCCTCAGTGAGAGTGAAGATCCGCGTTGAACCGTTCGACCTTAACCGCATTTCGCGGCTGTCGGGACATGTCATCCTTGCAGGCGGCTAAATGACGCCCTGACGGTTGACGCCGTGACGCCGCAGCGAGGCATAGGGCTCGGACCCCGTGCGGAAGCCGGATACACGGCCCTTCCCCGCCTGGGTCACATGCGCGAGGCTGGCGGTTGTCGCTTCCATACGCGTTGGGGCATCATCATCGCTCTGCCGCGTCACGATCAGTTTTGACCAGCCCTCCTGATCCCAAACCTCAAGCACTTGCGTCACCCGCCAATCCGCCCCGAAGAACCGGATCATATCACCCCCTCTTTGACGGGACGCACTGAGAGGCTGGATCGGGTGCTGGATATAGACAATGCGATGCTCTGCCTGACGCGGAAGCTTGTCGAGCAGCGAAATTTCAGCGGAGGTTGCGGCCTGGACCTGCAACCGGACTGGAATATCGTCGTGCTCCACGCGCGCCGTCCCGTCATCATCAATAACGGTGCGCGTTGCACGACGCCACACGCCTCCGACGCACACATGAACGCGCCGCAGCGCTGACCCCGCAGCCTGAATAATCGACATGGCTCTCTCCATGTTTGGTTTGGAAATTGGGAGTTCGGATTTGCGAGGCGCCATCCGGCAACCTCGCGCAGAAACCTTCCACGTGCCGGGCGCACCCCGCCTGTCATAAGTGCCCCACCTGGGACCGGCTTAGAAAACGGGGCTCGTCGTCACGGCCAGATTTTTGCCCGTGACGCGCGTGCCGGGATGAAGCGCATACTGCGCCACGCGGAAATTGCCTGCCAATAGGTTGCGCCGAACTGGCTTTGCATAAACCATGTCGCGGAGGGCGGCTGTCCCCCCCGTCATATCTGACGGAGATGGAGCCCTGACGCGCCTCCGTGACCAGCCCGACCGAGCCCGGCCCCGCGCCGCCCGCCGCCTCCGGTCGTGAAAGCCAGGCGAGATGCGCCACGAGGAGGTCGAGGAGCCAGGCCCGGCTTTTGAGATCGCGCACGATGCTCGCCGCGCTGTTATTAAGATAGAGGTATTGCGCCATATCGAAATATGCCGCCGCCCGATCCGCCGGCGTAAAATCCGCCAACTCGGAGAAATGCGCGGCCCAATGGGCGTAGTCAAACGTGACAACGCCCGAATCGCCCCCCGCAAACGTTTCAGACGCCGAGGTGGTGGCCACATGTCCCGGCGCGTCAAAAACCTGCTTGCCCGCTAACGTCCGGTCACGATCACCGGACGCTGTGTCACGTGAAGCTTCGGCCTCTTCATCCGCGTCAGATGGCGAGGTGAGATACAGATCGACTTCCAAACCAGGGCTTTCTGCCTCAGAGTGCGGGGAAGATGCGTCATCAGATGCGTGGCGTTCTTCATCGGACATGGTTCAGCCCCCTGTCATGGATGTATCCGCACTGACCGAAGAAACCGGTAATTTATTCGGATCGAGACCTTCAAAACCTGTCGGTGACTGCGCCCACTCACTGGCCTGGTCCCGCGCGCGGCGTCGGGTCGTGTCCGCGAAAATCAGATTCCGGCGGAGGAGATCACTTTCCTTATTCTGAAGGACCCACGCCTCCCAGAAATCGCGGGAAACACGGGTGACGCCGTGGCAGCCTAATATCCGGTTATCCCGAATATCAAAACGCGCATCCTCCCGGGCGCCTTTGAGACTCACCTCAGCGATCGGCCGCAGCAACGCTGTGACAGGCTGGCCCGATTGGTGGGCCTGGCGTCGGGTCATAATTTCCTCCGGGTCATAAAGGCGCAGGATGACGCCGGAGGGGACACGGCAGATCACATGCACCATCTCACCCACTTCCGCCGCGCGACCCTTTTCAGAAGGGGCGGATGGCGCTTTCCCGCGGTCGCGCGACGCTTCAACGGGTTGGGAGCGGGTTTTGAAACGTGTCAGCACCGGTCAGATCCCCACCATCGTCGCGCAAGCCTGCGGGCGCCGCCAGATCGTGCCCCAACCGCCCTGCGACATTTTCTGCTGCATGTAGCTCGAATAAGTCTCAAGCCGGTGCATCAGGAGTTTTTCAGTGAAGGCCGTCGTCACCGTGTCAACGCCATCAAGGCGCGGCACGAATAATTGCATCATGGCGACATTCTGCGCCCCACCGGATAAGGATGGCCCCGCTTCCGGCAGGGTGCGGATCACCATATTCGGGAAGCCTTTTTTGAGCATATCTTCCAACGTGAGACCGTATGAGACGATATATTTCAGCACCGGGGCACGTTCGGACGGGATGACGGCGACAAGCTCCGTCTCCGTATCGATTTGGCCCGCCAATTGCTGTGTCAGCTGCGAGAAAAGCGAAACAAAATCGCCATAGACGGCGATGGCATCATTTGTGTCCGTCCAGCTTGTCACCGTGCCCTTGCCACCTGGCGAGGCTTTCGCAGTCGGTTGGATCGCCGCCGGGAGGCGCGGGTCGTTCAGCGCGCCGTAAAGTGCCCTCCCGGCAATGCCGAAAAGATTCATTTTATTGGACGCCTTGTTGAGGACGGTTGCTCCGGCCAGGCGTTGTTCCGTCGCCAGCGCCACCCCGGCAAGCCCCAGCATCTGCACGTCCAGATCCCCATATCGCGCCCAGGTCTGGAAATAGAAGGACTCGCGGGAGACCCAGTTTATACGGGTGTTCGCCATGCCATTGGGCTCATAATCTCCGTAGGGCGTCACGTAACCGGCACTTTCCGCCTCCGGGAACATCATCGTCCGCCTTGTACAATCGCCTTTTTTGCCGCTGCCATAAATCTGTTCCGACCGGGTCGGCGTCACCAGCGCGCGGACGACCTGAGGGTCAATCGTGGTTGTCAGCACATCGGGAATGCCCGGCAGGGGGCGGGTGCCGGACGCATCATCCATCGCGCTGAGAGAATGGGGTTCCGTCGCGTAATGCGTGACACCGGGCAGATGAATACCCCAATCCGCGGCGAGGCGTTGCGCTTCCTGGCGAAATGGCACCATCATTGCATACTCCCTTCACGCGAATGGCCAATGGCCGAGATGACGATGACCTCCCCCGCCTGCCCGCCCTGCGCCACAGTAAAACATGTTGCGATGACGTCAGCCGGCATTTGATCAGGTGCGGAAGTAATGATTGCACCTGTGCCCGGTTGCGCGAAGACGGCCTGGCCCGCCATCGCGATTGTTTCCGTGATGACAAAAATATCGCCCGCCCGCGCAATGGTCACCGCGTCGCCCGCAGGGATCATGGGGAGCTGATCATCCGAGAGGGTAAGCATCGTGCTGTCCAGACGGCGCATGACGATGCCAAGGGGGGCTTCCGTCGCTTTCGGCGTGTGGCTGACACTTTGCCCGGCCCAGCCTGAGGAAGACCCGACAAACGCATCATCCTTGAGCCAGACGAAACGCCCGACCGTCAGCCCTTTTTCATCCGCTCTTATCCCGACACCGCGCGCGATGGCCGGATAATAGGGATTGCAGGAAGCGATATCGCCGGGAAAGCCGATTTTGAGGTCGAAACTCAGTATTTCTGCTGTATCCATATCATACCTCCTTACAGTTTTTTGGGCACCGCAATGCCGCTGAGTATGGAGTGTGCTGCGCTGGCAGCATCAGGATCACGATTGCTGTAAATGGACCGCGCGGGCGCCGGCATCATGGCGCCGCCATAGAGGCCTGCCGTCCCGAGTGGCGACGGCCTTTCCGCCAGGTCATGAGGGGTCGGGCCCGCCCAGTCCGGGACGTCAGCCGCCCGCCCCCCGACCAGGGATGGATGCGGCATGAGCCCGATACGGCTTGAAAATCGATTGACCAGGGCGACAACCGCCGAAAGCGCTGATTCATGAATGGATGAAGCGGGCAGGTCGATCTGATCCAGCGCGTAACGGTAAATATCCTCTGCAACGTCCAGACCCATCACCTCTCCAACCAGGGGGCGAACGGCCTGCCGCGCTGCTTCAGCACGCTGGTTACGCAGGCGCTCCTGCCTGATGGCTTCATCGAGGGCCGAAATTGCGCTCCCTTCGGGGTTCATGTCCGCTTCAGCCCCGCGATCCTTTGTCCCGGCATCGCGGCATGCGGGTGCCACCGGCCGCACGCGATCTGATGGTGTTTCCATCGCGCCGGGTATCTCGACGCAAGGTGCCGTGCCATCCTCCTCGTCGGACGCGTTCACTGAGGGTTTCGCCTGTCGCTGCGTCGGAATGGCCGCCTGGATCTCTCTTGAGACGACCCGTTTCAGCCAGAGTTTAAGGGCGTCAAAAGGCGTTTCGACGGTCAAAGTGCCATCGCGCAACGCGTCTGAAAGCGTCTGGGCGAGTGACTGGAGGGCCTCGGCTTGCTGTATGGATTCAGGGTCATCTTCCCGATCGGGCGGCGCCTCCGGTTTCCGGCCTGTCTCCTGCTTTTCGAGCGAGAGGGCGGCACTCTGTGGGCGGGCGGCACATTCCGGCGGTTCGGGCAGCGGTGCCTGGTCTCCAATGACGGCGCGCGGGACACGGGGCGTCTCAACCAGAGCGAGATGATTGAAACGGATATCGTCCATCTTCAGGCCATATTCCTGGCCGTCACACAGGCCCGCCTCCGCCACCACGCGATAACTGTACCCTGCGGAGACGCCGCATCTGACGCCTGCGGAGATACTGTCAATGGCCGCATTATCCCAGAATGTCAGGTCGGCCGACACGGTTTCACCGTCAAAGACGGCCTTTCCGACCGCACCGACCGTGATACCACGCGGATGTTGGGAAGCATTGACGGGCAAATGGGAGAGCAGGATGGGCTTGCCATTGAAACTCGATGCCGCCTTCTGAAGGACGTCGGCCGGACGATAGACCGGATAGATCCGGTCCGGCTTCAGGCCAAGACGGGCATGGTCCGGGATTTCCCTTCCCCAATAGGGCGAGATGCCCGCCGCACTGAGTACGCATTTCGTGATATGAAGATGACCATCAGCATCGATATGACGGACCGTCTCATCCAGCGCCATTACGGTTTGGAACGGCGCTGGCGGGGACGGCCGTGGATCATCCAGCCATTGGGGGTCCTTGCAGGGACCGGGGTGGGTCAATTCCATTTCAGTCACCCTGTCTATGGCCCGGGGCTTTGGCGCTATCGGGCGTTTATTGTTTTTTTCGGCTTCGATGATGAAACATGCAGACCGGGGCGACGCGGCATCGTGAGGCGCGGCCTGTCATGTCAAACGAAGCATCAGGGGCGACGCGTTTGGATGACAGACCATCCTTGATGGTCGAGGCCATGCGACGCGTCAGCGCATGCCACATAAAAAGGGCGCAGACTTTCCCGTCCGCGCCCCCTTTTTTTGCTTCATCGCGTCATGAGGCGCGATGTGGCTTCCTTACATATTGGGCAGGACAGGCATGTAATTGAAAAGCTGCATCCCGAGACGGATCGTCATGATCACGAGCACCAATGTGGAGAGGAAAAATATAACCGACCGCACAGGAATGATATTGACGAGGCAATGCCAGAGGCTGTGCAGAACGCGCAGAATAACATAAGCCCACGCCATCCAGACGGCGGTGAAATCAGCATGACCCGACAGCATGGTGATCAGGGCGAGCGCATAGAAAATCGTCGGCTGCTCAAAAAGATTGTTGGCGTTGTCCCCTTTCCAACGTGTCCGGGGGGAAAAATTTTGTTCTGCCTCGATTTTAGTGGCGTAATTGCCGGGGGCATTGCCCGCGCGCGAGGCACGCATCATTTCGGGCATACGTACGACGGCCATCCAGATAACGATCAATAACGTCCAGGCAATTAACGCCAGAATAGGCAAAAACATGGTTCACTCCTTAGCTAGCTGATTTGACACTAAACTTCAGTTGCGTGAGCCAGTTTCTTTAATGAGACTTTAAAAGATTGGTTTAAAGCGTGGTTTGTGACTTTTGTACCATTCACACGACATTGTCGAATCGATGCCGCCCCTCCCCCGAACCACGTGAAGGGCCGTTAACAACATGTATATATACAGACCCTATACCGTTGAAAAATTTCAGAATCCCGTCTCGGGGACGTAATGAACGCCTCTTTCCCCCAAGGCGCTTCAGACCGTGTCAACCCCCGGGACGCACAGATAAAAGCAGAAACGCGCCGCCATATAAGTGAGGTCAAGCGTGAAAAAAATATAGAGGATGAAGCGCACGGCGACGGCATTGACCAGGCTCTGCCACATGCTGTGCACGATCCTGAGCACGACGTACACCCATGACGCGATAAGAAAGATGCCGTCATCGACACCGCTCAGCGTCGCAGCGAAGCACAGGGCGTAAAAAAGGATGGGCTGCTCAAGCAGGTGATTGGCATTGTCACCGATCCACTTCACGGTATCAGGGAGGGCGGGCTTGTCTGACGGCGACGGCGTTGCCGGAACCGTTTCCTCGCCGCGCTGCGCATAGCGCACCGCCAGCATGACGCGGGCGACGACCATCCAGAGAGTCATGAAGAGCGACCACACGATCAGTGCGATCACGGGCAGGATCAGGGGCGGGAAATCCGCATTTTCCCCGATATACTGAAACATTTTTAGCGCGATCTTCCCGTCGAGGTTACAGCAATGCCTGATGCGAAACTTTCATAACGAAGTCTCAAGCATAAGGTGCAACCGGCCCAGCGGCAAGGCGTCTACGCGCCTCGTCGGTGGAGACGACCCCGCCTTTCACCAAAGCTGAGACAGTTTCCGCCCTTGACCGTTCGATTCCGGCGCGGGTTTTCTCATCCATCTGCCATAAGGGGTTGAAGATGAAATCTATTTTCGGATCGATCTCACCCCATAAGTCAATCTGGACAAGATCAAGCACGCGTTGCACGATCGGGCGGATCAAAGCCTCCTGAAACGCGGAAATCTCATCGTAAAAGACCCGGATCTCCCCATCGGACGAGGCATTGAGTCCCGAGGGCTGCAACCCGAAAAGCTTGACGAGCGGGATACCGGGGATTGACGCCATTGCTTCCATGGATTGCGCGAGGAGCTTGTCCAGTCCATTGAGGGGTGTTGACAGAATTTTGGCATCCTCCGCATTTTTATCCGCGATAATGGTCGATTGTCCTTCCGCGACATCCTGCATCAATGCCGCGCGCCCATGGATTGAGCTGGCGTCAATATCTGCGAAAGACATGCCTGGAAAGGGGTCAGGGCCGGTCATTGGGGCCTGCATATTGCCGGCCATGTCGGTCAATAAAACAAGCCGTGAGAAGTTTGCCGTAATCCCCGCCACCGCGTTCCGCGTGCGGAGGAAATTATGCACGTAGCTTTTTAATTGCTGCGTCAGGGACAGCCCGCCAAAATTAAAAGCCGGTTTGAGAATATCCGACACTTCATAAGGCACCATCGTCAGCAGGCGGCTGCGATCGACAAGCCGACCCTGTACCCACCAGTTGCGGGGCCGATAATGGTCAGGGGAAAGTGGATTATCCACGTCATAACTGTTCGGGGTTGTCCAGACAGGCTCAATGGCGACAAGGCGCTCAAGCGTCGCACGTCCCATCCCTTGAGACGTGGCGCGTAACGGCGCGGATTGCGCTGCCGTATCAAGTGACTGATTTTTCAGACCGACCCAGACATGGCCAATGCCATATGTCAGGGCCTGAAGAACCTGGCGCTTGACGACATCACGCAGCGCCAGTCTGCGGCATGACTGCTCAAGCTGGTCGAGACGCTCACGCGTTGCAGCGTCATCATGCCCGTGACCGCGATAGATAAAGCGAAGCCAGGCACGCGTGCATTCCCGCGCGATGACTTCACACGGCTTCCGGAATTCCGCGCGCTGCGCCATTTCAGCGAGATGCGCATAACCCGGAAAGCCCAGCCCATCCGCAATGTAATTTTCGACGAGAGACGGATTTGAGTCCACCCAATGACGCAGCGCCGTCAAACTGGCATCCATGGCCACTTTGTCAAAGCCGGGCCCGCGCACGCCTTGTGGAGGTTCGTAGGGCGCAAGACGGTCCTCCAAAGCCTGTTGCGCAATGGCTGGATGGCTTGCGGGACGGTTATAACGGAAACGCCGCCGGGAAGAATTCTCACCGGCTGGTTGGCGCGTCGCCCGCGTTGACATTCTGCCACCGGCCCCGTTGGGAGGGCGAAGGATCGGCTCCTCCCTCTCCACCATGGTGCGTGACCGCCGCGTGAGGAAACGAGGCTTCCTGCGACGGGTTGACTCCGTCATGCGCTTCATTCTCATGCTTCCTTTCGCGCCTGCCTCAGCCTGGCTCAGGGCTTCCATGATGCGTGGACGCAGCTTAACCCGGGCTGCGGTCAAATATGTCCCGCCGCGCTGGCCAAGCCGTCTAATCAGTCTGGCGCGGCGCTTTCAGATACCCCCCGAAGTGCGGCATCTGGCGACGATGGCGGATGAGGGGCGACAGAGCATAACGTAACGCGTCAATCCCGTGATTCCAGCGATCCTCAATTTTGGGCAGTATGTCGCCTGTATGCGGGTCTGTCAGATAGCTATATCGCCGGAATTCCTGCCCGATCTGTGGACAGCGTGGATGGACGATAATCTGCCGAAACGCTTTGAGGCGGGCGATCCCGTCTTCGAGGCTGCCGGGCCATTTATCGACGCCGCGAATACGGAACCCACCCGCACGCGCCATGTAGCTGATGGTTTCCGGTCGGGCGGAATCCGCCAGAATGGGCCATGTCCCCGCGCCCGGAATGCGCAGAAACAACGCGGGAAGCGCGTCGATTTCCGTCTTGACGCCGTAGGCTTCATAATCAACGTAAACGCAGTCATCCTGCACGAAGCATCGGATCAGGACCGTCGGGTCCTGCGCGAAACCCCAGTCAGCGCCAAAATAAAATCGCGCATCGGGTGGGGTTTCAAAGGCTCCGAAGATGACGCGGTCCTGGAAAATGACCGCCGCCGATTGCTGCCGACATGCACCTTCCCAGACATGCTCATAAAGTTGAGGATCATGCTTTAAAAGTCGCAGCCTTTCCCCTTCCAACGTGTCCGGAAACCACGGATTATCCCGCCAGTTCACCTGCCTGACCAGCGCGTCATCATCTCCTTTGAGGCGTTGTGCGAGGACATGGATGGGGTCTTCCGGCCGGTCGGGATTGTACGTGACCCAGATTTCAGAGCCCGTCTTGCGGATGGTGGGGATCAGTATGTCGAGTGACGTCTGGCTGATCGATTGACCTTCCTCAACCCAGCAAATATCAATTCCCTCCGTTGACTTGATGCCCTGTATATTGCGCGCCAGTCCCTTGAATAAAAACTCCGCGCCGCATCGCGAGGTAATCCGGTCGCGTCGCACCGTAAACCACGCTGTCAGGCCGAGGGCGGTAATCTGGTCTTCCAACAGGCGTTGCACGGACTCATGTGTGGCGTTCTGAAATTCCCGCACACACAGAATGCGCAGGTTTCGCGTCGCGGCCATCGCCACGAGGACACGCGCGACCGTCCATGACTTGGAAGAACCACGTCCGCCATACCAGATGCGGTAGCGATAGGGACGGGAGAAATCACCGAAGGCTGGCGGTATCTCAATCGCGCGTTCCATTTAGGTAGGGCACGATTTTCAGGATAGGCACAGTCTCCGGCGCGTTCTTCTCTGTAGGACGACGTGGCGCTGACCGGCCGAGCGCCCGGTTCAGAATTTCCCGGATGGCGGCGACACGGGTCGCGTCACTGTCGCAGGCGCGTGCAATTTCGGCCAGTTGACGCAAGGCCTCTGACGCGTAACGCTGCGCGAGCGCTTCAACGGCGATAAGATCATCATCCGCCTTCGACATTGTAACCCGGTTTCTTGTCCGGCCCGATCGACGCTGCGGGGAAGCGGCTTCGGGCGCAGAGGGATCAAGGGCCTGAAGCGTCGCCGCGTCCCGCGCACCGGATTTGCCTTTTATCTTGCGGGAGGTTGGTTTCTTGAGGGGCTGGCTTGTGACGCGACCCGCAGATGCGTTTACCTTGTCGTCCATTATCTGCTGCATCGCGGATGACGCTTTTTTCTCCGTAACGCCCTGACGGCCTCGCTTTTTCGGCGCGGAAATATGTTGCTTCATCATCCCCTCTTCCGCGCTGAGAAACGATGCCGCGCCCGCTTTTTCTGCCGCATGCGCACGGGACCTGTTGACAGGGCGGCGCAATAAGGCGGCACCGGGAGTCTGAGGTCACCTCTCCTCAAGCAGAACGCTGATTGTCATGATGGGCGGGGATGGGGTCAGCGCACCCATGAAAACACGACGGGAGAGTGATCAGCGTCGTGATGCATGGATGGAGAGACCCCGTTTACGCAGCTTCCGTAGCTTTGCTGCATCCCCGCCCCCCTACACGCCCCATCACATTGAGCCTACGCATAGCGACCCGGCCCCCCGAGAAAAACCACCCCGACGATAACTCTTTTTTCCTACCCACAGCCCCCTGTTGCATCGCGCCGCAGGGAGATCTGAAAGTATCGTGCGCGTGACGCACGCGGCGCTCTTCTGTGTGTGACGACACAGTTAGCAGCCGGACGGTTATTCAACGTGACTGACTTTATCTGCGAGAGGCGTGACGCCACCCGTGAACGTGATGCGGCACCCCCGGATGAGGGCGCGCAGCGCCATCGACCTTATTGTTGTTATTTGTCGATGACGGGCATGTCTCAAAAAATTTTGTAACAAATGAATGATGGCGTGCGGGGCATCAATTTACCGCGTCCATGATAAAGAATCGGGATACGGGTTGAATTACACGTCAAAAAAAACGTGCTGCACGCCAAACATTGGACTTGGCACAAAAGGTGATTCGTTTGTCGACTGAATATTTCGCATTTCGCGATGATCTACTGGACACATAACGTCCATTGTTGTCGTAATCCTAGCATAGCTGCATGCGGCCTTCAATCTCCTTCTTTTTATTTTTGTGCTCCTCCTTGTAAAAATCTCTTAATTGTTCAAGCACCAGCGCGATCTGGGCCGACGTTTTGCCCCGTGCCACGGTTGCGGAAAGATGGGGAAACAAGATTTTACCCATTTTAACGAAACTTAATTCTTCCACATAAACAAGTCGAAGACGCAGTTCGGCCGCCGCACCCAGGGCGCGCCTCACATTGGCCACGCGCGCGCAGGTCATGGCGCGAAGGACATGCCAGGAGACGGCATCATGCCGCGTCGCATTATTGACCGGCCATGGCTCCCGATATTCCACGTAATCGAAGAAGGCGAATGTGTAGTCACGGAACCAGCGCTCCCCGGCATCGGCGCAATCCTGATCGACATCACCCGAATTGATGAGCGCCTGAACGGTCGTCAGGACACGTCGCGGCGCCCCATGCGTAAACATCGTTTTTGTCAGCCGCTCCGGGGTAGGATCATTACAGGCGAAATCGTCAGTAGGAGTGGCGCATTCAGGGCGGGTCATTTTTTTTGGCATTGTATCCCTCATTATTGTTGTGGGTTTGTTGGTGAGTAGCCCGTGAATCTCCCGGCGCTGCGCCGATTGCCACGCCCGGTCCAGGCTGGACACGTCAGGAACGACGCAATCGCAATCAAGAAAGAACTGGCAAGATCCTGCCAACGCGGCAGAATGCGGCTGCGGACCGGAAAAGGCGCGTTCCGCGGCTGAAAAATCGGGAGTGGAATGAGGAATTGCCCCCCGCCCGCCAACGTGTCATGAGGTGGGGAGTTGAAACATAACTTCGCATGTCCATGATCTGCTGCCCATGATGTCGCTCCGGCCTGCCATTAAGCGACGCTGCGGCATCTCATATAAGTGAGCTCCGCAGAGCGCCCCGACAATGTTGATTAGTTCGAGTGATGTGACAAACATGAATGAACCCCATTGCCTGACCTGGCGCCACGGCAGCGACTCTCTGGACACCACGCAGCATGACGCGTGTAACATTAGCACCGCTAATATCCTGTGACAATCCTGACGACACATCCACTGCGATGTTGAGGTGTTCCCCGAGCCATGCCGCCATCCTTGACTGACCTTAAACGCCCGCGCTCCGCGGATATGATTGCCTTCGGCAGAAGGCTGAAAAAACTGCGCATCAAACTCGGCATGACGCAATCACAGCTTGCCGTTCATCTTGGCGTCAGTGAAAACGCCATTGTGCAATATGAGACGGGACGCTCCTTCCCCCGTCGGCCGCGCCTGCTGATTCTGGCCAAGGTTCTGGAAGTGGATCTGACATTTCTGCTTTCGGGCGCTACGACGGGTGAGGGACAGGCCCGCAGCGATTTTGAGCTCGCGGCATTGCGCCTCTTCAGGCTTATTCCCCATGCAGCTCAGCCGGATATGCTCGAAGCCATGCGGCTTTACGCCCGCGCTTTTAAATCGGAAACGAAATAACTACCAGGTTTCTGGCAAGGTCGCTTAGCAAGTGGTTGAAGTTTAATATTAGTTCTGCTAATGTTTTTCTGTCCTGAGAATAACAAAAAAGGCAGGTGACGGGATGCCCAAATCATCCACCCTTATTAAAAGCCAGACGCGTCAGTCATTGCAGCGTCAAGTCTTTCATCGCGCATTTTCGGAGGTTGAACGTTGGGACACGGATTATACGGATCGGCCGCGCGTGACGCTGGACTATCTTGAGTCGCTGGTTGACCAGGATGACGAGATGCGGGATTTCTCGGTCGCGGCGCTGATCCGCTGTCTTACACGCGCGGTCTGAAAAGGTCGGTCAACAACAACAGCTTGACGATGACTTCAGACTGAAGCAGCGCGTGGACGCCGTCCCGACGTCGCGCCCACGCCTTGCATCCTCTCTCGACGCTACAAAACCTGCCCGCCCTTGCCGCACTCTGGATGCATCAGCCCCCTGGGACTTATAAGGGCATCGGATGAAATAGAAGGCTGATTGCCGCCTCACTTCAATTGAGTCGCATGCACCGCGACCCGATGGACGGATGTCTGACGCGGCGACGCATGACTGCGCCGCCATCATTTTTCAGATACTGTCTGTGACCGGCATATTGACCAATGCCTTACCCGTAAATTGACGATGCTCAAGATCGTTCAGAAATTTCGGCAAGTCATCAAAACGGCGCGTCACCATTTCTTCAGGATGGAGAGACTGCGCCGCCAGACATGCCAGCAGGCGCTCCCCCGCTTTCGTGAGATCATGCCAATCCGCGTCATCGCCAAACGTATGAAGGCCGTTGATCGTCACTTCATGCATCGACGTTGCACGCGTGAAAATCGGGTCCGGCCATGTATCCAGTCGGCCAAGGATGCAGACAATATGTCCGTTCGCCTTCATGGCCGGGGCGAGATTGACGGCATAATCCGCACCGACCGTATCGATGACGGCGTGATACTGATTTCTCAGTTCCGACGCGAAATGATCATCTGATACGGCGGTGCCGGGAAGGCAATGTTGCGCGCCAAGGGTGCGCAGGCGCTCCCAATGACGTTCATGGCACATGACGGTGACGGCAAAACCGCGATCAGCGGCAAGTTGAACGAGATAATTCCCGACTGCACCCCCGGCGCCCGAAACCAGAAGCTTCGCGCCGACGCGGACGGGCAACTTGGAGAGGGCCTGCCACGCGGTGAGAGCCGGGCATGGCATACTGGCCGCCGTGCCAAAATCCAACGCATCCGGCATCACCATCAATGCACGTCCCTGGATAGGCGTGTATTCAGCAAAGCTGCCGGGGCGAATAAGATTTTGATGATAGGCAACGCGACGCCCGACCCAGGCCGGATCAAGTTTCGCACCGACTTCCACGACGATTCCGGCGCCATCGACACCGGGAATGTGGCCGGGCTTCATGGGCGCAATGCGCTCGCCAAGGGCCTTCCAGTCAACCGGGTTCAGCCCGGCCACGTAATTGCGCACGAGGACTTCATCATCTGCAAGTTGGGGTCGGGATACGTGCCGCATTTCCAACGCGAGCGCCGACGTCCCTTCAACCCAGCACCAGGCGCGATATTGCGCAGGGACTTTATGTTCTGTCATTTTACCTATCCTTTATCCATACAGGTCGACGCCAAGACGGGGATGCTGGATCGGGTCGCCATGCGGGACATCCTGCCCCATCCATATGAAGGGCACGCGCCCGTCTCACGGTCCGAAAGGACCGTAGCGAAACGCTTCCTGAGGGCGCGTCCTGAAACTTCCAGGGCGCGATGTCCGCTCAGATCTGCACTTTGATCACGAAAGGTCGGGCGCCGACCGCGTGTTTTTCCACCGTGACACATGCCGCATTTTGACCGGTTTGGGAAGCTGAAAATAAAAATATGTTTATGTATTGTTAAAATCTGTCCCCCCAATTGCCGCGGTTTTCAGGCATCAGGCGGGGGGGCCAATCGACGTTGCGCCCGGCGACAGATACGCCGCGTGCCAGGGTGATCAGGCTGTGCGATGCGCCATGACTGGCAGAGGGCGATGACAAACGCCGGATTGTCCTTCCCCGCGTCATTGAGCCAGTTCGCGACCGAATCCTGGACATATTTATGTGTCTCAGTCTGTAAAGGGTTCAGTAAGGGCAGGATCGGTGACGGGTCACGCCGCAAAGCGGGAATATGCCGGGTCCAGACACCGCGCGGCCGCAGAACTTCAACGGCGAAACGCCTTATATTCGGGTCCGGGTCACGCACCCAGGGGGTGAGCGTGTCGATTGCCTCCGCAAGGCGCGCGGCGAGCGCGGGGCGAACGGCCATCCACGCCCATTCCCGCACACCGAAATGCCGGTCAGCCGCGAAAGGCCGGATGGCGCGACAAAATCCGCCGGCAGTCTGCGGCGCTTCTCTACTGAGCGCTTCGACCGTCGCATAAGCCGCAAAGCCGCGGACTGTGTCACTGGCGTGGGATTGCAGGGCGCGGATCTCCGCCTCTGAATAACGCGACCCGATCAGCGTCCCGGCACGCCGCATGCGCGACACAAATCCCTGATTCTGGAGATCCAACGCGGCAATGTCGGTTGGAGGGAGGCCAAGGCGTTGGAGAAGGCGCGCCATATCGATCGCCAGCATATCTGCGAGATGACGCGTTTCAGCTTTACCTTCCTGGAGTGCAGCGAAATGCGCGGGCGGAATAATCATCGTCACGACAGGCCAATCCCCCAACCGGAAATTTTTACCACATGGAGACGGGACAGCGAGTCGCGCCGTCTCAACATGATTTTACCATCACACGGCGCCATAGCGATTCCCGGCCCGGCTGGCTGCGGCCCCGGCGGCAAAATCGACGATCACCGTCAAATCCCCATCTTTCACTTTCATGTGGCGCGGCTGAAATCGTCCGTTTTCTTCGGCGTCGGATCAGTATATCTTTGAGAAATTGTAGGAAGGAATAATCATTTGCTACAATCGAGAGACATACCACAAGAAAACGTGCGGCAGATTTTTGCCCGAAGATTGCGTGCGGAGAGAGATGCACGTGCCATTACACAGAAGCAGATTTGTGAGAGGACCGGACTTGGTCAGCCATTTATTTCAAATGTCGAGAGAGGGAAAATCACGATCAGTCTCGATAATGCCGGGAAGGTGGCGGCGGCCCTCGGCCTGCCACTATATAAGCTTCTCGAACCATGTGGGCATGGGAGGGGTGGCTGATGATGACATTGTCGGCCCGGGCGTCACGCCCGGGTTTTGATGAAAATGAGGCGGGTCTTCTTCCGTTAACGCGCCCAGATGCGCCGCATCACCGCCTAGAAAACGGTATTGACCGCAAATTGTGGGGCGACATTCATATTGGTATTATGGCCAGCGACATAAATGGCGCAGCCGGCAATAATGCCGAAGCGCGGCGACCAGCTGAATTCCATCGCCGGCGCGACCTGCCAATCAGATGAGGAGGCCCCTTTTGTGTTGACGGTCCTACCATTGCCATCGACACCGCGCACGCGGGCACCATTCGCCCAGTCACGTGCGAAATCCATCGCGATGACCCAGCGTTGGCTGAGACCATATTCAAGCGAGAAGCCTGCCTGTCCGTTAATGCCCGGGCGGCCCCAGCCGCGAAATCCCCTCTCCGTCCCGTATGAGGTGATATCAACGAGCCGCGCTGAACTGATCGCCCGTCGGAAATTCCCCCAGGCGCGCACGCGGAAATTATGACCATTCGGGAAAATGAACGTCGATTGCTGCACAATCGCGGTACGGAACACCCAGGCCCCGCCCCCGACGCCATCCGTTGCGCGTCCAAGATGTGAATAGTCCCCGGTCGGAGCCAACACGCCGGCAAAGACAGCGACTGTCGGCACGTAATGCTCCGGGTGGGGTTTGACGACCGTCAGAATGGCATCCAGCGGAAGATCATTGAATTTGATGCCGCTTGAGGTCGGGCCGTGATCCTTCCAACCGTAGGACATGGCGGGAAATGTCTGAAGGCTGAGACGGTCCGTCACCCCATATTTGAACATCGTGCTGCTGGTGACGGTGCGCTGATGGGCCGGCAGCGGGAGACGCACCCCATCGGCACGGAAAAATCCCGCTGGCTCCGTATAGGTCATATAGGGCTCGATCCCCAGAATGCCGGCTTTCGGCTGGGCACCTGACGGTGAGACGAGTGAACCCGTATACCATTGCTCATAATGATGGGAGGGTAAACCGCCTTCCGCTTTGGCAAGAGGTATGTCGAGCAGCATGACGAGAACAGCGAGCAGGGCAATTTGCAGGGATTTCATCAGACGAAAATCTCTCATCATCGGTTTTTTCATTCACCAAAGGGGGAGGCAACGCAATTTCAGGTTAACAGATTTGACATTGTTAATGTTAAACTTTGAGGTGCATCAAGCCCGTAACCCCGTTTTTCTGGCATAGTGGTTCATGACGCGGGAACTGTTGCAATTTCGATACAAATATAAATGTGAGATTAAAGTACAGATGGGATGAATCCGACATGATCGCGCCCTTGGCGTTTCCTCTTCATACCGCGTCATATCGTGGCGATCTTTCCATGACCAAAATCCGGCGGAAACTGTAAACGGGGCGTTACACTGCGCCCGGCGCGGTGGAAAAGTTATAGTCTGCTCCGTGCGATTAATCATAAAAGCGCATGTTTCGCTAAAAAATCTGTACGGAATGTTGTGGAAACGGGTTAGAATGGCTCAGGCAACTCAAATATCTCATATTTTGGAACAGGGCACGCCGACCCAAACATATTTCGCCCATCTTGATCCAGGAAAGACAGGTATCGGACCGATGTCTCGCTCAGATTGTCATCCTTCGGAAAAGCGCGCTCATCCGCGCCCAACCATCGCCACCCTCGCCGTCACCCTGCGGGATGACAGCGTGCTTCTCGTCCGGCGCAATAACGCGTCAGAGGCCGCAAGATGGGGCCTTCCCGGTGGGGAAGTCAATTGGGGGGAGACGATACTCGACGCGGCGCAGCGGGAAATGTCGGAAGAATCAGGCCTGACGACCCGGCCACGCCACGCTTTTTCAGCGCATGAAATCATCGAGACCGACGATGCGGGAAATCCCAGTCGGCATATTATTTTTATCGCCGTACTTTGCGCCTGGATTGATGGGCAGCCCGGTGGCGGCGATGATGCTCATGAAGCGCGCTGGTTTCGCCTGGAAGATCTCGCTAATCCGGGTCTGAACCTCAATGCGAATGTCGTTGAAATTGTGCGTCAGGCCGCCGCCTTTCACCACGACCATGCTTTTGGCAGTTCAATGACTGTCGGCGCCTAAATCATGACCCCTTCCAGAAATCGGATCTGAGAGAAAAAGAAGAAGACGCGGCCGAAATCGGAAAATTTTTCCCCTACCCCCTTGACGCGTCAGGACAGGAATAAGATTTCACCCGCGATCTCTGCCTGAAATTGACATTGCCTCAGCAATTCTTTGCCGCCATGAAGGCTATGAGCGATGACGTCACGGCGATGACGTGACGCCGGACCGCTCTCGGTCAAAACTGCGCGCGGTTAAACCAGGCGTTGCACGCCGGGTCTCGCGTGGGGAAAGAAAGAGAGGAAAGATTTGGTACCACACACGCTCATACCGAACCTCCTGACCATCGCAGGCACGGACCCCACCGGCGGGGCGGGTATTCAGGCGGATCTCAAAACGTTCTCGGCGCTCGGTGCGTATGGCATGTCCGTCATCACCGCCGTGGTGGCACAAAATACGCGCGGCGTAAGAGCTGTCACCCCGATGACGCCGGACTGTGTCGCCGCTCAGATTGACGCTGTGTTCGATGATGTGCGTGTGGATGCTGTCAAAATCGGCATGTTGCATAATGAGGGCATTATTGCGGCCGTCGCCTCACGCCTGCGCCATTATCGACCCGCTTACATTGTCCTTGACCCCGTCATGATGGCGAAAAGCGGTGACCATCTGCTTGACCCGAACGCGATCAGCGCACTCAAGACGCAATTACTCCCCGCCGTGACGCTTGTGACACCCAACCTGCCGGAAGCTGCCGCCCTGCTTGGCGCTTTGGAAGCACAATCTGATGATGATATTCGGGCGCAATTGCACGAGTTCTCAAAGCTCGGCGCGCGCGCCACGCTGCTTAAAGGTGGTCACAGCCATGATCCCGCCGTCAGCACGGATTGGCTAAGCGACATGGCGCGCGCCGAGGATGAACCGATTGCCTTCACCTCTCCACGGATCGTCACGCAATGTGATCATGGCACTGGTTGCACGCTCTCTGCAGCCATCGCGGCGCTGCTGCCGCATCACGATCTGATCCGCGCCATTCGCTGCGCGAAAACCTATCTTGATGGCGCACTAAGTGCGGCCAAGGCGCTTTCAGTGGGCCAGGGACACGGCCCCCTGCATCATTTCCATGCAATATGGCCGACCCATCCGGCAGCACGCTGAGACAGATTTTGTCTCCAGAAATGGGCACGACCTGATAATGCGCCTGCACAGAATTCCAGGCCACCCTGCCCTGAAGGACGACACCCTGCTCATGGGGCGCGCCCTGAATGCGGGACATGCAAGCGCGCGCAACAACCTTGAAAAGGTTGGAAAATCGGGGCGCGCACGAGACGTTTAAAATAATTTTTCCAACTAAATCCGGGCAAGCTATTCCCGCGCACTTTATAATGCGCGCCTCACGCAACAAAAAAAATAAGACGGATGTGATTGATGTTAAGAAAAGCAACGTCAGCAATGCTGCTGATGGCAAGCTGTGCGATTAATGCGCACGCCACGACACCCTCCGGTGGATGGACACTTAAAGAAACGAATATCACCGCAAAAGATTACTCACTGCGCATTGATGTCGACCCTGGAGAAAAATATAATCTTCCCGGCATGGCGCCCTCATCCGTCTATTGGGCACAGATGGTCAGATTCAACGAGCCGGAAGAATGGTATAAAAGCCGAACCGGCTACCTTGGCCTGATGCGCGGCGACGGCGTCAAGCGCGCTATCGCGTCCATCTGGGGCGGGCTTGACGCAAAAGCCGGCGCCATTCCTGTTGTGAAATGTAATGAGTTCGGCGCCTGCGTCAGCATCAACGGACCGTATGACTGGAAGGTCGGCCATAATTATCGCCTCCGCATGGAGAAAAGCGCGCGGACGCCGTCCGACGCACAGGGCGTCTGGTGGGAATACACGCTTGCCGATCTGACGACAGGCACAGTCGACATCCTCGGAGAGCTTAAAACACCATTATGGGGTGGTCTGCGCAACAATAACGGCGTTTTTCTGGAATATTTCCAAGGCCCCTTTGATTGCGCCACACTGCGCCACGCGCGCGTGACGATGGGACAGATCAGAGGAAATTACGGTGAAGCCAGTGCGTTGGCTTCCTCAAACGGAAATGCCTATGGCGAGACCGACAATTGCGCGAAGGCAAATATCCTGCCCGGCATGACCTCGGCTGATTATGGCTCGGCATCATGGGACACGCAAGGCACGCTGACGTTGTTGGGAGACAAGTTCAGGGGCCTCCATCAATGGGGCAAATATGAAAACACGGCCAAAAAAGGCATGATGTTTGTCAAAGACGTCACGGCGACGGAGCCTTATATCTTCGAAGCTTTGCATGACGGCAAGTACGGGCCTTTCCCGGTAGAGGGGCAGGATAATACGGATTGGAAGTCGATCGGTGCCGGCTACCCCATCATCAATGACCTCCGTCTACGCGACCAGCGCATCCGTGAATGGAATGAGAGAAAAAATGACGACGTCAAGATAGGCGATTACTTTATCTATCATAATCCTTACAACGGAGATACGGAGTATTTCCAGATCAAGAGCAAGGACGCCTGGTATTACCCGACTGACAAATCAGACAATGACGGTTGGCATTATGTCGGTCGGCTGGCCAAAAAGAGTGACGTGCTCTGGTCCCACGTTCCTGAGCATCAACGTGATACGAAAAACCCTGTTGGTAAAAAAGGTTGGGTCTATAAAGACGCGTCACACGGCGATTATTACATCCTCCGAAATGACGGTCAGTACGGCGAATTCCCTGCCGCTACAGAGGACAATCAGTGGTGGCAATATCTCGGTAAAGCCGTTTAAAAACTGTCTCAGGTAACGCCATAAGTTACGGAGGGGCCGCATCCCCGCACACTTTATAGCGTGTGTCACTGGAGGCGTGCGGCCCCCTTCACCTTCAGTTGATAAGCCGTCTTCATGATGAGACGCGCGTCAAATAATTTTGGAAACGGAACTGATCAATGATAAGGAAAGCGACGTCAGCTTTGTTGCTGATGGCAAGCTGCGCCATCAATGCGCACGCCATCATTCCGTCGGGCGGCTGGACCCTCAAAGACGAAACACCCCAATCAGAAGATTACGCCATGCGGATTGACGTCGATCCGGGCGCGAAAATCGGGACGTCGTTTGACATCCCATCAAATGCTTTTTGGGGAGAGGACATTATTTTCAAGGAGGCACGCGGTGGAAATCTCGGCCTCTCACGGGAGGATGGCCAGAAATTCGCCCTCGTACGGATTTGGGGAGGGCTTGAGGCGAAATCGGGCGCTCTACCATCCGTCCATTGTGATGACACGGATGAATGTGTCGGGCTGAAAGGATTTTTCGACTGGCGGGTCGGGCATAATTACCGCTTCCGCGTTGAAAAAAGTCCACGCACAACATCTGACGCTTCAGGCGATTGGTGGCAGATTACGTTGGCGGATCTGACATCCGGGACAATCTCATTCCTCGGAGAGATCAAAACCGTCAAAACAGATGGCATTGAGCGTTTCAGTAATGCTTATCTTCAATATCCGGCGATACCGGAGGCGACGGAAGATTGCATAAGCCACCGGCACACACGGGCCACTTTGGGCCAGACCCGCGGCATGTGGGGTAGTGTAGGCGCGCTCGCCTACTCGAACGGCATGTCTTACGGCAAGCCGGATGTCTGTGACGCGACCATCCGCCTCCCGGATATGACGCCCAAGGATTACAGTTCCGCCTCCTGGGAGAAAGATGATGCTGTGACGTTGCTCGGCAATAATTTCATGGGGATTCATCAATGGGGTGATTTCGGGAAACAGGCAAAAAAAGGCATGTTGTTTGTCAAGGATCTTTCCGAGGATGAGCCATACATCTACGAGGCGCTGGACGATGGTGAATATGGCATCTTCCCGAGAGAGGGACTTGATAATGATCACTGGAAGTCTCTCGGCAAGGGCTATCCGATCATGAATGATCTCCTCTCCCGCCAACAGCGACTTCGGGAATGGCGCGAGCGTAACGATGATGAAACGGCGATCGGCGATTACTTCATTTACCATAACCCGTATTTTGACGAGACTGAGTATTTTACGCTGACAAAGAAAGGTGCGGGTGAATTCCCCATCGATAAATCGGATAATGATTACTGGCATTATGTCGGACGCTATCCAAAGAAGGATGATGCGCTTTCCTCACGCCTGACCCTGCATTTCCAGGAAGAAAATGGCGGGGAGGGTAAAAAAGGATGGCTCTATTTCGATATGTCATCGGACGGCTTTTATATCCTTCGAAAAGATGGCGCTTATGGGGCCTTCCCGCAAATCACGGGTGATAATGAGTGGTGGCTGTATATCGGACATCATTCCTGAACGGCGCATGATGGGATGAGACCACGTAACGGGGCCGGGTCACGATGCGATACAGGTCTGCATCACGCGGCCCCGCCCCGCAGGATGGGGTGCGAGGAGGTTCAATCATCAATGATGGTGGCTCGCCGGATGATGGCCATTTCCCAGCACGATAGAATTGTCAGCCATACTCTCAACAATTAATAATAAACGGACAGAATAATCATGAAAAAGGTGACGTCGGCCTTACTCCTTATGGCAAGCTGCGCCGGAACTGCCGGGGCCGCGACCCCGTCAGGCGATTGGACGCTTCGAGATTTCGCCGGTTATGCAAAAGATTACGCACTCAGGATCGATGTTGATCCGGGAGAGACCTATTTAACGGAAAACCCGTCCCCGTCTTCCGTCTTCTGGCCCGAATATATCAGTTTCATCGAGCATGAAGAGTATAAGAAAAGCCGATACGGGTTCCTTGGCCTCATGCGTGGGAATGGTATCAAATTCGCCATTGTGACCGTTTGGGGCGGGCTTGACGCCAGAAGCGGCGCCCTTCAGGCGTCAAAATGCTTTGATGATAATCCGTGCGTCAGCATCAAAGGTCATTATGATTGGAAGGTCGGGCATAATTATCGCTTCCGAATGCAGAAGAATGCGAGCCTGGCGTCGGACACCGCAGGCGAGTGGTGGCAGTTCACGCTGGCCGACCTGACAATGGGGACGGTCTCTGTGCTGGGCAGCCTCAAATTACCTTATTGGGGTGGGGTCAGCCCGTCAAACCGGGCCTTACAAACTTATATCGACGGTCCTTATGACTGCGCCTCCATCCGGCATGCGCGCGTGACAATGGGTCAGATAAGGGCCAATTATAATGGCTCCAACATTCTCAAATCATCGAATGTCTCGCTACCGGGTGAGCCCGATCTGTGCGCGAGTGAGAACATCCTCCCCGGAATGAGCGCGGAAGATTACGGAAGCGCCGCAACAAATGATGATGGCACCTTCACCTTTTCCGGGGATAATTTCCGCGGTCTTCATCAATGGGGCCAGTTTGAAGGTGAGGCCCGAAAAGACATGATGTTCGTCAAAGATCTCACAGCGGCAGAGCCCTATATCTTTGAAGCGCGGCATGATGGCAAATACGGCCCCTTCCCGCCGGAAGGTGAGGATAATGAGGATTGGACGTCGATCGGTGTCGGCTTCCCCATCATCAACGACCTCCGTTTGCGCCATCAGCGCGTAAGGGAATGGCGTGAGCGCAATAACCCGGATGTCCGTATCGGAGATTATTTTATTTACCACAACACCCATAACGGAGACACTGAATATTTTCAGCTTAAAATGAAGCAGGGATCGACCTTCCCGATCGACAAGACGGATGATGCTTTCTGGCGATATGTCGGTCGCTACCAAAAAAAAACCGACAAATTATGGTCTTTTTTACCCGTGCGTGAGCGTGACGCGGCACATCCGACGGGGAAAAAGGGGTGGCTTTACAAGAGTTCACTCGGCGCACTTTACCGTCTGCGTCAGGATGGCGAATATGGAGAATTACCCTATTTGCTGGAAAATAATAAATGGTGGGAGTTTGTCGGTTTCTCTCCGTAAAAAAGCCCGCGCAAACCCCGCCCTGCTCATGGCCGGACTTCATCGGGGGACATCCGGCAACGCGTGAAGATGTGCCAGGAGAATGGGGGTATTGTCACCAGGAAGGCCCATCTGAAAGCGCAACCGGGAGGGCTCAGGCTCCTCATTGCAGTTTGACATGCAGCGCCCCCTCCAGACCGACGCCTGCTGAACAAGCTCCCGCGCGCGTTCAGCGACCGGTTCCGGGTCATGATGCAGAAAAAGGGACAGACTGAGATAAACGCGCTCAAATGCGACGAACTGATAATAAGGCAAAGAAAGCAGGCCCGAACAATGTTGAAGAAGATAACAGCGACAATGCTGCTGATGGCAGGCTGCGCATTTCATGCGCACGCCACCACACCTTCGGGTGGATGGGCGCTTAAAGAAAAGACCATTGAGGCAAAAGATTATTCACTGCGCATTGATGTTGACCCCGGGGAAAATACAGTGTCCCCGGCATGGCGCCTTCATCCGTTTATTGGGCGCAATATGTCGCCTTCAATGATGCGGATGGGGGCTATCTCGGCCTGATGCGAGGCGATGGCGTCAAGCGCGCCATCGTGTCCATCTGGGGCGGGCTTGACGCAAAAGGCGGCGTCATTCCTGTCGTGAAATGTAACGAGTCCGGACCCTGCGTCAGCGTGAATGGACCGTTTGATTGGAAGGTCGGCCATAATTATCGCTTCCGAATGGAAAAAAGTGCCCGCACGCCGTCCGATGAGACAGGTGACTGGTGGCAATTCACTCTCGCAGACCTCACGACGAAGAAACTTTATCTACTCGGGGAATTAAAAACCAAAAAAGCGGGGGGTATACGGAATTGGAACCGCGTTTTCCTGGAGTATTTCCAAGGCCCCTTCGATTGCGCGACATTGCGCCACGCGCGCGTGACAATGGGACAGATCAAGGGCAATTACGGAAACGCCAGCGACCTGGCATCATCTGACGGGCGGTCTTACGGTGATCCGGACATTTGCGCGAAAGACAACATCCTGCCCGGGATGACCGCGACTGATTACGGCTCCGCATCATGGGACACGCAAGGCACGTTATCGCTGTTGGGAGACCAGTTCAGAGGCCTCCATCAATGGGGCAAATATGAAAATACGGCCAAAAAAAGCATGATGTTTGTCAAAGACGTCACGGCAACGGAGCCTTATATTTTCGAGGCCCTGCATGATGGCGCGTACGGCCCCTTCCCGGCGGAAGGCGAGGATAATAATGATTGGAGATCCGTCGGGATCGGCTATCCCATTATCAACGACCTTCGCTTTCAGAGAAAAAGGGTGCATGAATGGAAAGAGAGGTATCGTCTCGATATCGAAATCGGGGACTATTTTATTTACCGTAACCCGATAAACCACGACACCGAATATTTTAAAATGAAACGCAAATATCCGAACAGCTTCCCTACGGACAAAACGGATAATGACGACTGGGCCTATATTGGTCGCTACCCGAAACAGGGTGAGGCGCTCTCACCCCATTTAAGTCCCCGTATAAAACATTATCATGATCAGTCATATAAAAATGGCTGGCTTTTTCGGGATGACGACAATCAGGCACTTTATATCGTCAAGGATGAAAATGGCTTGATGAGTTTCCCGGATAAGCCGGGAGATAATGAATGGTGGACGTTTATCGGATATCATGAATAAGCGCGACGGAGGGGCGGCGGATTTCCGCCCCATACCGCGTGATCAGCCGATCGTGAGACGCCGATAATCCGCAATGGACTGCGCGTAAAGCCGCAGCTCTTCCGTCACTTTTTCAGGCGTTAGGACGGAGATGGGCACGCCGATGCCACTCACCCCGGTATTCAGCACGTCAGCAATATGGGGCACATCTGTGCCACCCAGGGCGATAACCGGCATTTGGCACCGATCAACGAAGGCCTTGAGACCACTGCACCCGATCGGCGTCACCCAATCCGGCATACCGGACGTCTCATAAACCGGGCCCGTCCCGATGAAATCGATCAATTCCGGGTCGGCAGAAGCGGCTTCTGCGGCGTTGAATGTTGTGAGGCCGATCAGCGCTTTCTCTCCCAATCGACGACGTGCTTCCGGAATAAGCGTGGCCCGCGTTCGAAATTGGACGCCGCTTGCGCCGATTGCCAGCGCCGCGTCCAGAGATTCATTAACAATCAGAGGGATATGACGCTCATCCAGAACGGATTTCAGCGCGAGACCGGCGGTGATCATGCGAGCCGTGTCGTTGGTTTCTTCCCGAAGCTGTATGGCGGTCGCCCCGCCATCAATGGCCTCCTGCGCTGCGGAGACGACCCGGCTGAGCGTTAAAACGGGAAGATCAAGCCCCACATATAGCGAAAAATCGCATTTCCTTACCACATTTCGCCCCTTGCTTGTTGCTATCCCGTTAAGACAGGGACGTTATCGCATGTTTCGAAACAATTATACCGTCACTTTCAGGATGCGCCCTCCTGACACCACAAACTGCCCTGACTTAAGCAATAACGCAAGTGTACGTGACATTTGAGTAGGATACGCGCCCCACAACGCGCAACCAGGCCTCATGCTCGGAAGGAAATGGGACGAACATCGTCTTTGACTGCCTGAACGTCCAGAAAGTTGAAAATGAGGATCGCATATTATTAGAGCGCAATATTGGTTTGTCGGGACAGGTTTGCGCCATCACCGGCCCGCTTCACTTACTTTATGTTTAAAAAGACGCAATGCATGTCCGGCCTCCCTCACGCGGAGGATGCCGGGCATTAAGAAACAGACGGCGGTCGATCGTCAGTCGAACGACCCGTTCTGCACCATATAGAGGTCGCCACTTTCCCGATAGCGCGCGGCCATGGAAGCAAGTCCTTCTTTCTGGGCATCGGCGCGAATGTCGTGGGAAATTCGCATGGAGCAGAATTTCGGCCCGCACATGGAACAGAAATGCGCCAGCTTGTGCGCGTCTTTCGGGAGGGTCTGGTCATGGAAATCACGTGCCGTTTCCGGGTCAAGGGAGAGATTGAACTGATCCTCCCACCGAAACTCGAAGCGCGCACGTGAGATGGCGTCATCCCGCATCTGCGCGGCGGGGTGTCCCTTCGCCAGGTCCGCTGCATGGGCCGCCAGTTTATATGTGATGACGCCCGTTTTGACATCCTGACGATCGGGAAGTCCGAGATGCTCCTTGGGGGTGACGTAACAGAGCATGGCGGTCCCGAACCAACCGATCATCGCCGCGCCAATCGCGGAGGTGATATGGTCATATCCTGGCGCGATATCGGTCGTCAGTGGGCCGAGCGTGTAAAAGGGCGCTTCATCGCACGTCGCGAGCTGCTTCGTCATATTTTCCCGGATCTTATGCATCGGGACGTGGCCCGGCCCTTCAATCATCACCTGACAATCTTTCGCGGCGGCGATTTTCGCAAGTTCTCCCAATGTCTCAAGCTCAGCGAACTGCGCGGCATCGTTGGCGTCGGCAATTGCGCCCGGGCGCAATCCGTCGCCCAGGGAGAAGCTGACGTCATAGGCGCGGGCGATGTCGCAGATTTCCTCAAAATGCGTGTAAAGGAAGCTTTCACAATGATGGTGCAGGCACCATTTTGCCATGATCGACCCGCCGCGTGAGACGATCCCCGCGATGCGCGGCACCGTGAGCGGGATGTGATGCAGGCGCAGACCTGCATGGATCGTGATGTAATCCACGCCCTGCTCCGCCTGCTCCAGCAATGTGTCGCGGTAGACGTCCCAGGAGAGATCTTCCGCCACGCCATTCACTTTTTCCAACGCCTGATAGAGCGGCACGGTGCCGATGGGCACAGGGGAATTTCGGATGATCCATTCCCGAATATTATGGATGTTCCGCCCGGTCGATAGATCCATCACCGTATCCGCTCCCCAACGCGTGGCCCAGACCATTTTGTCGACCTCCTCCTCCATGGAGGAAGCAATGGCGGAATTGCCGATATTCGCATTGATTTTGACAAGGAAATTCCGGCCGATAATCATCGGTTCAGCTTCCGGATGGTTGATATTGGCCGGGATGATCGCCCGCCCGCGTGCAATTTCGTCACGCACAAATTCAGGCGTGATGACATCGGGGATGGCGGCGCCAAAATTCTGTGCAGCGCGCGCTTCACCCGCCGCCGGCACGGCGCCTTCCATTTTCTGCCGCCCCAGATTCTCCCGGATAGCGACGTACTCCATCTCCGGCGTGATAATCCCGGCCCGCGCATAGGCCCGTTGCGTCACGGCCCGCCCGGCCCGCGCCCGCAATGGGCGGTTGACGACCGGGAAGGAAGGCGTGAGCTGCGC
Source organism: Sorlinia euscelidii (assembly GCF_036452135.1). Lineage (NCBI taxonomy): Bacteria > Pseudomonadati > Pseudomonadota > Alphaproteobacteria > Acetobacterales > Acetobacteraceae > Sorlinia > Sorlinia euscelidii. The sequence continues at coordinate 118,130 of NZ_JAWJZZ010000005.1, read as the reverse complement.
CCCTTTGGCAAAACCATTATCCGCCGCCTGCACGACGCGGCCATCATAAAATTCGACATCACCACGCTTGACGACCCACTCCGTTCGGAAGCGCGGAAGCCCGGATTTGATATTGATCCTTGCTTCAGGATCCGTGTAAGGGCCGGACGTATCATAGACCCGCAAAGGGGGTTCCCCCGCTGTCGGGTGCACATCAATCTCCCGCATGGGCACGTTGATCTGCGCATGGCGTTCTCCCGCAACATAGATGCGCCGTGACGCAGGCAATGGCCCGGTCGAAAGCGGTTGGGGATTGCTAAATTTACCGGATGAAGCCTTGGCGTCATCAGCCTCAATGGCGGCATTTTCAGGGGTTGCGTGCGCGTCTTGTTGGGTCATGGATCGTCCACCTATCGCTTGAGATATGGTCTGGACCCAGTTGCGTGACGATGGGGGATGGATGAGGACATGCGCCCAATGCGGCACCCCTCATGCAGTAACCTTCCCTACGCCAGTATAAACTGGATCAGGTTCAACGGGTCACTGCGCTGCGTCACGGCGTAGCAGTTTCTCAGCCCCTTGTCAGGGCTCCCCCGGTCTTGCCCGCGAGTGTGAGGTGGGACGGGGGCATTGTCAAATGGTTTGGAGGCTTGCGTAATAGCTGCAAGATGATGTATATACATAGTGTCTACAAGCCGGAGATATGTCATGCGATCAATCGTGCGGAAATGGGGTAATAGCGCCGCGATACGCTTGCCCGCGCATCTGCTTGAATCGGCAGGCCTCCTCGTCAATCGGCCAGTGGAAATTTTGAGGGAGGAGGGGCGCATTATCATACAGGCTGCCCAGCCAGAACCATTATCCCTCAACAATCTCGTTGACGCGATCACAGAAGATAATTGTCACGATGAAACAGATTTTGGCCCCGGGATCGGTAAGGAGGTCTGGTGATGGCCGCATGGGTGCCGGATTGCGGTGACATTGTGTGGCTCGCCTTCGACTCCCAGGCAGGATGGGAACAATCCGGCCACCGCCCCGCCATCGTGCTGTCACCCGCCAGCTATAATGGGAAGGCTGGTATGATTTTATGTTGTCCGACAACGACGAAAATCAAATCCTACCCATTCGAAGTCACCTTGAAGGGGGAACCAGCCAGCGTGGCACTTGCGGATCAGATCCGCAGCCTCGATTGGCGCGCCCGACGCGCAAAATTGAAAGGCCGCGTGTCCCATGAGGAACTTGAGGCGATCCGGGCGCGTGTGCGGTTAGTTGTGGGTTGATTGGGCGATGACGGGCCGCGCGGGGTTTTGACCGATTGACAGAATGTCTTGATGCCCGTCGATAAGTGGCAATCCGAAACGTCGGATAGACCTCAAATCAATGATCTGCCCTGATATTGTCAAAGTAATTTGCAAGGACGCCGCAGGTGTGACGGACAGCAAAAACGATACACGTAAGTGCCTGCACCCGACCATCATGTCCTGAGAAACTGGAGCGGGCGATGGGATTCGAACCCACGACCCCAACCTTGGCAAGGTTGTGCTCTACCCCTGAGCTACGCCCGCACTCCGTGGGAATGGTGAATAAGTGATGTTGCCCGCGCTTGCAAGAGCCGAAAGAGAAAATTCTGCGTGATTCGCCCGATAGCTTCGATGCCGGGCTTCCACCTCACCTTTGTGACACGCGGCGCAAAGCTTCCTGAAGCTGAAAAATCGTAAGTGGCGCGTCTGTAAGGTCCATCATGGCGTAACGCAACCCACGCATGGCGGAAAGAAGGTAGAAGCAGTTGCGCAGATGAGGCTGTCCATCCAGCTGGCGGTTCAGCTCCAGCACGGCCGTGCCGGACCGGGCGAAGGCAAGATTGGCCAGCCCGGCCCCATGGGGCGCGATGATGAGTTCCGCCCCGCGGAAAAGCGCGATTTGCGTCGATATGTCCATATCATCAAGACTGACTGTCGCAATCTCCTGCGCCGCCAGCACGTGATCGATGACCGTCTGGTCCTGAGCGGAGATACGCTGATCAGCCGATTGCGCGCGAGAGATAAAAAACCGCTTCGGTAAAAAAGCGACGCGCGGCGTTGTGAAACGGTCAAATTCTGCGTGGACCTGCGGGACACGCAGGTAAAGCTCAGGCATTTTAGGTGTGTGCCACATGAAATAAAGCTGTCGCACCGGATAGATCCCCTGTGAAACCGGCGTCACATAGGGGATCAGACCTGAAACCCGCAATGTCTCATGATGATAGCCGCGTGGCAGGACGGGGCGATGGGGTTCGATGCAGGCTTCCGCGTCCGGCAGCAATATCGGCGTGGCGCGCGGCAGAAAAGGTCGCGCCACGCAGCTTTTGGAAATCGCGTAAAGCAGCCAATGATAATGGTTGGACGTGCTGCGATCAAACCCGGCAAAAGCGTGGCTGAAAGGCGCATGACGCGGAAATGTCGGGAGGGCCATGGCGGGGTCGGTCAGTGCTCTCTCACGGAAACAGGACGGCTCCTCCACGAGTTCATGATTTTCCGTCAGGATGACCCCATTAAGTTGAGGCGCGACGATGAGGAAAGCATTTTGCAACATATAGAGGGAAAGGGTCAGCGGGGAAAAATTCACGAACCCTTTCGCCGCCTCTCGACGGGCATGATAAGGGAGTAGACCCCGGTCAAAATTGTCGAAATCCTGTCCGGTAAAGGCTTCAATTGGCGCTGGGAGCGTTGTTTCAGGACAAATCGCAATATCCCTGCGTTCAAGTGAAAGTGCATCGACAGATTTCGCGTCTGCAAATTGCATGGCCCTGCAACCTCCCCTTGAAATGACCGCGTCGTTTTCCCTGTTTAGACTGCAATTTACGATGCCTCAATTCCCGCAATGCGGACCACTCAGCGTCAGGCAATATGGTGTGAGGCCCGTATTAACCCTTGGACGCTACCCTGCCTGTCGTTTATCCTGACGTGGAAAACAGTGCCGCGGCACTTTCGTGATCTTGAGGAAAGAGAAAGATTATGACGATGTTCATCGGGGGCAACTCGCAGCCGGGCGCGGGCAACCCGACGGCCCAGGGCGGCACGTCATCAGCACCAGGCGCCACGATTGTCGATGCGGACCAGGCAAACTTTATGGCGGAGGCGATTGATGCCAGCCGCGAGCGCCCTGTCCTCGTTGATTTCTGGGCCCCGTGGTGTGGCCCTTGTAAAGAACTGACGCCGGTGCTTGAGAAAGTGGTGACCGCCGCGCGGGGCCGCGTAAAACTTGTTAAACTGGATGTTGAGGCAAATGCCGCTTTGGCCGCCCAGCTCGTGCAGATCGGGCTGCCCCTGCAATCCATCCCCCTCGTCGCAGTCTTCTATAAGGGGCAGGTATTGGACATTATGCAGGGCGCGCAGCGGGAAAGCGACGTCAAGCGTTTCGTTGAAAATATCCTGAAGTCAACCGGCGCGGAAATGCCCAGCGCAGAACTTCTGGCCGCGGGACAACAGGCATTACAGGCGCAGAATGGTGCGGAAGCCGCCGGTCATTTCAGCAATCTACTCGAAGTCGAGCCGGAAAATGCGGAGGGTTGGGCCGGCCTGATCCGCGCCATGTTGCTCCTTGATGACGTGGAAGGCGCCGAAGAGGCCGCATCCCAGGTGCCCGACGCCATTGCGGAGCACGCCGCCATCCTCGCCGCGAAATCCTCCATTGCCGTTCATCGGGAGGGCCGGGAAGCGGCGACGCAACTTGACAGTCTCCGTGCGGAGATGGCCAAGACACCTGATAATAAAGATCTGCAGTTTCAATTGGCCGGTGCGCTCAATGGCGCCGGGGCGCGGCGGGAAGCGGCCGAAACATTGCTGAATCTCATCGGCGCGGACCGGGACTGGAATGAGGGTGCGGCTAAAGCCGAGCTTCTCCGTTTTTTTGAAGCCTGGGGCGGATCAGACCCGCTTACGCGGGAAATGCGACGTGAGCTTTCCTCCATCCTGTTTTCATGAAGGGTCATTTATGAGTCGGAATCCAGATATTTTTGATGAGGAACTTCTCGACATCCTCATCTGCCCTTTGACGCGGACCTCCTTGACATACAATGCCGAAACGCAGGAACTCGTCAGCGCGGCCGCAAAAAAGGCCTATCCTATCCGGGATGGCATCCCCGTCATGCTGCCGGAAGAGGCGCGGACACTGGATTGACAAGGGTCGGAACAGGTCCGCTCCTCTTCGCGCATTGTAACAACGTGTTGACGGCATGATCGCCCATTGCGTCCCGCTTGGGGCGCGGTTATGGCTTCTGCTCCGTATTCTCGGGTCGGCCGAACATCAGGCTGGCATCGGGTATGACGAATTCCGACAACGGTTTCCTCTTCGTTTCCGCAGGTGCCAGTCCGGGAAGCCCGGCAGGCGGGCCGGCGCTTCCATCTGGCGGGATAAACGGATCAAGCGCATCCCAGAATTGACGACGATGATGCGGATTCTGGCCCGGGGGATGGCCGGGCGGGCCGCGCACTGTGATATCGGGTTTGAAGGCTTCCGGTCGCGTTGCCGCGCAGCCACCGAGCACGACCATCCCATAACTTCCGAGTGTCATCCAAACGCGCCTCATTGTCGTATCCTAACAACTCACCGTACTAATCTCAATTGACGGCATGGCCTTTCTCGGGCAGGGAAAATTTCGTTTCAAAAGGAGCACCCCGTGTTTGACCGTCCGATGACGACGAGCAGGAACCGCCTGCGTGCCTGGATCGACAGTATATTCATCGATCATGCCATTTTTCGGCTGTTCTGGACGAATCTCGCCCCCATCATCGACGGGGCGTTTTATCGATGCAATCATCCCACGCCGCGACGATTGCGGCGCCTCAAATCGCGACTCGGGATCAGGACGCTCATCAATCTCCGCGGTCATCGGAAATGTGGCTCAGACGCTTTATCCCGATGGGCGGCGGCGGAACTGGGGATCAAGCTGATTGACATGGCTTTCGAGAGTCGGGGCGCGCCACATAGGGACCGTATCCTACGGTTTCACGAAATTTATCAATCCGTCGAGACGCCCGTGTTGTTGCACTGCAAATCCGGCGCTGACCGCGCGGGGTTGGCAGCGGGGTTGATCATCATGTTCAGAGGCGGAACGGCGTCGGAGGCGCTTCAGCAGCTTCATTGGCGTTTCGGGCATTTTAAACAGGCGCGCACCGGGGTGCTTGATGCTTTTTTCCATCTATATCAGCGTCAGGCGGAGGGACGCCTCAGTTTTTTGGAATGGGTCAAGCATGAATATGACGAGGACGGGCTTCGCGCGTCCTTCCAGGCCGCAAGGCTGAGCAGCTTTCTTACCGACAAACTTCTGCGCCGGGAGTGAAACGATCATTCACTCCGCAGCGGCGGCCTGTTCTGAAAGCGTCTTGACGAGATCCATCACGCGTTTGCGCACTTCAGCATCCGGTATGCGGTAATAGGCACGCATCAACTCCAGCGTTTCCCGCTTGGCGAGGATGTGCAGATCCTCATTGGTCTTGACGCTGTCCGCCGATGCGAAGGCACGGAAACCTGCCGACGTCTCCCGAAAACCGGAGGAATATCCGAGAGACGCGGATTGCTCCACCTTTCCCTGCATATCATCAAAAAAGAATCCGATGGGCACGCGAAGGATCTTGGACATCTCATAGAGTCGGCTGGCGCCCACCTTGTTTGTGCCGCGCTCATATTTCTGGACCTGCTGAAAGGTCAGACCGAGTGCGGCCCCGAGTTTTTCCTGCGACATGCGCAGAAGCATGCGCCTCAAGCGGATGCGAGCCCCGACATGAGCATCAATCGGACCAGCCGCAGACGGGGTTTTTGTGCTTTCACTCATGACTGCGCGACCTGCTTTCCAAGTTGGAAGGGGAGCGGAACTTCCCTTCGGACGATTTTCGCTTCCTAGCATTTCTAATCGTTAGCAAAGCAATAAGAAAGGCCAATAAACAAATAAAGATAGGTATTGATCGACCGTAAATCGCGAATGGCGTTTTTTTTACCGGAGATGGCAACGGTGCAACCAATATATCAGCCTTATCCGGTGGAATCGCCCCAGTCTTCCTCCCTGCCGCGTCAAAAATGGCTGTCAGCCCCGTATTAGCGACCTGCGCAATGGGCACCCCCTCTTCTACAGCACGCAGGCGCACGGCCATTAAATGCTGCCAGGGACCGGCACTGGCCCCGAACCACGCATCATTTGTCAGGTTCAGCATCCAGTCTGGTCGCGGATTTGTGACCACCTGGCCTGAGAAAACAACCTCATAACAGACGAGCGGCGCGACACGCCCCAACTGAGGCAACTGCCATGTACGCAGCCCCGGGCCTGGTCGGAACTGCCCCGGCATAATGTTGAAAGGCAGAAAACGCGGCTGATATTCTCCGAAGGGCACAAGGCGGGATTTATCGTAAATCGCCGCAATCTCGCCATCGCCATCAAGCGCCATCGCGCTGTTATACCATTGGCCCGCATCATCCCGCCGATCGCTACCGATGATCCCCCAACTCCCCTCCGCCTCACGTGCGATCTGTCGGCGGGCGAAAGGCGCCTCGTCCAACAGGCCGGGAAAGCCCGATTCCGGCCAGGCGTAGACGGCAGCGCGGTCAGGGAAAAGGGCGTGCGCGATGGAGATGCCCTCCCGGGTCAGCATCAGGGAGCGTTGCAGAACCTCCCCGCTTTCATCGCGCGAGAGGATATGATCTTCGCTCACATTATTCTGCACGAGGACGAGCGCCGGGTTCTGAACGGGAAGAAGCGGCAGATGATGCACGCGCTCATAACCATATATCGCGATAATTATCCACAATATCGCAACAACATACAGAGACCGCCGCACGCGGAAGAGCGCGGCACTGGTGAAGACAAGGCAGAATGTCAGCCCATCAACACCGATGATGCTGGCAATCTGCGTCAGGACGGTGCCCCCATTGCCGGGAAAGGTCAGGTCCGCCCCCAATGGATTCCACGGAAAGCCGGAAAAGAGGAAGATGCGGGACATGTCGGTGAGTGTCCAACTACCCGCAAAAATGAGGATGCTGCCCCAGCCAGAGGAAAATCTCCGCGCCAACAGGCTCGGCACCGCTATAAAAGGCGCCAGGATCAGCGCACAGCCGGGCGTCGCCAGCGGCACCGCCCACCAGAATTGCCGTCCGCCCATCAGCACGGCATGTGTCAGCCAGTAAAGTCCGCCAAGATTGAGGCCAAACCCGAAAACCAGCCCGCAAAAAGCGGCTTGCCGCCAGGAGGCCGCCTGCCGGGCGCACCCGTAGAGAAGCCACACGCCGCAAATAAGCCCGGGGAGAAAATAAAGGGGTGGGTAAGCTGTCGCGGCGAAAAGGCCGGAGAGGAAGCAGATAAATGCGGGACGGAATCGACGCAGTTTAGGGGCTTTAGGTCCGGACAATTTTTCTGTCGATAAACTGGGGTTGAGAGAGGCCTCTATTCCAGGGCATCCCGTAGCCGACGCTCATAATGGCGGTAATATTTATCCGCGAGGAGCTCACTTTTGACGAGGACGGCGATGTCCGTCGTGTTAAACTGCGCGTCCACCACCGCCCCGTCACCGACAAACCCGCCGAGACGCAAATAGCCTTTAATCAAAGGTGGCAGGCGCGCGAGGCACTTTCGATGGTCCAGACTATGCGGGTCCGTCAGCTGCATGGAGACATAGCGCTCCGGCAGCGCGCGGATGCGGAGTGCGGGCGGGGCAAGGTGGTTATGATAAAGATAAGTAAGCTCCTGCGCTTTGGACGATGGGTCCGTGCCCGGCAGGCTGGCACAGCCAAACAGGACGTCGATACGGTGCAGGAAAATGTAGGAGGCGATGCCGCGCCACAGAAGCTGCATCGCGGCGCGCCCTCGGTAGCGCTGATCCACGCAGGAGCGCCCGACTTCGAGAAGGCGACCCGGAAAATCCGTCAGAACCGAGATATCATACTCACCAGACGTGTAGAAACGACCGATCCTGGCGGCGGCATCACTTCGTAAAAGTCGGTAAGTACCGACAACGCCTTCCGCGCCCGATGAAATATCATGATCAATGACGAGAAGGTGATCCGCAATATCGTCGAAATCATCCACGTCCCGACGCGACTTGAGGGCGGCCGCACTGGGATGCGCGCCCATTTCTTCAAAAAAGACGCGATAACGCAGCGCCTGCGCCGCCTCACGTTCCGCCCTGTTCTCCGCGATCCGCACGCCCAGCGCACCCGCCCGTAATTCAGGCAGGGAATCACGTGACAGGTCCAGTGTGGAGAGAGAACCAGCAGGCGGGTTAGGCGCACCATCCGAAATCAGCATTTTCAGGAGTTCGGCCTGGCGCGGCTTCGCGGTCATATCGGCTCACCCGGGAGTTTCTTTCGCCCGGAAGCCGGAAGCCGCCTTCCGAACAATTCAAGGCGGTGGGAAACAAGGTCGAAACCGAGCTTGTGGGCGATCTCGCGTATCATGTCACGATATGCCGCATCCTCAAATTCAACAACATGGCCCGTGTCGATATCGATAATATGATAATGCCGGTGATCTTCAGGCTCACTCGCCTCGTAGCGCGCGCGATTGCCACCGAAATTCCGCCGCTCCAGAATGCCCTTTTCCTCAAGCAGACGCACGGTTCGGTAGACTGTCGCGATGGATATGCGCCGGTCAAGAGATGATGCGCGTCGATAAAGCTCTTCAACGTCAGGGTGATCCTCCGCTTCCGAAAGAACCTTGGCAATGACGCGACGCTGACCCGTCATTTTGAGGCCATGATCAATGCAAAGCCGCTCTATGATTGACTCGTTCCTGGATGACATTGCGTATCGCTTCGGCTTTCAGCAAGGCGGGTATGGACGGAGTTGATCGTATCCGAGTTCATCCCGTTTGCCAAGAATTGACGCCAACAAAGCCTCATACAGCGCAGTCGGCAGCTTCACCCCCGAACGTTACAGCGATGCTGAAGTTCTCCGCTGTACGACGGGACCTGGTTGAAACTTTTCAGGAACGATGGGGGATGTCAGGCAACGTGCCTGAAAGGACGCCTTGCTTGAGGGTCAGCGGCGATGACCCAGACCAATACGTCGCGCAAGTTGAGAACGATGATTAGCGTAATTCGGCGCCACCATCGGATATTCAGGCGGGAGATCCCACCGCTCCCGATATTGTTGCGGAGTCATTTTATAGACGGTGTGCAAGTGACGTCGCAGTAATTTAAGTTTCTTACCATCCTCGAGACAAATAATATAATCCGGAAAGACCGATTTTTTGGGATGAACAGCGGGTACTGGTTTGGCTTCATCGTTTTCTTTACGGGCGAGCGCCATCATTGCGAGGTGCACAGACTTGATGAGCGCCATTAAATCATCGGTTTCGATTTCATTATTCGAGACATATGAGGAAATTATTTGGGCAGTCAAGGCATGGAGCGACACGTCTGAGGCTGGGCTCTTCATTAACATCACCTGGAACTTTAGAATTTGATTTTGAAAAGATTTAACCTAAAAATCCAATAATAGCAAGAAGAATCATTTGGTAAATGAGTATACTCGTGAGACGTGTAGTGACATGATAGGTTAAATAACGCAACGTTTGTTTTTAAGTAAGTAAAGTGCCAATATATACTAAATAAAATTTTTTATAGATGATCACACGTAGTAATGACTGCACGGCACACTGTGCGTGTTTAATCGAAATTTAACTCTATTTGCCGGAAGCATGTAAAAATTTGTCAGAGACTGTCCGACAAATTGGCGCACATTACGATGGCGTTGCCACCGTCACTATAGTAATTTGCCCGGAAGCCGCACCTATTATACCCCGCCGCCGCGTAAAGCGATCGCGCGGCCGCGTTGTCGGCGCGCACTTCAAGGAAAATCCTTTCCACTTTGGCGCATTTCATCGACTCGGACATTCTCTCGATGAGCGATTGCGCGACGCCGCGGCGCCGATAATCCGGCGCGACGCAAATTGTCAGAATTTCCGCTTCATCCAACGCTTTCCGCGCAATGACCATTCCGGCCAGACCGTCATCAGTCGCGACCACCCAGGCGCAACATCCCGGCATAGCCAGCAGATTTCTCATATTCGGGGCTGACCACGCTTCCCCTTGCGGAAAACACGCTTCATGAAGGTGAGAAAGTCGCCTGGCGGCTTCCGGGCCGACCGCGTCAACAGGCCAGCCCCCCATCACGGGATCGGGGCAGGTCGGAGCCCGGCCAAAGGTGGCTTTGCTTCAGGCGGGTCCACATAAAGCGGTGTAACACGGTCCACAGGCGGCTCGTGCCGCGCTGCCGCGGCAATCGCACCCGGCGATGGTTGCTGATCCATGTCTGAACGGAAGAGATGCGTCATTGCCAGGTGATCATGCAACCAGGAGGACGCGTCGCCGACAATCAATCTACCGGAGGGTATGTTCGCGGCATCGGGCGCACCCGCCCAGAATGTGCCATCCGGTCTCTCCAGAAAGATCCGGTTACGGCGCGCGCGTGTCGCCGTCCAAACCTCCTGCTGCATTTCAGTCTCCGCGCGGTAACATGCGCCGATTGAAACTCCATGAAGCGGACATTCATAACCTTTGGCCAGACCAGCGGCCAAAGCAAGGCTTGCGCGTAGTCCGGTGAAGGAGCCGGGACCGCGCACCACGGCAATCGCATCCGGCCCCTTTTCCCGCCATCCCGCGGCGTTGAGCACATCCTGTAGAAGCGTCACCATCATCTCCGACGCGCCGCGCCCGAGGAGAGCGCGTTGGGAAATGACCTCTCCCCCTGTCAGGGCGGCGATGACGCCACCCGGCGCATCTGCTGCCGGCGCGGCATTAAAAACCAATATGCGTCGATTTTGCGCGTTTTCAAACCGTGCCGGGTCGCCCGTCTTCCTCATGGTGAACCCGTCAGAACAGGCGGCAGGCAGTATGGAAGTCAAGTCGCGGTGCCCGTTCCGGGGGCGGGGTTTCACCCGGATAGCCGATTCCCATCAGGAAATTGGCGCGCCAACCCGTCTCGGCCATCAACGCATCCTCAACATCGTCACTATCAAAGCCGGAAATCGGCCAGGCGGCGAGGCCAAGCGCGCGGGCCGCCATAATCAGGTAGCCGCCCTGCAACGTCGCATTACGGAAAGCGGTTTCTTCGGCCAATCCCACATCCGAGGCGAACCAGTCCCTTAAATTCTCTTCTGGATTGAGTTCGGGCAAGTGATCAAAAAAAATCGGATCCTGACAAATGACGACACCGAGCGGCGCATCCAGGAAACGTTCCACGTTGGGGCCGGACAAAGCGTGCCGGATCAACCCCCGACTTTCTCGCGACGTCAGGAAGATAAAACGCGCCGGGCTGCAATTGGCGGAGGTTGGTCCCCATTTGACAAGGTCGTAAAGCGCGCGCACCACATCTTCCGTAACGGGGCGGGAGGACCAGCTGATCGGCGTGCGCGCAGCACGGAAAATCTGATCCAGGGCAGCCGGGTCCAAAGCCGCGCTAAAATCCACATTGACCGGCGCCGATCCCTCACCCGCGTCATGAGGCGAGGTAGGTTGAGGCTGAATTTCATCGACTGTGGGTGTCTCGATATATGGCGCGTTCTCGCCCGCGCCCGGAAGATCCGTCACGACATCTCCACTTGTTCGACCTCTTTGACTTCCGGCACATAATGGCGCAGCATATTTTCCACGCCGTGCTTGAGCGTTGCACGGGATGACGGGCACCCCGCGCAGGCACCCTGCATGGAAAGACGCACCACGCCATCCTGATATCCGCGAAACACAATATCACCGCCATCCCCCGCCACGGCCGGGCGGACACGCGTGTCAAGCAATTCACGAATACGCGCCACGACTTCACGATCCTGCTCGGCAACTTCGTAAGCCTGCTCCTCCCCTTTTGAGAGCAGAACAGGCGTGCCATGCGTCAGGGCAGAGGCGATTTCCGTCAGAATGGCAGGTTTGAGGTCCGCCCAGTCTGACAGGTCAGATTTGGTGACGGAGATGAAATCAGCGCCAAGAAACACGCCGGTCACGCCATCAATCGCAAAAAGCGCTTCAACGAGGGGGGAGCGCCCCTGCGCGGCCGCGGCCGAGGCGAAATCCGCCGTCAGGCCGTCACCTGTGACGCGGCAGCCTGGACGAAATTTCAACGTCGCAGGGTTTGGCGTGTTTTCGGTCTCAATAAACATGATATCCTCACTCATACGGTGCTCTGCCTCAAATGCGACGTGGGGCCACGATATGCAAGGGGCGGGGACAGGGCAAGGTTTTAAAATCTGGCGCGCCGAGACCGTGACACACGGGCGGCAAGGCCGTTTTTCAGGGTGAAACCTCACGCGGCAGCATCACCTGCACCTCAAGGCCCGAGGGTTGAACGTTGCGGAAGCTGAGGCGACCATTGGCACGCCTGACCTCCCGTTTGACGATGGCAAGCCCCAGCCCCGCCCCGCCTGTCTGGCGGGACCGGGAGTGATCCACGCGGTAAAAAGCCTCCGTAATGCGTGCGAGATCCTGCTCGGGCACGCCGGGACCGTGATCCGTCACAGAGATGATGATACGGCTTTCCTCAACGCTCAATGTCACCTCCGCACTGCCGCCATGGACACAGGCATTTTGAATGAGGTTCGCGAAGACGCGCTTGATGGCGATGGGCCGCAATGTCAGAAGGCAGCGATCCGGGCCGCTATAGGCGGTTTTACGTCCCTGATCCGCCTGCGTGTCCAGGAGGGTTGAGATGATGGCGACGAGATCAACAACGCGTGGGACTTCCGGGTCACTATTACCGGCCAGAAAAGCGAGAACGCCATTAATCATGGCCTCCATCTCATCAATATCCGTCACGATGGCGAGGCGCGCCTCCTCATCCTCCAGAAAATCGGCCCGCAGGCGCAGGCGGGCCAAGGGCGTGCGGAGATCATGTGAGACAGCCGCAAGGACAGAAGTTTTATCCTCAATAAGTTTCTGGATACGCGTCTGCATCGCATTGATCGCATGGGCTAGGCCACGCACTTCCCGCGGGCCTGCCTCATTGACGACAGTGCGTGCGTCTTCATCCTCATTGCCGAGATGATTGGCGACGGAGGACAGGGTCCGCAGGGGAAGGCTCAATGCGCGGATGAGGACGGCCGCCACACCGCAGACAGCGACAGCCGTGATGGCGGCAATCGCGACCGCGCCATTCATGGATGTGACGACGAGGACGTGCGGCATTTCAAAAACGAGGTCCTGTTCCCCGTCAATTGCCAGGGCGCCACGGATCCCGACCGTCTCCGAACCGAGATCCGCCACGCAAAGATGCGCATTGCTCAACATGGCGTGTGCTGAACCCAGGGAATCCACACCCGGCGCGAGGCATTGCCCATCCTCCATCTCCTCGCCTTCACGATGTTCCCGAATGGAGAGGCGTAAATTCGGGTTGGAGAGCCGCGCCACAATCACCGGCCTCCTGCGGGGGAGGACAGCATGAAGCATATCAAGGTCGGCGCTGAGTTCCTCCGCGAGGACGGAGAGGCGCACGACACTGACCTGACTGATCTGCGCCTGGCGGTAAATAAATGAGGAAGCGAGAAACACGGCGCAGATCGCCGCGAGGACCACGATACTGACGCGACCCGTCAGGCCGATCGGCCAGATGCGGATGGCGCCGCGGGCGTCATCCTCCTGCGTAGCGTGAGGCGGCACCAAATTTCAGCGCCCCGCACCGCACAAGGGGATGACAAGATGCGTCACCATAAAAGTCAGAGACGCTCAACTTCAGAGACAAAGAAATAACCTGTGCCGCGGACCGTACGGATCAGTTTATCCGCATCATCACCCAGCTTACGCCGGAGACGACTGACGAGCACGTCTATGCTGCGGTCGGAGGCATCTCCGAGGCGCGTGCGGGATAGTTCCAGTAATCGGTCCCGCGCGATGACGCGCTGGGGATTATCGAGGAAGCTGATGAGCAGATCATGCTCCGCGCCGGAAATTTCGATGGCGGCGCCTGACGGGTCAAGCAGTTCCCGGCGGCGCAGATCCAACGTCCAGCCGGAGAAACGTAGCCTCTCCCGCCTTGCCCCCTCACGCGCCATCTGCGTCTGGCCGCGCCGCAACACCGCCCGGACGCGCGCCAGCAACTCCTTCTGGCTGAAAGGCTTGGCCACATAGTCATCCGCACCGATTTCCAGACCGAGCACGCGATCCCCTTCCCCGCCACGGGCGGAAAGCATGATGATCGGCGTCTGACGCAGGGGCGCTTCTCCCTCATGGCTTTTGCCATATCCGGCACGGAGGGCACGGCAAAGCTCAATGCCACTCACGGCGGGGAGCATGACATCAAGAATGATGAGGTCGACAGCGGCGTTGGCGAGCGCATCCCACATCTCGTCCCCGCTTTCAACACCGCGGACACGATACCCCTCCCCCTGTAGGGCACGCTGCACGAGGGTGCGCATCCCGGCGTCATCTTCAACGATGAGTATGCGGGGCGGCAAGGAATGGGGCGATGGAAGCGTCTTCATGGGAAGAGCGTAAGCAATCTTGCCGTGGAAATCGATTAAAAACACCAGCTTCTTCGTTAGCGTCGTCAAAAAGTGAAGACGTCAACGAAACTTTCGCTCATTGTTGTTGAATGTTTCTAAATATGACTTATTATTTCACAATACTAGGGACTTATTAGGATGATAATGTAATTATTTTACCAAAGTTCTAATAGAAAACGGTGAATCATTCTTTTAATATTACTATCATAAATTTTCTGTTTACCTTTATATTTTCTAAACTGAGGCGATCGGGCCAATGTAGGGTCTGATCTCTGCACATGTTACTTCAAAGCCTGTCGACCCGTCTGCCGCACGAGTGCACCGTCAGGATCGACGATGTGCGGGTCGCGGTGATGGAGGCTTCTTGGCTTTGATGACCCACCATGGGTGGAACCTGCCGAGGTCGCATTGTGACAAGCTTCGTGACGGCCTGGCCCCGGCGAGAGAAGCGCCTTTTGCCGTAGGTAAAGCCGTGTTCAGCGCGGCGTTTGAAGACGGCACCCCGTCTGCACCTGGATTTTGACGGTTGAAACGACGCGCCGCGACCCTTCCCGAGGAAGAATCGCGGCTTCATCACTTTCTAATTATGAGATTTCTGTTTGGGGCGCACGTTTCGCGCCGACCTCACTCCGGCGAGATTAATGCGCTGCGGGCACAGCCGGATGACGGGTGATGATCTCCCATAATTGCGCGAGATTCTCCGCCGTCGCCTCACCCGAAACAGCGTCGAACGCCTTGATGGCGGCCTGCGTCCGCCCCGCGTCACGCAACGCCATCGCATAATGGAGCTGCGCGATGGCTTTATCAGAACCGGCGCTCTTTGATGCGCCCTCCTGCACCAGACGGACGCCGTCATCGATCTTTCCGGCCAGGATCAGATTATAGCCGGTCTTCACAGCCGCCTGACCCGTGCCATCCTTGGAGGCCTCTTTCTGCAACTCTGCGAGATGGGCCGTCGTTTCTTTGACGCGAGACACCATCAGGGCGCGGAGCCTCTGCATTCGTGCGGCATCCGCACCGTTACCAATCAGGCGGGCTTTGAGGCCCTGATCGAGCAATGTCAAGCCGAGCTGCGGCAACCCCAGCTGAACGGCGCGCTCCGACATATCGACCCACTCACCCGGCGTACGAAGCGTGCCAGTTACCGCACGCAGGCGCATGAGGTTGAAGCGAAGGCTCGGCGCCATTTTTGGTTGCACCGCGAGGTCATGGATCAGGCGTTCCCAATATCCCGGTTTCGGATAGTATTTCGCCAATAGAACGTACGCGTGCGTTTCCTGATCCGCCTGGTGGGTTTGGTTGTAGCAGGTGGCGAGGAACTGTAATGCGTTCTCGCTCGGCTTATGACCCGCATGGATCTTTGCATCAACCACGACACGCTGGGTTTTAGCAGCGTTGGCGTAATCGCCCTGAAGGTAATAAGCCTGCACAAGCAGGTTCCGCATCTGCGCATTCGGCCCGGCGGATTTGAGATATTGCTGGATGTAAGTGACAGCGTGACCATAATCTTTGGCCGTATAGGCATTCGTCGCAAGCGCCATCATCATCTGATGTTTTTCACCCGCGGAACTCCGTGGAGACGCGATCAGCGCTTGATAAGCGCGGGACGCCGCCGCGTGATCGCCGCTCGCTGAAGCGATCGCGGCGCGCATCTGGTTGATTGTGTAGGTCTCGTAATCCGTCTTACCTTTGACAGCATCAGCTTTCGCGACGGCTTCCATCGCTCTGGCATAGGATTTCCGACTCAGTGCCGTTGACGCCGCCTGAAGTGGCTTCCCCACCGCATTGGACAGAATATCGGCAGACGGGGAGGCCGCGTTCGCCGTCTGGACGATCCCACCCGGGGCGGCGGAAAGGGCGACGAGGCCAAAAGCAGCAGCACTGCCAAGAATCAAGTGACGAAAAGCGAAAACACGCGCCATTTACTGGCCCTCATCCATAAACTGGTCCGATCCGACGATGCCCAGTTTCTCGACGCCCAAACGTTGGGCGTCAGCGAGGACATGCGCGACAGCATTGTAACTTGCGAGGCGATCCGGATGAATATGCATTTCCGGCTGATCGGGCATGGCGGCTGCCGCCTGAAAATGCGCCTGGAGATCTTCCTCGCTGGTGATGGGCTCACCATTCCAGCTCAGTTGATTATCGAAATCAATCCCCACCGTCACCACATGGGGTGGCGCGTTGGAGGGGGGCGGATTGCCCTGCGGCAATTGCAGGGCCACGGAGTGCGTCTGTAATGGAATGGTGATGATCAGCATGATCAGCAAAACCAGCATGACGTCGATGAGCGGCGTCGTGTTGATATCGACGATGCCCTCATCTTCATGCGTGCTTTCGGTTCCGACACTCATGGACATGAGCGACGCCCTCCCCTTCGAAAATCCAACCTGCTTCAATGGAAGCAAAGTCTTAAAGTCTGATCAGCCCTGACATGGGACGCACCCGTTAGAGATGCATCCGACATGCCTAACTATGTGGTTGCTCTGTGATGAAATCAACGCGGGAGATCCCGGCCTCCTGGCAGGTTGCCACGATCCGCCCGACTGATTCATAGCGCGCTTTCTCATCACCGCGGATCTGCACCTGCGGTTGTGGCTGCATGACAGCCACTTTCTCCAATCGGGAAAGCAGATCCTGCCGACTGGTGATCTGACGTTCATTCCAGAACATTCGCCCGTCCGACGTGACGGCCAGCACGACATTGCCCGGTCGCGTGTGCGTCGGCTGGTTCTTCGCCTTGGGAAGCGCGACCTTGACGGTGTGCGTCGCGACCGGAATGGTGATGAGGAAGATGATCAGCAAAACCAGCATGACGTCGACAAGCGGCGTCGTGTTGATCGCCGAAACGACTTCACCCTCGTCTTCACCGCCTGAACCGACATTCATACCCATATTCAGTCCACCCGGCTGGAAGATGTGATTGTCGTCGGGGAAGCCGACTCAGCCTGCTCCGCCACACCATGACGATAACCGCCCAGCAGCACCGCCTGAACATCGGCGGCGAAATTACGGACGCGGTCCATCGCGCCCTTATTGCGGCGCACCAGCAGGTTGTAGCCCAGCACAGCCGGGACCGCCGTCGCCAGACCGATCGCGGTCATGATCAATGCTTCACCGACAGGGCCAGCGACCTTATCGATGGAAGCCTGACCGGCAATGCCGATCGCCGTCAGCGCGTGGTAAATGCCCCAGACCGTGCCGAACAAACCGACGAACGGCGATGTGGAGCCCACCGTGCCGAGGAATGCAAGCCCACCCTGAAGGCGTGAGTTGATCATATCGACGGAACGCTGGATGGAGGTCGCGACCCAGCTATTAAGGTCAACAGCATCCCGCATCGAATTTTCATGGTGACGGGCTGCGGAGACCCCGGTTTCCGCAACGTAGCGGAAGGGTGAATCCTCACTTAGCGCGGCCGCACCTTTCTCAAGGGACGACTGACTCCAGAAATCAGTTGCCGCCGCCTTGGCGGAGGAGAAAATCTTGGCCTGCTCAATAAATTTCAGGACCATGATGATCCATGTGCCGACCGACATGACAACCAGGATCAGAAGGACTGAGCGCGCCACCGCGTCGCCACCGGCCCACAGCGCTTTGAGGCCATAGGGATTATCCTGCACCGTCGCCTGCGGCACCTGCACCTCCGGCGCGGCGGCGTCATTCGGGTTGGCAGGCGCTGCGTCAGCCGCATCAGGTGCGGGTGCCGAAGCGTCGGCCGCGCTGCCTTCAGCCTCCGGCGCGGCATTGGCCGGCGCGGCCGATATTGCCGCAGGGCTGTCGTCAGGCTGTGAAGCAGGCTGGGACGATGCCGCATCCCCGGTCGTCTGGGCGAAAGAAATCTGGGGCAGCAACGCCGCAGCTGGCGCCACCGCAAGGGTCAGAGCCAGGGCGGGAGCGGCGAGCGCGGAAACGCGGAACAATCTCGTCATGATCTCCATATCCTATGTAAAAAGCCGGTTGAAACGTGTCTTGGCCAAGCGGACACCGGCGGCAACCCCGACCGGGCCCGGCGACGCCGGCCAGACATGGAGACCGGCGCTGCCGCGTCCCCGTAAACCCATCATGAGTCCAAACGCCCCACATCCGGGAAAGTCATATCTCTGCGCGCGTACTCCGGACGCCGACATGTCACCCCTACTCATCCAGCGCGAAGTCAATATTGATGACATGGTGATGCTCAGTCACAGCCACGCCATTGACGACAGCCGGTGCATATTTCACGCGATGGAGAAAATCTTCGGCCGCTTCAACAAAGGCGGGGCCGCCAGAACTGTGGGAAATGTGGCAATTGGCCGGCCGCCCATCCGGGTTGATGTCGCAGGTCGCCACGACACGCCCTTCCCGCCCTTCCTCTCGCATTTCATCCGGATATTCCGGCCGAGCGCCATTAATGGGGCTGGCTCCGGCGGAGTGGTCACCCGCGGCGCGTGCGTTCCGGTCAATCTGTGCCGCAGGTGGCTGGGGCGTCGGGGGCTTGACGTGCGTGACCTCCTTGATGGCCTGCTTCTGCGGCGGCGGCTGAATCTGAATTCGTGGCGGCGGCACGTAAGGCGGTGGGGGCGGCGTCAATTTCGGCGGCGGTGGTGGTGGGGGCGGGGGCGGCGGAGGCGGTGTCTCACGGATGATCTTGGTCTTGATCGGGGGATTAAAGTGCTGGACGAGCTTAGACCCCAGGCCATTCATCAATGCCCAGATCGCAACAACATGGATCAGCACCGCCACAATGACGCCGACGATGATATACTTCGTACGATTGCCTTGCTGCTCGACGTAGTTCATCGATAACGCCACCCCATGGATCAACAGAGTTAAATCAGGCCACCGCCAAAATCATGGCCAACCCGAAACGATGAGAAACAACCTAACAATTTTAGTCGCTTACACCGAATCCTATATCTTAAAAAGTGCTTATCACATGACGATCCGACAATGCGAGTCTCAACCGCCATTGAACAACACCAGCGCGTAAGGAGGTCAACCCGGCCCTGCAGAAAACAAGCAGATATGGGCAGACACGGTGATTTTGCCTTCGAAATGGTGCGCATGGCAAGACGCGAATTTAAGAGATTCTCATTTTCAGTCACGCATCGCGTCAAGGTGCCCCCATCTGCATCTTCCTCCGCCGAGGAGTGATAGCGGGCTTTGCGCGCGGAAAAGACTCATGAGGGGCGCGCCCGACATCATAAAAATTCACATTGTTTAACGGGAAACATGACGCAGAGCTTTACCAGTAACGAGATTCGATGCGCGCCCTAACCCGTCTCGCCCCGATTCGACCTCGCATGGCGGGCAGGAGGTCAGGCGTCTTTATTTCGTAAGGACCCGTCCTTATGGCCTCGAGAGAGGTACATTTTTTTTACCAGCATAAAACACGATTAACGTCGCGCCTTGAGGGCCTGCGATCCCCCGATGCATGGATTTAACCATTTCAGGCAGAACCTCGCCAGCCTTGAGGGATCTGTGCAGCCCATCCTGATGCCGCTCAACAGTCAGGGAGCCCTTCGCCACATAAGCCGCATTCGGGACATCATGCAGGTGCCACTTCAAGGCAGTTCCTGGCGGGATGACGATTTTCAACACCGATAATTGCGGCGTGCCCGCGGGATAGGCCTCATATGGCGTGCCATCCCAGGAGGATTGCGTTTCCAGAAGCGTCTCTGTATGGACCCGCCCCGCGGCCTGACTGGCCGGGATTTGTGCGCCTCCGAATATCGCGACGCAGAAGGCCGCGCATGACTTTGTCAAGCTACGTTTAAACCCATTTCTCACAGTGTTTTTCCGATATTATTATTGTCGATAAGCTGCAATTTTACGCCGTCACTGAGCGCCGATCAATGCTGGTAAAATAGCGTCATGCAATTGACACGATAATTTATCGACATAACAGGCCGGAAGGGGTGAAGCCATGTTCAACACAGCTTCATCCCTCACTTTTACTGCGCGGCCGCACTCGCAGCGGAACGCGTGGCACCGGCCCGTTGCGCCAGGGAAGCGGACATGAAGTCATCCAAAGCCCCGTCGAGAACGGCATCCGGGTTCCCTTTCTCGACACCTGTCCGCAGATCCTTGACGAGCTGATAGGGTGCCAGAACATATGAGCGGATCTGATGACCCCATCCGATGTCCGTCTTGGCGGCTTCAGTCGCGGCGGCAGCGGCCTCCCGCTTTTGCAGTTCCGCCTCATAAAGACGGGCTTTCAGCATTTCCATCGCCGTGGCGCGATTGCGATGCTGGGAGCGATCCGTCTGGCAGGCAACGACAATGCCGGTTGGGATATGGGTGATGCGTATCGCGGAGTCCGTTTTATTGACGTGCTGCCCCCCGCACCCGAGGCGCGGAACGTATCAACTTTCAGATCCCCATCATTGACCGCGATCTCGATCGTGTCATCGACGACGGGGTAAACCCAGACGGAAGCAAATGATGTGTGACGACGCGCTGCGGAGTCAAAAGGCGAAATACGCACGAGGCGATGCACGCCGGCTTCTGTCTTCAACCACCCATAAGCGTTAGGGCCTGAGACGAGGATGGTGGCGGATTTGATTCCGGCCTGCTCCCCCTCACTGCTTTCCATCAGCGTCACTTTATAGCCATGCGCCTCGGCCCATCGCATATACATGCGCAGCATCATCTCCGACCAGTCCTGGGCCTCTGTGCCACCGGCCCCGGCATTGACTTCAAGATAACAGTCATTACTGTCCGCCTCGCCCGAAAGGAGGCTTTCAATCTGACGCATATGCGCCTGTTCCGCCAGGTTTTTGAGGGTCGCAACGGCTTCGGCAACGGTATCCGCGTCGCCCTCCTCCTCCGCCATGCTGGTGAGTTCGACCATATCCGCCGCGTCACGCTCAATCTGAAGGACATTTTCGATCTGATTGGAAAGAAGCGTGCGCTCCCGCATCAGCTTCTGCGCGGCTTCCGCATTATTCCATAAATCCGGGTCTTCCGACCTGTGATTTAGTTCTGCGAGGCGGGATTGGGCAGCATCCCAGTCAAAGATGCCTCCTCAGCAGTGCCACTGACTGCTTGATCTGCTCATGAAGCGCGTCGCTTTCCGCGGACATAAAATTTCTCCATCAATCGCCCGTCAGGCGGTGTCGGCATGGTTCGGCAGGGGCATGACGCAGGGCCCGACAGGATTCTGCACCGTGTTAATAAAGCCCTCCAAGGCCAATGTCACTCTGAGATTGCGTTGCTGGTGCCGTTTCCGCGCCGGATGGCGGTGAGGGCGGCGGCAGCGCCTCTGCCAGGGGCGCGGTTGCCTCAATATCGCCTGGAGGCATCATATCATCCTCAGATGTGGCGACATCCGCACCCGTATCGGACGCATTAAGGGGCTCCGTGCCCGCACCGTAACCATGCAGCGCAATCGATGCGCCCGGCGCTTCATCGGCTTTGAAGCCGTCAACGGCCATCAGTCGCCCCGTATCGTAGCGCGCAAGGGTGATCCCATCCGGCACACGAAATTGCAACGTCGGCCGCCCCTCCAGCGCAAATTTCATGAAGCGGTTCCAGATCGGGCCGGCCACGCGCCCCCCTGTTTCATTTCGCCCCAGGGAGCGCGGCGTGTCATACCCCACCCAAACGACCGTCACGATATCCGGCGCAAAACCGGCAAACCAGGCGTCACGGAAATCCTGAGATGTGCCGGTCTTGCCCGCGATTTCACGATCAATATCCACAGCGGCGCGTCGTCCCGTCCCTCGCCTTATGGCGTCCTGAAGCATGGACGTCACCTGATAAGCGCTTTCCGGGCTGGCGATCTGCGGCTGCGTGCTGACAATATGCGGCACGGACACGGTCTGCGCGTCAACGTCTGACGTCTCTTTCTGACGTGCCGACTGATCCGGTTTGCCAGACGGGGTTTTCTGCGGGTCGGCAGCCTGCTCGGCTGTTTCAAGCGTCGCATCCGCTGCGCGATAGAGTACGCTGCCGTCACGGTCGAGCACTGTATCGATCAGATGCGGGGTGACGCGCTTGCCGCCTGCAGCGAGCGTCGCGTAAGCCCCGGCCTCCTTCAATACCGTGGTCTCGACGGCGCCCAGTGCGGCGGGCAGAACATGCGGCATTTTATCAACGAGTCCGACATCCTGCGCCATCTTTGCGACAGAATTCATTCCCAGATAGGCGGCGAGGCGGATGGTAACGAGGTTGCGGCTTTCACGCAGCGCATCATGCAACGTTGTCGGGCCCCAATTATCCTTTTCATAATTCATCGGGTGCCATGTGCCGAAGGAAATGGGCGCATCATCGAATTTCTCGGAGGGCGGGACACCATTTTCCATCGCGTCAAGATAGACGAAAGGCTTGAAGGACGAACCTGGCTGGCGCAATGCCTGGGTGACGCGGTTGAATTGCGACTGCTTGAAGGACCACCCTCCCACCATCGCCAGGACACGCCCTGTATGCGCATCAAGGCTGATCAGCGCGCCCTGCACTTCAGGGATCTGCCGTATTGCAACGAATGGGCTGTTCTTAATGGGCTCAATCATGATGAGATCGCCCTCACCGAGCCTGGGGTCTCCGGATTTCATCCATGAGAAATCCTGGGGCAGGATTTGCGACATCGTCGCTTTTTTGAACATATCGGGTCGGGGCTTATCGACCCATGCGACCGTGCCCCGACGTGAGTCCGATATGACGGCCAGACGCCATTGCGGCAACATACCCGGTGGCGGGGTCAATTTCTGCATGGCTTCGGGGTCGCCATGTCGAAGCGCCACCAAATTGACATGCCCGACCGGCCCGCGCCAACGGGAGCGCCGACGGTCATATTCCATCAGCCCCTCATGCAGGATACGGGTTGCGGCATCCTGAAGGCGGGGGTCGAGGCTGGTATGCACTTCAAGCCCCCCTTCCAATGCGCGCGTCTCGCCATAATCATCAATAAGCTGACGCCGCACCTCACTGGCGAACCACTCACCATTCGGCATCGGCCCGAAGCGTTTCATGTCCTTGGCGATAAGCGGGGTTTTTTGCGCCGCGGCCCCATCCGCAGCGCTGAGGGCGCCGGTTTCGACCATGCGGCTCAGCACCCAGTTACGGCGGGCGACAGCGCGATCCGCATGCTTATAGGGGTCGTAATTTGAAGGCGATTTGGGCAGGGAGGCCAGATAGGCGGCCTCCGCATCCGTCAGTTCGTCCAACGGTTTATTGAAGTATGTCTGCGCCGCTGCCGCCACGCCATAGGCGCCCTGGCCAAGGTAGATACCATTCAGGTAGATCTCGAGGATTTTCTGTTTGGACAGAACGCGCTCAATCCGCATCGCCAGAAGCGCTTCACGCTCCTTCCGCTCCAGGGTCGGGGCGCGGCTGTTCAGGATCATGTTCCGCGCAACCTGCTGCGTGATGGTGGAGGCGCCGACAGGACGTCGGCCCTTCGGGCGCGTGATGTTGCCAAACTCAGCACGCAGGATCGCTTTGAGGTCGACGCCGTGATGGGCGTAGAAATTTTTATCCTCCGCCGCAATGAAGGCTTTTTTGACTCGGTCCGGGATTGCATTGAAGGGCGTGTAAAGACGCCTTTCCGCCGCCAGCTCCGCCAGGATACGATCATCTGACGCGTAAATACGGCTGACAGTCGGGGGAAGATAGGATTCAAGACTGGCGACACTGGGCAGGCCCGTCGTCATGCGGGAGATCTTGCCAATGACAAATACGGCACTGCCAATCACCACGGCCAAGATAAGCGCACCCGTCCCGGCGACAAATCGTCGCCATGTGCGATGACGCGGCCCGAAACGACGGGGGTCAAAGGCGTCATGGCGCGGATTGCGGTTCGGCGTTAGGCGATCGGGGTCCGACGGCATGGGTCACTTATCCAAAAAAAGCGGCGCGTCTGAGCGCGCCGCGCAGGGTCGATCTCACTAGCAAAATCAGGCGGGTGGAGCAAATTTCCGAACGCTTCGCCATGCCCCGTCATGACGATCAGCCGTTGAAAGGCAGCGTCGGCTAAGGGGCAGCGTCAGGACTTTTGCTCCTTGCGGGATTTTTCCCACGCGTCCCGCCCCTGCGCGTCGAGGGCCTCAATATCCGCTTTCGATAATCTGATATCGACGGCGCGGACATTGTCATCCACATGAGAGGGGTCTCCCGACCCGGGGATCGGCAGCATCACGGGTGAGCGGGCCAGCAGCCAGGCCAGGGCAATCTGCCCACTGCGCGCTTTCTTCTCCTTGGCAAGCTGATCAAGAACCGAGCCCTTATCCGCCAAGGCCCCCGCGGCAAGAGGCGCCCAGGGAATGAAGCCGATGTGGTGCTTTTCGCAATATTCGAGGACGTCTTCAGATGTGCGGTCGACGAGGTTGAAGCGATTCTGGACCGTCGCGACCTTGAAATATTTCTCCGCCGCTTTGATGGTTTTAACATCAACTTCCGACAATCCGATATGCTGGATCAAACCCTCTTTCTGCATCGCTTTGATGGCTTCAAACTGTTGCTTCACGTCGCAATCCGGGCCGATACGGTGCAATTGCCACAAATCGATGGTTTTGACCCCCAGGCGACGCATCGACATCAGGACGCATTGCCGCAGATAATCCGGGTTGCCGACGGGCTTCCAGATATCCGGGCCATGGCGCGTTAGCCCGCCCTTCGTGGCGATAACGATTTTCCGGTAAGGATGAAGCGCGTCATGGACAAAGTTTTCCGCCACGTAGGGGCCATAGGAGTCGGCCGTATCGAAGAAGTTCACCCCGGCCTTACGCGCATGATGGAGCGCGGCAATCGCGCGTGCGTGGTCAGCCGGCGGGCCCCAGATGCCTTTCCCGGTCAGGCGCATTGTTCCAAATCCGAGGCGCACGACTTCCATCGTTCCACCGATCTTGAACGTGCCCGATTTCCGGGCGTCAGGCATTTTCATGGCGATATTCCTACAAATTGGCCCGATTTTAACGATTTGCCACGTCGCCCGTTGCAATAATGGGGTGTATTTCGACCGTTAATGGCGGGGTTTCGCTTGCCGGACAATTATGGCATTCAAGGTTTCGGCGCCCATGATGCTTGTTGATTGCGCCTTCCCTTCCCCCGAAATTAAGGACGGATTGCCATGACGCAAATCAGCCCGAAGGCCGGTCATACGCTTCCACCTGAAGAACTGACAAATATTCAGGCCCTTCAAGATGCTTACTACGCGCGCATCCCGGAGCCGGGTGATGCCGCGCAGCGCGTCAGCTTCGGCACGTCCGGCCATCGCGGCACGTCAATTCATGGCAGTTTCAACGAAACCCACATCGCCGCGATTGCGGAGGCCATATGCCGTTATCGCGCATCGGAGGGGATCACCGGCCCGCTTTTCGTCGGGATAGACTCCCACGCGCTCTCCGCTCTCGCTCAAAAAACCGTGATTGAAGTCATGGCGGCGCATAATGTCGCCATTCATATTGACGCCCATGATCGTCTGACGCCGACCCCTGTCATCTCTCATACCATCATCGTCCATAATGCGGATGAGAGCGCCCCGCGCGCGGACGGCATCGTTATCACGCCCTCGCACAATCCCCCGTCAGATGGCGGCATCAAATATAATGCGCCGCACGGCGGCCCGGCAGATACAAAAGCCACCGGGCAGATCCAGGACATGGCCAATCAGTTTATGTCGGCGGGGTTGAAGGACGTCAAACGCCTTCCCTATGACGCGGCACGCACCGCGCGTTGCGTCAAAACCTTTGATTTTGTCGCACCTTACGTGAACGCTCTCGGGTCCGTCATTGATATGGACGCCATTCGCGCCGCGGAGATTTCCATCGGGATTGACCCGCTGGGCGGTGCATCCCTGGATTACTGGCAGGCCATCATTGAACGCTTCGGTATCAATGCAACAATCGTGAGTCGGGAGTTGGACCCGCAATTTGGCTTCATGACCGCGGATTGGGATGGTAAAATCCGCATGGATTGCTCCTCCCCCTATGCGATGGCACGTCTGATCAACATGGCGGGACAATTTGACATCGCTTTCGCAAATGACCCGGATGCGGATCGTCACGGTATCGTTTGCAGACCTTCGGGGTTAATGAACCCCAATCATTACCTCGCTGTCGCCATCTGGTATCTCTTCCAGAACCGCCCTGATTGGCCGGAAAACTGCAAAATCGGCAAGACACTGGTGAGCTCCGCCCTGATTGACCGTGTCGGGCAGAAACTGGGGCGCGCCATTATCGAGACCCCGGTCGGGTTTAAATGGTTTGTGGCAGGAATGGCTTCATCCTCCCTGGGCTTTGCGGGTGAGGAGAGCGCAGGTGCATCCTTTCTGGACCGAGAGGGCAAGGCGTGGAGCACGGATAAGGATGGAATTATCCTTTGCCTGCTTGCGGCGGAAATCACCGCCAAAACGGGCCGGACGCCCGGCGAGATCTATGCCGACCTCACGCGGGAACTTGGCGCACCTTTTTACGCCCGCATCGATGCCCCAGCAGACCCGGATCAGAAGCGTATTCTAGGTGCGCTGAAGGCGGAACAATATGCGGAAACCACGCTGGCAGGTGACCCGATTATCGCGAAACTAACCCATGCGCCCGGAAATAACGCCCCGATTGGCGGGCTGAAAATCAGCACCGCCCAAGGCTGGTTCGCCGCCCGACCGTCCGGCACGGAAAATGTCTATAAAATCTACGCTGAAAGCTTCGTCAGTGAAGCGCATTTGAAGCAGATTCAGGATGAAGCGCAGGAAGCGATTGCGGGGATTTTCAAGGCGGGTGTAAGCGTCCCTTAATCCTGTCACAAGGCACGTTGCATCGTCGTTTCAAAGGCGATGACGTGTCGATAACCTTTGAGAGGCTGATGGGAGACTGACGCGAATAGACGTATCAAAAATACCCGGTCAGCCGCCCGCTGTGAAGTGACGGCACCTTTTCACTCATTGGAAGGACATCTGGCGTCCGCATTGATGACGGCGAGGCGCTCACATGCTTCTTCCAACTGGCTGGCAAGCCAGCTCATCGTATTGCGACCGGCTTTTTTCGGCGCGCTGGAAAAAATTTCGAGCGTTTCACGGATGGCACAAAGGTCAGAGAGGACGTCGGACCTGTTGAGATCGCCGTTTTTAATCGATGAGCGCGTCAGGATGGCTCTGCGCATGATCCGTCTGATTTCGTCGCGATGGACGGAGGGCTTGTAATCAAACTTTTTGTCCAATTCGCTTCTCCAGACAAAATCAGCTTCGTGGGCTGAAAGCAAAATTAGGATGCTGATTGATGCGCGGTCAACAAAAATTAAGAAATGCTTATGAGTTATTGAAAATGCTCGTTAACGCGCGCGCCACCGCTATATGCCGTGTTGCCGGTCCAGTATCGGGCGTCTCGCGTCAGGGATCCCACCACATGTCATCAGCGTGTGACGCGAGTGGCTGCGGGATCATGCAGCGCCAGTGCCTATTGCCGCTTTACCGTGATCCGCATCACTTATGAGTTACGTGGGGCGAGCAACGCGGTGGTATCGGCGCCTTCGTGCTGTGACGAAAAGCCGCATCCATTTTGCGCGCACGGTCCATATCCTCATAAACAGCGGCCAATGTGCTCAAGGCCAGTGCGCATTGTGCTGAAACCTTGTTACGCACGGCATTATCGCTGCGTTGCGGCATCAGAACCCGCGCCATGCCGGAAAAACTCAGCTCATCAATCAACATCAATTCCAGCAGGTTGAAGATCGGTGCTTTGACGGCATGCCGAAGCTCTGTCAGCGCTAGGCCCACTTGGGCGCGCGTCATCCGCCATGAAAGGACGTTATGCACGAGATGCGTGCTGCGCACCGTCGGCTCCTGATTTTCAGAATATCCGTAACGTGCATATAGCCAATCCCGCCGCAACCGACAGGAAGCCTGAACTTCGGCATCCTGTATCGCGCCGGCATTGAACAAGGCCTCGACCGTTGAAATCACACGAAAGGGCGACTTGCGTGTAAAAACGGACTTTCTCAGGCGTTCCGCTGTCGGCGCGATCGGCTCGGATAATGAGATGGGTTTATCTTCAACCGGGATACGCTGTTTCAGGTCCGAACTCATTTTTAGCTCTCCAGACTTTTCTTGTTAATTGAAATATGAGGTCCGCACCCTGGCGATGCCGTACCTGCCAAACAATCAAAGCGCCCGCGCTGCACCTCCATGCGGGCGCGTAAGGACTCGACTCAGTTAAAAGCGACACTTTTTCACCACATCCATCGCGCCCTGCGCCGCTCAACAGGCTTTTGCCGGTCGCGGCCGACATTAGGAGCGATGCGCGCGGACCCCGACATCGGACCGCAGGACGTTGCGAACCTTTGCAGCAACCCATCGATACCGCGCCCCGGACCATGTCAGTGCCGCCATGCGCCGTTGGCACGAGCTTTCTGAAATGGGTCTCAAGCGGCGCGTCACGCCATGCGACGAATTCAGACATTGAACCGAATGGTCCGCGCCGTGCATATGCGACAAGGCAGAAACACCCGGCTTTGCATCCCGCCTGCATCTTAATTTTTGAGGAAATCTCAATGGATGCGATGATAGAGAGAGTTTGTATCCATAAATGAGTGAAACCATGACTGATAACTCGTTAAAGAGCTTTGCTTCATTGAAATTGGAGGAGTGGATTACCCGCATCCAACAACCAAAAATACGACAATTGTTTTTGTGCCAGAGTGGAACATTTCACGCAAGGGGTAAAATTGCTGTAATGGAACTTCCTTTTCCTTTTTTTGTGATTTTATATTGCGATGCATGACGTCGGTGAAAAGCTGAGGAGCCTCCGTAAGGCTCGCGGCTACAATCAATATGATGTGGTCGCAGAGCTGGACCTTGAAGGTTTTAGCCGTTCCGACCTGTCCAAGATCGAGCGCGGCCATAAGCTCCCCTCTCTCATCGTCATCAGCGCTTTAGCGGATCTTTACGATGTTCCCCTCGATCACTTTCGCATTCCGTCTTCGGTTGCGTCGAACAAGCTTCCGAGCGAGGTCATCAAAGATCCGAGCGAACTCGCCCTGATCCGTGCCTGGCGCGCTATGGACCACTCGGAGAAGGCCGCCTTTGCGACTTTTGCCGAAATCGCGACGCGCGAAGGAATCCGAAAAATTGTTTGAACTTTTACTCACGACTCTGTCTCCTTTCCTAGAAGAATCCAGGTTCAAGAAGCAGACGGCCGATAATGACGTGAAATGAGCGATTGATCAGGACTATAAATTATTGGCCAATTGGCGTGATTGCGCAGCAGAAGCCAGCAATATCCAACATCGTACCAAAGTTTAAGAGCAAGCATTAACGCTACTGGAATATTCACTTTTCCCGGCGTCTCCTCCTCCCGGCGAAACCTGGCGACCGAGAATTTTCGACCATCGACGCCCCCTGGGTTCACGATCTCGACGACGAGCCGATTTGCTGATGTCAGGTCCCTAACAATATCTCTGCCGTAGCACGGTTTTCGGAGGCTTCATCCAAATAAAGGGTGGGCTGGATGATGTGCGTCGACGTGCCTGCGACAGATAAGGTGGCGTCGGGAATCCAACCGTCATTTGTCCGGGAATTTATCCGCGTGCAGCGACCGTTCCCTCAAGCATTCCCGCCGTGTCAACGCGACAACTCATGGTCGGAGAAAGGATCTTGACCTCTATTGATCCGATAGGTCAGCCGAATTTACTCATCAAATAGGAGTAAATATATAAAAATTACCTTATTACTTGCCTAACGGTTGCTGCTCCGGTATAATTTTACTGAAAATGAGAAAATTTAAATTCATCTACAAAATAAACTTTTTTTCTAAATTGGAACTTCGATCAGCGCATTTATGTTCTTTTTTGGAACAAAATTTTCATATCGTCTGCACAGCCACGCGCAACATAGGTGCGCAAAGCCTTTGCTGCCGTTATTCAGCCCTTCTTGCGGCGACGACCTGAGCACCATTTTCAGCGACACATACCAGCCTCTTTTAAAACCGAGCCGATATCGCCCGCCGATTGACTCATTTTCGGGAGCAGACCTGGTTTTTGAAATCGGGAAAATTCAGGCGATGCTGATGGGTCGGATTTTCGCCTTTACGAAATCGTGACTTCATCATCATGTTAATCGAAACAATGTTTTTTTCGTAACTAGCTGATTTAATCACTCCGTTTAACGAAACGAACCTATGGCGACGCGCCACGCCGTGACCGGTTGGAGAGGGATATAAATCCGGCATATCCGGGCCGTGCTCCCGCTTTGCATCATCGATATGCGTTAACCGCACCATACAGGGTAAAAAAATTGATGACTGTCGGCTCAGCGTCTCCCGATTTGAATCGACGCCGCATTCACCGCATATTCCATCAGTAATCAGGCTTTAAAAGCGGCAAACTCATCGCGATCACCGCACCTCAACTCCGCTTTAACGAAGTTTGTAGGTTAATAAAAATTGCCGTTCCACCATTGTGGAAAAATATGAAGTCGATGTGAAATCGAAGTGAAATCGATTGACGATATACAAGTTCTCAAAATTTATCTCTTAAAGCTTCCAAGTATTAATCATTGGTACACGAAATTTTTTTTCATTCATTTCGAAACTAATCGTTCACAAATCGCATTGAGGCCTTCACTCTTTCGCACGTTGTACCGTCCCGTCCCGGTGAAGACACGACTATTCACATCACATGAAGGTAATGATCGCTACTTGACCTAAAAAACTTTTTATATTTTGCATTGAGTTCGAGGCATCCGAAAATATGATCTTCGGAACATATAGATATTGTTATTTTTTTCACACGGCACTTATCTCCCTCTCCCTCACCTGCCTTGCATCCACCGCACTTGCGGCATGTGACGGCACGTCTGGAACGGTCACGTGTACGGGCACGATCACGACAACGGTCGGGTCAGGCCGCAATGACAGTATCAAAACACTGAATTTAGAGTAAGGCGCGACCATCAACACGTCGAACGTGTCCATCAGTATGGGCACGGGGACGTCAAGCAACCCGAATGTCATGAATATCGCCGGGACGGTGCAGGGTGCCGGTATCGGCACCGGCCCTTATAATACCGGGCCAAACGTGATTGAGTTCGGTGGTAACACGATCGTTAATATCAAATCGACAGGGCGCATTGTGCAGACAGGTGGCGCCAATAATGGTGAGACCTTCAACCCGACAGGCGGCAACAACACCATCAATAATTACGGTTCGATTGAAACGACGACCTCCTCCGCCATCTGGTTTGAAGGTTCAGATACCAGCACGGCAGGATACGGCAACACCATCAATAATTACGGCACGATCAGGGCGGGGACGCAAGGCACAGGCACCGTTGTCGGTAACTCAGGCAATGGCCGCATTGTCTTCACAGATAATAAGGGTGCGGTGGTCAAGGGTAATATCGCCCTGAGCACGACCGGCTCTTACGTCAACCTGGTCACATTATATAACGGCTCAACCGTGACGGGGAGCATCGGCGGGGCGGGAGTGGCGCAATCCTGACGCTTACAGGTGACGACGCCACGGACACGCTCAACAACACTGTGACCGGCTTCAGCACCGTCAATAAAAATGGCAGCGGCACCTGGATCGTCGGTGCCCCCTCGCGCCTGTCAGGTCTTGCTTCAAATGTCACAGTCAATGTCAATGCCGGAACGCTGGTGTTTGCGGGCAACGAATCCTCGAGCCAGACGAAGGCGACGATTGCGTCTGGTGCGACGCTTCAATTAGGAGAGGGCGGCACGTCCGGCTGGATCGATTACGTCACCGCGAATAATGGTACGCTCGCCTTCAACAGGTCTGACACCGTCACTCACGCCACGAATATCGCCGGCACGGGCAATGTCACGCAAATCGGCGCTGGCACG
The DNA here is from genome assembly GCF_036452135.1 of Sorlinia euscelidii. NCBI lineage: Bacteria > Pseudomonadati > Pseudomonadota > Alphaproteobacteria > Acetobacterales > Acetobacteraceae > Sorlinia > Sorlinia euscelidii. Next base: position 85,925 of record NZ_JAWJZZ010000005.1, on the reverse strand, counting down.
ACGATCCTGACTGCCAATAACGGTTATACAGGCACCACCACCATATCCTCCGGCACGCTGCAACTGGGTAATGGCAACACGACAGGCCGCATCGCCGATAGCTCAGCCATCCATAATAATGGCACGCTCGCCGTCAATCATAGTGATACCGTCTCCATCGCGCAGGCCATTGATGGCTCAGGCGCTTTTACCCAATCCGGCACGGGCACGACGACGCTGACGGGTGCCAACAGCTATTCGGGGGCGACGACCATCAGCCGGGGCACGCTGGCGCTGAGCGGTTCGGGCACCGTTGAGTCGTCCAGCGGCGTTCATAATAATGGCACGCTCGATATTTCGGAAGTGACGACATCTTCGCCTTCCATTAAAGCTCTGGACGGCACGGGCAACACCATTTTAGGGCAGAAAACCCTGACGCTGACGAATGCCAACAGCACATTCGGCAATAATTATGCCGGGGTCATGTCCGGCACAGGCGGGCTGATTATCGCTGCAGGTACCCAGACCCTTTCGGGGCAGAACACCTATACCGGCACGACCAACGTCGCTCAAAAAGTCAATCTGACGCTGAGTGGTCGCATCGCCGGAGCGCTGAGCAATGTCGGCACGACGGACGTCAAAGGCGGTGCGGTCGGCGGCGCGACAGATAATACGGGCACGTTGACGGCTGAAAACGGTACCTTCCAGGCCATTACGAATTCCGGCACCGCGAAGCTCAGCAACAGCCAGACGGGTGACATCACCAATACGGGCACGCTCACACTCGATGGCACGACGAGCAGCGGGAACGTGACGCTTCAATCCGGGAGTTTCACTGTCACCTCCAACAATGCAAGCGTCAATGCCATCAACGAAAATGGCAATGGCACGCTGAACGGCACGCTGACTCTCCGTAACGCCACCGGCACATATACGGGCGTTTTTTCCGGCGTTGGCGGTTTGGCGATTGCGGGTGGCGCCCAGCTTCTGACCGGTAATAACAGTTACACGGGCGCGACATCCATCGGCAGTGGCGCGCGATTAACGCTCGGCGATGGCGGCACAACGGGTTTTATCGGCAATACGGCCAGCATCGCCAATGATGGCGAACTGACGATCAATCATAGCGATAAGGTCACGTTGCGCGGTGCGATTTCAGGGGCGGGACGGCTGAACCAGGTCGGCAGCGGCACGACCATCCTCTCAGGTAATAATAGTTACACGGGCGGCACGACAGTCGCCTCCGGTATCTTACAGGTTGATGGTGATCAGTCTGGCGCGACAGGCGATATGAACGTGCAGTCCGGTGCGCAACTCCATGGTAGGGGCATTATTGGCGGCAACGTCACCATCGCTGACAATGCCACCCTCTCCCCTGGTGAAGGCACGAGCAGCGTCGACACCCTGAAAATCAACGGCAATCTCAACCTCGCCTATAATTCGGTGCAAAACTGGAATTTGGGCCAGGCCAATGCTGAGGGCGGGCAGAATAATGACCTCGTTGCCGTGAAGGGCGATCTTGTCTTCAGTGGCACCATCAACGTGACAGGCCCGAATAAGGGATCAGAGCCTCTGGGTCAGGGGATCTATCGCATCTACACTTATGAAGGATCTCTCTCCGGGGCCGTGCCGACCGCCAGCTATCGTGCCACCGCCAATGGTGCCGGTGAGGCGATCGGCCCGAATGGTCGCCTCGGCTCTGTCGAGACTGACCCCGGCACGACGATGCTGCTCCAGACATCCATCGACCATCAGATCAATCTCGTTGTCAGCGACAATGTCCTGACTTTCTGGGACGGTGGCGATACCGTGTCCCCCGGCCCGGGCGGTATGGAGGGGAATAACGTTGTCAATGGCGGCACGGGTACCTGGACGACCGACAATGCCAACTGGACGGATGTCAATGGCGGGCGTGATGGCGCCTGGACACAAGGTACATTCGCGCTTTTCGCCGCTCAGGCGGGCACGGTCACCGTCCGAAACACGACGCACGATGGCACAGCGTCAGACGTTCTGACGCGCGGGATGCAATTCGCGAATAATGATGGCGGCGTTTATAAAGTCACGGGCGACGATCTTTACGCCACAACCGCCAACACGACGATCCGCGTGGGGGATGGCACGCGAAAGGGTGCATCCATTACGGCCGTACTCGACACGGTGATTGATGATAGTCGCGTCAATAACGGCACAAATCTGGTGAAATCGGACGCTGGCACCCTCATCCTCACCAAAGACCAGAATTATCGCGGCGAAACATTGATCAGTGGCGGCACGTTGCAAATGGGTGATGGTGGCACGTCGGGCCGGATCACCCGTAGCGCGGTCATCCATAATAACGGGAAGCTCGTCGTTAATTTCAGCGATGATCTCGCATTGACCCAGTTTATCGATGGCAAAGGCAGTGTGGCGCAAATGGGCACAGGCAAAACCACGCTGAATGACCGCAATAATTACGCGGGCGGTACGGCTGTGACGCATGGCACCTTGCAGGGCACGGCAAGCAGCTTCGGTGCGGGTGGTATTGATGTCAGCCAGGACGGTCACCTGATTATCGATCAACAGCGTTCAGCTTTGCTCGCCAATGCGCTTTCCGGCGCGGGGCGTCTCACAAAAACGGGTGCGGGCGACATCAGCATCAATCGTGATAATGCCGGTTTTACCGGACAGGTTGACGTGCAGAAAGGCGGCCTCGGCATTAATGGAAACATGGCGCAAGCCCGCTTCAATGTGCAGGATGGCGGCACATTATCAGGTGCGGGGACGGTCGGGGCGACCCAGATCGCGCAAGGCGGCGTTATCGCGCCCGGCAATGCCGGCGCCATCGGGACACTGACGATCAAAGATAATCTCACCACGGCCCGCGGCACCCTTTTCCGTGCAGAGGGGAATGGTCAATCTTCCGGCACGACCATCACAGATGATGGAAAAACTTACAGCGGCCTCAATAGTGACCGCGTCAAGGTGGACGGAAATGTCAGCCTCAGCGGTGGGTTGGTCAACTTCAATGTTGTCCGCGGTTCCGTCCTTAAAGCCCGGAATGCTTACACGATATTGGAAGCAACAGGCTCCCTGTCCGGCCAGTTCGACCGTCTCGAATCCAATATCAGCGAGCAGTATTTATTTCTTAAGCCCAGCCTCTTTTATGTGGGCAATCTCGTGGGCATCAAGCTTGATGGCAGCGGCGTCAGCTTTGCCGCGGTCAGCCACGCGCAAAACGGAATTGCCATCGGCCGCGCACTGGATAAGCTGCCTGAAACCAGCCCGCTCGCGCTCGCTTTCACAGGATTGAATCAGAATGACGCGCGCGATGCCTTGAATGCTGTGTCGGGCGAAATCCATGCCTCTATCGTCACCGCTCTGATGGAAGACGCCTATCAGGCGCGAGAGACCGTGGCAGAGCGGCTCGCCAGCGCGGAATGTGAGGGGGCCTTCTCATCCGCGTCCATGCAGACCGCGACACTCAAGAGCGACGCGCCTGATCCGCGCTGCTACCGGGATCGTGCCGTCCTATGGCATCAGGCTTATGGTAGTCTCGGGCGCAATTTCGGCAATGAGAATGTCGCGACCATGAACCACACGACGGCCGGGTTCATGATGGGGGCGGATGCGCCGATCTTTGAGACAGCGCGTATTGGCGCCCTGTTTGGTTACAGCAACTCATCTTTCCATATTTCAAACGGACGCGCCTCATCAGGGCATAGTAATAATCTTATGATTGGTGGTTATGGCGGTAATCACTGGGGCCCCGTCAATCTGCGCCTCGGCGCGACCTATAGTTGGAACCTGCTCGGCACAAACCGCACCATTCTCTTCAATGGCTATCAGGGATCTCGTCTGAGCGCGGGGTATCTTTCCGGGACGGCTCAGGCTTTCGGGGAGGTCGGGTATCGGATCCGCCGTCGCCGGACGATCTTCGAGCCGTTTGCCGGGATCTCTTACGTCAATGTTCATAATGGCAGTTTCCGCGAGCATTACGGCCCTGAAGCGGTCAATGGGCGGGCCGCGACGGCGGGCGTCACTTTCTCAACCTTCGGGTTGCGGTCATCAGCGACCTATCACGTCGGCCACGCCATCATTATGCCGCGCCTGATGATTGGTTACCGCCATAGTTTCGGCCCGCTCACACCGCATGCCTCGTTGAATTTCGCGACGTCCAGCGACGCTCATATGAGCGTCATGGGCACCCCCCTCGCCTCGGATGTCGCGGTTGTGGATGCTGGTATCAGTCTGAAAGTGACTGACCGCATTGATGTCGGATTGTTCTACCTCGGCCAATATGGCGTTCAAGCGATTGATAGCGGCATCCGAGGCAATCTGGTCATCAAGTTCTGAAGTCGAAGACCCCTCATTTGATCAATAGGAGACGAAGATGAGAAAATTCAAACAGCGTGAAATTGCCGCTTTGCTGATCGCTGTCACCGTGACAAGCATTGTCGGTTATGCGGCGCTGAGTGTCGCCTCCAGTCGGAAGGCGCCCATTCATCCCAAGCCTGTCGCGCATGATATCTCCAAGTTGGAATATCGCCTGCCGGACGGGGTCACCGCCCTGAATGAAACGTATCAGGACTGGCGGGTGAGCTGCCAGAAGCTGGAAGCCGGGCCAAGATGTGCCCTCGTTCAGCAACTGGCGGACGAGAAAAGCCATCAGAAGATCCTGACCCTGCAATTTGAGCCGGAGAAAGACAAAATTGCCAGCCTGGTCGTCATGCCTTTCGGCCTTGCCTTGTCAAAGGGGATATCAATCAATGCCGATGGTGCGCAGGTCGTCTCTGTGCCATTCAGCACCTGTATGCCGAATGGCTGCCTCGTTCCCTTCAGTCTGACGCGTGACCAGTTCTTTAGCCTTCAGGCCGCGAAGAAACTCGAGGTCAGGGCATCGACACCGAAGGATCAGAATGTGATTCTCGTCGTGTCCTCGAAAGGCCTCAAGGAAGCTTCCGCTCGGCTGGCCGCGATGCTGGCCGGGTCATGAAACCATTGGAGCACGGCGCACCACGCCTTCAGTGTGATAAGATGCCTGAAGCATCAGCGCCCATTGAGAAGCGGAAACGCGCGCGCGCGACTGTTTCCGGTCGGTGCGTGACAATCACCCGCGTGACGGCGAGATCGTCAATCGTGGCTTCAATCCGGCGTTCAGCTGCCGGGTCCAGGTGGCTTGTGGCTTCATCGAGGAAGAGAATATCGGGTTGGCGGTAAAGGGCTCGGGCAAAGATGATACGCTGACGCTGTCCCCCGGACATGGTCGCCCCCATTTCACTGACCCGCGTCTCAAAACCCATGGGCAGATTTTCAATGTCATCCAAAATCTGCGCCTGCGCCGCACATGTCATGACACGGGTGAGATCAATCGCCTCATCGAAACTGGCAATATTCTCCGCAATATTACCCGAGAGGAGGATGTCGTCCTGCATCACGCCTGCAATCCGGGCGCGATAAGCCTGCCTGTTCTGAGGGGTGAGGGCCACCCCGTTCCAGAAAATCTGCCCCTCTTCTGGCGGGATCAACCCCATGAGAACAGACATCAGAGTCGATTTGCCACATCCGGAAGGCCCTTCAATCGCGAAACTGGCCTGGGCGGGTATGGTCAGATCAAGATGGCGAAAAACCCAGTTTTCCTGCGCGCCATATCGAAATCCGATATTGCGGCATTCAATGACGGGAACGCCTTTCCGGCTCGGCACGGGGGACATGCATGGCGACGGCGGCATGTCAGTCGCCGCGTCAACTGGGGTCAGGGCGATATCCGCAAGTCGGTGGCACTGAACTTTAAGGTTACGGATTTTAAAAGCCGCATTGACGAGATTGCCAAATCGGTGGGCAAACTGATCCCGATAGCTCAGAAACGCGATCAGCATCCCGATCGTCATCTCGGCTGAAAGCACCATGCGTGCGCCGAGCACAAGCAGAAGCACACGATCCGCCCCCCATAAAACCTCCTGAGAACGACTGAAAAGCAGGTCATAACGTTGCAGACGTAGATTTGTGTTAAAACTGTCAATCAGCCGGTTGCCCCATGCAAATCGCCGCCGCCCCTCCAGCGCCAGAAGCTTAATGGTACGCATCCCGCGCAATGTTTCCAGAAAATGGCTTTGATGCGCGGCATTCCGGGAAAGCAGCTCTTCGGACAAATCCCGATAGGGGTTGAAGAGGAAAAGCCTCAGAAAAAAATCCACAGCGGAAAAAGCGAGGATGATCAGCGACAACCAACGCGCATAAATGATGATCATGATCAACATCCCGACCGCCATAAGCCCATCCATGACGCTTTGGATCAAGTCGGTTGTAAGGGTCTGCTGGATGGTCGCGAGGCTTCCAAATTTTGATTGGATATCGCCCGCGCCCCGCCGCGTGAAAAAACCCTGCGGCAATTTGAGCAAATGGGAAAACAGGCTGAAATTCCATTGCACGGAAATACGCGTCGATAAAATCATAATTGACCAGCCGCGAAATATCGCGAAAACGCCTTGAAGAACCAGCAGTAGCGCCAGAGCCACGGCAATTGTCCAGAGCAGGGATTGATCCCCGGTCACGAGCACCTCATCAATAATGATCTGGGCCAATAAGGGGTTGATCAGCGCGATAACTTCCAACCCGAGAGAGAGGGCACCTAGGGCGAGAAGCGAGAGGGGCAGCCGGGGGACATGGCGGAGCATATCGCGGATGTCGAGAAGTTGACGGTCATCACGCCGGGTGAAACGTGTTGTTGGTGAAAATTCAACAGCGACACCCGTGAAATGGCGGGAAAACTCCTCTTTCGACAGGACGCGTTTGCCATAAGCCGGGTCATGAAGCGTCACCTGGCGCGCCATTACCCTGACCAGCACCACGAAATGATTGAAATCCCAGTGGATGATACAGGGGAGATTTAGACGTCCCAGGGCAGGCAATCCCAGCTTCAGGGGGCGGGCCGTCAGATCTTCCCGCTCCGCCTTCTGGATCAATGATTTAAGTGTCGTGGCCGCATGGGATATAGCCGCGTCCCGCCGCAATGTTGCGACGTCGATCTGATGACCGTGAAAAGACAGGATCATCGCCAGACAGGCGAGCCCACATTCGGAAGCCTCCGATTGCAGAATGACTGGCGTGCGCCCCCTTAATCCGAATTGCAGCGTCTTGAACTTCACGTCGTCACGCCCCCTCCATCCCTTTGGGAGATCTGCCGCAGCTTCGCGGCGGTGGAAATAAAGGGGTCGAGAAGCCACTGGTAAAGGCGGCGGTGATCCACCGCGATCTCCGCCTCCAGCTTCATGCCGGGCTGCAATTTCTCCCGCCTGCCATCGACCATGGCAATGTCGCGCTCCGGCCTGACGCGGATACGATATTGGTCCGCGTCGCGTGCCTCCGGCGGCACGCCCCCTTTCTGCGACATTATCGGGAAGGGTGCCTGTAACGGGGACCGCGTGACTTCCACGACGCGCCCGCGGTAAAGGCCGAAACGCTGATATGGGTAAGGCGCGTATTTGAGCAGGACTTTCTGCCCGACATGGATGAAGCCCACGGCCCGGCTGCTGACGAAAAGCTCTGCCAGTAAAGTGGCGTGATCCGGCAGAATGGTCAGTAAAGGCTGGTCATTTCTGACGCGTTGACCCACGTAGGACGTCATCCCGTCAATCGTCCCGGCGATGCGCGCGTCCAATATCGCCTCAGTCTCCCGGCTTGCCTGAGAGATCTGTCGGCGACAATCCGCCAGTTGCGTGTCGATTTCGTTCAATCGGCGCGCCCATTCAATGGGATGTTGCAGGATTTTGAGCTGATCCGCGGATCTTTGCCCTTCAACGTCAATCAGTGCCCTCACCATCTGCGCATGGACGTTGAATGACTGGAAATACACGTTGAGCTGGCTCTGAAACTGCGTCTGCGTCACGAGGCGCGTCCCGATCGCATCCTGCATCTGCTTCGTCGCGCGATCAACAAGGGGCAGGATTTTCTCATCCCGCGCAATCTGCGCCTTCAGCATGGCGCGTTGCCTGTCAAGCGTGGCCAGATGCGCCTTGATTGTAGAGAGCGCGATCGGGGCGTCTTTTTCAGCCAGACGGCGCTTCTCTTGTAAAAGCCGGTATTGCGCCCGGAGGGTTTCAAGAGCGTTCCGTCCCGACGCGTCTATTTGTGATCGGTGTGCCACATCGAGGGAAAAGAGTTGGTCCCCCGCTTTAACATGCTGCCCCTCCCGCACATGGATCCGCGTCACGATGCCGGATTGATCGGCCGTCGTCACGACCAGCCCTGCTGTCGGCACCAACGCGCCCGCCGCATGGACGCGCCGCGTGTAGGAGCCGAATGCGCCGTAAAGGCAGATGGAAATAAAGAACAGGCCCGCCCCCAACGCGACCCATTGACCGGAGATCGGCGCTAATTTGCATGTCGCGCCCATCCAGCTTTCCTGACGCCATTGGAGCGCCTCCTGCCGGAAGAGCGGCCTTGATTCCTGTTTCGCCATCTTTATTCTCAGCCGGAAATCTGCAATAAAAATTTTTGATGACACACTAATTAAATGGTTTTACATAGAAATGCGCAACGTAAAAAGGGTTATCTTACGAAAATATCATGTCGAATCGCATGAATCGAAATCCTTCCCGGATCTGGACTTCAATTTAGTCCGGAAATTAACCGAGATGCCTGAATCTCCAGCGTTTTAACTTGCTGACAACAACATGTTTCGGGGGTAATGAGATTGCAGAATAGGCCGTCTGATGATGTCAGGATCATCAAAAACCTGACAGAGGAAAGCCTGGCCCCCATTGTAGACTGTCCGCTCGATTTAAGGCGGCATCCTTTCTCCGGTCGGTATGGTTACATTCGAGAGTCCCGGGCCAGATGGGCGGGGCAATCGGTCGCGGACCAGACATTCGGGCAGTTCCGCTTCAAGTTACTGGGTGGGGGCGCCGATTTTTCCGCGCAGCAGGCCGCGCTAAAGGCCGTCATCGAATGTGCCGAGCGTTACGCAAGCGCCGTTTGCGCGCCGCGAGATATAAAGCTTGCGAAAGGCGCCGCACTTCATGACGCCATTCCGGTTGACAAATTTCCACGCTTCTCGGCGGATGAAGTGACCCGATCACCCGACCTGCTTGGCCATTACGATGCTGGCGCTGAGATCAGATGGGTCAAAGGTTTTTGCTGTCAGACGCGCAGAATTGTCTCCATCCCGCTCATTATGACCCATTTCGTCGGCCACCCACTTGAGACGGAACGATTCTGCCTCCCGATTTCCACCGGCGTCGCGGCGCACACGCGACGGGACAAGGCCATTCTCGCCGCGATCCTCGAAGTCATTGAAAGAGACGTCATCGCCACGACCTGGCTTGCACGATTGCCTTTACGCAAACTGATTCTGGATGACGATATCCCGATCGATATCACCGAAACGATCCGCCAATCGCAAAGAACATCATCCCCCCTCACCATCCTTGCCTCTGACGGCGAGTTCGGTGTGCCCAGTTTCTACGCCCTCCGGCAATTTCCCCTGCGCGACGACATCACGACGATGGTTGGCTGTGCCACCAAACTTGACCCCGTGGAAGGCATCAGGAAAGCGATCTCCGAAGTTTTTTCAGTGGAGCTTGCCCTTCAGAACCATGTGCTGACCAAATCACCCGTCGCATCACCGGAAGATTGCGCAACCATTGTGGATGGCGCGCTCTACATGGCCGCGCCATCCCACATGGACGCATTTGATTTTCTCCTGAAAACAGAACAGTCCGTACGCCTTTCGACCTTACGCGCGTCCATGCCGTCATTTTCGGGTCTCAAAGAGTTTATCCGCGCGCTTCAGGCGGCAGGGCTCTCCCTCTATCTTTGCGACATCACGCCTGACGACATTGCGGATGTCGGGATTCATGTTGTGCGCGCCCTGATACCGGAACTCATGCCTTTTTCCTGCCTGCATCGGGGGCGTTACCTCGGCACGCCACGCCTGTTTCAGAAAGCCGAAACCGTTTTGGGAAGGCCCTTCAACTTAAGTGACGTCAACCCGATGCCCCAACCCTTCGCATGAGGTCGGAAATGAGGTTTTTCATGGAAGATGCAGACCTGTTCGCGACCCACATGCGCCAGGCACTTCGTGCGCATTTCCCGGACGATGCAGATCATGCCCTGCGTGATCGCGCGATCATTATTTCATCATCCTATCGCAAGGCCGCGCATCTCGCGCAGCTTGATCAGGAACAGCTCGGTGAAAAGCTCATCTGCATCTTTCTGACCAGAATGAGCATTGCCGCCAGTCCGCTCTTGGAAGGCATGCATGCGGTGGAATGCGCCCACTGTTTCGAGAGGAAATTTTTCGCGCATATGTCATCGTTGGAAGATCATCTCTGGACGCAGGAGAGCGCGGCGTTGGACGGCAAATTTTATCGTTCCTTCCTGCCCTCGCACCTCACCATGTTCTCCGCCATTCTGCGCCGCGCCGTTAGGGATGAGGATGCGTCACGGAAAAATTCCCTTCTTTATCACTTCTTCGATGGCAGCGTGCGGCGACTGGCATTTTCACCCCTGCACCGATGTGCGTGCCGCACGCCCAGCGCCTGCGCCTCATCGCAGGACTTCTCGCAGCTTGTGTAAAAAGTCGGTTCACCATGATCGAAAACAGGTCCATCCTTCAGCTTGCAACACCTTACGCCCGTGATCGGGAATTATTGTTGATGCTGCCGGAATTTCCCCGCCTCGCCCGGACGATTGACGTCGTCGATCTGCCACCGGACGGATTGGGCTTCATCGGTGATGCCGGACATTTCTCTCTGAGAGGCACGGACTTACGGGATCGTGTCGCGGGGATCGCGGCGTTATTTGATGGCAGGCGGTCGCTCGACCGGATTATTCAGGACCATCCGGAATTTTCTCCTACGGCGATTTTCGGCGTGCAGGCCCTGCTCTTCCAGCAATGCATGTTGGAAAACGGATGCGCAGACGATGACGCAGATCATGACAGGATTTTCGAGAAAAATTACCTAAGTCATCTCGCTAGTCAGCAATCCGACGCATCCTCCGGTGAAGCATTAGGCCAGATCCTTGAGACACGCAAAATCGGCTTCCAGACGGCGTCAGACATGCTGCGAAACATGGCCATGGACCGCCCGAACCACCATTTTATCGCGTGCGGCATTAATGACATTGCGGGAAGGGCTCTGGATTTTATCATCTGGCACGTCGATTTGAGGGACGCGGAGGGCGCCGCACGCGGCATCGCGGCCTGTCATGATGCAGGTCGGTCGGTTCTTCTCCTGACGCGCTGTCTGAAGGGTTATGTCATCGGGCCCTTACTCATCCCGCATTTCGGCTGTCATCCTGAAGCCGCTTTGCGCTACCTCAAATCCCTCGGTGCCAGTGATGTCAGCGATGTCCCTGAAGAGATGGTTTTCGACTATATTGAGATCACAGCCTGTCATCATGCCGCGCGGAAGACGGATTTCCTGCCGATCAATAAGTGCATGATATTTCCGTCCGAGGCGCACACGATACCGACATCCCACGACCTGCCGATCCATGTTGCCGCGCATCGACCTCCCATAGGTGGGGAGGCGTCCGTCCCGCGATCTTCAGATTTTGAGAAGACGCGTCTCTACCTTGCTGCCACATTGCGGCCACCCGCTTATTACCGGTCGGCGCGGGACTATCTCAGCCATTACCATCCGCGCAATGTCGCTCTTTCCTCCGGCCAAGCCCGTCCCGTCACGCGCGCTGCCCCGGAGGGACATAATGTCCATGACGCGCTCCAGGACGACATGCTGCGTGACGTATTGCACATGGCCCTCGGCACGAACATCACCACAGGGCGGAGCCGGACCCCGAGTGGGGGGAATATCGCCTCACCCCTCATTTACGTCGCTGAATGGCAGACTGATCGCGCCATTCGACGCCTCCATCTTTATACTGCGCATGATACAGGACTCACTTATTTCAGTGAGCGCTTCCTGCCCCTTGAAAAATCAGAGGGGCGCGGTGTGACGCAGATTCTGGTGATCGGCAGCATTGAACGACTTCAACGTAAATATGGAGATTTCTCGTATCGGATCAGTCTACTCGATTGCGGTGCCGTGATGACGTCTTTGCTCCTCGCTCTGCATGACCATCAAAAGCCTTTCATCATCAGACGCGTCGACCCGCATGTTGATTTCAGTCGGGATCTCGAAGTCTCGTCCGACCGTCATTATCCTTCCTTCACGTTGGACATCATGCATCCTCCTGCGAAGGCAAATGAAAGCCAAACCACCTCGCAATTGATGGAAGCGGTGATCAGCGAGGATGCGCCTGATTTCTACCCTCCGGACGCCGATCATCTGGCGCGGTTACTGACGGGTGCGTATGGTCAGGACCTTTATGCTCTTCTGGATAAGCGGCAGAGTGCACGCTATCTCGCAGGGCCACTCACCATGGCAGAGATCTCGGCGCTGGTGAGCGAGATTTTCCGTGTTCATCATGCGTTGTGTCAGACTGGCCTCTTTTCCCTGATCATTCTGCATCAGGATGGTGAAGCGCGCGTGACACGCACAATATTCAAGCCCGCCGCTGACGAGACCCAGTCGCGCGAGGTGTGCCGGACGCTTCCGTCGGACGTCATCGCCCAACGCACGCTGGCCGCCGCCCCCGTGATCATCCTGCCCGTCATTGATTTTTCTCGCGGTGCGACCTGGCTGGGCAATCACGCGCTGCGTCTTCTTTACACCGCCTCCGGCGCGGTGCTCATGACCATGTGGCTCCTGATCACGGCACGAAACTGGCGGGGCTGCCCCTGTGGCGCTGTCACTGAAAGCGCTTTTGTCGATCTTGGCATTAATGGCGTTGACCGCATCATCCCATATGCCTTTTGCCTGGGTAAAAATGAGGCGGCGTCATGAGACTTCTCCGGGAGGGCAACCCGGATGACAATGCATTAACGCGGATGGGACGGGTCTCCTATCTTCATATCGCGTCTCAAACGGAGATTCCGGATAATTTGCGCAACGGAATCTGGTTCTCCTGCATGACGGAGCAGATTCATTTTCTGTCAGATGGGACGGGTGACGTTATTGGTTATCTATGTTGGGCCCATCTGTGCCGCGAGAGTCTGACAATCCTGCGGCGTGAAGCTGTTCTGCCTGCTTATATTTATGAGTGGGATGATGGTCCGCATCTTTGCCTCTTTTATTGCTTCATTTTACCGCATTATCGCTCCCGCTGTGCCCTGATGCTGACAATGCCGAAGAATATGTTTCGGGAGGAACGCCACCTATATATTTTTCGCGAGAGGCAGCTACGTCGGTATAGGCGGCCTTGAGCATGAGCCGAGATAGCGAACTCCCGTTCACACCATTTCATGCCCACCCACTTTCAGAAGCTTCCCTGATCTGGACGTCACGCGCGGCAGCGGGTCAAAGCGACATCGTGGCGCGCATGAATCGCAATATGGTCGCGCGCGTTGGCGGGCCCTACTTTCATCCGCGCGCCTTTGACCTCATGCAACAGCCCGTCTTACTGAATGCTGAAAGTTATGGCGGAACCGGCGGCAGTTACAATGGTGGGGGGGTGCGGGTCGGAAATCTGGATGACCGCGTGCAAATCAAAGGTATCGGGCGCAACCCGCTGGCCGGCATCGCCAGCCGTGCCGCGCACCAATATGGCGGCCTGCTGCTTGACCAGGCCGCGATAGAAATCGTCTTTTCCATGCTGGTTGATAAGATCCTGCCATATGGCGCATGCCCGATCTACGGCCTCGCCATAACGGGCATTGATTTCGTCTTCGATGAGAGGGCAGCGGACCTTGCTGCCTGGCGAGGACAGGGCGGCAAAGGGGCGCTGCTTTTCCGCAAGCCCCTTCTCAGACCCGCGCATTTTTTGCAAAATCGCGCTTATGTGCCGCTGGATCACCGCCCATTTCTTCTCAACGATCTGGAGAGATGCCGCATTGTCGCCCGCCGCGCCATCGAAAAACGCAGTTTTCGTCGTTCGCTGGAAAACTTCATTATGCGTGCGGCGCAGCAATTCGCGTTTGCCAGCATTTATGGCCTGATGCACGGTGCCCTCTCCGCCTCAAATCTGACAATGGGTGGCGCGTGGATCGACCTTAATTTTTGCAGCATCGTCCCACCCGGTGTGAATCGCAAATTATATCCTGGCCATATCGCATTCAGTGATGAAAATTATTACCCGGCGCTTGTCAGCATGGAGATGTCTTACGCGATCCATAAATTCGGCCTTCTCCGGCGCGATGTTGGGAGCCGCCTTGCCGACGCCTATCGACGCCATTACCGGAAGGCGCGTATCGATGGCTTCATGCGCCTTATGGGTCTCAGCATCAAATTCCAGGAACCCGACATCATTTTTTTCTCAAAACTCTGTGAGAAAATCTTCCGGGTGGAAAAATTGAAGCTGGGCAGGCGGGAGAGCCTGCACTTCCGTCAATGGTTGGATCATGTGCAAGCGACTCTGATTATTCCCCTTCTTCGTCATAGGCGCATTTTGCAACGGTATATCGCGCGCGCGGCGGATGAATTCATCGCCATCATGCGTATGGTGATCAATATCGCCCAGCTTCAGTCATTCACAAATGAAGCTGTGACATCCGGATTTGTGGAGAAGCGGTTTTCCGCGGAGGAGACGGTCGGAGAATTACGCCGTTACACCGCGCGCATCGACGGTATATTCGAGGAAAGTGAAAATCACATCGCGCTCAATTTCGCTTCAATCGAAAACGGCGTTAAACTGGTTTTTGATAAGCGCAGTCTGGCGGTGCGCGATATCGCGACAGGAAGAGTCGTGACGCCGGAGGACGTGAGTTGTCGCGGCCCGGACCGGCTCCCTGACATGGCGGACGTGCTCACCGCGTTCCTGTCCCGCAACGGTGAGAGATTTCGGGAGACGTGGCATTTAGATCATGTTATGTAATCTCGATATCCACGAACTCGCTGCCCTCGCCGCGCAGCATTTGCAGGCGACGCATTTTTTCCGAACGCGATATTGCCTGACATCAAGTCAGTTGCCGGTCCTGGCGAACGCTCTCGGGCATCCGATCCGGGTCCCCCACCGGGGTCAGGATGAGGCCTATCGAGATCAAGTGACACATCTCGGCCTGGGGGATGATCCCATTACGGGTAAAGGGCTTCTCCCCTTCCATACAGATGGTGACCGGGGTGAATATAAGACCCGCTATCTCATCCTCTACTGCCTCGAAGCGTCGGAAGATAAACAAGGCGGCGAGACCCTCATCGCCTCAACCAAGAACATCAGCGGGATCTTACCAACTGATATTTATCAGATTCTGACGCGCCGCGATGCGACAACACGCTTCCGACTTGACGCGGAAAACCATTTCAAATCACTCACTTACCGCGTTTACGAACCGGAGAGCGCCTCCCTGATGGCCTATTTCCCATATCCAATGGGTGAGACCCCCCATTGGGACACCATTTTTGAAGGTCTTTCTGTCTCTACAAGCCGCGACGCGCTGATATGCGTGGAGGCAGCCGTGACAAAGCGAAGTTTCTACGCCCATCATTGGCGAAAACATGACCTCCTCATTATCGATAATGAGAAATCCATCCATGCAAGACAGCCCCTCACGCGCGGTTTCCGGCATATTATACGGGTCATCTGTCGATAAACGGTGCGTCGAAGGGCGCGCACGTTTCGGCCGGCTCATTTTTTGTGAGGGTTTGGTCTCGACTTTCTGCTGCCGCCCAGCGTGCCGCATGTCCCCATCGTGCCCGCCGTGCCGAATGTGCCGCCCAACGTCCCGACAGACCCAGCTGTCCCCAATGTTCCGAATGTCCCGGTAGAGGAGGGCCCGTGACGCGGCCCGTCCCTGTCACTCACCATGACATCCGACAGATCATCCGGCGGCGGTTGATGAGGGCGACCGTGCTCAGCTTTCATGAATCACCTCCGCCCATACACATGGAGGACGCGCCGGACCCGAATGTCCCTGCCGTACCGACGGAGCCGAATGTCCCGCCTGCCGAACCTGCCGACCCCGCCGTCCCGACACTGCCAAAACAATCCGCCCCGCCGACGACGCGATCCAGCTCTTGATCAATAAGAATCTCCGTCAGCGCATCATCTGCGCAGAGAGACTCGAAACTAACCGAAGGGGGTTTGCTGAGCATGAGGCGTTCCTTCTATAGAGGGTTGGCGAAATAATACGCAGAGAATCATCAATACGCAATATGATATTACCATGGCGCGCTAATAAAAAGTGGTTTTCGGCAGTCAAGTTCGGGTAAAATCAAGTCTTATTGCTCATAACTTGTTAATGATGTTCCCGCACTTGTTTTTCTGTGTAAAAGGCCGAGCGCCATCGGCCCTACCGCCAGTGCCAGGGCAGTGGTCGCTGTGATGGAGATGGAAAGGAGAAGCCTGCCGGATAAAAACCGGTCCGAGATGACGCCCATTGTCACCGCGCCCAGCGCGCCGAAGGCCGACATAAAAAGTGACCATATTGCGAAGATGCGCGCATAAAGGCGTGGCGGCGTGACTTCCTGAATCACTGTCGGGATCGGAACATTGGCCACGCCGGAAAAAAACAGGAAGGCGCCGATCAAGGTGATGTCGAGACGCGCATCCTCCACCATATTGGCCGCGCCGATAAAGGGAAGGGCCAAAGCTAGGCAGATCACCATGATTTCAAGCCTGATGTTCGCGTTAAAGATGCGGCGGGCGACGCTATCCATGGCCGCTGCAACCGGAAAGCCGAGGAAGCCGATAAACCAGCTCATTGTGCCAAGATGATGTCCCAGAGAGGGGAGGTCGAGCCCGAAGCGACGGTGCAAAGCCACCGTCATCAGGGAAACGGTGCCTTGTGCGGCAAAAGCATTCGGGCCCGCCAGCAAGGCAAGGGTGAGGAGACGTCGCTTCGCCCGCCTAATCTTTGTGACGTCAGGAACATGGCAAGCTGTCGGCCTCAACCGCGCGGTCATGATGTCAGGCCGGGGAACGCGCAGAACGGAGATGAAAAGGATCACTCCAGAAAGGGCGCTGAACGCCTCCACCCCGCGCCACAGCGCATCGCCCTGCGCAGGTGCGATCAGGGCGGCGATTTTGAAAAGAACATCACTGAAGTAATACCCGGCACCATAACCCAAAGTTATAAGGGCACCGACCGCCGCATTAATAAGCATGAGGTTTTTCGGGCCAGCATATAGCGGCGTCATGGCGTAAATGACGGGGACCATGCCGATTTCTGCCGCCGCTATCATGATTTTAAAAAAACAAAATTGGCTGAAGCTGGCGCTCAGACCGCACGATATGTGACTGATGATCCAGATCAGAATGAGGTTTCTGAGGACGCAACGACTCCCGTAACGGTCCACAAATAATGCGCAGGGCAGCGCGAGGAGACTTGCGAGGAAAAGGTCGAACGTGCCCTGAAGGTGCCCTATCTGCGTATCAGAAACACCGAAGTAACGCTGTATTTCGGGCAGGAGAAGAGAGCTGGCGCTACGCGTCAACATTTGAGTGCCCGGCACAAGGCCGATCATCAAAACCGCTCTTGCAGTTGTCGAATGGCGACGCCGATGATCCACAAGCTTCATCCCGCTTGTTGATTGACGATGCCGCATAAATACAGGGCTAAGACTGCATCGAAAACATGATTTTACTTTAGGAGACGTAAATACGGCGACTCATTGTTGTTGAAGTAGGATGAAGGAGATCGGACGCCCTTCTCACAAGACCAGTTGAAACGACGCGTCCGGCCGGACGCTTTCCCGCCTTTCGCATGCAACGCGCCTGGCTTTGGCATGGCGGCATATCGGCATCCCAATACACCGCCGAAAAAAGAGTCAGAGTTCGTTCAGGGCACGCTTTATTTCCGTGCCGCGTTCGTCCAGAAGGGCGGCGAGTTCATTCAAGGCTTCCGAAAGCGCACGCGCGTCACGACGATTCAGCTTCTCGTTTGAAAGCCGGTAGCCAACCGTTTTGACGAGCGCCGCGAGAGAGGACATACGCTGGTTGGCCCGATCGACGGAACTAAGGGCGGGACCGACTTTACTCGCCGCAATCATAACTTTTCTGACGTCATGCGTCGTTGAACGCGAGATTTCCTGAAGTTCATTGCGGAGAGCCGCCAGTTTAAGGCGGTCAAGCATGCGGAACTGTCTGGAAGGGTCTGATCTGACATCGTCACCAGTCAGAACATTGTTGTCTTTACTCATGAGCCTGAACAACTCCTTCCCGTTTGTTATTTGCGTTGCAGGCTAAACCGCGCCCCTCCCGACCGTCAATAATAAATAAACCAATCATTAACTTTTAATATCCGCCGTGACACCGCATCTTCACGATCTTTTCTGTCAGGTAGAATGCTTACCTGGCCCGGCCCCACGGGGAGATTTTGCCGTTAACTTCAGGGTAGAGCGCGAATCGTAGATCTGACGCTGCAAGCGCTTCGCCGCCTTCGCGATTGTGCGAAACTCCCGCGCGCCCTCAGCTCCATGAGATCTGAAGATCGACGAAGGGAGGGAGGGTGAACAATATCCCCCCTTCCCCCCGCCACGTGGTCGAGATAAGGGACTCGTTTAGAAAACGGCCTCGCTTTGCGACGCGATTGGAGCCACATGTTCTGACCCGCGACCATCCTGCGCCTTGAGGTCGCGCAATATACCGTCCCACAGATGCAGACGCATGGAAATCGCCATGCGGGCGGTATGAATGGCACGATCGCGGCTGGCGTCATCGCGGATCAGATCGGACAGAATTCTCTTCGCGGCCGGACCGTGATCCTCGCCATCCAGCTCGATATGTCGGTTCAGATAATGCACCAGGCGCGGCACTCTACCTTCATCCAGCCCCCAGCGATCTAGTAAAGCCTGAAACATATTCGGGATGGAATCTTCTCGACCGTAGAAGAAACTGCTTGCCACCTCCTCCAGGCGCCCCTCCAACGCAATGGAAAGGGTGGAACGGACAAAATCCCGGACATATTCGGGAAGCGCGGCCTGGTCGAGACTCGCATTAAGCGTCTCACCACGACGCAGGGACGCGGAGAATGTCTCGAAAGCGACGCTTGAACATGACATGTCTCTCATCGCCGCGAGATACATTTCAAGATGGCTGGCGGGCTTACCATCCACACCAAAATCCGTCTCCTCCCCCAGGATGATCTCATTGATGAAGCGCGCCATGAAAGGATCCTGCGGCGGAAACCAGGGAAGGGTGGTGGTTGTCAGTTCCCTCTGCAGACGCTTTGCGAGCGACATGAAGTCCCAGACGGCGAAGAGATGCGCCTCCATAAAAATCCGCAAATGCGCGGGCGTTCTGATATAACTGTATAACTCATGATCGACGAGCTTGCGCTGCAATTCAGCAACTTCTTTATCAAACATAGGACGTCTCGCTCATAAAGATAATATCAGGTCAAGAATGCGAAAGCATTGACCTGGGTATGATTCGCCTATTTACGCCATAAAGCAACTGGTAATATTCTTGCTTATGCTTTATTGATCTAGATCAATTAGTATACATATCGTTTTTTATTGCATTTGTTCAAATATTCTTGAGTAAGCATGTGCGCGGTGAAGCGGACACCACGCCATTCCGCAAACAGCATGTGCCCGCGCCTGCCATGTGTGACGGCACGTCAAGGGCCTGCCTGGACGCCACCGACCCTGATTGACAAGCTTCAGCCGCATTTCAGGTCTGCTTTCTTCAGCTGCGCAAAATTTGCCCGCGAAATCATCGGGATAGGGCGAGATCTGAAGTCACGGGCCCTTACAAGTGAGGTTTAAGGCCGAAAGCCAGCGTTTTGACCTTTTATTTTCAACAATAAATGTTTAGCCTCATTTCATAAAATGGGAGGCACTATGCAAGGTTTCGGTGAGCAAAGTTCCGTTGAGGCTGATCCCGAAGAGGACGTCCCGAAAATGCCATTCATTCATGCGGATCTTTCCGATTGCTTTACTTACGCCTCTCATCAGAATGCTGTCCCCGTTCTCCGCGCGATTGAAATCAACAATGTTGGTGGCCTGCATCTCGAAAATATACGTCTGGAGCTCACCGCCAACCCGGCTTTTCTGAGGCCGAAAACCTGGACGATTGAACGTCTGATACCCGGTGACAACCTGCCATTGCGCGATCGGAAAATCGATCTTGATGCCGCTTACCTTGCCGGATTGAATGAGGCTGAGCGCGGCGAGGTGACATTACGGCTCTTATCCAAAGATGTCGTGCTCGAGGCGCAGCATTTCCCCGTCCGCCTTCTGGCGCGTGACGAGTGGGGCGGGGTCCAGGGAATGGCGCAGTTATTGCCCGCTTTCGTCATGCCCAACGACCCGGCTGTTTCAAAAATCCTGCTCGCCGCCGCTGATATTCTTGAAAAAAATGACCATCCCAGCGGGTTGGATGGTTACCAGTCAAATTCACCGCAACGCAGTTATATGCTGACCGCCGCCATTTACGCCGCAATCGCGGCAACAGGCATCCATTACGCGGAGCCGCCAGCGAGTTTTGAAGAACGCGGGCAAAAAGTGCGCCGTCCGGGCAGAATCATTGAAGAAAAACTCGCGACATGTCTCGACACAGCGCTGCTTTTCGCCGCGGCGCTTGAGGGGGCGGGTCTCAACCCCGTCATCCTGCTGTTCAGGGGCCATGCCGCGGTCGGCGTCTGGCTGATCAAACGGCAGTTCGGAAATACGGTGGAAAATGATCAGATGGAGGTCCGCAAGGCGCTTGCATCGCATGAGATGGTCATTTTCGAAACGACTGGCGTCACCCACCGCCCACCGATAACGTTGGAGGTGGCACAGCACGCGCTTGATCATCGCATGAGCGAGGAAGCTGCGCAGGATTTTTCGGCGGCCATCGATGTCAAGCGCGCCCGCAGCGGCGGCGTCACCCCGCTCGCCTCACACGAGGCCCCGCAACGTCCCGCGGAAGACGCGGATTCAGGCGGCGCGTTTCATCCTTTATCCTTGCCCGCCATCCCTTCATTCAATGATCTCCCCGGCCTGACTGTTGAGGAAAAGCCGACAAATGCCGCCGGACGCATCGATCGATGGCAGAAGAAGCTCCTTGATCTGACGTTACGCAATCGCCTGCTCAATTTTCCGACTTCAAAAAAGACGATTCCGTTTCTCTGCACGGATGTTGCCTATCTGGAAGACCGCCTGGCGGATGGCGCGGCGATCCAGATCGTGTCTCTGCCGGAGCAAAATCCGATCGGGGAGAGAGACGAGACTCTTTACCGGGAAAAGCACGGTCGCGACCTTAACATAGGCTTCGCGGCTGAAGCCCTGAAACGGGACGAACTGCCCTCCCCCCTCAGCGGGGAAGATCTTGCAGCGCGCCTGACTGAAATGCACCGTCAGGTTCGCAATGATTTCGCGGAGGGGGGCGCCAACACGTTGTTCCTCGCGGTCGGATTTTTGCGATGGCGAAAGAAGCCGGAAGATGAAAGATCCTACCGTGCTCCGCTTCTCCTGATCCCCGTGAAGCTAGAGCGGCGAAGCGCGAGCGCCCCCTTTCGTCTCCGTTATAATGAGGATGATCCGCGTTTCAACGCGACACTACTGCAATTTCTCGAACGTGACTTTGATCTGGAACTTCCGCAGTTCAGCGGTGAACTCCCGAAGGACGAGAGCGGTATCGACGTTCCGCGTATTCTGAATGCAATGCGCCAGGCCGTGCGCGATGTGCCGGGGATGGAAGTGATAGATGAGACTGCCCTCTCCACTTTCAGTTTTGCCAAGTACCTTATGTGGAAAGATCTGGTTGAGCGAACGGAGGTTTTGAGAGAGAACCGCGTTGTCGCTCATCTAATTGATACACCTGACAAACCGTTCGATGATGGTGCGTCCAGAAGATTCAACGAAACCGAAATTGATCAGCTTTTTGCGCCGGCAGACGTGATCAACCTTCTCCCGGCGGATTCGTCGCAGGTTGCGGCGAGTATCGTCGCGGCTGAGGGGCAGGATTTCGTGCTTGTCGGGCCACCTGGCACAGGTAAAAGTCAGACAATCGCCAATATGATCGCGAATTGCCTCGGTTCAGGCAAAACCGTCCTGTTTGTCGCGGAGAAGACCGCCGCGCTTGATGTGGTTTACCGGCGCTTGCGGGAGCACGGGCTGGGAGCACATTGCATCGAGCTCCATTCCAGTAAGTCGGACCGTCGACACTTCCTCACGCAATTACGCGCAGCCTGGGAATATGAGTCGCGGGTTGATCCGACAGAATGGCTCACGATCAACGAACGTCTCAAATTGCGGCGCGATCAACTCAACCGCTACGTTGCGGCGCTGCACAAAACATATCCCAATGGATGGACGCCTTACCTTGCTTTCGGCACGACCCTGCGCGGCGCGAACGACGCGGCGCCGCATTTTGATTGGCCGAAGGACCGCACACATGACAAGGGCGCCCTGATCTCGATGGAAGAGCTTGCCGATAATCTCGGCGAGTATTTTGCCTCATTGCAGCACACGCCCGCTATGGACCTTGTTGATTTTGAAGATCACAATATGGGCTGGCAGGACGCGCTGCTTTCCGGCGCAGAGTCGTTGCGCCACGGCGTTGAGAAGCTCGTTGGTTCGATGGGTGCGTTTCGCAGTACACTCGGCATCTCCCCCACCCGACAACCCGCCGAAGATGAAATCGCGTCGCTCACGCGTCTCGCCTCCGCCATTGAGGCAGGCCGCGACCAGGATCTTTCCATCGCGTTTGCGGAAGACTTCACCCGGTCGGAAAGAGATTTTCTCGACTTCTCCGCTGCAGTCACTGCCTACCGGGAGGCTGAGCAGAAACTCACAGCGCGCTTTACGGTGCAGGCTGTGGAGTCCATCGACATGGAGGCGCTTGACCGCCAATGGCAAGAAGCCACAGCGTCATTATGGCCCCTTTCCGTTTTCGCCCGGCAGAAAGTCACGCGCCTCCTTCAAACTTACGCTGAGGGAGGTACCGTCAAGCCGGAAAACGACCTCAACCTTCTGCGTCGGATGAAAAGTCAGGCCCGTCTTATCACGCAAACGCCCCTCAAAAATGCCTCGCTTCCCCTCAAGGGGCTCGACACGAACCTGACTGAAATCGCTGAGATTTTCGAGAAAGCCGGGCATTTGCGCGCCGCTCTGAATGCGCAGGGTCGCAACACTGAAGAAACAGCGCAGACAAGCAGGAAAGTTGCAGCCGCTTTACGGGATCGACAGGCCCATGACGATGTCTGGCTGGCCTGCGAACGGCTTCTCGCCGCGCATCGGGACTTCATCGATGCCTGCCAGAAATTTTCCAGATTAGCAGGGCGCGATATCCGCCTCGAAAAGACATCCGACGCGCTTCCCGAACTCTGCGCGCGTCTGGACGCACTTGCAGATGCGCGACGCAACCTGCGCGATTGGTCCAACTGGTGCCGACTGCGCAATAAGGCGTGCGCCGCAGAGCTCGGCCCTTTGATCGACTTGATACAACGGGGCGCCATCCCTGCCGGAAAGGCGCGTTCAGCCTTCCGCCTCGGATATGCGCGGTGGTGGCTGGGCCTCATTATTGAAGAGAGCGACGTGCTCCGCAATTTTGATCGCTTCCTGCATGAAAAAGCGATCCGTGATTTCCGGGAATTTGACGACCTCGTCCGGAAACATGCGATCGGACAGATTATCAGCCGTCTTTCACACGATTTACCCGCTGTGCAAAGCGTGCCACGAAAATCCGAACTCGGCCTCCTGCGTCATCAGATGGAATTGCAGCGCCCCAGTCAGTCGATCCGCGACATGATCAGCAAAATGCCGGAAAGCTTCCCCAAGCTGGCGCAATGCATGTTGATGTCCCCCCTTTCCATCGCCCAGTTTCTGCCGCCCAACCAGACCCTTTTCGATGTCGTGATATTTGATGAGGCCTCGCAGATCTCCACCTGGGACGCGGTGGGCGCAATTGCACGCGGGCGTCAGACAATCATTGTCGGTGACCCCAAGCAGCTCCCGCCCACAAATTTCTTCGGCAGCAATCATGATGATGAGGATGTTGCTGAATATGAGAAGGATATGGAGAGCATTCTCGATGAGGCGAAAGCCGCGGGAATTCCCGTGCGCGACCTGCGTTGGCATTATCGCAGCCGCAGCGAATCCCTTATCGCTTTTTCCAACCATCATTATTATCAAGGCCGCCTCGTTACCTTCCCCTCCCCGCAGGTCGATGACCGCGCCGTGAAGCTGCGGAAAATTCCGCATGGCGTCTATGACCGAGGTAAAAGCCGCACGAACCGTATCGAGGCGCAGGCCGTGGCGGATGAAGCTGTTTCCCGCATGCGGCAATGGCTGACCCTGCCGGAGGAAGAACGACCGACATTGGGCGTCATCACGTTTAATGCGCAACAGCAGTCTCTGATCCTCGACCTCATTGATCTCGCCCGCCGTAATGAGCCGGAATTGGAATGGTTTTTCTCCGATGACCGGATCGAAGCCACCATCGTCAAGAATCTCGAAAATGTGCAGGGTGATGAGCGCGACGTTATTCTCTTCTCAATCACCTTCTGGAAAGATGCCGCCGGCAAGGTCTTCATGGATTTCGGCGCACTGAATCGCGACGGCGGGGAACGACGCCTGAATGTTGCCGTGACCCGTGCCCGGCAAGAACTCATCGTGTTCTCCGGCTTCACCGCTGATCACATTGATGTGGCCCGCGTCAAGGCCGCCGGCGTCCATGACCTCAAAGCCTTCCTCGATTATGCTGAACGCGGGGCGGTCGCTCTGCCAGCACAGAATGCGGGTTCAGTCGGCGATTACGACTCTCCCTTTGAGGAGGCCGTGGCCGCGAAATTAGAGCAGCATGGGTGGCGCGTCGCGCCCCAGATCGGCGTTTCAGGATTTCGCATCGATATTGGCGTGCATCACCCGGATTTCGCGGGCGCCTATCTCGCGGGCGTTGAATGTGATGGCGCCACTTATCACAGCGCCGCAACCGCCCGTGATCGCGATAAAGTGCGGGAACAGGTCCTTGCCGGGCTTGGCTGGAATATTATCCGCGTCTGGTCAACTGATTGGTGGTACGACGCCGAGGGTTGCACCGAGCGCCTGCATCAGGCTCTGGAAAAACTATTGGCGGAGAGTCGCGCGGTGCAGGCCGCAGAAGCTACGCGCATCCAGGCTGAGGCAATCCATCCGGACCCTGAGCCGGAGAGGACGCAGCGGGAAGATGAGCTTTCTGACGGCCATCTCCCGCCCCCTTTTATGGACACCCTTCCAGCGCCGGCGGATATCGTCCTGCCGCCGCCCGTGTCAGCGCCCGAACCTGAGCGCTTCGCGAGAGCCGTTATGCCTGCCACGCCGGACATCGAAACGGATAGATTTTACCGGATCACCGATTTCTCAGATATGATCATCGACCCTGATCGCTTTTACGACCCTGATTACAGCGATCATCTACGTGCGATGGTCAACGCTGTCATCGCGACGGAAAGTCCCCTCCGCACCGATATTCTTTACCAGCGCATCGCGCGGGCGCATGGCTGGTCCCGAACTGGTGGCAGAATTCGGGATCAGATTGACAGACATCTGCGTGATTTCACGCGCGCCCATGAGTCAAGCGGGGAATTCATATGGCAACGCGGCGCGGATACAAGCTTCGTCGCTTACCGTCGCCCGCAGGGAGATGAAACGCGCCGCGCGGTTTCGGAAATTCCGCTTGCGGAAATTGCATCCGTCGTCCGGGACAATCCTGAAATTTTCAATGAGGCAGACCCGGCACGCGATCTTGCCCGCCTGCTCGGCGTCGAACGTCTGGCAGCCCCGGCGCGTGCACGGCTTGAAGAAGCCATTGCCCACGCGCGCCCGGGTAAGAATGCCGAAACCACACCATCAGAAGCGGACGCGAAACCGTGAAGCGCGTGCGCTTTCCCTCATCTCCGCTGCCCGATGGCCTGGACATAAAGCTCTCCACCATCAATGTTTGACATTATGGAAAATCCGCCATTATCCACCCGCCCGATTGTTACATCCCGTTTCTGACCCGTGTTTGAGACGAGCGTGCAGGTGATGCTGGTAATATTTGAGAATACCCGCGGAAAATTGACGCGGTCGAAGATATTGACGGACCCTGTCTTGAAACTTTGGATCATCCCGTAATAAGGAAGCCAGATCACACGGATATCAGCGGAGTCATATTCCGAGTATCCGGGCCGCTGATTGAGCTGATTTTGGAGATCAGCGACCTTGGCATCGTAGCTTTTCTGATCCACGCGACGTTCAATATTATCGGTGATCGTCTTCATATCCTCATCAAGGTTCAGGAGACGCCCATTCTGGGTGTACACGTTGTTATCGCTTCTAAACGCGAATTTGTGCTCGCCTCCCGTGGCGTCGTAAAGACGAATGAGATAGCCACAATAGAGGGTGCTGATATCGTAAGGGCCCGTGATTGAGCCGATCTGCTGATATGGCCCCATCTGCTTGACGAGACCGCCATCATACTGCTTACTCACGATGCGCCCGCCGGAGTAGGTCACACTCACCGTAAGGTGCCCCGTCATCTCATCCCCGGCTTTTTTGACGTAGGCTGCGGCGCTGTCGGCCTTGAGGGTTTCGACCAGCTGGCGGACGGTGGCCTCCAGCGCGTCGAGGCGTTTACGTGTCCATTTTGTGGTCGGGGCGGTTTCGGAGTCATCCTCTTCGGCGGGGGAGGCAAGCGAGAGCGTGCCGTCCGCGTTCAGCGGGGCAATGCGGTCCCCCGGCAGGCCGGAATAGACGCGCACTTCTGTCGTGAAGTTCAGCGGGTTGCGCCCCGCGCTGGTATTGCCCAGGATAGTCTGGCGCGTCAGTGTGTTGACGGCCCCGACTTCCAACGCGCCCACGCCCCATTCGGCCTGGGACCCGTCTTCGGCGTAATAATAAACATCGCCCCCTTCCGCCAGGGCGGTGGCGAAGCTGCGCCGGCCTGTCGGCGCGCCATTCAGCACGAAGGCACCTGTGCCGGGATTGGTGCTCGTCTCCAGGACGAGATCGAGGACTTTGGGCGTGCTCATAATCTTTCCTTGATGTCGATGGTGGTGGCGTGCCTGTCCGCCGCGCCGAAGGGGTTGGAAATCTCATTCATGACGGCCCGCCCATAAAGCGCCGCCTTTGTCACATTCTGCGGCGCCGCACCGGGGTTGGGGATAAAGAGCGTATTGGCACCGCTGGCGGCCGCAATCTGCAGGCTGCGCAGGGCGGACACATCGTCATCACCCAGTGACTGATGGGCGATGGTCAGCCTGCGCTGCACATATTGCGGCGCAACAAATTCCGCCCCTGCCATGGTGGTGGTTTCAAGCGCGGTGGCGCTCACATTTTCCGTGCTGGCCGCGGCGTAATTGCGGGCCGGTTGAAAGAGCGGCCCCGCATAGCAGAGCGGGATGGAAAGAAAGCCATCCGGGTTATCGTGATCGGTGATGTCGAGGCGCATCTGGTCGCCTGAATAGGCCCGGGGGAGGACAATCACGCATTGCCCGTTCACCGGCGCCGTCCCATCAGAGGTGGCCTCAATGATCGCGACATCGCCGCGGAAAAGCGTCACACGCAAAACCGCGTTGGCGGTCAGATTGGTGCGATGCACACTGACGACGCGATATGCGCCCACGGCACGAAGCACCAGCGACACCGTGTCCCCGATCGCCCGCCAGGCCAGGCTTGCTGCGCCTTGTGGAAGTTTAAGGTTGGTCACAGGCAGTTGCGCGTGCTGGGAAGACGCACTGAGAGAGCCGATCAGAACAAAATTCTGCCAGCCAAAGCCACAATTTTCCATTTTGTCAGACCAGTAGGGTAAGGGTGGTGGTGGGGTCGAGCGCGTTTGACATTTCGCCAATTACCGTGCCGCGCGCGCCATCCTCCGCGCCCGGGATCGGGGCGCGGAGGAAGACCGTGTCGCCCAGCTCAAATCCTGTCGCCATGTCGCGCGGCACGTCGATCGCCCACATATGACGCCGGCGGCCCCAAACGTCACCGAGGCGATCCGCAATGGCAGCCGCATCGCTCTCCTGCGCCAGGGCGGTTGTCAGGAGAGGCGGGTCGGACGGGACGCGCCAATCTGATTTGACCGCCGTGCTGACCCATAAGGCGGCACGGTCTGACTCAGCGATAAAATTGCGCTGGTCCACCGAGATCTGGGGATGCAGGTCATTCAGATGGATCTGTCGCGTAAAATTATGCGCATAGCCGACGCGCCAGCGCCAGGGTGGCGGGTCCAGCGACGCATCCAGACGCATGGGGGCGATGCGGGCAATCACATCGGCGCTGAGATAGCGCAGTTCCGGCACATCGTCACAGACCCGTCTCATCAGAAAGGGCCGCAACGTGCCGGTGCGTGTCGGGATCAGGCTGATGCCCAACCCGGAAAGCAGCGTGTTGCAGACGCCCCGGCCCGAGACATTTTCCCCGCCATCCCAATACCAGCCCCCCGACGGGTCATAAGATTCTGAAACCGCGTCCCAACCCGGGTCGATGAAGTTGGCAGGCAATGTCAGATCTTCAATCAGCATCTGTCTGAGGAGGCTCAGCAAGCCATGCGGCGCGGCGCCGGAGGGGAAGCGCCCCGTCGCGTCGAGGGTGATGGCATAGACAGGTTTGGTGCCCAGGCGCAGCCACGTGCCCGCGGGCGAATGCTGGATGGTGTAATGGCCGGGCGCGGGCGGTGCGGCGTAAAGATCATCAACCCGCCCGCCAAAGGCGATCCCCCCACCGAAGCCCCCTTCATAAACCGCTGTGATCTCCGCTTCCGCGTCGGAGAGCTGATAGACAAGATTAACGGCATCAATCAAAATCGGGGTGATATTGCGGCACATGCCGCGCAGGCGTGGGTGGCTGCGGCCGACAACGTTTTTATCCCCGTCCAGACCGCCCCCGCCGCCATAACTGCGCGTGGGCATGGCTGTATCAAGCCAGTAAGTTGCATCCAGCAGCGGCACCTCAAAGCCGGTCGGCCCGGGCTGCCAGTTGCGCCCGAGCCCGGCAAAGACGGGGGCGGTTGCGTCATAAGGCGGGTCACGCCAGATCTGCCGCGCCGCGTCCCAATCTTTCCGCCCCGCGCGGATGCGGACAGGGAGGTGATCATTGACACGGCTTTGCAAAAGGCCTGAGAGCGCGCCATCAGGGTTTGCGATTTCCAACGCGCCCACACTGTAACTGCCGCCCAGCGCCTCGGCTGAGAAGGTCAGTGCGCGCGTGAGGCTCAAACCTTGAATAACGTAAGGTGGGTAGGGCGTATGATCATCCGACACGTAACCCGCATCGGAATATCGCAGGGTCTCATAGCTTTCCACCGCTTGCGGATAAGCGGAGAGCGCCCCCCAGGGGCGACCGTTCCAGCCTTCAAGCCCCGCCATCTCGGGCAGGACCGCCTTGTTGCGGATGAGGTCGAGTTCGACAAGCTGCACGCGCATCAGGCGCGCCTCGGGCGCAGCGCTTCATTATTGCTGGCCTGTTTCTGCTGCGCCTGGATAAGCTGAACCTGCTGTAGCAGCTCCTGCATTTTATCGCGCAGCGCCAGCATGGCGTCCTCCTGCTTTTTGGAAAGTTTCTCGACCAGGCTGGCGGTCAGTTTGTCGCTATCCGCGCCTGAAAGCCCGCCCAGCATCTCTGTCAGGCGCTGAAAGTCATCCGCATAGCCCGTGCCCGAGCCCCAATATTTCTGAGAGAGGCGCAGGGTGGTTTCCATATCGCCCTGGAAGCGACCGAGCGCATCCGAATCCCCCGCCATTGCGGCGTTATAATCCTTCGCGACATTGTCATTCGCGACCTGATATTGGTCCTGAATGGAGAGGGGCGAATAATCCGACGTCGCCAGACTGCGCGCATAGTCTGTCAGGCTGCCGAAGCTTGTCGTCAGTGACTGCGCCGCGGAAAGGCTCGCCTGCTTTGCCTGATCCGCATATTGCTTCTGGATGTTCAGCCTCTCCGCGGCGAGGGTTTTATCAAGCGCCGTTGCCTGGTCGATATAAGCCTTCTGCGACGCATAAGCATCGCCGAGATAATTCTCCCACGATGTTTTAAGCTGCTGCCGCTGCTGCGCCGCCGACACGTCGAAATTCAGCAGAGCCGCACCCTGATGATCGCCGGTGGCGCTCAGATAGCGTGCTCTTACGGTGTCGGCATTCTGGCTCAGCGTCCCTTCCTGCGTGGCTTTGCTCTGATCATAAAGGGATTCATATTTCTGACGCAGGGCGCCGCCATCCAGCCCGTACGAATCCGCCTGTTGGGCCGCATCCTCATAGGTCTTTTTAAGCGCGGCCATCTGATCAACCCACGTCTTCTGACCGCTCGCGAGGGCCTTGAGCAGGTCGGGCATGGTGGTGTTCACAAAGGTCGAGATCGTGTCAAACTGCGCTTTCAGATCATCGACCGACATTGTCCTGCCGCCGATCGCCGTGTCCAAAGCCGTGCGAAGATTGCCGGAGAATTTGGAGAAATTCGCCCCCGCCACCGTGCCATCATCATTGAACTTCCCGACTGAAATGCCGAGATCATCCACCACTTTGCCCATGTCCTTGAGCTGCGTGATGGTGCGCATATAATCATTGAGATCGCCGTAACTGCCGGTCAAACCCTGGCGCAGCGCCTGCGTAAATGTGGTATTGCCGGACGTCAGAGTGGCATTTTTGATAATATCGACCAGCGCGACATTTTTGAGCGTCGGGTCCTTATTATTGCGGTCATCCCGCACCGCGCCGATTTAGCCCCCGCCCACATGGATGCCGAGCCGCGCAAATTGCGAGTTGAGGCGGTCAATATCCTTGCGTAGGGGCCCGGTGATATTATCCGTCTGCGCCTGGTTCCAGACTTTACCGACTGAAAACCCGTCCGGCCCGGCCTGGACCTGCGCAATGGTGTAAGGGTTCTTGCGGTGCCCGAACAACCCGCCAAACAACCCACCCGCCGCCCCACCGAGGAGGCCGCCGACCACCGTGCCCACACCGGGGAAAATCGCCGACCCGATCGCCGTCCCCGCCGTGGCCCCGATGATCGACCCCATATTCCCATACCGCCCACCCCCAATATTCCCTAATGCCGAACCCAACGAAAACCCACCCCAATCCCGCTAAACGCGTGGCCGAGGGAGCCAAAAATATTTCCGATTGAGCCAAGTATGCCGGACGATGCCGACGCGGCTTTCGGTACATTGAGGCTGGGCGAAGGGCTGAGCGTCACGCCAGCTTGCATTTGGCCTTCCAGATATCTGGTAAGATCCGATTCGCTTGTACCGCCGCGCAGGCGCACGACAGAGTCAATCGCGCCAAGCCATCCGCCATCGCGTCGCTTATTCGCGTTTCGGGTTGATTGGAAATAAGCATTGAGATCAAAGCCGCCAGCATTCAGTCCGGCGCCACTGAAATCTCCCGCAGCGTCAAAAGCAGTGTGACGCCCCCCTCCCCATGCTCTTGCGAGCGAAAAGAGCGTGCCGCGTGTCCCGCCATCGATATTATTAAGCAGCGGATTGACCAGACTTAATTTCGCGACAAGGGAGATGGTTTGCGTCTGAATCTGCGCCAGAACGGATTTAAATGTGACGCCGCTGCCTGAGGACTTCACCAACGCCTGAGAAAGCGAATTTGTCAGGGTTGTCGCCATGGAGGACACTGATTTCGTGAGCTCGTCGATCGCTGATTTCTGCTGCTTGAAGTCGCCGGTCGCTTGCGTCAGGCGGCTGGACAAACCAGCGTAATTCTGCGTGGTTTTCGGCAGCATGTCGCTGAGTTGGCTTTGCGTCGCGAGCGCAGCCATGTCGCCGCCCGCTGATAATGCACGCACGGATGGTTGCGGCGTCGATTGCCGTAAAGCCTGCGTTTGAAAAGCCTGCGCTGCCTGGGGCGCGACCTTTCCGGCACCGCTCGACATCACGCCCAATGTCCCTACACGACCTGAAGCCGCATTTTGAGCCTGCGTCACATTATCCAGGGCGCGCTGAACCTGCTGATATTTCAGCGCGGCGGCGTCCAGTTGGGATTCAACCTGGTGCATATCGGCATCATCGCCCCCACCAGCAGCCGTCTCCATCTCTCCCCGCAGGGCCTCAAGCGCCTGCAGACGCGCGTGCAGATTTGTGGCTTCCTGCGTCAATTTTGCGAATTTCTCGCTCAACGTGGCGACAGCGCCCCCCATCTCACCGGATAAGGCACGGGCTGACGCACTGGCGCGGCGGGCCATGTCGTCAAAACTGGCAGCAACATTTTCAGCTTTACCCTGGAGGGTGTCCAGCTCTTCGCCAGCGGATTTCATGTCAGGCGTGATGTCATCTTGGGTCATGATGCGGTTTTCACTTCTTATTCTTGATATTATTTCATCACACGACCATGCCGAGGCGGAAGAAACAGAGGCAGAAGGCGCGTCTGGCCAACGTACATGATACCGGGAAAGCGTCAGATCAGGTCTCGCCCGCACGCCTTCTCGACCTGCAGCATGACGTCACCCGTTTAGCGGTCGATCACGGCGAAGCCTGGGAAAGTGATCTGCTTCAGAGGACGAAGCCTGCACCAAGCAAGCGCGCCCGACCGGGTAGCCGCGATCAAGGTGGCGACGCGATCACAGCGCAAATTTCCTGCGTTCATGCTCCCAATGATCGTGCGCGACGCGATCCATCGCGACGATGCAAAGGTCGAGAAGTTGGTATTCCTCCCGCGTCAAACCATGATGATCCGCCCACGACCTGACAATTCTCCATGGGGTTGCGCCGGGTTGGGTCGCGATAATGCCGCCATTCATCGGATGGATCATACCGAACGGGTTTTGTGGCCTGTCCGCCGCCAGGCGATGCCACGCCCGCCAGATCCAGAAAAATTCCGGCTTTGGGTCCGTCCGCGGATGATCCTCGGTGACGGCTGAGATCAAAGGCGTGTCGAGGTAAGCGCCCCATTGAAGATGCCAGGAGAGGGCGGCCGTCAGTTTCCCAATGCGTCCGCGCGTTGTTGATCCGCACTCACTGTGACGGCGGCGGCGGCCTCGAAACAGAGGGCGAGAAGGCGGTTATATTCCGGCTGGGCCAGGAGGGACTTTAACTTCTCGACATCGAGTTTCGTCGTGCCATCCGCCTCCGTCAGCCCCTCCACATCGAGCAGCAGATATTGCGCGACGAGTTCAGCATTTATATTGCGCAAAACATTTTGAGGCAGTGTATCCGACGTGCAGCGATGCGCTTCAGTCGCGCGCTTCATACGCTTATTGAGTGCGTCAATATAGTCATCCGTATAGCCGCGCGTCATGATTTTGACGTCAGGGAAATCGGGGCTTGCAAACCATTCTCCATCGTTAATGGCGCGCGTATCACGGGCCAGCGCGTTGATCGTGACCATGTTTCTCTCCAGATAATAATGCCGTGCTATGCGGCGTTAAAAATTTTGCAGTGAAGCGCGACGTTCAGCCGACGCGACGAATGGCGAGCGTCCCGCCGCCGGGGATGGGGTTACCGGTCAAGGGGACGTGCAGGATCATCGACTTATTTTTCTGGTCGATCGGGGCCGTGACATTGTAGGGCACGGCGTTAAGCAGGTTGAATTCGTAATATCCGCTCAAGCCGGCGACCGTGAATGAGAGGGGGCCACTCATCCCTGAAAAAAGCAGGGCCAAATGGTCATCACTGCGGAAATAGATTTCTAAATCGAGTGCCGCATTGAAGGAGCCGAATTGAACGCCGGATGGGTAAATGTTCCCGATGCCCTGCTCCAGCGTTGCGCCGTTACGGGTTAATGTCAGCGTTGCGGACTGAACCAACCCGTCGAAGGACGATCCATTGAATTCAAGTCGTTGTAAACTTCCCACCTGCATGACGTCCGTCGTCGTAGCTGGCGCCGGAGTCCTGTATTTCGAAACATCGTCCATATTCATGACCGCGCCAAGAAAGTCGATCTGAATCGTCGGCGTCTGTTGCAATTGGAAGTCGAGCTTCAGTTTGGTGACAATATTGCCCGAATATATCTGATAGACGCTGCCAATCTTTTTTCTTATCGTGAAGGACTTTGCGACATTGCTGTTTGTGAGAGCATCCAACCGGATTTTCTGAATCATCAAATCCGTTGGACCGCCGGTGAACGACTTATCGTCCTGTGTCGCAGAAAGGATTTTATACCCGTCGCTTCGCGCTAGAATCAGGCTATCGCGCAGATCATCAGACTGATTCTCATCGCGAATGCGAAAAGGGACTTTGATCTCTTCGCCTTTCAGATTTTCCAAACCCACAATTCCGACCGATGGCCAATCGGAAAATATCGGGGTTTCCTCATGGAATTCGAATTCAAAATGGTCGCCGTTCTGCCATAAAGTTGGCAAGCGTTTCCCGCCAGCAACGTGATAGAGTTTTTCATAAACCCATTCAATGCCCATCACGGCGGCGATGAAATCATCGTAGGTACCGTAAGAAAGCAAGCCCGATATGGAACCGCCTGCGGAGCGGCTTGTCACTGAAGTCGCGCCATCCTCAGGCACGGCGTTGATTTCTTCCGGCGTGACGACCACATCCTGCATCGCGATGGTCTCGCCCGCATGACGCAGAATTTGGTAGTCGCTCGTCGGCGAGACGCCATAGGTCACTTCCTGCGCATATTCGATCTGCGTCAGATTTGTCAGTTCGCCGGCTGCGTACCCCGACGTTGCACCTGTAACCGCCATCGATCACTTGCCTTTCCTGGCGGACGCGGCGTTCTTCTTCAGCGTGACGCTTCCCTGCCCCTCCTGCGCCACCTGCAAGGCCATCAACCCGATGCGGAAACCATAAAGCTGCCCGAGCGCCATCGCGATTTGTGACGCGTCAATCTGCGTCGAGGCGGGTGTCTGGTCAAACGGCGTGAAAAACGCACTCACGCCACCGATCTGCGCGAGTGCGCTGTATTTTTTCCCGGCTTCATCGGGTGCGGCCGCGCTGGAAACGGGCCCACCCGCAACGGATTGATGGGGAAAAACCCCGATTTTCCGCCCGTCCGATACAAGCTGCGCGGCTTGCGCCAGGGCCTCACTCGTTGACGCCGCCTTGATGTCTTTGGGCAGCATCGCGAATTTCCCGGACCCTGATGCTGTTTCGATGAGAGGCGTGTAGGTCATCATTGTCATTTTTCTTTCCTTTTTAAAGATGACGTTTGGGGGGAACCAAATGTTGTGGATTGACGTGCACAGGCTCTCGCGGCGACAAGGCGCCGGGGCGTATTCACTCGGCGTGCACTCTCTCATCGACAATTCGGGTGGCGATGAGGCTGCGCGCATTACCTATCAGGCGCTTAGTGTTCATCATAACGTGTTCTCAGCCTTCACACCTTTACGACCGACTTGAGAGCTGGCTCCAGGGCGTCCGTGTTTCCGCCGTTGGTGGTGACGACGACTGGATAAGCGGTTGCGTCAACGGCGCGCTGAAAAAATGTCCACGAGGCGATGAAAATGCGGGCATGAGACCATGTCAGCCCGTGATGCTCACATTATCTTCCGGCAATATTGGTATCACGAGGCAGATTGGTATTGGAAATTCTTCATCCACAAATGAAGAAAGCCGCCTGATCCAGCGGCTTCCATTGTATACGTCGTCATTGTGGAATTCTGAATAATTTTACGTCGATACTGGTGTGACGTCAAGCGTCTGCATTGGGGAGACGACGCTTCACAATTTCCTGACGCCGACGTTCCTGATATACTTCATCCAAACGGGACAAAGTCAGGGCAAATTGTGCTGAAACGCGCTTGCGCGCATCATCCACGCGGCGATGTGGCATGATTTTGGCGGCCATCTGCGTAAAACTGACCTCTTCAATCAACCCCCACTCCAATCGACGATGCGCCTCCGCGCCAATCGCCGTCCGAATTTCCGCCAGGGTGCGCCACACTTCCGCGCGCGTCATTCGCCAGGAAATTTCATCATGTTTGTAATAGGTTGTGCCGAGACGCTGACTGCTGATTTCCTGATACCCGAAACGGGCAAAAAGGTAATCCCGACGCCATTTACGCGCAGCGGCGTAAGCCTGATCCGAAATATCGCCAGATTTAAGAAGCGCATCAAGCGCTGTTACCACTCGATGCGGATGCCCGGCCGCAAAATCAGATTTCCGCAGGCGTTCGGGGGTTGGCATCGTCGTCATATCTGCTTGAACCTGAATCTGGCCTGACGTTGATTGCTTTTTTTTTGTTTTCAACACAGTCATATCCTTTACCCCGTGAGCGAACTTCTTTCTCTGTCGCTTCACATCTTTCGAAATTACCGGTCCCACTCAAATTATTGTTCAATCCTTGCACCGATATGCGCGGGTCGCGGGGATGGTAATAGAATAATTCATTTTAACACATCAGCATAAGACTGTGTAAGGCTGAAATTCTTCATGTTGATTCTTGAATACCAAGCCTCGGGACAGTTTTTTTGATTGTGTGACTGTCAGGATGACCGGCCATTTGCATAACGCCGGGTGACCGGCTCGGCAAAGTGGCTGAGGAGACGATTTCGATGCGATTACGGTCCGAACGAAATCCAACGGTCAACCTAGCTCACCGAAGACTGTCTTCGATCCGGAGATCCGTCCGGGCGCTATTCCTCGTTCCTCAATTTGGCGCTGAATATTCTCCACATTTTTTGATCCTAGAGCGATGGGTAGGCGTCAGCCTCGACTTGCCTCCCAGAACTTTACTACGTGAACGGCAGGTCATGTCCCCTACGTGACAGAACGGCGTATGGTAGAGTTGTTTATTCTCACAAACATCTGCTCAGCAGTGATGTCAAAGATGTCAGCGGCAGGTGAAGCCTGACCCTCCGCCCCTGAAGAAACGCGGGTCAACGAAGCCCGTCAGCAGATCATTCAGCTCATGACGCTCAATTACAGGCGAGAAGAGCAGGCCGCGTTGTGAAAGCCATGCATCTCTACCCGCATAACTTCCATGGTTTGGTGGTTACAGCGATTGCGGACGCTGTGAGTGCCGCGCATACGATAGATGGCGATTTGCGTATCGCAGGCGGTTCAGCGCTAGCAGCTGGGTTGCAGAACACCGACATCCGCCATGATAAGACGAAGCGCGCATGCGAAGAGCACGTTTCCCACAGGATCAGCGCATAAGGATTCGCACATTGATGAGGGTTGCGTTTCCACCGCCGCTCATGGGCCACGCGCGGTGTGATCCATCCTCCTGAAATCCTGGGCCCTAGGTGGCTTCGGTAACCCGGCGCTTTTTTTTCCACAATAACAACGTTCTCTTCATTTTTGGCAACAACACTGATATGGTCGATTAATTCGGCAATTGACCCGGCCCATTTAATGCGGCATCGGGAATAAATGCCAGCACAGCCCAAGCTCCTCATCGCTTTAGCCGTCTACACGGCCCTCCTGCTCCTCATTTTCCGTCTGCCGGTGTTCGCCTTTTTAGATAAAGCGGAAAAGGGCAGAGACGAGCATCTTGACGGATTGCGCTTCTTCCTGGCGATCGCGGTCGTTTATCATCACGCCGTCTTCATGTTCCGATATTGGAGTGGCTTCGGATGGAATGAAGATGGTTACGTCATTGGTGAAAAATTCGGACGGTTCGCGGTCGCCGGATTTTTCATGCTTTCGGCTTACCTGTTCGCTAACAGACGTTTCGACACGCTTCGCAGCTATGCGATCTTCCTCGCAAAACGATGTCTTCGTATTTTACCCATGGCCTATCTTATATCGGGTATTTGCGCCATTTTCATGCTTTGTTTCAGATATGAAGTCATGCCTGCACTTGGTCCTGAACATACACCGTTAAATCCATGGTTCTGGCGCGATTTTTTAATAACGCCATTTATACCCTATGTCGGGACCTTTCTGTATACTTCAAATTTCAACATGGGAGTCATGTGGACCCTCACCTATGAATGGGGACTTTACCTTTCTTTGCCAGTTATTTTCTGGTTGAGGCAACAAATCGGGTCAATGACGGTTTCCATTCTGGCTATCATAATATTAGGTTGGTTGGCTCAAACTCACCTTCATGCAGGCGCGAAATTCGTCGTTTGCTTTCCCATTGGCTTTCTCGCGCGCGACCTGAAGGGGAAAATTTCTATCCCCCAATCAATCAGTAGTGCTGCCGTGCTTGCAATGCTTTGGTGTGTTTTTTATTCCGGTTCCAACGTATTCAACATTGAAAATTATATATTACTGGGAATTCCATTTATCCTGATTGTTAGTGGGACGACGGTTTTCGGTCTGTTGGAAACAAAAGCAGCCGTTTGTCTCGGTGAAGCGAGCTTCAGCATCTATTTGCTGCACGGGATTTTCCTATTTTTTCTAAATGAATGGACGACTTTGTGTCATTTATCTCACTTAGCCTATCAGCCGTTCTTTTTCTTAACGGTCTTTCTCATCTGCGCAACTTCGACTTTCACATTCAGCTTTATTGAAATGCCCTTTCTCAGGGTCGCACGAAGACTGAAGAGCCGATAAGAAACATCACGGAATTCACCGTCACTACATTGGTATTTTCTCCATGCTGGACTGAAGAGGCAGACATTTCTCTCGCAGACAGGCTTCTATCCACGCGTCATGCGGCACCTCATAAGTCTTGCCATCGGCGGCATCGTCCTGCTTACAAGCCTTTAGTTGTGTTGCCGCCTGCAGTGACATGCATCGTGACGATCTGGCGATCTGATATCAGCTTCACGTAGGTTTCGACGACATCCGCCAAACGGCCTGCCACTCTGTATCGTTTGCTCCAGAAGACGAGGTGCTGTCGACGGCAAGGGACAGCCTCATTTACTTTGGGCCGTTTCAGTTGACGATGGCGACCTGCGGATATCCGCCGACATTGTTGGCAAAATCGCGTGTCCAAAGCATCACATAGTTTACCTCCCTATGGTGACGGGAGATAAGGAGCGTCTTGAATGTGCCGTTCACGTCCGTGCCGTCCAAGGGCTTTCCATCAGCCGCGAGGGGCGTCATCGACGTCTCTGTGATCCCGTGTGCTGACGTTCAGCGCTAAACGCGCGCCGTGGACCAGAGAGACCTCGCCAGGATGGTCGTCGCCCACCGCAGAAGTGTCTGACCTTATTGGAAAAGTGTCTAACCACGCACACAAGCCATTGTTTCAATTCATGATTTTCGAAAAATGGCGTCCCGTACGGGATTCGAACCCGTGTTGCCGCCGTGAAAGGGCGGTGTCCTAGGCCTCTAGACGAACGGGACTTGAGGCGTGAGGGTGAGTATCGTAGACGCGGCTGCGGGTCAAGCCCCGACGGGCGCTGCATCGCAAATAAAAAATGTCAGATTTTCCTGACCCTGCCACATATCGCATTTCAGATGCCCGGCAACGTGGAGGGGCTTCATGCTGCGATCTTCCAGCAAAGCGCAGAAAGCCTTGTCCGCCGCGCGGAAGACAAGTCCTTTCAACCGATTGCCGGATTCATCCTGCATGATAATGCGCAGCGTATTGCCGTCGCGGCCAATGCGATCACATTTGACGCAGCGCAGGCGCGGGATGGCCAGAACAGGCTCATCATTACCCGCCCCGAAAGGTGCGAGACGCGCAATTTCATGCGCCAGAGCGGCTCGGGCACCGCGAAGGGTCATCACCGCGTCGATCGGCATGACAGCAGCGCGCGGCTCACTGGCCTGCGCAGTGAAGGCGGCGTCCAAAAAGGTACGCAAATCCGCCGCGCGACTTGCAGGGAGGCCAAAACCCGCGGCCATAGCATGCCCCCCACCGGTGGTGAGAAGATTTTTCTGCCGCGCATTGATGACGGCCAGGCCCACATCCAATCCAGGGATAGAGCGCGCCGAGCCTTTAATGACGCCATCTTTCTCCGCCCCGACGAAAACGGGACAGTTAAAGCGCTCCTTGAGCCGCCCGGCCACGATTCCGACAATACCGGGATGCCATGATGGGTCATGGACAAAAATGAAGCGCGCGCCGCCTGCGATCTGTGCCTCAGCCTGTGCCTCCGCAGCGATGAGAATGGCGGATTCCACATCACGGCGTCGGGCGTTAATGTCATCCAGTTCCGCCGCCAATGTGCGCGCCTCATGGACATCCTGAGACAGAAGCAGTTTCAGCCCGAGATCGGCGCGCGCGATCCGCCCCCCCGCATTAAGGCGCGGCCCGAGGAAAAATCCGCACGCTGTCGCACTCCCCGGCGTGTCCACGCCAGCCACGGAGGCTAAGGTCGATAGGCCAAGACGCCGCCCCTGCGCCATGACTTTCAACCCCTGCGCCACGAGAGCGCGATTAAGGCCCTGAAGCGGCATGACAT
This sequence comes from Sorlinia euscelidii, assembly GCF_036452135.1. Classification (NCBI taxonomy): domain Bacteria; kingdom Pseudomonadati; phylum Pseudomonadota; class Alphaproteobacteria; order Acetobacterales; family Acetobacteraceae; genus Sorlinia; species Sorlinia euscelidii. Next base: position 45,878 of record NZ_JAWJZZ010000005.1, on the reverse strand, counting down.
CACAAATCGTCGCGAGCGCGACCAGATCAAGCTTTGACATCAAGTCAGGGCGGCGACGCGTTTCAAAAAAACCGGCGGTGGCGAGGCTGCGTGTCAAGGCGATCAGCGTCATCAGCACCACCCCCGCGGCGCATAACGTGCCGAGCTGGGAGTTACAATCCAGCCTATTGGGGTTGACGATGATGGCTTGCGGCAGACGCGCGCCATCCGGCTTATGATGATCGAGCACGATCAGCGGCACTTTGCCTGAGAAGGGGTCTAACACGTCCATCGCCGCCGTGCCGCAATCAACGCAGATAATGACGGCGGCACCTTTCTCCAGCAACGCTTCGATGGCCGACACATTCGGGCCGTAACCCTCGGCGATGCGGTCGGGTATATGGGTGTGCACCTGGCACCCCAACTCACGTAACGTCTCTGTCAAAAGGGCGGTGCCGCAACCACCATCCACATCGTAATCACCGAGGATGCCCACATCTCCTTGTTGCCTGACGATATCCGTCAGGCAGGCGACGGCCCGGTCCATATCGCGGAGGCAGAGCGGGTCCGGCATGGTGTCGCGCAGACGTGGCGAAAGGAACGCTTCCGCCGCATCAATATCAATGCCACGCGATGTCAGGAGGCGGCAGGTGAGCTCTGAAAGGCCAATCTTCTGCGCCATTGCGAAACTGACACGTTCCGCAAGGGCGTCATCCATGGCCTCATGCCGCCACACCCAGGCCTTTCCCTGCCCGCTCCGCGTGACATCAAGGACATGGTTGCGCGCGGGCGGTGGGGCGGTGTCTTCCTGCATCAACATCGTTTCGATATAACGTATAAACGCCCCGGATCGAAGACCGATCTCGCATGGAATGACTCAAAACGTCAGAAGCTTCGGCGACGCTCTCCCCGGTTTCATCCCGCCTTCGCGGCGTGACAGCTTATTTCAATGGATCGAGGATTGTTGAACCGCGACAATGATGCGCGTTGGTCGGCAAATAGACGATGACGCTCCGACGGTCTTGAAACCGTTACGGAAAGCGTCTCAAAGATGATGGCGCCATGCGTCGCCCCGAACCTTATTCCAGAGCATAAAGACGCCGACGCGATTATCTTCCGCCGCCGTACGGGATGAAAACTTCGACCCCATGACCAAAGCATGAAGCACTTTACAGGTGACGACATGCGTCTGTCGGAAAGCCGCATCGTGGGTGGGGCGCTGAAAAGAGGGGCGGGAAACCGCTCGTAAGGCGCGCAGGTCCGGCATAATCTCCGTTCCCACGCGCGCATTCTCGAAAGTGGAATTAGATCCCTTCAGGCGAAGCCCAGGTTTTCGTGGAGAAATCGTGACGTCCCTCAATAAAGCGGACGGTGGCCGATTTTGACCGCATCACGATGGAATGCGTCCGCGCCAGGGTCGGGCCCATAAAGCGGACACCGCGCAGCAGCGTGCCTGTCGTGACGCCGGTGGCCGAGAACAACACGTCGCCCGCCGCCATATCATGCAGGCCTAGTTTACGGGTCGGATCCTTGCCCGGCGCCATTTCCTTCGCGCGGTCGATCTGGCTCTGATCCTCAAACATCAAACGGCCCTGCATCTGACCACCCACGCAGCGCACCGCCGCAGCCGCCAGAACACCTTCCGGCGCGCCACCTGAACCTGCATAGAGGTCAACCCGGCTGTCATCAATGCAGGCCGCGATCGCCGCCGCCACGTCACCATCGGTTAGCAGAACCACGCGGGCACCTGCCTCACGGGCACGGGCGATCAGCTCCTGATGCCGATCACGCTCAAGCGCGCACATAATCAGGTTGGTGATGTCCTTCCCTTTTGCCTTGGCAACATCTTTAAGTGTCTTCTCAATCGGGGCGTCGAGATCAATCAGATCTTCAGGCAGGCCAGGGCCGACAACGAGCTTCTGCATATAAATATCAGGCGCATGCAGGAAATTGCCGTTTTCAGCAAGGGCGACCATGGTCATCGCATTCGGCATATCTTTGGCACATAAATTTGTGCCCTCAAGCGGGTCCACGGCGATATCCATCTTCGGACCGCCACTGCCGACTTTCTCCCCGATATAAAGCATCGGGGCCTCGTCCATTTCGCCCTCACCGATGACAACGGTGCCGTCAATCGCCACTGTATCAAACGCGGAACGCATTGCGGTCACAGCAGCACCGTCCGCTTCATTCTTCATGCCGCGTCCGGTCCAGGCAGAGGCGGAGATGGCAGCCGCTTCCGTCACGCGCACCAGCTCAAGGGCGAGGTTTCGGTCAGTGACCTTGTAATTGGGTGAATAAGTCATTTTGGACCTTTCCATTAAGCCGGGCCATGTCAACATGCGTTTTAGACACAATAATCATGTGATTTCAAGCAATTGACTGTTCACGGCTTCGGCATATCTTCAGCTTTCAATTTTCATCAGCACAGGGTCATTCAAGACCTCATGCATATCGGACAGGCGCGCGACGACGTTTTTCATCGCGCTTTCTTTTGTCTGGTGCGTGATGATGGCCAATGGCGCCACCGGCTCAGGCGCGCTGGCGCTCAAGGGTGCATCATTGTCATGCGTCACGAAACTATGTTGCGACATGGCCCGCATGGAGACATGTTCATCCCGCAGGGCGGAGGCGATACCGGCCATCACGCCCGGCTTGTCCCGCACGAGCAGACGAAGGTAATAAGCACCGCTCAAGGCGGAAATCGGGGCGCAGGCGCGCTCCGGCTGCGGCGCGGTCCCCCAGACAGGCAGGGCCGTCCCGCGTGCAAGATCCATCACATCGGCCATGACAGCGCTGGCGGTCGGGCCGGCACCCGCGCCACGGCCCTCAATCAACATGGGCCCGCTAAAGCGCCCTTGCGTCCTGACCGCGTTGAAGACGCCATTGACGTTGGCGATAGGCGCGTGGCGCGGCACCATGCAAGGCCGCATCCAGGCTTCTATGGCACCCGACTTATCGAGGCGGCGCGCCATGCCCAGCAGTTTGATGCGATACCCCATCTCCCGGGCGAACTGATGATCGTAGGATGCGACGTGGCGTATCCCTTCCACCCGGATGCTGGAGAAACTGACAGGTTGGCCGAAGGCGAGACCCGCGAGTATGGCGAGCTTGTGCGCCGCATCCCATCCGTCAACATCCGTTGAAGGGTCAGCCTCCGCATAGCCAAGCTTCTGAGCCGATGCGAGAACTTCGGAGAAGTCCTCACCCGAATCACCCATCTTTGTCAAGATGTAGTTACATGTTCCGTTAAGAATTCCGCCGATTTCCTCCATCTGGTCCGCAGCAAGCCCTTCCCGGACAAGCTTGATCGCCGGGATACCGCCCGCGACCGACGCTTCGAATAAGAGTGCCGCACCATGTGTCGCCGCGAGGCGGGACAAGTGGGCGCCATGTATTGCAATCAACGCTTTATTGGCGGTGACGACATCCCGCCCCTGCGTGAGGCTGGCCTCGACGAGGGCGCGTGCTGCGCCCTCAGCGCCACCAATCAACTCCAGCACCACATCAATACCGGGGGCGGTCGCAAGGGAGACGGGGTCGTCATACCATGTGAACCCCTCCAGCTTCACCCCGCGATCGCGTTTACGATCCCGCGCGGATACGGCGACGATCCTGATGGCCCTCCCGGCCCGCGCCGCAAGCAGATCCGCATTTTCCTGCAGAAGCGACACGACTCCGGCACCGACAGTTCCCAACCCGGCGATGGCCAGACGCAGTTCCTTTTTCCCGTTTGACACGCTCTTGGCTCTCTTACCTGACAATGAAGGGACGTCCAGCATGTGCGCGGTGCGTCCACGGTGATTGACCAGCACCTGACATACGCCTGTCACCAGCACGCATCAACTCCGCGACGCTGCGAATGGCATCGGGGGAATAGAGCCTGCGCTGCGGACGGGTAGCCCTGACGGTTAAGTTTCCGCCTGGTGCTTGTGTAGAAATGCCTTGATGGCACGGGTGGCCTGGCGGAGGCGTTGTGTGTTTTCGACCAGGCCGATCCGCACAAACCCGTCGCCATATTCCCCGAAGCCCAGCCCTGGCGCGACCGCGACCCCGGCTTCACTCAGCAACATCTTGCTGAAAGCCACGCTGCCGAGATGCGCAAATTGAGGCGGGATGGGCGCCCAGGCAAACATTGAGCCTTCCGGTGGCGGGACATCCCAACCCGCTGCCGTCAGGCCCCTGATGAGCACGTCCCGACGCTCCTTATACATAGCGCGCATGTCGCTGACGCAATCCTGCGGACCTGTGAGGGCACTGACGGCCGCAACCTGAATTGGCGTGAAGGCGCCGTAATCAAGGTAGGATTTAATCCGCGTCAGGGCGTGGATCAGGCGGCGATTTCCCGCAGCGAATCCCATTCGCCACCCGGCCATGGCGTATGTTTTAGAGAGGGAGGTGAATTCAACCGCGATATCCTTCGCGCCAGGAACCTGCAAAATGGATGGTGGCGGCGTATCACCAAAATAGATTTCGCAATAAGCCAGATCGGACATGATCCAGATTTCCTCCCGCCGGGCGAAGGCGACAAGTTCTTTATAAAAATCCAGGCTCGCAACATAGGCTGTCGGATTGGATGGGAAATTGACGATCAGGGCTGTCGGTTTAGGTATTGAATGCCGCACGGCGCGCTCCAGCGCGCGCAGCATATCGTCATCCGGTGTTGCGGGGATGGCCCGCACAGAGGCCCCGGCGATCATGAAGCCGAATTGGTGGATCGGGTAGGACGGGTTCGGCACCAGAATCGTGTCGCCGGGCGAGGTGATGGCAGAAGCGAGATTAGCGAGACCCTCTTTTGAGCCCAATGTCGCAATGACCTCTTCCTCCGGATCGAGTGCGACATCAAACCGGCGCTGATAATAGGAAGCAAGCGCCCGCCGCAGACCCGGTATGCCGCGACTGACAGAATAACGATGGGTGCGCGGGTCCTGCACTGTTTCAACGAGTTTCTTGACGATGTGGGGTGGCGTCGGGCTGTCTGGATTGCCCATGCCCAGATCAATGATATCCTCCCCACGGGCCCGTGCGGCAGCTTTCGCCTTATTGACCTCCGCAAAAACATAAGGAGGCAGGCGGCGGATACGGTGGAATTCTTCGGTCATAACGCTCTGTTCTCTATACTCAGCTAAAACGCGATAGGCTTGCCCTTGATCGCGGGGTCTTGATGGGCGTTTGTCATGGGGAGGATAAGTCGCGTGGGCGGTAGGCGCTCACCCTCCGGCCTGAACGACACGCGCGCCATGGCCGAGCGGCGTTGCCGCAAGCCTAATCTCCCGCGCCGGAATGCCCAGTTGCATGAAAGCCGCTCCAACCCGTTTTGCGCGCAGAATGGCAAGATGCATTGCGGCCATCTGATCCGACAAACTAAAGGAGACCGCGTCGCCATGGCCGGTGATGCGCATAACCTGGCCCGCACGATGCTGCCCTTTCAGGCGATTAATGGATTTCTGCCCTTCCATATCCAGAACGTCCGATGTCGCCTGAAACTGGACAAGACCCCCGGGCGGGTCCGCGCGGAAAGATTGCGGAAGGGGTGGAATGACAAGTTTTGTATCAGGAATGGCAAACCCCGCAAAAACGGGCGGTGGCGGCGGCGCATCGGGGATTGCTGGCGTTTCACCAGCCGTCATGGGTGGCGGCGCGAAACGCGTCACTTGCGGCAGATCATCATCCATCGCATCCTGCAATTGCGCAGAGTGAGGTGCCTCCGGCGAAGCAACTGGCATGGTCGATGACGCCACCTGCCCCGAATTATCCGGATGACCCGATTGCCGTTTGACGTTTTGCGATGCTGACGGTGAGGGAGGGATCGGGTCCAGCACGAGTGACCCGTCGCGCACAGCCAGATATTGCGCGTCATTCCGCTGTTCGATCAATTTTCCCGACAATGTTTTCCGGGCTTCGGTGCTCGGGAAGGTGACAGTGTGGCGCGGCACACGTCCGACTTTCGGATAAGGTTTGTCAAAGCCGGGGGGCGGCAATAAGGGGCCGGCGATCACCCCGCCCTGCAAATCATGCGTCAGGTCGGAAAAATTTTCGACAGCGTCTTTCTGCCCGCAGGCTGACAGCGCGGTCATTCCCAGCACCAGGCAGAAACGGAGCCTCATCATGGCTTCTGACATGCGCACATCACGCCCCTTTCCGGCCAAACCAAGCGCGTGGCCACTCAGCAGGCGCACCACATCGGGCATGATACGCATGAAGCGCGCGGTGAGCAAATATTGACTGCACCGCGCGCGCGTCGTGACGCCATCCCTCTCCCGACAGCGCCAGGGGAAACCGCTTCCTTACGGATGCGAGAGGGACATCTGTAATCCCCTCTGTTGCAGCTTGTAATAAAGGGGTTCGACAACGTTGCGTGCGACGACAAGCGGCGCGGCCGATGCGCTGTGCCAGTATTTGACCGGCGCATGCTGGGCGGTTTCAGTCTCAGCGTTTCGGAAAGCCGCGCGATTGCCGGTATCGAGGTAGCTCTCCGTCAGCAGGCCGTTCGCCTCGATAATGGCGTGCTCCTCTGTCTCAATATGGTAATATGTGTAAGCGCGAAGGGCCTTTTCATAGGAGATCGTGATTCCATTGACCAGCATTCTCGCGGGGATCAAGGCACCATCACAGAAGATGCAGTGATCTGCCGTCACCAGAAGATCATGAGTCGGTTCATCCGGGCCGAACGCATGGGCGCGGATGCGGACAGGCGCGCCGGAAAAATCGTCCGGTAGGGAGGTACGAACGTGACACCGGGCCCGCCCTGCCCAGATGACGCGATCTGCATTGCGCGACCCGTTATGCGCGACTGTCACCCAATCTCCAGGACGGATATGCTGGACAAGCTTAAACCCGCCCGGCACGGCGATACGCGCGTTTTTCAGGAAACAGACGATGGAACTGAAAGCGTCCTCAGTTGAATAATGATCAGTGTATGAACGTGGCCCGATCGTGAATGCGTGGCTGTTCATGTCGTAATCGACAATCTGGGACGGTGGCAGCGCGTCTAAAGGCTCTGCGGAGAGGATGAAGTGACGAAAAGGGCTGTTTGTTGACTCCAGAATGACGGAGTCATGGGTGTAATCAACCTGCCCGAAAAGTTTGTCAGGTTCGTAAGAAATCGCGTGAGTAACGCCTCGATCATCCACAAAATACAGAACGTTATCCTTAAAAGTAACTGAAATGTTTTTCCAACTGTAATTGGTGTCTTCATCGATTCGATACCGAAGGCTTACGCCGCCACTATCGGAACTTACCAGATGACCATCCTGAAGAGCGTAGATACTAAACGTGTAGGTCCCCGACTTTGGAACGGCCATATACTTCCTCCTATTATTATTACCGAATCGTATTAGGCTTAGAGAGCGTAATTATATTATTTCAACAATATTAATATAGTCTTTATATCGGGTTTTCTTAAAACTATGTTGAAAGTGCTTGTAATTCCCGCAAAAATGACCGTTAACCTCTGGATAACGATTCTGGGAGGGGGCACTTATCCGCTTAAAAGGCGTCATGAGAACTTCAACGGGGGTGCTCAAACCAGATTGGGCTTGTGAGCTGCGCGCATGGAAGGCACAATGGCGGGCTTAACCGCCGACCGTGAGATAGGACCAGTGCGTATGCAGTCAAAATCCGACTTCCCTTCACAGTTTAATGTCGCGCGACTCAAGGGCGCCTCCTCCACCTCCATCCGTTCGGCTGATCCAGAGCCCGCCGCACCAGATAGCGGCAATTCGGAACCCGCCCCCGCCCCGGGCGCGAGCAATGTTGAGAACAAACTGTTTGAGCAGCGTACGGTTCTTATTTTCGGCGGGATCGACGATAAGATTGCGCGGGAAACCACGGCGCGCCTTCTCGCTCTGGCAGGCGAGTCCGGAAAACCCATTGATGTTTACGTCAATTCACCCGGAGGCCATGTGGAGAGCGGTGACACGATCCATGACGTCATCAAATTTGTGGATGAAAAGGCCCCCATCAATATGATCGGCACGGGTTGGGTCGCGTCCGCCGGCGCCCTGATATTTGCTGCCGGGCATCGTAACCGCCGCTTCTGCTTTCCGAATACGCGCTTTCTACTGCATCAGCCCGCGGGCGGGGTGCGGGGACCGGCCTCGGATATCGACATTGAGGCGAAGGAAATTTTAAAAATGCGCGAGAGGCTGAATCACCTTTTCGCCAAGGTCACCGGGCAGGAATACAAAAAAATCCTCAAGGATACGGATCGCAATCACTGGCTTTCAGCTGAAGAGGCGATCTCCTACGGGCTCGTAACGCGCGTCATCTCTCAGATGTCAGAGCTCTCGCGCTGATTTGATGGGGAAGTCACTCTATGAGTAAGCTTGAAGAAATTTATTCACACCTGCCGGATGCACCAACGGAGAAGACGCTCGCCAAAGCGGATTACGAAGCGCGGCACTGGAGCAGCCCTGTGCAGGGCCCTCTCAAACCCGGCACGGCAGTGCATAAAAAGGCAGTGGCGGACATGTTCCGCGAAACGTTCAATCCGTACAAGCCCTCCGTCATCAAATGGCCCGAGCTTGACCCCGTGACGTTGAAACGCATCACGTCCCTTCCGATCTGGGATATTGCCGTCCAGACAGAGGGGAAAGCGCGGCTGCGCATGGCGGCTTATGCCGATATGATTGATGACCCAGATATGAAAGATGCGCTCTCACGCAATGCGTGGGAGGAAAATCGCCATAAGGAGGTGCTGTCGAACCTCGTCGCGGCATATGACATTAAAATGGCGCCGGAGCCACCGTACATCACCCCCAAAGATACGGAGTGGGCCTATCTGGTGACGGGCTTCTCCGAATGTGTCGATAGTTTCTTCGCTTTCGGACTCTTTGCCCTGGCGGAACAGGCCGGACTTTTCCCGATGGAGCTGGTTGAGACATTTGAACCGGTGATGCAGGAGGAATGTCGGCATATCCTCTTATTTGCGAACTGGCTGGCCTGGCATCGCGCCGTCATGCCCTGGTGGAAACGCCCCTGGTTTGAAGCGCGCGTGGTGGGTGTCTGGGCTTTTCTGGCCTATGAACGCATGGACCTCGCCAAATCGGTGGACCAGGACGGCAACGAATATACCCAAGACAATAATTTCACCGTCAGTGGCGCGAAAGAAATGACGGATATTGACATCAAGCTGCCAGCGCTCATGCAGCTCTGTCTGGATGAAAATGACCGGCGTTTCGCGCATTACGATCATCGTTTACGCCGTCCGACCACGATGCCCAATCTGGTTCGTACGGGTCTTACAGCCTATCGCGTCTGGGATAAAATCAGCCGCAAAATGCGTAGGCGGCGCCTCGCGGCCTGAAGCGAACGGCGGCCAGCGCCCCGCCCCTGCCAGCGCCACTCGATGATTCTCCACCCATCAGTCCGGCCCCTGAATGAGGGGCCGGACCTGGTCGCTCGCCCTCCCATATTCTTCATGAGGGGTGTTTAGCGGGGCTGCCGACCCGCTTCTGCGGCAGCATGCAAAGATATCCCGAAATAAGGACGAGGATGAGGGCAACGCCATAGGCGGGCACAAAAACCTCCCCGAAAAACATCACCAGCCAAATTGCCGATAAGATCGGGGAGAGGAATATAAGCGCGGCTGTCTCGCTGGCATCACCTCGGGCACAAGCGAGAACCCAGAGGATATAAGAGATACCATTGATGAAGACACCATTTGCAAGGACGGGAATGAGACTGACGTCCGCCGGATGTGGAAGCTGACTGCACGACATCATGAGGATAAGAGAGCCGATCATTGACGCGAAAAACAGCCAGAATGTCCCGATAAATGGGTCGGAGACGAAATTTCTGCTGAGGGTCGACATGAGTGCAAAGCAGAAAGCGCCGGCCAGCACGATCAGGATGGATATCGGGTCCGAAATATTGAGTGACGTCAAATGGCCCTTTGTCACCGCAATGAGAAAAGCGAAACTGCCCACGGCGAGACCGAGAAGTTTGACGCGACCCGGCCATTGCGCGTCCCGAAGTGATGATAAAAGGACGATCATAAGCGGCCAGCTATATTGCGCAACAAGGACGATGACACCGTTTGAGCGCGCATAGCCTCGATAAAGGGCCAGGTAAAAAAGACAATCCAATATGCCAAGGATTCCGGGAAGGTAAATGCCGCGCCATCCCGGACGCAAAATACGACCAACGTGCCGCCCCGCCACGAGGCAGGCGGCGCCCACTGCAAAAAGGGAGATGACGTTGGAAAGAAATAGAAACTGGTAAAAATCGAGCCTGGATTGACCGGTCTTCGCAACGACGGCAATCATGCTCCATAAAATGACGCAGATCAGCGCAGCCAGGCGTGGACTTGTCGGCATCGTCATATCTCACCTTATTTCGTTTGGTTTCAGAGATAAAACATTCAGGCGCGGCGGTGCTTACAGGCATGCACCATAATTCTCTTACATGGCGAGCCGGCCTGAACCTCTCACGCCATGACGCAAGGCGGGGACTAAAATGGTCTCAATGATTTCAGCGCACAACGACGTGCCCCTAGGACAGCCGCGTACACCCCATGGCATGAGGACAGAATTGCGGGCGCTCAAAGCGCGCTTATCACGTTAAACAGCGCCGACCTTTGTGAGGGACGGGAATTTATTCCCCTTCAACGGCCTCCGTTTCCTCTTCCGGCGTGCCCATCATAGCTTCAGAGACAACACCCGCCTGATCCCGGATGCGCCGCTCTATATCCGCCGCAACCTCAGGATGGTCGCGCAGAAATTGCTTGGCATTTTCCCGCCCCTGCCCGACACGCTGACTATCATAAGAGAACCAGGCACCCGACTTCTCAACGATATTGGCTTTGACGCCGAGATCAATCAATTCACCGGTTTTGCTGATGCCCTCACCATACATGATGTCAAATTCGACCTGCTTGAAAGGCGGCGCCATTTTATTTTTGACGACCTTGACGCGTGTCTGATTTCCCGTCACCTCGTCACGTTCCTTGATCGCACCGATCCGACGGATATCCAGCCGCACGGACGCGTAGAATTTCAGTGCATTCCCGCCCGTCGTCGTCTCTGGATTACCGAACATGACGCCGATTTTCATGCGGATCTGGTTGAGGAAAATCACCATTGTATTGGAGCGGGAGACTGTGCCCGTCAATTTCCGCAGGGCCTGACTCATTAATCTTGCATGGAGGCCGACATGACTATCCCCCATATCGCCTTCAAGCTCCGCCCTCGGGACGAGGGCCGCAACAGAATCCACCACCAGCACATCCACCGCGCCGGAACGCACGAGCGTATCCGCGATTTCCAATGCCTGCTCACCTGCATCAGGCTGGCTGAGGAGGAGGTTATCAAGGTCGACGCCCAATTTGCGTGCATAACCCGGATCAAGCGCGTGCTCCGCATCCACGAAGGCACAAACGCCGCCCTTCTTCTGGGCTTCCGCAATGGCGTGGAGCGCGAGCGTCGTCTTGCCGGAGCTTTCCGGCCCATAAATTTCAATAATCCGGCCGCGTGGCAGCCCGCCAATGCCGAGCGCAATATCCAGGGAAAGCGAGCCTGTTGAGATCACATCAACCTGCTCATGCGGGCGTTGACCCATACGCATGATGGAGCCCTTGCCAAAAGCACGCTCAATCTGACTTAATGCGCCTTCCAGAGCCTTGTTTTTGTCCATCCTGGTCAATCCCTTTCCTTAGGCTGATCCACCAAGCTGCACCGGATCAACAACTTTAGAACAAAATACGAACAAAAAAGTTTAATCGCAAGCTAAACTTTAACGATTTATTTGCCGCATCACGGCGTCTTTGCCGTGGTCTCGCTGAGCGCCAGGCCAAGCCCCTTGGGTCAGTCTGCGCGATGCAGGCCTGTCCGTCACAACGAGACAGATTGACGCGCCCCTGTGCCGTCTCCGGGGCCGGTGTCGCCCCTCCACTGACGGCTCTGACAGAATTGGCCAGGGCATCCGCGGCGTCATTCTGGCCGGAACTCGCCAATGCGGCGCGCACCTGCTTCCGGCGCGTCACGATGGCCGCGCTCAGCATGGGTTGCGGTGTGGTCTCGGGTGACCGTGCCAACACGATACCGGTCAGGGCCGCGACACGCCCCGTGCCGAAAAGGTTGTTATTTGTCAGGCTGCACGCCACGGCTCCGCCGGATCGATCCATGACTGTAAAAGATGTTGATGCGGGAAGCGCCGGTAATGCGCCCGAAAAATTCTGCGCCTGATCCACCCAGGCTTGGGCGGAAGCCGCATCGGCCTGCGCGGACGGTGTTGCACGCCAGGCCGCCACAGCCGCCTGCGCCGACCCTGCCCCCGAAGCGCCACAGCCGCCCCAAGGCCGCCATCGGCTGGGGGCGGCAGAAACCAGACGATATGATCTTTTTCCTGCACGCGGATCGGGGTCTGCACCGCCGGTAAAGCATCCCGCATCGCGGCGCGGCTCAAGCCCCCGCCGGCAAGATTGGCTTCCGTGAGGAAAAACGTCCCTAAAGCGCCATTATAGAAATCCCCGACCCCCATGCGGCGCGTGCGCTCCAGAAACCGTGCGAGGCGCGGCTGCACCAGTCGATCACCTTTTTTGAGAGGTGTGTCCTCCCCCCGCATGAAGATGCTTCGCGCGGCATCATCGGCGAAAAGAGCGCCGTGCACAGCCTGAAGATCTTCCGCCAGGCGCGGGCTGACACTTATCCCGCGTTCCGCCAATGTAATGGCGGGCACCATGAGGTCTTCAAACTGGATCTGCCCGTGATCGCGCTGCAGGCGGTAAATGCCGCGCAGCATCATGGGCACGGCGGCGGGTCGCGACGCCCCTGCACCGCCCCCGCGACGGGCATGAAAGTCACGGCTTGCGGCTTCTGACCGGAACGGGCGATGAGGCAGGCGCCCCCACCGCCCAGAGACGCGCGGGAAGGCAGGGTGACGGATAAGGTCAGCGCCATGGCGGCCGCGGCATCCGCCGCATTACCACCCGCCAGCAGAACATCACGCCCGATTATCGCCGCGCGCGGCTCATCGGCCGCGACGGACCCGAATTGGGAGGGGAGTTCCGGCGTTGTATGACCGAAGAGCGCATGGCCGATCGGGGATGCTGAATGACAGGCCGCGACCCCGAAAGCAACGCAGAGACTTGTCACGCCCATAACTGCGCGGCGCATTGTCCCTCGGGCGGAAATTCGATCTGAAGGTGCAGGCGCTACGAACTTCACCGAGGCTTCTCTCCTGGCTATGACAGATAAATCCGGCAGGGACTCAGTAAAAAGCTGGTTCCCGGCCCAGGCAGGTCCGCGTGCGCTCTCCACCCGACAGAGTCAGGTCTAACGGCGTACGCGCCGGTCGGCAACTTAAACTCACGCTGCGCGCCGGATGTTTTTGCTTGTCGCCGGTAAATGGGCTAAACTGGGCCCGTTCATAACAAAATTGCGCTGTGCTGCAAGGCACATAAATATTCCTCCTCCCGTTAAAAGCAAGGATCGTAATGCGTCGTCCTTTGACCGCCATCCCGGCCTTATTCCTCGCACCGTTTTTCCCGGGCGGCCTCGCCTGTGCCGCGCCGCAGCAGGACACGTTCACACCGGCGCAACGTCAGGAAGTCGTGAAAATCTTGCGTCAGGCCCTGAAGGATGATCCGACGATCCTCGGTGACGCCATTGTCAGCCTCAAATCCAAAGCGCAGGAACAGCAGCGTTCTGAAACGGCCAGCCAGTTGGATGCGCAGAAGGATGCGCTCGAAAACGCACCCGCTTACGCCGTGCGCGGCAACCCCCATGGGGATGTCACGATCGTTGAATTTTTTGACCCGCGATGCGGTTATTGCAAGCGGGCGATCCCCGTCATCGACGCCTTGCTGAAAAAAGACAAAAATATCCGTTTTGTTGAAAAAATCGTGCCCGTGCTGAGCGATAAAAGCGTCACAGCGGCGCGCGCGATCATCGCCGCCGCACTGCAGGGCGGCTATGAAAAAATGAAGCGCGCCCTGATGACGGATAATGCGACGCCGACAGACAGCTATTTACACGATATTGCGCAACAGAACGGACTGGATGCAGATCGTCTGATCCGGGACATGTCGCGCAAGGAAGTCATTGCCGCCATTCAGGTTAATCTGGATCAGGCACGCGATATTGACTTGTCCGGCACGCCGACTTTCATCTTCAATCACAAACGCGTCGTGCCCGGCTATATGTCGGAGAGTGACATCATGAACGAAGTCCGCGCCCTGCGGAAGAAGTGACCGTCGGCAAGGCGCGCTGACCGCACCGAGAGCCGAGCGTGCATCTGAATGCAGCGCCACCGCCCCGAAGGCACGACTTTTACAGGGCGCAGCTGTCCCCACTTATGAAAGCGTGTCTCTCCCCGCAGGGGGGGCTCATCGCCATGCGCCCGATTTCCCATAAAACACCACCCCCGACGGTCAGGGCGATGCGCCACGCGATAACGAGAAATATCGCCGCGTAAAAAGCGTCACGTCACTTTCTGGGCCAGCACCTTGCGACCCGGCGATGCAGTGCGCTTTCGCGACGCATTCATCGCGGGCAGAAGTTTCTCCGGCCTCGTAATACCTTTTTTAGGGATTTCACTCTCCTTCAGCGCCTTTTTCAGCACCTCCAGATTTTTGACGATTTCGGGCGCCGCTTCCGGCATGCGGGGCGGATGGCGCTCAAACACATCGATCAGCGCTTCAAGGACGATCAGACGGGAGAACCACTTCTTATCAGACGGCACCACGTACCAGGGCGCCTGCGCTGTAGCCGAACCGGCAATCGCAGCCGCATAAGCGTCCTGATAGGCGTTCCAGTAGCCGCGCTCCTTAAAATCACTCGCTGAAAATTTCCAGAGTTTTTCCGGCCTTTCCAAGCGTCTCAAAAGGCGTCGCTGCTGCTCTTCAGGCGAGATATGAAGCATGATTTTGACGATATGCACGTTCTGCCGGTGCAGATAAGTCTCAAAATGCCGGATATCCCGCAAACGATCGTCCCAGAATGTCGGGTCGTCGGGATTACCGGCCAGTCCGCGGCGGTCCAGATTTTCCTTATGCACGCGGGCAACCAGCACGTCTTCATAGTAGCTGCGGTTGAAGATACCGATCTCGCCCAATAAGGGAGTCGCGCGGGAAACGCGCCATAGATATCCGTGGTCACGCTCTACCGGCGTTGGCTGTTTGAAGCCGGATACGCGCGCACCCTGCGGATTAATGCCCCCCATCACATGACGGATCACGCCATCCTTTCCCGCTGCATCCATGCCCTGCAGGATCATCAGCACGGATTGCGTCTTCCCGGCGGCCATCGCTTCCTGGAACGCGGCAAGGCGCTTCTTTCGCTTACGCATCCAGGCTTTGGCGTCATGCTTAGAGAAGTCGCCATGCTCGGCGGGGTCAAAGTGACGGAGGTTGAATGTTTTCCCGTCCTCAATCCTGTATTTCAATGAGAGCTGGCGCGCTTCTTTATCAGTCAACATGGTTTGTGCTCCGGTCAATTGCGAGGCCACCCGCCGCCTGACAGACGGGCATGACTTCAATCTCGTTGACATTGACGTGAGCGGGTTGCTGCACCACCCACGAGACGATTTCAGCAATATCGATGGGGGTGATCGGCGTCGTCCCCGCATAGACAGCGGCCGCGGCTTCAGCATCCGCCATGCGCACGGCGCTGAATTCACTGCCGCCGCACAAACCGGGCGCAATATTCGTGACGCGAATGGGCAGGCCGAGCAGATCCGTCCGCAGATTGGCAGCAAATTGCGCCACGTAGGCTTTCGTCGCGCCGTAAACATTGCCGCCTTGATAAGGATAGCGCCCGGCAATACTTCCCATCATGACGATATGCCCGCGCCGCCGCGCCACCATGCCGGGGAGAAGCGCGTGGGTGAGCGCCGTGAGGCCCGTCACGTTGGTTTCAATCATCTGCGCCCAATCCGCCCAACGGCTCTCCTGCGCTTTCGAGATGCCCAGAGCGAGGCCCGCATTATTAATGAGGATGTCGATGTCGCGCCAGGACGCGGGCAGGGAACTCTGAAAATCCGAAAGGGCCGAGACGTCGCGCATGTCGCATGAGACGGGCAGAAAAGACGCACCTAATTCCGCCGCCAGCGCATCAAGACGTGCCGCACGACGCGCAACACCGATGACCCGCATCCCCTCCCGCACGAGGCGCCGCGCGATCTCCCGCCCGAAACCTGCACTTGCGCCTGTCACCAAAGCCGTCGTCATTCTCTGCTGCTCCGTTGGGTTTGTTGAGACTAATCTGCGCGCGGGCCTTGGACGCGTCAAATCGCTTTCAAATGAGCTTGCCTGATCTGGAGACATCTCCCCCGATCGACGGGACTTGCTGTGTCATAACAAACTTTAACCAGTAAAAATCCTGATGCTCAACCCGCTATTCGCGCCCGGTCGGCGCAGCGCCGCCGATAATATTGTTTTTCCGGCCATCAATATTCCGTCATAACGCCTTCTTTATTATCTTGTCGGACGCGACGCGCCAGGTAGCGCCATCTGCCAGTGTCAGCGCCGCCTATTCGGGGTAAGTGAAGGCGATATCGCCTCGAGTCAGGTCGCGCATGACGGTCGTCACCTCCGCAAGCACGGCATCCGGCACAGCGAGGCAGATTCTGACACCTTCCGCTTCAAACGTCTGTTCCAGGCTGTCAGCCTCCCAACCCGCCAGTCGTGCCTGGATGATGGGGAGAATATTGAAAGGTATGCGACACGCAATGCGCGTTTTCTTCACCCAGAATGTGGCGTCGCCCGCGCGCAGGCACTGGGATGCCGCCCCGCCATAGGCCCGTATCAAACCCCCGGCGCCCAGTTTGATGCCCCCAAACCACCGTATGACCAGGACCACCACATTTTCAAAGCCCTGCCCCTCAATCGCGGTCAGGATCGGGCGGCCCGCTGTGCCACCGGGTTCACCATCATCAAACATCCGGTAACGTGGCGAGACCAGCCACGCCCAGCAATTATGCGTGGCGTCGGGCACGAGATGAGACTCGATAAACGCCATCGCCTCATCCTCCGACGCCACCGGCGCGGCATGGGCGCGGAAGACGCTTTTCCTGACCGTCGTCTCAAACTGTATCGGCGCGCGTAAACGCCATTTCTGCGCGTCATCCGCCATGCGGGGCGTCATTGAACAGCGTCATTTTCAAGTCGCTTCAACCTTTACCGCCTCCACGGCTTCGGAAGGCGAAATGAACCGCGCAACGAGATCACTCAGATGGCCGAACTCATGGATCGACAGCCCCTCCGGCGGTTTGGCGCGTTTCGCGGCGGCAGAGCTGCGCCGGGGCAGAACGGCCGCATCAAAGCCGAGCTTCGCGGCTTCCTTGAGGCGCAGATCGGCCTGCGCCACCTGACGCACCTCGCCGGATAATCCGACCTCACCAAAATAACTCGTGCCTGCGGAGGTTGGCTTGCCCGAAAGGGCGGAAATCAAAGCCGCGGCAACGGCGAGATCCGCTGCGGGCTCCGTCACACGCAGCCCGCCCGCGATATTGAGATGCACGTCCATCCCCGCAAAGCGCAGGCCGCAACGCGCTTCCATCACCGCGAGAAGCATATTGAGACGACCGGAATCCCATCCCACCACCGCGCGACGCGGCGCGCCATCTCCGGCTTTGGGGGAGACGAGGGCCTGAATTTCCAGCAGGACGGGGCGCGTCCCCTCCATCCCGGCAAAGACGGCGGAGCCTGCAATATTGCCGCGCCGCTCCGCCAGAAAGAGCGCGGAAGGATTCGGCACCTCAACAAGGCCCACATCTGTCATCGCGAAAACCCCGATTTCATCCGTCGCGCCGAAACGGTTTTTCGCCGCGCGCAAAATACGAAATTGATGGCCGCGGTCCCCTTCAAAATACATGACGGCATCCACCATGTGCTCCAGCACGCGCGGCCCGGCCAGCGCGCCCTCTTTGGTGACGTGGCCGACGAGGATCAGCGAAAACCCCACTGTTTTTGCGAGACGGATCAATTCAAACGCGCTGGCCCGCACCTGCGCGACGGAGCCGGGGGCGCTTTCCACCGTGTCGAGCCACATCGTTTGAATCGAGTCAATTACGACGACCTGATGGTCACGATCATGCTCCAGCTTTGCGGAGATTTCCGCAACGTTGATACTTGCGGCAAGGTCAAGTTTCGGCGCGGCGAGGTTGAGGCGGCGCGCGCGGAGGCGGATCTGGTCAACCGCCTCCTCTCCGGAGACATAAATGACTTTCTTACCGGCCTGAGAGAGGGCACATGTCGCCTGAAGCAGCAACGTGCTTTTGCCAATGCCCGGATCCCCACCAATCAGCACGACCGAACCAGGCACAAGCCCGCCGCCGAGGACACGATCAAACTCCGCCATCTGCGTTTCGACGCGTGGTGGCGGGGCGGTATCGCCATCAAGCTGCGTGACCTGGAGCTGCCCGACATGGGTATTGCCGCGCCGCGCGCGCGCGGTGGGCTCAGCCGATTCTTCCTCAATACTGTTCCAGGCCCCGCATATATCGCACCTGCCGGACCATTTTGGCGAAACGGCGCCACATTCTCGGCAGACAAACCGAGCAGAGGGTTTTTTTGCCATGAGCCGTCACATCCTTTCGCACCGCATCCCGGATTGTCGCGTCAGCCCCTTTTAACGGAGGCGCATGGGTTTAACGCCGCAATTCCATTTTGATCGGCCCTTCTGTCCGACCATGGGTGAACTGATCGACCATCGCATTGCCGCTCTCCAGCAGCTTCGATGCCGGCCCCTGCCAGACGAGCCGCCCATTATAAAGCATGGCCGCCTTATCACCGATGCGCTGGGCTGACGCCATATCATGCGTGATGGCGAGCGCCGTGCAGCCAAGGCGCTTCACACAATCGACGATCAATTCATCAATAATCGCGCCCGTAATCGGGTCCAGCCCGGTCGTGGGTTCATCAAAAAACAAAATGTCCGGCGTGCCCGCAATGGCGCGGGCCAGGCCAACACGCTTCTGCATGCCGCCCGATAATTCCGAGGGGGACAGGCACCCGACGGACGGGTCCAGCCCGACCTGCCTTAAAATATCCCCCGCCTGGCGGGCCGCCTCGCTGCGGGTCGGGCGCTGACGGGCAACGCGCCCCTTCGCCATCAGCCCGAAGACGATATTGTCCCGCACGCTCATACTGTCGAACAGCGCCGAGTTCTGAAACAACATCCCGATCTGCGCCACAAGCTCCCGTCGGCGGGCGCGGGTGGAGGTCAGGAGATTTTCCCCATCGATCTCAATGACCCCTTCATCCGGCGTCAGCAGGCCAAGTATGCAGCGCAGCAGGACGGATTTGCCACTACCCGACCCACCAATCACAACGAAGGACGTGCCTCGCGCGATGTCAAGATCAATGCCATCCAGCACGATTTTATCGCCAAAGCGTTTCGTAAGGCCGCGCACGCGGATTTTAGGTTGAGATGTCATTGGTCAAAAAACAGATCTGTCAGAAGGTAATCGAAGGCCAGCAGCAGAATGGAAGCCCCGACAACAGCGGCTGTCGTCGCCGCGCCGACGCCCTCTGCCCCGCCGCGACTGCTGTAACCGTGATAACACCCCAGCAAGGCGATGAGAAACCCGAAGACGGCGGCTTTCGCCAGCCCGACCCAGACATCCAGCGCGGTGACCACATTCAGCGTCGTCACAACGTAAGAGGCGGGGTCAAACCCTAATTTATAGACCGAAACGACGAAGCCACCCAGGACACCCAACACGTCCCCGATCAGAACAAGCAGGGGCAGGGCCAAGGTTGCGGCCAGCAGGCGCGGCGTCACAAGGTAACGCATTGGTTCAACGGCAAGGGTTTTAAGCGCGTCGATCTGGTCCGTGACGCGCATCGTCCCGATTTCAGCCGCCATCGCCGCGCCGACGCGCCCCGCGACCATCAGCCCGGCCAGGACGGGCCCTAACTCCCGCGTGACGGCGAGGACCACAATGCCGCCAATGGCGCCCTGCGCGTGATATTGCGCAAAACCAGTATAAGATTGCAGCGCGATCACCCCGCCGGAGAAGATCGCCGTCAAGGCCACGACGGGAAGTGAATAATAAGCGATCTCGAAGAAATTCGTCAGAAAAACCCGCCAGTAAAACGGTCGTCTTAAGAGGCCGCTAAGCCCGCCCCCGGCGAAAATGGCGAGAGCGCCAGCGTGACGCACCATGGAAATGGTTGCGCGCCCGATTGCTGAGACAAAGTCGGTGAGAATGATGTTTCCCCATTTCAAGTCGAGATGCCGTTTAGCCCTAACGCGCCCGCGCGACGACGTCAAAGCCTGCAGCAAAATAAACTCAATGACGCGTCAGCCCCTCAACGCCTTAATACGCTGGGAGACGCATGATCACGCGATATATGGTGCATGTATCAGCCATGTTTCTAAAGAAGTTTCTGCCCGGTTCATGTTGAGGAGGGCAGTCCGGCGTCCGCGCTTCAGTCATTTACTATCGGGTCGATGCCGCCTTGCTGTCCGCGTCATCAGCCTGGGGCGTCTCTACCGCTGTGACAGATTTCTTGGGCGCGGATGAGGGCGGGGTTTGCGGCGCGTTCACATGTGTTGCCTCCCCCTTCCCCGTGACCGGCGCTGAATCTTTGTGACCCGCAGGCTCTGACGTCGGGGCGCTTCCAGGGTTCGCGCGCGCAGCGCCGTTAGTTACCATCCCGGATTTTCCATCACTTTGCTGCGCAGGTTTCGCGTCGTGGCGCGCCGTGTCGGGGAGGGCCTGCGGCATCATGGCCTCGCCCGGCATGGCCTTGACAGCGGGTAACGTGCTTGTCGTCGGCACCACATTCCAGACCGGCGCAACAGCCGACGTCGCCGGTGCGTTGATCGGCGATCCGTTATCCTGGGATGAAGCAGGGCTTGATGAAGCCTGGGGCACAATGCTGGAGGTCTCGGCAGCGCGTGATGTCGCGTCGTCCTGAGTTGGAACATCGTTTGCGACGGTCGTTTTGATAAAAACGTCAGATCTGGAGTTATCTCCTTTGGATTCAATCGATTGAACCTTATCGGGTTTCGTCGCGACCACCTCCACCGGCTTCGACTGAATGATGCTTCCCGTCCCATGTCGCACGAGCGGGGCGGTCGTGAGCGGCAGGGATATCGCACCGGAACCGTTCGCCGTCACAATGGCTGTATCGAGCGACCCATTTACATGGGCAGAGGCGGCATCTTGCGTCGTGAGCGTCAGAGCGACAATCTTGCCGCCATCGATCTGCAATGAAGCATGGTCGGACAATGTCGCGGAGAGCGCGTCGAGGGCGGCCTCTCTGACGGTAAGCCGCGCAGCGCCGTTAGCAGTGACCTGCCCGGCGCGCTCCAATCGTCCGATCGCAACATTCTGCGACCCATGGATGCTGATATCGAGGGACGCAATTTCCACCGCGGAAACCGAACCATCCGACAGATTTGCCTCCAGCGATGCCAGACGCCCGCTCATGACGAAGCGTGTATGCGGACTGTCATGCAATGTCACACCGACATCCCCACCGACACGCAGTGACAGCGTGCTGTGACCATGCCCGGCCTGACATGCCGGCGCGGTAAGCGCCACGCGCGATGCACCCTGGTCCTGCATGACCCGGGATGACACGGTCACGCCATGACGCGGCCCCTCAATGGCGACGGCGCGCGGGTGCGTCGGATCGACCTGGATCGCGACACGATCAAAGCATGGGAGGCTCAGGTCAAGCTCTGCCACCGTCCAGCTGGATGAGTCCTGCGCAAAGGCCCGCCCCTGCCATATGGGATGTGACATCACAAGGCCACCCAGAAGCACGGCGACCCCGGCACGACGGATCCTGAACTCTGGAATCAAAACGAGGCTACGCCGTCGAGGCATCACGTCTTCCTCATCAAACGCCAACTTAAAAAGCCTTCGCAACCTGCATCAACATGCTGCCCGGTGACCAGACGGCAATGCAGCCGCTCAGGCCTGCCTCCCATATTCCCTTAATGATGCCACGTTGCTGCCAAGGCGGCAACGCGCGGCCACGTGTAAAACCGATATTTCATATAAAATCAGAGCGGGGAGGGCGATGTCTTATCACGGCGCGGTGCGAGCCCGCCCGACTGCGTGATAAACCGCGCCCGCCGCGGTAAAAGCAGACCCGTCCCATATATCGCGCATGTCGAGGATGATATTGCCGCGCATGGCGGCCATCACGTCCTGCGGTTCGAGTTTCCGGAAATCATCCCATTCTGTCAGCAGAACAAGAATATCGCTTCCCTCGATGGCATCGCGCGCTGTCGGCATAAAGGTGACATCGCCGGTTACCATCGATTTCGCGTGCGCCATGCCCTCCGGGTCAAAAGCCTGGATGCGCGCGCCGTAAGTCAACAGATTGCGCATGACGGGTAATGACGTTGCCTCACGCATGTCATCTGTGTCAGGCTTGAAAGTCAGTCCCAGCAGGGCGACCACTTTACCCGCGATTTCACCCCCTGCCAGCGCAAGAATACGGCGCGCCACCGCTTCCTTACGATATTCATTCGCGGCAATCGTCGCCTCCACAAGGCGCGACGGCACGCCGGCATCCTGAGCAATCGCCGCGAGCGCGCGCGTATCTTTCGGGAAGCATGACCCGCCGAAACCCGGCCCCGCGCGTAAGAATTTGTCGCCGATACGGCGATCAAGCCCCATGCACCCCGCGACCTCCGCAATATCTGCGCCGGTCTTTTCACTCAGATCAGCCATTTCATTCACGAAAGCGACTTTCATGGCGAGGAAGGCATTTGAGGCGTATTTTGCGAGCTCAGCGGACTCGCGCGAAACGAAACGGAAAGGCGTGTTTTTTGCCACCAGCGGCGCATAGACCTGACGCATGGATGCCTCTGCCCGCGCCGCGCCTTCCGTATCGAGCAGATCAATCCCGATGACGACGCGGTCTGGTTCAGTAAAATCGGTGATGGCGTTTCCTTCCCGCAGGAATTCCGGATTTGACGCCACGTCAAAACGAACATCCGGTCGCGTCTCACGTAAAATACGCGCCACTTCGCGCCCTGTGCCGACCGGCACCGTTGACTTGGTCACGACAATCAGCGGCGCGGTTGCAGCCTTCGCGACCGCGCGCGCCGCCTCATAGACAGCCGTGAGGTCCGCATGGCCGCCGCCCCGTCGGGTCGGCGTGCCCACCGCAATGAAGACGACATCCGCTCCATCGACCGCGCTTTTAAGATCCGCTGTGAAAGCGAGTCGCCCGGCCTGGACATTCCGCGCCACGATCTGATCCAGACTCGGTTCGTAGATCGGAATTTTATGGTCACGCAGCATGGCAAGTTTGGCGGGATCACGCTCGACCACCGTGACCGAACTGCCGAAATCGGCAAAACAGGCACCGGAAACAAGGCCGACATAACCGCCACCGATCATTGCAACGCGCATTGCACCTTCCCCTGTTTGCCCGGATATTCAGCGCCTTGGCGCTTTTTACCCTGCCGGGCCCGCGCAGATTGCCGAGCCTTGATGCTGCGTCAAGAGAAATGTGTGGCTGTTGTGATGTCAACCCGTCTCGCTTTGGCGGCATTCACCTTTACACAACATTTGAATAGCCTGTTCACTGATCTTGACCGGGCCTTGTTAAAAAACCCGCGAAAGCTTTTTTTAACAGTGGCGCAGCCCATCATTAACTGGCAGAGTTCCTCCCGGTGCCTGTCAACTGACGGTCGAACGGTCCTCTTCGCCGTTCAGTTGGCTCGAACCGCTCATATCTGGACACGTATTGATCCATGCCGTCGCTTTTCAACCACGCCGCGCGTCGCGCGATTCCTCCCGATCGAAAAAAAGAGGCCGATAAACGCGAGGACGTTGTCAGCAAACCGGGCCATGACGAGAAAACCCGAAATTTCTCGACCGCCCAGATTATGCTGATGGGATTGATCTTCACTGTCGGGCCGATTTCGACAGATATGTATCTACCAGCCTTCCCGCAGATTGAGCATGATCTTGGCCAGCTGCCGGGCAGTGCACAATTGACATTGACCTGCTGGTTTGTCGGGCTTGCTTTGGGGCAGTTCTGCCTTGGCCCGCTTTCCGATCGGTTCGGGCGGCTGAGACCCCTTCAAATCGGACTGGGCGTCTATATCGTTTCAACGATTATTCTCGCGATGACGCATCACTACGGGGCATTCTGTCTGATGCGCTTTGTCTCTGCGCTGGGCGGCGCAATATGCAGCGTCGCACCCCGCGCCATTGTCAGAGATGTCGCGACCGGCAGGGAGGCTGTGAAGCTGATGTCACAGCTGACCCTTGTTTTCGGGGTCGGACCGATATTGGCGCCGAGCCTCGGCAGCCTCCTTCTGGCCCTCGGCCATTGGCGGCTGATTTTCTGGGCCTGCGTCATCGCGGCGACACTCCTGCTTCTGGGTTCCTCTTACATCCTGCGCGAGACCCTCCCGCCGGAACGCCGCTTTGCCATCATGCCGTCGGAGGTCCTGCACCGCTATTTATCCTTGCTGCGAGAGCCGGTTTTCCTCTCCACAACATTGCTGACAAGTTTCTGCAGCTTTGTCATGTTCGCCTATCTCGCCAACGCACCCCAGCTATTTGAGCATATATTGGCCTTCACCCCACGGGAATTCGCGATTTTCTTTGGTGTCAACGCAGGGGGCTTCATCCTCGCAACCCAGATCAACGGGCGACTGGCCCGACGCTTCAGTTATGTCCGCGTCATGGAAACGGGCATTTTCCTCTGCCTTCTCAGCGCCCTGGCACTTCTCGCCGCAAGTGAAAGTCATCTGGTCGGGACGCATAATCCCTGGCCTGTCTGCGTCACACTGGTGGCCACCACTTTTTTCCTCGGCTTCATCAGTCCCAATGCAGGCGTAATGGCGCTGGCGCATCACGGACATCAGGCGGGCGCGGCCGCGGCCCTTCTGGGCACGCTTAATTTCGGCCTCGGTGGGAGTAGCGGGATTCTCATGGCTTTTCTTAATCCTCAGAAAGTATCCTCGACAGCCATCGGTATGCTGGTGGGCGTCACCGCCATCTTACTTTGCGACATTATTCGGCGACGCGCCCTCAAGGTTAATCCGCTGCCTTTGCATGAGATATAGGCCTAAGCTGATGCCGCCGCACCGTCGTCGGATCTCACGTGAGGCGTGCCTCAGCCAATGTGATTGTCCCTCAAAATCAGGATCGCAATCATGATCAGACTCGTCTCGAAACTCGTTGCCCTGACGGCCGCTTTTTACGCGGCCATCATCGGGTATTTCTACATTAAGCAGAGCACGTTTGTCTTTCCGGCCTCTCATGAGGCGTTGTCGGACCCGGTGGCCGTCGGTCCGGATTTCCGGCAGGATAAGCTTGTGACATCTGACGGGCTGGAGCTCGCAGCCTGGTATCACCCGCCGCGTGACCACGGGCCCGTCATACTCTATTTCCACGGGAATGCCGGGACGTTGGACCGACGGTCAGATCGTTTCGCGACTTTCGCGAAAATGGGTTACGGCGTTTTCGCGCCGGAATATCGCGGGTACGCCACAAATCCGGGTAAACCTTCTGAAGTCAAACTCGCCTCCGACGCGGTCTCCGCTTATGGTCACCTTCGGGAAAAAGGCGTCCGATCCGCAGATATCGTCGTCGTCGGTGAATCACTAGGCACTTATCTCGCAACTTACGTGGCCGCGCACTGCCCTGTCGGCGCGTTGACGCTCGACTCGCCTTTCACCAGCGTGGCGGATGTCGGGGCAGAGCGCTTTCCCTTTCTGCCCGTACGCACACTCATGACAGACAGGATGAACACGCAGGGCCTGATCGGGCGGGTCAATGCGCCACTTCTGATAATGTATAGCGTGCATGACAGGACGGTGCCGCCCTCACAGGCCCAGCAGGTTTTCAAGTCCGCCAATGGGTTGAAACATCTTTTTGTCGCGCGCAAGGGCGGCCACTCCTCCGTGTTGGAAAATGGCGGTTTCGACGCCATGAAAAATTTCATTGCCGCGCTGAATCTTTGAATGAGGACGGTTTGCGCAAAAAGTTTGAATTCGGTTTTACGTCGCCCCCCTATCGGCGAGTTTACCGCCGCACCGCCGCCAATGATGGTAAAATGTCGATGCACGATGTAATATCTTGCCATATCAGTCAGCTTGCGCGTTTGAAGCCTGAAACATGGATGAATGATCATCAACGGGGCGCGTCGCAAAGGGAGGGGTTATGACGGTGGAAATCAGGGTTCCGGTCTTGGGAGAGAGCGTCGTTTCCGCGACTGTCACGCGGTGGCTCAAACAACCCGGTGATACCGTCATGCGTGATGAGCCGATTGCTGAGCTGGAAACGGATAAGATCAGCATTGACGTGCCTGCGCCATGTGGCGGCATCCTCAAAACTGTCAGCGTTGCGGCAGGCGTTGATGTGCAGGTCGGCGCTGTATTGGGCCATATGGAAGGGCAGGACGGGCTGAGCCTCTCTCCGCGTTCTCAGCAGGCGCAAAACAGCACGGAAAAAGGGTCGAAGGCTCAATTTGCGCCGGAGGCACAACCGGATTCGTCCACTGACGCGGAAATTTCTCAGAAGGGCAAAGCCCCCCTCCCGGCGGCTGAGAAAATGATGAAAGCCCATGGCGTTGCGCCCGCGTTGCTGGAAGCGGGCAGCGGCAAGGATGGCCGCGTCACGAAGGCGGACGTTATATCTCATCTGGATAAGAAACCGGGGCAGATGCCGCCTGCGGCGCCGCAGGCGCTCTCACCTCCACGCGCCGACACCGCCTCACGACCTGTCGACACAGAAGTACCTCCCGCCAGACAGTCAATGGCGGGCCGAGAGGAACGCGTGCCGATGAGTCGGCTACGCCAGACCATCGCACGCCGCCTTAAAGACGCGCAGAATACCGCCGCGATTTTGACGACTTTCAATGAAATTGACATGAGCGTCGCACGTGGACTTCGTGACACTTATCGTGGTGCATTCGAAAAGACCCACAGCATCAGACTGGGATATATGTCATTCTTCGCGCGTGCGGTGATTAAGGCACTGGAAGCCTTCCCCGTATTAAACGCCGAGATCGATGGTGACCAGATTGTCTACCGTCACGATGTTAATCTCGGAATAGCGGTCGGAAGTGAACGCGGCCTGGTTGTGCCAGTCATTCGTCGTGCCAATGAACTTAGTTTTGCCGAGCTTGAACAAAAGATCAAGGTTTACGGCCAGAGTGCACGAGACGGTAATCTCAAACTTCATGAATTGGAGGCAGGCACGTTCACCATCACAAATGGTGGGGTTTTCGGCTCCCTTCTCTCCACGCCGATACTCAACACCCCGCAATCAGGTATTCTAGGTATGCACGTCATTCAGGATCGCCCCGTCGCGGTCGATGGGCAGGTTGTGATCCGGCCGATGATGAATGTCGCCCTCTCTTATGACCATCGCATCGTTGACGGGCGCGACGCGGTGAGTTTTCTCGTGCGGGTCAAGGAGCTCGTTGAGGATCCGCATCGATTGTTGCTGGATATCTGACCGATGGCACGCGATCAGGAAAAAAGTGGCGATGTGGACGCCAAAAAATCTTCCGCGACCAGCCCCGACCTTCGGAAGGAATTCGATGTCGTCGTGATTGGCGCGGGGCCGGGCGGTTATATCTGCGCCATTCGTGCCGCGCAGCTGGGCCTGAAAGTATTATGCGTGG
The DNA here is from genome assembly GCF_036452135.1 of Sorlinia euscelidii. Taxonomy (NCBI): domain Bacteria; kingdom Pseudomonadati; phylum Pseudomonadota; class Alphaproteobacteria; order Acetobacterales; family Acetobacteraceae; genus Sorlinia; species Sorlinia euscelidii. The sequence continues at coordinate 18,337 of NZ_JAWJZZ010000005.1, read as the reverse complement.
ACAAACGCAAGGAAGCAGGCGGGACATGCCTCAATGTCGGATGCATACCTTCAAAGGCGCTTCTCCATGCGACGGAACGCCTTATAGAAGCGTGCACGATCTTCCCCAAAATGGGCATTCAATGTGGCGAGGTTGAAGTCGATCTCAGCACGATGATGGCAAATAAGGACCGCATTGTTTCGGAGACCGTCAAAGGCGTCGCTTTTCTGTTCAAGAAATATCAGGTGACGTTCCGGACCGGCCACGCCACCATTAAATCACCGGATTGCATTGATCTTGACGGGGAGGAGGTCCGCACCAAACGCATTGTGATCGCCACAGGCAGTGCGCCCGCCTCGCTCGGCGGCATCGACATTGATGAGAAACAGATTATTTCCTCCACGGGTGCGCTGAAGCTCCCTCACGTGCCGCGTCACCTCATCGTCATCGGCGCAGGCGTGATCGGGCTGGAACTGGGCAGCGTATGGCGCCGCCTCGGCGCGGACGTCACCATCGTCGAATTCGCGGATCACATTGCGCCGGGTTTTGACCGGGATATGTCCCGACAATTGGCGCGCAGCCTGCAAAAACTCGGCATCAATTTCCGCCTCAATACCAAAGTCACACAGGTGGAAAAACGCGCGGACGGGCTTATCGTCCGCGTCACCCCTTCAGACGCCGCCACCGGCACAGAAGGAGAGGCGACACTCTCATGCGATACGCTTCTCATCGCGACAGGCCGTCGACCCTTTGCGGAAGGGCTCGGCCTTGAAGCGTTAGACATCAAGCGCGATCAGCGCGGGCACATTATTATTGACGAGAATTTCAACACATCCTGCCCCGGCATATATGCCATCGGCGACGTCGTCCCCGGCCCCATGCTGGCACACAAGGCGGAGGAGGAAGGTTATGCCCTGGCCAATCATCTGGCCGGTCATCCCCACCATATCCGTCGTGACTTGATCCCGGGCGTTATATACACCCACCCGGAAGTTGCCATGATTGGCGCGACTGAGGAAACGCTGAAAGCGCAGAACGCCACTTATCGCGTTGGGACCTATCCTTTCATGGCGAATGGCCGTGCGCGCGCTAATTGCGACACGGAGGGCAGCGTCAAGATCCTGACATGCGAGCGGACAGACACGTTGCTCGGCATCCATATCATCGGCCCGTCTGCGGGGGAACTGATCGCGGAACCGGCTTTGGCCATGAATTTCGGGGCCAGTGCCGAGGATATCGCCCTGTCCTGTCACGCACATCCGACATTGTCGGAGGCGGTGAAGGAAGCCGCCCTCGCCGCTTTCGATCGCCCGTTGAATCTGTAGACGTCTCAGCGCGGCATCAGATTTTAAGGGCGCGTGAATTTCGCTCAAGCAACTGACATGGAATCTCGGGGCGGTCGTAGAGCATAAATGCTATTTAACCGCCCCTGTCACGCCCGAATTTGAAATGGACGGGCAGCCCCGGGGCTGCCCGGTTTCCTTACCCGTCGATCGGCGCCGCGAAGGCGCTGGCAACGAGTTCTTTCTGCTGGCGCTCATGCTCCTTCAGCAACCCTGTCGCCGGAGAGGCACTGGGAAGGCGCCCATTATAAATCGGGCGCGGGGCATTATAGCCGACACCATTTGCTGCCGATTCGATATAGCGATCAACGAAGTGCCAGGCGCCGCTATTCTGTGACTCTTCCTGGCACCAGACGATGCGCGCATGAGGGTATGGCGCGAGCGCCTCCGCCACCCTGTTTGTAGGGAAAGGGTAAAGCTGCTCAACGCGCACCAGCACCGCATCTTTGACTTCATTTTCATCCCGATAGGCGGCGAGGTCGTAATAGATTTTGCCACTGCACAGAATGACGCGTTTGACGTCCGACGCCTTAACATCGCGCGGCTCATCCTTGATGACCGTCCTGAAGCGTTGACGGGCTGTGAAGTCAGCCGCGGAGGAAACGACGTTTTTATGCCGCAAAAGGGATTTCGGTGTGAAGACGATCAGCGGCTTGCGGCACGGCCGGATGATTTGCCGCCGCAGCGCATGAAAGTAATTGGCCGGGGTTGAAGGCACGCAGACACGCAGATTATTTTCAGCGCAAAGTTGCAGATATCGCTCAATCCGCGCGGAGGAATGTTCCGGCCCCTGCCCCTCATAACCATGCGGCAAAAGCAGCACTAATCCTGAGCTTCGCAACCATTTGACCTCACCCGAGGCGATGAACTGGTCGATAATGACCTGAGCCCCATTGGCGAAATCTCCAAATTGTGCCTCCCACAGAACAAGCGAGTCCGGCGCCGCCAAGGTGTAACCATATTCAAATCCCAGCACACCGAATTCGGAAAGCAGGGAGTTATAAATTTCAATGCGCGCCTGCTCACCCCCGATATGGTTGAGGGAAACATATTCCTCCTGATTGAGCTGGTCGATCAGCACAGCATGACGCTGGCTGAATGTGCCACGCTGGCAATCCTCCCCTGAAAGTCGCACAGGATGGCCTTCAAGCAGAAGTGAACCGAATGCCAGGGCCTCTCCCGTGGCCCAGTCGAAACCCTCACCGCTATCAAAGGCCTTACGACGCGCGTCGAAGAAACGTTTCAGACGCGGATGCATGGAAAAACTTTCCGGCACACGCGTCAGCGCGGCGCCGATCATTTTCAACGTCTTAGCGGAAATCCCGGTGACAGGCTGCTCCCGCAATGGCGTGTCGGAAAGGCGCGTCGGGTCCTGACGGCAATCGAGCCAGTCTTCCCGACGGGGCGTGTAGCTTTTCGCCGCTTCATATTCCCGATCCATCCGCGTGAAGAAATCGGACAACGTACGGTCAGCCTCTTCCTGCGTGACAACGCACTCACGCACGAGGCGCCTTGCGTAAAGTGCCCGCGTGGTTTCGCGCGCGGCAATCGCCTTGTACATGGTTGGCTGCGTAAAAGCGGGTTCATCACCCTCATTATGGCCGTGACGCCGATAGGTCACGAGGTCAATCACAATGTCACTGGCAAATTGCGTGCGGAAATCCGCCGCGAGGCGGGCGCAATAAGCCGCAGCTTCCGGCTCGTCCCCATTAACGTGCAAAATCGGCGCCTGCACGGATTTGGCGATATCCGTGCAGTAAAGGCCCGAATAAGCATGGGCGGACATTGTCGTGAAACCGATCTGGTTGTTAATGACGATATGGACGGTACCACCCGTGCGGTAACCCACCAACTCTGACATAGCCATCGTCTCATATACAACGCCCTGGCCGGCAAAGGCCGCATCGCCATGGATTTGAATGGCGAGGTGGGCGACGCGGCTTTCGCGCCCGACACAACCATCGAGATCCTGCAGGGCGCGGACGCGTCCGACAACAACCGGATTCACCGCTTCAAGGTGCGAAGGGTTAGGCAGAAGCGTGACACGCATATCGCGCCCTTGAACCTGCAATGTCGCCGCCGTGCCGAGATGATATTTCACATCGCCGGAGCCCTGTACGTCCTGCGGTTTGAAGGACCCACCTGCAAATTCCGAGAATATGGCCGCGAAAGGCTTTTGCACCACATTCGCCATTACATTGAGGCGGCCACGATGCGCCATACCTAATGAGACGGAGCGTGTGCCATGGATGGAAGCGCGCGCCATCAAACCATGCAGGACCGGAATTGTGACCTCACTGCCCTCCAGCCCGAAACGTTTGGTGCCGCTGTAGCGTCGATGGCAGAAGCTTTCAAACCCCTCCGCCGCCGTCAGCTGGGATAATATTTCCTGTTTCTGTGCAGCACTGAAAAGATGACGCCAGTTATCCGCCTCAACCCGGCTCTGAAGCCACTGACGTTTCTCAGGGTCCTGAATATGCATATATTCAAACCCGATCGGCCCGCAATAAGTTCGTCGCAATGCCGCGAGGAGGACATGCATGGTCGGCGCAGGCGTTTCCGGCAGGAGATCCTCCGCGAAATGCCCGAGATAAATGGGACGCTCCATATCCGCTGCTGTAAACCCGTACGAAGCCGGATCAAGATCAGCATGGATGGGTGCCGTTTTCAGGTTAAGCGGGTCAAGAACGGCCTGGAAATGCCCTCGGACACGATAAGCGCGGATAAGCTCCATCGCGCGGATGCTGTTGCGGGCGGCGTTAATCAGCGCGCCATCGGGTGAGGCGGGGGCGGCTTCCCGCGCTTTTACGACTTCCTCATCCAGAAGGGAGGGCTTCTCCGCCCAGTCCGGCAAGGCGTCCCACACCGTGTCCGCACGGGCGGACTGCACCATGGATGGCGCGGAGTCACCATGACCATTCGCGACGGTTTCAACCTTGCCGCTCCCCAAAGCGCCGAAGAGGGGGACGAAGGAAGGATCGACACTCGCGGGATCCGTCAGCCAGCGATTATGAAGATCCGCAAGATAGGATGCATTCGCACCATTAAGCGCATCGGGTATAAACCCATCCCTACCCATTTGAGTCAGCCCTCCTTGGCTGTTTCAACCGTCTTTCCGGCAGGTCCCGTGAGGTCCCTGCCTATTATCGCCTTTATTTTAACACGTGGTCGTTTCAAGAACACCGCGCGATACCATAATGCTTCACAGTAACGTAACGTATTTTTTGAGATTTGCGCCCGAGGTCAAGCGATAAAAACCCCCCTCACCATCATCATCCCGTGACCGAACGACGAGCCCTCGCCTACAGGGGCGACATCTTCGGATGTGACACATGCAGTTATGCAGGGTGCGATACGGGGCGAAAACGCTGAATTATATGGCAAGATGACGGAAAGCCCGTTATGAATCGCGCCGACATTATCTCTGCGCCCTCCTGAAGGGCCTGCCATATTGACGTTGGGAAGTTATCCAAGGTCGACGTAAGAAACAGGTTTAAGATCATGACATATAAAGTCGCGGTCGTCGGCGCGACCGGCGCAGTCGGGCGGGAGTTGCTTCGTATCCTTGCGGAGCGCGATTTTCCGGCGTCGGAAGTCGCCGCACTCGCCTCTCCGCGCTCGGCGGGGCAGAAAGTCTCATTCGGGGATAAAAAAATCCTCACAATTCATAACCTCGAGTCTTTCGACTTCACAGGCTGGGATATTGCGCTCTTCTCCCCCGGCGCCGCCATCTCCGCGTTGCATGCCCCGCGCGCGGCGGCGGCGGGCTGCATCGTGATCGATAACACGTCACATTTCCGTATGGAGCCGGATGTGCCGCTGGTCGTGCCTGAAGTGAACCCTGAAGCCCTCAGGAAAGCCCGGCGCAACATCATCGCCAACCCGAACTGCTCGACAGCCCAGCTGGTGCTCGCACTGAAACCGCTGCATGATCTTTTCAGGATTCAACGTGTCGTCGTCTCGACCTACCAGGCTGTCTCCGGCGCGGGTAAGGAAGGGATGGATGAGCTGTTTGCGCAGACTAAAGGCAGCTTTGTCGGCGACGCACCGCGCATCAGTCAGTTCACGAAGCAGATCGCCTTCAACGTCATCCCGCATATCGATAAGTTCATGCCGGACGGCGCGACGAAGGAAGAATGGAAAATGGCGGTCGAGACGCGTAAAATTCTCGACCCGGATATTCGATTGACGGCGACCTGCGTACGCGTGCCGGTGTTTATCGGCCATTCCGAGGCCGTGAATATCGAATTTGAAAATAAAATCGATCTTAAAGCCGCGCGGGAGGCTTTGCGCGCCGCCCCCGGAATCATCCTCCGTGATGAGCGAGAGGATGGCGGTTACGTCACGCCCATCGAATGTGTGGGGGAGGACGCAACGTATATTTCGCGGCTTCGTATCGATGAGACGGTTGAAAACGGCCTGGCACTCTGGTGCGTCTCAGATAATCTGCGGAAAGGCGCGGCACTGAATGCCGTTCAGATTGCTGAAACCCTCATATCAATGGGGCTAGTGAAACAAGATCAGCAGCCACATGCGCAACCGGTTAAATCATCACACTGACCCGCGTTTAAAGGTCATGGCACCTCGAGCGGGGCGTCCGCCGCGCCCCGCAATTTTAACAACCATGCGGCATCGTTAGCATAACACCTTCTCTCTCGTGACTTGCCTAATGTTCAGGTCAATGCAAGATATCCGTTATGGAGACATCAGCGCGACCTGAAGACGATCTTCCGCCGACCCATCGCGTCGGGTTGCTGCTTATCAATCTCGGCACCCCTGACGGCACGGGATATTTTGCCGTCAGGCGCTATCTGCGTGAATTCCTCTCCGATCGCCGCGTGATTGAGGCGCCGGCCGCCATCTGGCAACCCTTGCTCCATGGCATCATCCTCCCGCGGCGGCCCTTCAAAAGTGGCGCGGCCTATAAACGCATCTGGGACACATCGCAGGATGCAAGCCCGCTACGTGTCATCAGCGCCGCGCAGGTGCAGAAAGTCGCGGAAAGACTCGGCCCGGATATCACCGTGGCAGGTGCCATGCGCTACGGCACACCTTCCATTAGCCACGGCGTTAACACCCTCCTGAAGGCCGGGTGTGAGCGTATCGTCGCTTTCCCCCTTTATCCGCAATATAGCGCCGCCACGACGGCGACCGCGAATGATCACCTCTTCCGCACGCTCATGAAACGGCGAAAACAGCCTGCCATCAGCACGATCCCGGCTTTTCCCGATCATCCCCTTTACATCGCGGCCCTTGCATCAAGCCTGCGCGCGCATCTCGCGACCCTCACCCACAAGCCAGAGCGCATTGTGATCTCATTTCATGGAATGCCGCAAAAATGCATCGCGCAGGGTGATCCCTATGCCGCGCATTGTGAGCGCACGGCGCGCGCCCTGCGGGCGGAGATAGGCGCGTCGGCGGACGACATGCCCATGACGTTCCAGTCGCGATTCGGACCCATGGCGTGGCTTCAACCGTACACGGCGCCGTATGTTGAAGCCCTGGCACGACAGAATGTGCGCCGTATCGCCGTCATCACGCCCGGCTTTCTCGCAGATTGTCTCGAGACGCTTGACGAAATCGGCAATGAACTCCGTCATCAATTCATCCAGGCGGGGGGCAGGATTTTAGCGTGGTGCCATGTCTCAATGCGGATGAAGCAGCGATATCCCTCATCTCGGCTTTGGCCCGTCCCGCGATTGAAAGCTTCTCCAACTGATCGGAGCCGATGCTGGAGGTCATCCTTAACGCAGTATCAGACGCCTTCATTTTCGCCGACAGCAAATCTGATCTCAGCGCGACGCACGGATGCGGAATGGATAGGCTGGCGCACGGCATGAACGGGTAAAAAAAGGGAGCCGGGTCATTTCGATAAAACTGGGTATCGGCATCGCAACCTATAATCGTTCAGAATGCGTGAAGCGGACGGTGGCAGCCGTGCGCCGCCATACGCAGACAGATTATCATCTGATCGTTGTTGATGACGGTTCCACGGATGAGACCGCCGAAACATTGCGCGCACTTGACTGCGATTACATTCTCGGCGGCCATCGCGGCATCGCCTGGAATAAAAATCGTGCGCTCTACTACCTGAAAGTTTTGAAGTCCTGCCACATTATTATCCTGCTTGAGGACGACACCTTCCCCATAGCGGATGGTTGGGAAACTTCATGGATCGAGGCGGGCCAGAGGCTGGGGCACGCAAATCTCTACCTTCCGGATGTTTCGGGGGAATACATCATCTGCGGCGCGGGCACGGGCGCGGACCCTTTTGTCGCGACGAATGTCTCCGGGCAATGCGCCGTTTTCCATCAACAGGCGCTCGATCATGTCGGCTACATGGACTCACGCTTTACGGGTTACGGATATGAGCATGCTGAGCACACGCATCGCATGATCGAAACCGGGTATGGCGGCCTCGTCAAAGATGAGGGTGAGGCGCGTCTTCACTGCCCCTTCCTCATTCAATCGCCGCTTGAAGTGACGGAGCGGCGCACCGAATTGCCGGCGGAGGAAATTACCCGAAGTGGCGTGATCTGGTCTCAGATCCGACATGACCAGCTTTATCGCGCCGCGTGGCGAAATGATGCCGAACGCGCTGTGTTCCTCGCAGAAATCCACGCCGCCCGTGATGTTGAGCGCGCCAGGACCGCCATCCCCCTATGGCATCGCTGGGTGATCGTCACGGACCAGGAGTTTCACCTGCGATATGATGAAGCAGCGCAGGTTATTGAAACATCTAAGGAACCGCCGGAAAACCCTGTTATCGCTTTCTGCGACGGGCGGCGCCTCTATTTTATGCTCAAATCGTCAGCGCGCATGGCATTTCTCGTGCCGTCCCGGGAGGGCGCGCTATATTTTACGCCGCAATCGACACCGACTCCCGGCGCGGAATTGACGATTGGTCGGGGGCATCGCCTCGCCCTGACGATATGGCGCGGGGGTGATCCTCTCACATATCAGGAAGGTCATGGCGCCCCGCTTATCATGGCGACCGGGCCTGAGGACCTCGGCGCTTTCATATTTCTGCGCTATGATCTTGGGGCCCCGAAAGCAAAATCATGACGGGAAATTCCCTTTAATCTCCCTATACTTCCCGACGTGCGTAAATATCGTCAAGGCGGATGATATCATCTTCCTCCAGATAAAGGCCGGTCTGCACCTCAATCACAATCAAGGGTTCCGCACCGAGATTTTCCAACCGGTGGGGCGTGCCGACGGGAATGTAAACGCTCTCATTCGCTGGGATTGTCAGAATATCGGCGTCGCGCGTCACGGTCGCCGCGCCGCTGACAACCACCCAGTGTTCCGCACGATGCTGGTGCTTCTGGAGTGACAATTTACCACGCGGATGCACGACGATCTGCTTGACCTGAAACGCCTCTCCCCGCGCGAGAGATGTGTAATGTCCCCAGGGGCGGTAGATCTTCCTGTGCGATGTGGCGGCGCGATGTCCCAGGGATTCCAGCTTTTTAACAAGGTTCCGGACTTCCTGCCCATGGCCCCGCTTCGTCACCATCACCGCGTCCTCCGTGGCGACAATCATCGCATCTTTCATCCCGGCGACGGCGATCAGAGGGCCATCCGTCTGGACCAGGCAATCCTGAGATTCGTCAAGGATGACATCGCCACGCGTGGCGTTGCCCGCCGCGTCCCTTCCTTGCGCTTCCCAGACGGCGTCCCAGCTTCCGATATCCGACCAGCCAAAATCACTTTTGACAACGGCGGCGCGTTCCGTTTTTTCCGCGATCGCGTAATCGACGGAAATGGAAGGGGAGCGCTTGAAAGATTCGGCATCCAGACGCTCAAAATCAAGGTCGCGCGTGCGGCGCCTGACCGCGGATTCCGTTGCCTCGCCGATGGCCGGGGCATGGCGCTGGATTTCCTGGATAAAGCTTGCCGCGCTTGTGACAAACATGCCGGAATTCCACAACACGTGACCAGTGCGGATCAACGCCTCTGCCGCGTCGCGGGTCGGTTTTTCAATGAAGCGCCGGACGTGAAAGACGGGGGCGTCTTTTTCAAGGGATTCCATTGTAAGCGGCGTACCGGTCTCAATGTAACCATAACCTGTTTCCGGGTGGTTCGGCGTGATACCAAATGTGGCAATATAGCCTTCCTGAGCCGCTTTAACGGCGAGGTTGAGGCTTTCTCTCAGGGCTTCCTCGTCACGGATCAGGGCATCGGCCGCCATCACCCACATGATGGCATGCGGATCTTCCTCTGCAAGGAGGTAAGCGGCAGCGGCGATGGCCGGGCCGGAATTGCGCGCCTCCGGCTCAAGCACAATGCGCGGTGACGTGATGCCGATCTGTCGCATCTGCTCCGCGACGATAAATCGATGCGCGGCATTGCAGATGATCAACGGCGCGGCGTCACTGACCGCCCGCCCACGCAGGACAGTCTGTTGTATCAGGGTTTCCTGCGTGATAAGGGGCCAGAATTGTTTCGGGAAGCTTTGTCGGGAAACAGGCCATAAACGTGTCCCGGAACCGCCGGAGAGTATAACAGGTATAATCTTATGAGACATTTATTTCGCTGATGACCTCCGAGCAGAGCTGACCATCCGTGATTTGACACGGTTCAACGGGCGGACGTCAATATCCCCGAAAACTCAGCGTGACAGGCATGACACCCGCCATCCTGCCTCAGGGCTCATAGAGCATTGGCACCACAGCGACGATCAGCAGCAGACCCATGGCAATATTGAAATAACGCAACCGGCGGGGATGGGAGAGGTAGGATTTGGTCATGATCCCGGCGACAGCCCAGATGACAACCGCCGGGATTGTGCCTAGCCCGAGGAAAAGGCTGATGATCAGCATTGATGCATAATGATGCGCAGGATCGGCATAGAGCGCGATGCCACCCAACACGATGACCCAGCTTTTCGGGTTGACGATCTGGAACATAGCCGCTTGAATGAATGTCATTGGCGGCTTGCGCGCGGTATTCATCGTCGGGTCCACGGGCGATGTCGCGATGCGGATGGCGAGGAAAATCAGATAGCCACCGCCTAGAAATTTGAGGACTTGCCGGGCGACAGGCACCATATTGAATAAAGCGTCCAAGCCGAGGCCACAGGCCCATAACTCGACGAGGAAGCCGAAAGCAACGCCGAGGATTTGTGGCCACAGGCGTTTAATGCCGAAATGCACGGCTGAGGCGAAGGCCAAAAGCGTATTGGGTCCGGGCGTGACAAGAGACGCCACCGCGTAAAGCGTCAGCGACCACAAAACACTTCCACTCATTTTGGCCCTCCAATTTTCATCTATAAGACAAACGCGCCGACGATATAAATCGTCCGATGCGACGTCTGAGGATGAGGGCCGCGGAAGAAACCTCCCGCCTCGGTAGGGTATTGACCTCCTGGGGCGACTCACCGAGAGAAGATATGGTCGGAGTGAGAGGATTCGAACCTCCGGCCCCTGCGTCCCGAACGCAGTGCTCTACCAGGCTGAGCTACACTCCGACATGTCGCAGGGCTATATAACTCCGGGGCGCGAAGTGCAAGAGGCCGGGGAAGATTTAATCGTTCTGATCTCTTAAATGACAAGCCATGTTTTTTGCGTGTCAGACCGTGCTGAGGCGGGAAAGTACCATGTCAACATCCGACACGACTTCATAACAAGTTTCTATATCCGGGTCGGCAAAACCCTGGGTGATGGCACCTTGAAGGCTCGCGAGTAAGTGATCGGCCCATCCCTGATAATTCAGGATGATGATCGGCTTATCATGCAGCCGAAGATGCCGCCATGTCAGGACTTCAAATAATTCGTCGAACGTGCCGACACCACCAGGAAGAATAATAAAGGCCTCCGCCCGATCCAGCATCACCTGTTTGCGCGTATGCAGGGATGGCGTCACGATCAGTTCAGACACACCCTCATGCATGACTTCACGATGGTGGAGAAAAGTCGGGATGACACCGATGACCGCCCCGCCCTCCTGCAAAGCGGCATCGGCGAGTACACCCATCAGGCCACTTTTCGCCCCACCGTAAATAAGGGTGATGCCTTGCCGCGCCAGCCCTGCGCCGAGATGCGCCGCCAGATCTGCAAACGCGCTTCCGACACCCAGGCGGGAACCACAAAACACAGAAGCAGACATCACCATAATAGGGCACCCTCCGAAATTGCGCGTTCTCACCGGTTATCGCAGCACGCAAATAAAAAACCTGTCAAACAGGGGGGCCGATAGCCGGGATGAAGCAACGCGCTTTCAGGCCATGCGCTGGTTCAGATGTTTCTGCAAAGCCAGAAGGGTGACGGCGCCGAGTGCCGTGAAGGTGGCTGTCAGGACAAATAATGCCGTATATCCAGAGAGGGCGATCACGAGGCCAAGAACGGGGCCTGACAGGCCGATAGCCAGATCGGAGAAAACTGAATAAGCCCCAAGCGCCGCCCCGCGATTTTCCACGCCGGCGCTCTCCACAGCGAGAACGCCCAACGCCGGGAAAATGAGGGAAAAGCCCGCCCGTGTCAGCGCCGCACCCAAAAATGCCGAAATGACGGTGCCGGAAAAAGCGAGCACCAATAGGCCCATCGCTTCCACCAGAAGGGAGATCATCGCCACGCGCGCCCCGCCAAGACGGGCGATCTGCTGCGTGAAGATAAAGCGCACACAGACAAAGACCAGTCCGAAGATTGCGAGCGCCAGGGACGCACCAGGCCATTGCCGGGCGGCATAATAAAGGGCGAGACATGAGGATATCGCGCCAAATCCGACCGCCCCGCAGGAGAGGAGACCGCCGAGCGGAAGCACCCGCCTGAAAACCTGCCAGAACGGCATCGGCGCCCTGCCCGTCGGAAGTGGAATCACTTTGGGAATGCCCTGCGCATAAAAAGCGCCAATGAGGGGCAGGAGGATGGAGACGGTACCGATAAGGATGAACCCACCCCAGTGACCGCCAAAATGGTAAAATTGCGCCCCGATCGTCGCGCCGACGGCGATGCCACCATAGGAGGTCACGCCATTCCAGGAAATGGCCTGCGCGGTGCGTGATGGCCCGGCACGGCGGATATTCCAGATAATGGCGGCCGTCGTCGTCCAGCTCTCCCCCCACCCCAGCGCGCATCGGCTGGCGAAGAGCGTGAAGAGCGACAGAAAGGCGAGATGTGCCATAAGTCCGGAAAGGAGCAGCAAAACGCCTGAGAACGCGCAGAGCACCAACCCGGCGATCACGACAGTTTTGGGACCGCGCACGTCGATGCGCTTGCCCGCCTGAGGCCGGGAGGCGAAGGTCGCGAAATATTGAAGGGAGACAGCAAGGCCCGCCCATACCGTGTTGAAATGCAGGATCTCAACCATAAAAAGAGGTATGACGGCCATGGGAAGGCCGACAATCAGATAAGCGATGAAATTGAAGCTCACGACCGGCACAAGGCTGCGCCGTGAGAAGCGCAAAAACGGTAAGCGTCGGGAAAGCATCAAAAACTTATACCCTGTTTCATGATGACATCAATCTGGGCTGCACAGGGCGCATATGTTCTGCAACCTTATCATGGCGGAGACGTCCCTGATGCCGGGACGAAGGAAAATGCGATGATCGCGCCGTGATAACGCGGTTGGCGGCTTCGAGGACAGAATAACGTCATTTGCGGGTTGTGCGCGGCCTCTGCTTCGGAAAAAGAGGAAAGGGTCAGGCCCAGAAGCCTGATCCCCATGCGAAACGGGGCTTCGGATTGCAATAAATGCAGGGCCGCTTCCCACATAATGGCTTTTTCGCTGACAAATTCCTTAAAGGACGTTGCGCGCGTGATCATGCGAAAATCGGCGAATTTGATTTTCAGTGTGATGGTGCGTGCATGAAGATTTTTCTCAATGTAAGCCTTCCAGACACGATCCGCCACATCCGCAAGTGCTTCCTGCGCCGAGGGCAGATCATGGAGATCATGCGCATAAGTCGTCTCACTGCCGATTGACTTTCGGACGCGATGTGGGTCGACAGGTCGGTCATCAATTGCGCGCGCGATGTTATAGTAGAAATCCGCGACCTTGCCGAAATGGGCGCGCAACATGTCCCGGGAAACCTGGCGCAAGTCATTCCCTGTGTGGATCCCGAGCGCCTCCATGCGCCGCGCCGTCGCAGGGCCGATGCCGTGGAATTGCGAGACGGGAAGTCGGGCGACGAAGTCCGGCCCCTGGGCGGGGGTGATGACATACAAACCATCCGGCTTGCGACAGTCGGATGCGAGTTTCGCCAGAAACCGATTATATGAGACGCCGGCCGATGCGGTCAGCCCTGTTTCCCGCCTGATATCTTCACGTATCGCCTCAGCAATGGCAGTGGCGGAACCATATTTCGACGCGGCTTCCGTCACATCGAGATAGGCTTCATCAAGGGAAAGAGGCTGAATGATGGCGGTGTAACGACGGAAGATCTCATGGATCTGCGCTGAGACCGCGTGATAAACGGGGAAGCGCGGCGGAACGAAGACGAGGTGGGGACATTTGCGCCGCGCCACGATGGATGGCATGGCCGACCGCACTCCGTAAGCCCGCGCCTCGTAGCTGGCCGCCGCCACCACACCACGCCCTTCCGCCCGCCCAACCGCAAGGGGCTGCCCGCGAAGTTCGGGTTGGTCACGCTGCTCAACCGATGCGTAAAACGCATCCATGTCGATGTGGATGATGCGCCGAAGCTTTACACCCGGCTGAAGCGATGCGCTGAATAATCTCGTCTGACGGCTTGTGATATAATGTTGGGTGATAAGTCTAGCATGTTTTAGTGAAAATGAGACGTTTTTGACCGAAAAACGTCGCAAGGTTGCCGCGGCTTCCTGCCATCTTCCGCCCAGAGCGACGGATCATTTTCCGGGCGAGGCAGTTCTGTCGCCGACTTTCCACAACAATATTTAACGAAGATTGATTGACGACGATGGGAATGGCAGTCTGTTAAATCGATTCTTAACTTTGACGGACGCAGATAAATGGACGAAAACGAGGCACCCTTGCCAAAATATGAGGTCATTTCAACGCGAATGGCATATCAAAACCCTTGGACAGCCGTCAGAGAGGACATTATCCGTCGTCCGAACGGCAAAAAGGGCCTCTATGGCGTTGTCGAACGGGGTGAATTCGTTGTTATCCTGCCATTAGGCCATAATGGCGTCGATTACACCGTGACACTCGTCCGGCAATATCGTTACCCGATTGATGCGCGTTTATGGGAATTGCCGATGGGCATGTGGGAGACACGTCCCGACGTCGCGCCGGAAGTCGTGGCGGCCGGGGAACTCCAAGAGGAGACCGGACTTGTCGCGAAGGACCTTCTGTACGCGGGTTCCATGTGGCAGGGTGCCGGTTACTCGACGCAGAAGGGCCATATTTATCTCGCGAAAAACCTGACACAAGGCCCGGTTTCACGGGAGGAGACGGAGGACGACCTGACCTGCCACACTGTGACGCTGGCGCAATTTGAAGACATGATTGCACGTCAGGAAATCAGTTGCATGGTGTCGTTGGCGGCATACGCACGCATCAAGGCCATGGGTTTGCTGTGATCGCTTGGGGATTGACGATCACACTTCAGCAGGTCTAGACAATAATGAGCGTTTTTCCGACAGCATATGCGAAATTGAGACATGTGCCGCGGTCACGCGATCAATAATCGAGGACATCATATGACGCGATTCAACCGTTTAGGCGCCGTGCTCGTCGCCTCCAGCACAATCTTATCTGCATCCCATGCATTGGCCGCCTCGCCGAAAGTCACTTCCGGCGACTATAAAGTTGAGCCTGCTCACACGCAGGTCATTTTTTCGGTCCTGCATTTCGGTTTTACGCCCTTCTCCGGGATGTTCAGCCAGGCCAGCGGTAAGCTTCACCTTGACACGGCTCACCCTTCAAAATCGACCCTTAATGTTACGGTGCCGGTCGCCTCTGTTGAGACGTCGAACAGTGTCCTCAATAATGAGTTGAAGGGTGATGCATGGTTTGATAGCGCCAAATACCCGAATGCGACTTTTGTCTCAACAAAAGTGACGCCGATGCCGGGCAACCGCGCCGTCATTGATGGACAATTGACGATGCATGGCGTGACGCAGCCTGTGACGCTTCATGCGCGCTTTATTGGGAGTGGGGTGAACGGTCTTGACCATGCATACACGGTTGGTTTTGAGGCGCATGGGGAGATAGATCGCGGTTCATTTGGGATCAAGACGTATATACCGGCTGTTAGCGAGAAGGTTGAGGTTCGTATTGCGGGTGCGTTTGAGAAGATTGAGTAGAACGTCGGTCTGGACCGAGACGCCCCTGCCTGCCGCTTTGGGGTCTCGAGGCGGTGGGCGGGGTTTTTTAATGTGATGCGATGGGGGGAGCTGAGGACGCGAGAGAGCGGCCTGTTTGAGGCGCGTGAGGCGTATGAAGTGGGGGTGTTATTAAGATGGTTGCGGGGGCAGGATTTGAACCTGCGGCCTTCAGGTTATGAGCCTGACGAGCTACCGGGCTGCTCCACCCCGCGATGGTGGGGGATGATTGGAATGATCCCCTGAGGATATCGGTTTGATGTGGGTGGGTCAGGAGACCTGGCGGCGACCGACTTTTCCGCAGCTTAAGCTGCAGTATCATAGGCGCTGGGGCGTTTCACGGCCGAGTTCGGGAAGGGATCGGGTGGAAGTCTCCCGCCATGGCCACCAGGTCATCTGGCCCACCCTTTGCAGGGTGGAGAGGCTGGTGCATGCCCTGTCCTGCTTAATGAGCGGGACGGGATGAGGAGAAGGGGTGGAATGAGATGAGAGAGACGCTTTGGATGCGTGGATGACTGCTATGTATGTGCATGCTGCTTTCCTGTGAGGGAGAGCGGCGTTGATGTGAGTAATAAGGGCGATTAGGACTGGTCAGCTGCACGTGTTACCACGCTTTCACACCCAGCCTATCGACGTGATGGTCTTTCACGGCCCTGTGAGACCTTGTTTTGAGGTAGGTTTCCCGCTTAGATGCTTTCAGCGGTTATCCTGTCCATACTTAGCTACCCGGCGGTGCCGCTGGCGCGACAACCGGTGCACCAGAGGTATGTTCATCCCGGTCCTCTCGTACTAGGGACAAATCCTCTCAAGTCTCTTACACCCACGGCAGATAGGGACCGAACTGTCTCACGACGTTCTAAACCCAGCTCACGTACCACTTTAATCGGCGAACAGCCGAACCCTTGGGACCTGCTCCAGCCCCAGGATGTGATGAGCCGACATCGAGGTGCCAAACCTCCCCGTCGATGTGGACTCTTGGGGGAGATCAGCCTGTTATCCCTAGAGTACCTTTTATCCGTTGAGCGATGGCCCGTCCACGTGGGACCACCGGATCACTATGGCCGACTTTCGTCTCTGTTCGAGCTGTCACTCTCACAGTCAGGCGGGCTTATGCCATTGCACTCGACAGTCGGTTTCCGACCGACCTGAGCCCACCATCGCGCGCCTCCGTTACACTTTGGGAGGCGACCGCCCCAGTCAAACTGCCCACCATGCAGGGTCCCGGACCCGGCTTACGGGTCGCGGTTAGACATCAAAGACAGTCAGGGTGGTATTTCAAGGATGGCTCCACACAGACTGGCGCCCATGCTTCATAGCCTCCCACCTATCCTACACAGAATGTCTCTGATGCCACTGCAAAGCTGCAGTAAAGGTTCATAGGGTCTTTCCGTCTGACCGCGGGTACCCCGCATCTTCACGGGGAATTCAATTTCGCTGAGCCGATGCTGGAGACAGTGGGGAAGTCGTTACGCCATTCGTGCAGGTCGGAACTTACCCGACAAGGAATTTCGCTACCTTAGGACCGTTATAGTTACGGCCGCCGTTTACCGGGGCTTCAATTCAATGCTCTCACATCTCCTCTTAACCTTCCGGCACCGGGCAGGCGTCAGGCCGTATACGTCGTCTCTCGACTTCGCACAGCCCTGTGTTTTTACTAAACAGTCGCTACCCCCTGGTCTGTGCCACCCGCACATGGTTGCCCACATACGGGTCTCGCTTATCCCGAAGTTACACGAGCAATTTGCCTAGTTCCTTCAGCATCGTTCTCTCAAGCGCCTTGGTATACTCTACCAGTCCACCTGTGTCGGTTTCGGGTACGGTCTATATGCCAGAGCTCTTTCCCGGAATGCTCCAAAAGCCTGTCCAATCCATTAAGAACAGACAACATATCGCATTCGTCACTTCTGGCAGGCCCAGTAATATTCAACTGGTTCCCATCGACTACGGCTTTCGCCCTCGCCTTAGGGGCCGGCTTACCCTGCGTGGATTAACCTTGCGCAGGAACCCTTGGACTTTCGGCGACAGTGTTTCTCGCACTGTTTGTCGCTACTCATGTCAGCATTCGCACTTCCGATATCTCCAGAGAGGGTCACCCCGTCTCCTTCGCAGACTTACGGAACGCTCCGCTACCGCGCATACAATGTATGCACCCACAGCTTCGGCACGTGGCTTGAGCCCCGTTACATTTTCGGCGCAGGGTTTCTATTAGACCAGTGAGCTATTACGCTTTCTTTAAAGGATGGCTGCTTCTAAGCCAACCTCCTGGTTGTTTTGGAATCCCCACATCCTTTCCCACTTAGCCACGATTTAGGGCCTTAGCTGGTGGTCTGGGCTGTTTCCCTCTCGACAATGGACCTTAGCACCCATCGTCTGTCTGCCGTGCTCATACTCCTCGGTATTCGGAGTTTGGTTAGGTTTGGTAAGGCTTTGGGCCCCCTAGCCCATCCAGTGCTCTACCCCCGAGGGTATACACGACGATCTACCTCAATAGATTCGCGGAGAACCAGCTATCCGAGTTTGATTGGCTTTCACCCCTAGCACAGCTCATCCCCGACTTTTTCAACAGGCGTGGGTTCGGCCCTCCAGTGCGTGTTACCGCACCTTCAGCCTGGCCATGGCTAGATCACTCGGTTTCGGGTCTTCTGCCAGCAACTCATGCGCCCTATTCAGACTCGCTTTCGCTTCGCTTACACCTATCGGCTTAGGCTCGCTGCAAACAGAAACTCGCTGACCCATTATACAAAAGGTACGCCGTCACCCCATAAG
>NZ_JAWJZZ010000004.1:12500-375000 GCF_036452135.1 Sorlinia euscelidii | reverse complement strand
CGACGACTCAACTGGTGCGTGCTGACAAGCCTCTGAGGATTGTGTTTCCGTTTATCGCTCAGATACACCAATCCCTCCATTCCCTCCCGATCGCCGCTGCAATGGCGAAGCTCTATCCGGAGGTCGAGGTCCATCTCGCCGGCGCGTCACAACCGCAGCTCAATCTCATCCGGCATCTGGCGACCTATTATCCGGAAGCGCCCCTTCATTTCTCAAGATTAAACGCGCCGGCGTGGGTTAGACGACGGCTTGATCGGCAGGGCCCCTCGCCCCTTGATAAAATATTAACGCTTTTCCACAACCGTGGGTGGCTGGACAGCTTCGACGCGATTGTCGTACCTGAACGGACATGCCTTTATCTGCGCCACATGGGTGTGCATCACCCGAAACTCATTTATACCGGTCACGGCGCGGGCGACCGTGCAATCGGATTTGCGAGCGACATCAAACATTATGATTATGTCCTCGTCCCAGGTCGCAAAGTTGAGGAGCGCCTTCTTCAAGCAGGGGCGATCTCGCCCCAGCGTTATTTTCGCGGCGTTTACGCCAAGTTTGACTTGATGCGTCGCATGGGCACGCGGGAATTAAAGCTTTTTAACAATGATCGCCCCACGGTGGTTTACAACCCGCATTTCTCTCGCGCGTTATCGTCATGGCGTCGCTTCGGGCGCGACGTGCTGGAGTATTTTGCGAACCAGACCCATTTCAACCTGATATTCGCCCCGCATTACAGGTTGTTCGATCGTCATCGCGAGGAGGGGCAGAAGTTGATTGAGCAATATCGCGCGCATGCGCACATGCTGATTGACCCGGGCAGCATGCGCAGCGTGGACATGACCTACACGCTGGCCGCCGACATTTACCTTGGCGATGTCAGCAGCCAGGTTGCCGAGTTCATCACCCGGCCACGCCCTTGCATCTTCCTGAATGCGCATGATGCCAAATGGCACAATAATCCGAACTATCGTAGTTGGACCTTAGGCGACGTTATCGGCTCCCCGGCTGAACTTGCCATGGTGCTGCTCAGAAACGCGCGTCATCCTGACACTTATCGTGATGAACAAATGCGCTATATGCAGGAAACGTTCGACCATGATGAAGCCGATTCAACATCCGATGCGGCGCAGGCAATCATTGAATATTTGTCTCGCTCGGCTTAAAAAGACGCGCTTCACGCATTTCAGACAATAATTTGTGTATGAGAGGAACGGAACCAAACTTTGGTTGAGGATTGTAAAATAACGAGCCCGGAGGC
Source organism: Sorlinia euscelidii (assembly GCF_036452135.1). NCBI lineage: Bacteria > Pseudomonadati > Pseudomonadota > Alphaproteobacteria > Acetobacterales > Acetobacteraceae > Sorlinia > Sorlinia euscelidii. The sequence goes on along the minus strand of NZ_JAWJZZ010000004.1, from coordinate 373,745 downwards.
GCGACAGGACGCTCCCGTTCCTACAGATTCTGGTCAGGCGCGCGTCTATGGTGCGTTTAAAACGTTTCGCGATGCGTTGGATTACGCCGCGCTTGGTCAGTCCGGCTATAATATATATAACGGCCGTGGACAGTTGATGGAGGCCTTGCCCTACGCCCGCTTGCGGGAACAGGCAATTGAAACGGCGCACAGGCTTTTATCACTCGGGCTGAAAAAATCCGACCGTGTGGCCATCATCGCGGAAAGTGATGGTGATTTCGCGCGTATTTTTTACGGATGCCAATATGCCGGACTTATCCCGGCCCCCTGCCCCTGCCCGTCGCTTTCGGCGGTCGCGATGCTTATATCGCCACCTTGCGCGGTATGGTTGAGGCTGCGGATGCCCGGGCCGTCATCATCCCGGAACTGATCGGAAGCTGGACGGCGGAGATTGTCCGGGATATGCATCTCGTCTTCGGTGGCAGTCCGGCTGAGCTTCTCGCCCTTTCCGCTGCGGAAACCGGCGCGCTTCCGGAGGTGACCGCGACTGACATCTCCTATCTGCAATTCTCATCCGGAAGCACACGATTTCCGATGGGTATCGCCGTCACGCAGAAAGCCGGGCTTGCCAACGCCCACGCCATCGCAAAATACGGTCTACAGGTGAAAGGTAAGGGAGATCGCTGCGTTTCCTGGCTTCCCCTTTATCACGATATGGGGCTCGTAGGTTTCTTCCTGACACCGATGAGCTGCCAATTGACGACGGACCTCCTCCCCACGCGGGAATTTGCGCGCCGCCCCCAAGTCTGGCTTGACCTCATCTCCCGCAATCGGGGGACAATCGCCTATAGCCCGTCTTTCGGATATGAGCTTTGCGCCCGCCGTCCGCCGCCGTCAGGTCTTGACCTGTCAAGCTGGCGCGTTGCCGGGATTGGCGGCGACATGATCAGGCCGCATATTCTCAGCGACTTTGCTGAAAACTACAAAGTCCATGGATTTGATCGCCGGGCTTTCGTCGCCAGTTACGGCATGGCGGAAACCACTTTGGCCATCAGTTTCGCGCCGCTTGAGCATGGTATCCTTACCGATACGATTGACCTCAAACATCTTGAGACTGCGCAATTCGCGCGCGGCGTCAATAATTCGGAGTCCCCCAAACGGACTTTTGTCGTTTGCGGCCATGCATTACCGGGCCACCATATTGAGGCCTGGGATAGTGAGGGCAAAACCCTGCCGGACCGTGCCATCGGGACGATTTACGTCAGGGGGCCCAGCATGATGACCGGTTATTTCGGTCGGGAGAAGGAGACGCAAGCCGTCCTGTCCCCCGATGGCTGGCTTGATACAGGTGACCTCGGTTATATGCTGAATGGCCAGGTTGTCATCACCGGACGGGCGAAAGACCTGATGGTGATTAATGGGCGCAATATCTGGCCGCAGGATATTGAGTGGTCGGTTGAGACCGCCGTAACCGGGGTGCGCTCACGGGATGTTGCCGTATTCTCGCTCGAGACGGAAAAGGGCGAGTCGATTTTTGCCCTCGTGCAATGCCGTCTTACCTCCGCGGAGGCGCGAGCGGAAATGAAAGATAATATTGCAAGTGTCATCCGCCGTCGTCACGGTGTCGACGTAGAGGTTGTCCTGGTGCCGCCGCACACTCTCCCGCAAACATCTTCGGGCAAATTAACCCGCGCGAAGGCAAAAGCCATGTATCTGGCGGGTCAGTTTGCGCAAGAGGAGAGTTCCGCGGCCTGACTTTGAACCCGGTTCTGTCGCGCTTTACGGACACGTCAAATCTGCGCGCCATGCCGTAACATTACTAAAAGGCTTGGGTTGACGCGCAGCCAATATAAAGGATCGAGAGTTGGTCACGCTTAGCAGATTGCCTCGATCCTCGGATACGACGTAGCCTGAAGCGCAATGGAGACAAAATAATGACTGACAAGATCGCGGCGACGGAACAGCTGATTATCGAGCAGCTTCTCGCCAAGCCGAATGTCCCCCGAGACATTTCCCCCGAAAGCAAGATTGTCGAGGATCTTGCCTTTGACAGCCTTGCTGTCATGAATTTCGTGATGGAAATTGAGGACCGTCTTGATGTTTCCCTCCCTCTCGACCAGTTGGCGGACATCAGGACGATCCGGGACCTCGCGATCTGCCTCAATAAGCTCAAGGCCGGTACGCCGCAATGACGGACATTTTTGCGAAATTTGAAGGCCTGTCCCGCGCCGCATCGCATTTAATGTCCGTCGCGCCGCGCAACCCGTTTGACGTGGTGATCGAACGCCCCCTCTCCGCCACGATCGGCCTGATTGAGGGCGGGAGACCCTGCTTTTCGGCACCAATAATTATCTTGGACTCAGCCAGTGCCCAGAGGCGATTTCCGCGGCCGTCAAAACCCTCAAGGAAGAGGGGGTGGGCACGACGGGCTCACGCATTGCCAACGGCACTTACGGACTGCACCGCCAGCTTGAGAAAAAACTCGCCGCATTTTTCAGACGGCGGCACTGCATTATTTTTTCGACCGGTTATCAAGCCAATCTGGGTTGCATCTCCGCGCTTGCGGGTAAGGATGACATTCTCTTCATTGATGCTGATAGTCACGCCAGCATTTATGACGGCAGCCGCCTCGGCAATGCGCAGGTCATCCGCTTTCGACATAATGACCCGGCGGATCTCGATAAACGGCTTAACCGCGTCAAGGACCATCCGGGCGCCAAGTTGATCGTGATTGAAGGCGTTTATTCCATGACCGGAAATGTCGCCCCGGTGCGCGCTTTTGCCGAAGTCAAAAAAAAGCACGGCGCCTGGCTTCTCGTCGATGAAGCGCATTCATTCGGCGTTCTGGGTGAGAATGGACGCGGCGTAGCGGAGCAGGATGGCTGTGAGGAAGATGTCGACTTCGTCGTCGGCACTTTCTCCAAAAGTCTCGGGACAATTGGCGGCTATTGCGTATCAAACCATGACGGCGTCGAGATGATCCGACTGGCTTCACGGCCCTATATGTTTACCGCATCTCTGCCGCCGGACATTATCGCCGCCTCAGCAGCCGCTTTGGAAGCCCTTCAGGCGCAACCTCATTTACGAGCGCAATTGACGCAGAATGCCGGGCAGCTTCATGCGGGGTTGAAAAAACTCGGCCTCTCCGTCAGCCAGCATGTCAGCCCCGTTGTCGCCGTTACGCTGCCGGACATACCGACAGCAGCTGGTTTCTGGAATCGACTTCTGGAGCTTGGGGTTTACGTCAATCTGTCCCTGCCACCCGCAACACCGGATGAGCGGCCTCTTCTTCGGTGCTCAGTGATGGCTGCCCACAGCCCCGCCCAGATTGACACCGCCCTTGCCTCCTTCGCGAAAGCCGCGCAGGATCTCGGTGTCCTGACGGCCTGACCGCCGACGGGCGAGAGGCAGCTTCCCTGCGGCATTCGTTAAAATGGGAATTCAGGAACGTCGCAGGATGCTTCTCGCGCGCCAAAGCAGGATGGGCAGGCAAATCAGAGGGTGACGCGCCTCGAAAGGTGAGAGGCGCATCGCCAGCCCGCTATGGCGCTGGATTTTGTCGGCCAGATAAAGGGCGCCATTCTCAAAAGTGAAGGCCGCTTTGATCAGGCGCGCAGCATTCAGCCACCGCCCGAGGCGCCGCATTTGTCGCCATTGCCGCCTTACTTTTAAAAGCCGCACCCGCGATACGACCATGAAGCGCGCGCCCTCGCTGTTTTCATGGATGGGAAAACCGAGTTGTGACCAGCTAAGCGTCAATATCGCCTCAAACCAATCGGCGCGCCCTTCAATGATCGACGCCGCACGCCCCGCATTTTCCGGACGCAGCTCATTGCGATAGGTTTCTGAAAAGAGATGGCGCCAGATCTCGGCGGGCCGGGCCGGGCCGGGTGACAGGCACGCGGCCCACCATGTGGCCGTCAGAACCGCTTTCCTGACAGCGTTAAGAATGTGGTCAGCCGCGACGGTGTCGCGCACCCAGACAAGGCGCGTTGGTTGCGTGAAGCGCGCCCAGATGGAACTGTCAAAACTTGCCGGGCCCACGCGGCGCGAAAATTGATCAATTGTCATCACGGCGACCTTGGCGCGCATGAGACGACCATCAATCATCTGGCGCACATAGACGACATTGGGGGGCAGATATTGACCGGCCAGACAGACCAGCCGATTGCGCCAGTTCCAATCACGCATCTCATCGACAATGACGTAGAAGTCGAGAAGCGCATCCAGATCATCAGATCGCATCCCCGCACCGTAAAACAATACGCCCAAAGGACGGCATGCGCCCAGCATCTGCGCGGCAAAGGCTGATATATTCGGCGGGACCGCTTCAATAAGCGTTGAAGACAGGATGCGGGAGAGCGCGTCCATCTCAGTCATGCAGAAACTGGAATTGCGGCCCGTTCGAGAGCGTGACCTGACGCGAGGGGCCGGCACTGAATTTTTCACCATCAAGGATGAAGTCACTCGCGCATGTCATGGTCAAGCTGTCGGCCCGATCACTGTGATAGGATGGATGCTGCCGCAACCATTTTGGTGACCGCCCCCGGACGAGGAATCTGACAGCACGCCACAGATGTTGAGGGTGGCCACTGACATTAAGAAAGCGCAACCCTGTCGGGTTCCGGCGTTGGTCATCGTCCCAGAACGGCCACATCCCCATTGTCAAACGATCCAGCGCTGTTGAGATGAAAAGAAAACTCGGTCCGTCGCTTCTGACAACCCCATTGCATTCAAGTCGCAGGCGATCGCCGTCAAGCCACATATTCCGATATTTACGGTGCAGAAGCTTCCAGAGCGTCGCGATCAATGTCGCGGCGACCGCGAGATTATGAGGTGCGAACCTTAATAAATGAGGTGAGTGCGCGATGTCGATCGCGCGCGTAAATCCCGTCGTGCCATGGAACATGCCGATCCGCAATTGGGCACCCTGATCGGTCCATTTGATGCGGAGCGTGCCGCGTTTCTCTTTCGTGAGAGATTGCGGATCATGGAGGAGGCGCTCAAAAGCCTTCCGCCCGCGGGATTTAAAGCCGACATCCCGGGCAATAAGATTGGAGTTGCCGGAGGGGAAAATCGCCAGTTCAGGTAGATCATCCTCACCATAAACATGGTATAATGCCGTCATCACATCGCTGATCGTGCCATCGCCCCCGCTGATGGCGATTGTCCTGATGCTCTGCCGATGCAGTTTTTCGATGACGCTTCGCAATTCTGCTTGTGTCCGCGGCTCAAAAAAGCGATCAGCCAGGCAATGGCGCGCTCTTTTGGTAAATCTATCCAGACATCGACGGTTTTTTCGGCTGCGGGGGTTGTTTATAAGAGCGAGAGGCACAGAAAATCTAATCCAAATTCATGACCGCGATCAGCCAAATCTTTACATTCATCATTGATAAATGACGTTTCAGCGGCGCCAACGTAAGCGCCCTTGCGCAGTGTGTCAGAGCGCCATAGCATAGTTGTCCACAACGAACCAGAAGAGCATTGAAGAAGGCTATGTTATTTCCGCATGCAGCCGAGGCTTTGTGATGGCCCAGGACAGTGACAAAGCAACGATTGCACATATATCAGACGTGCATCTGCCGACACCCGGCAAGCTCCCGCTTCGGGACCTTCTGAACAAACGCTTTTTAAGCCTTCTTTCCTGGAAGATGTCGCGTCAATACCGACATTTGCCGGAAATTTCGTCCCGGATTGTGGCAGATATGGCGCTTCATCGTCCGGACATGATCCTCAATATTGGCGATATCACCAATCTTGGCCATAAAAGTGAGTTTGAACAGGCCGAAAAATGGATGCGCGCTCTCCCCGCACCCTGTTATTTTGTGCCGGGGAATCATGATATTCTGGTCCGGGAGGATGTCCATGAAGGTCTGGACCTCTTGTCACCCTGGATGGAAGGGTCGGCGCAACAATTCCCTTATGTCACGATAATTCATGACGTGGCCATCATCGGGGTGAACAGCGCCATACCGACGCCGCCTTTCAAAGCCTGGGGCCGCGTGGGAGAGGCTCAGGGACAGCGCCTTCTCAACGCTCTGGAAACCACGAGGGGTTTATTCCGTATTGTCATGATCCATCACCCTCCCGGATACGGACTGGTCAAGTCCGGGAAACGTCTTAAAGACGTGAGAAAGATTGCCGAAATCATCAAACAGGGCGGGGCGGAACTTGTGTTGCATGGACACTCTCATAACGAGTCGCTTGTCACCGTGCCGGAAACGGAGATCCCTCTTCTTGGGGTGTCTTCGACCTCCATGCACTCTATCAAGCCGTGGCGCCGTGCCTCGTGGAACCGTCTCGACATCTCTCGAAAAGAGGGTTTCTGGTCGCTCGACATCACGCAGCGGCTTCTGGGAGACAATCATGTTGTGGAAGACGGATTTACGCGTCATCTCAAACTGCCGATAAAAAGCAAGTGAGGAAGAGACCCCTTCGTGAGCTGGATCGCTATCTTCTCCGCCAGCTTATCCCGCCTTTTCTGATCGCTCTCGGGACCGTCATGACGGCCCTGCTTCTTGAACGGCTGCTCGTTTTACTGGATGATCTCGCCTCTGAGGGGAGTTCGCTTGCGACGTTCCTGTCCTTATTGACGGATCTGCTGCCGCACTATCTGGGGCTCGCCATCCCGGCGGCGTTCAGCGTCAGTATATTCATCACGATACGCCGGATGAGCGATCATAATGAGATTGATGCCCTGATGGCGAGCGGCATATCCCTCTCCCGCATATCGCACACTTACGTCCTGATCGGCATTCTGCTCGGCGGCAGCAGTCTTTTGCTTTATGGCTACATCCAGCCTTTGGCGCGCTATGATTTCCGCTCCGGCTTTTACTCAGCCGCGCACGCGGCCTGGACGCCGCGTTTCCAGGCGCGCATGTTTGCCACCACGACGGATGGGGCCATGCTGACCGCGGAGAAAACACGCGCCAATGGCTCCGTGCTGGAGAAAGTTTTTATCCGCGCCAACGGAACAAACGACACGCTCCATCTCATCTCCGCGCAGAGAGGGTTGATCACCACCTTGCCTTCACGGTCAGAAACGCGGCTGGACCTCTGGAATGGCGATATCATCACAGCGCGCCATGGCAATATGCAGGATCTGCATAAAACCCATTTTGAGCACAGCGCCCGGTTTTTTATCAACGACCCGACCGTGCACTCCTTCCGTTCTCGCGGTAAGGATGCGCGGGAGCTGACGCTTTTCGAATTGATCCGACGGTTGGAGCATTCCCATCAGATCATCTCCCCTTCCGCTGATCCTGACTCCATCCCGCGTTCCCATCTGCGCGCGGAACTTGATTTCCGGCTTGCACAGGCATTGACAATGCCCTTTATTGCGCCGCTTGCCGCGACGCTGGCGATGGGTGTTAAACGGCGACGACCCATAACAGGTATGATTTTGCTCGCCATTCTGCTTGTCGGATTTTATCACCTCCTGCAATTCGGTCAGAGCCTCGTCGCCACCGGCGCTGTTAAGGGTTTTTACGGCGTCTGGATTCCCGAATTGACTTTCTGCGCCATATGCATTCTGCTTTTCGTCACGCGCTCCCAAGGCGGCTGGCTCCGACCCAAAAAGGTCAAGATTCCGAACGGAGTGCCGATCACGCGATGACATCGATCTTCAGTCTCCATGGCTCTGTTCTTTACCGTCATTTCATCACTGCGGTGCTCGCACGGACGGCGCTCGTCAGCGCGATTTTCATCTCTCTGATGGAAGTTCTGGGCCTTTTGGAGAAAATGTCGTCAATACTTGGCCGACATCAGGGCCTGTCCGGCGTCATCTATTATTGTGCCTTGAGATTCCCGGTGTTGCTCGAGCAAAGCGTGCCTTTATCCCTGCTTCTCGGCACGATCTTCCTTCTTGTGCAGATGAATCAGCACAGTGAAATTGCAAGTTTACGCGCTGCCGGCCTGTCAACGCCGCGCCTGTACGGATTGATCGTGCCGGCGGCGCTGATTCTCGGCGCGACTCTTCTCCTGGTCAAACATGAGGTCACCCCCCGGGCCGAGCGCGCCTACGGAACATGGTGGAATGCCACAACGCCGGCAGTTGAAGCCAGAACAGCCAATCTCTGGTTTCGGGCTTTCGGCCGCATCATCCATGTTGACAAGGTGGAGGAAGGGGGACGCGTCCTGCTGGATGTCGAGTCATACCAGCATTCAAAGGATACGCACCTCGTTGAAGAACGGCGCGCGCAAATGGCACGCTATGTGGACCGGGAATGGCGGGCGGAAGGCATTTCAGGGTGGCGACTGGACGGAAACCAGTTTCTATCCCTCGATCCGGGTCAGAAAAATGACTTCCTCAATCTCCCTTCCCCTATGGAGATCATGACCCTGCTCGAGACGCCGCCAATCCTTTCCATTCCAGCACTTATGGCCGCCATAAGGGGTGTTGTCCCGACCAGCCAATCGACAAACTCTTACAAAATTGCACTCTTATCTTACATATCATTGCCGATTAAACTTTGCATTATGATCCTGTTGGCGTTACCAGTCGTCTACATTCCCCCACGTACGGGTACGCGAAGCTTGCTTCCGATCGCCGCTCTCGGCTGCGGTGTGCTGTATATGATTGGTCAAGGTCTGATGGATGCTCTCGCGAATGCGGGCACGTTGCCGGTCCTGTTTTCGCTGACCGCGACGCCTCTGATCACCTTACTGCTTATCTGGGCGTGGATCTTAAAACTCGAGGCAGGATGAGGTATCGCTTGATGGCTCGAAACGACAATTTTCTCCGCGCATTCTGGCGCGCCCGGAAAGAGCAGGTGTCTCTTAAAACGGGGCGGAGCTTCGACCTGGGCAAAATGTCCCTTCCGCAGCTCTGGATGGCATATCTGACGCATCGCACGATATTGCTCTATTTTGGCATTATTGTGGCGGGCGCCTATGCTTCCTTCTCTTTCAGCCATCGCATGTTCGGCTTTATTGTGCCTGCTCTCGTCGTGATCGCAATCTACCCCTATGCCTGGTATTTCATCCATCGCAGCATTCTCCATGCACGTTGGCTTTACCGCACCCCTTTCACCGCGGTGTTATGGAAACGCGTGCATTTTGACCACCATCAGGACCCGCATCTGCTTGACGTGCTTTTCGGCTCGCCAGCGACGACGTTGCCGACAATTGCCATTATCGTCATGCCGGTCGGCTACGCGATTGCAGGTTGGCAAGGCAGTTTTTCAGCCCTCACGACCGGTGTCGTCGTGACATGCATTTACGAGTTTTTCCATTGCATCCAGCATCTTGCCTATAAGCCGAAATCCGCGTGGGTGCACCGTATCAAACAGCTTCATGTCCTGCATCACTTCCATAATGAAAAAGGCAATTACGGCATCACAAATTACCTGCCGGACCGGCTCTTCGGCAGTTTTTTCGCCGATGCACGTCAATGGGCACGCAGCAGCCATGCGTTTGATCTCGGATACGATCTCAAGGAAGCGCAGCGTTATCCCTGGGTGATGGAGCATACGGGCGCGCCGCCAAGGCAGCGCCCTGAAGGCGCGCGCCCCGCGCGGGACATCCCGACAAACCGCGCCGCATGAGCGCCAGAGCGCTCATCCTCGCCGGATCACGCGGGGGCGGGCGAGACGTGCTTGAGAGGGCCATGCAGGTTGACCAAAAAGCCCTCCTGCCGATCCGGGGCCGACCGATGATCGATTGGGTCATCTCGGCCCTGCGTGCCTCCCCTGAAATATCGGCGCTCGCCATCAGCGCCACCCCGACGGAAGCGTTACGCGCCTGTGTCGGTGACATCCCTATTGTCGAAATGGGTCATGGGCCGAGCGGCAGTGTCGGCCGCGCTCTGGAAATTTACGACACCCCCCTTCTGATCACGACGGCCGACCACCCGCTTTTGCGACCGGAATGGATCAGGGAATTCATCGCGCAAGCTTCTGGCGATTGTGATTTCGCCATTGCCATCGCGACGCGCGCGGCCATCCTGCGCGACGTTCCGGGTACAAAGCGCACCTTCATTCGATTGGCTGATATCCAGTTCTCGGGGTGCAACATGTTTTACGCGGCCACACCTAAAGCAAAAGCCCTCGTGCAGTTCTGGCAGAATATTGAGCGCAATCGCAAAAAGCCCTGGCGGCTGGCTTTGGGTATCGGCTGGCCCGTCATCTGGGATATTCTGCGTCGCCGCCTGACGACAGAGCGTCTCGCCACGCATATTTACCGGCTGACAGGTGCCACGATCAAATTTGTTTCCATTAATGATGGCCGGGCCGCGGTGGATGTCGATAAGCCTTCTGACCTTGCCCTTGTCGAAGAGATCCTTACGGCGGCCCCGCATCTGCTCGCTTTCGGCGCTATGACAGATTAACATGAAGATCGCTTATCTCATCAATTCGGTCGAAGGCGGCGGCGCTGCTTTCCCCGTCCCGGATATTGTGCAGGTTCTGCAATCCAGAGGGCATGAGGTCGTTATTTTCGCCCTGACCCCGCGCGACCGTCTGGCAGCGCCAAATATCACCGCCGCCGGGATCAGGCTTGAAATCCGTGAGGGCGGCACGAAGGATCACCTGGCAGCCTATTACTGGCTCGCACGCCGATTAGCGGCTTATCGACCTGACCTTGTCTGGACATCCCTGACACGGGCCACGCTTCTCGGGCAGTTATGGGCCAGAAAGCACCATGTCCCGACCGTGCACTGGCAGCATTCCGCCCATCTGAAACCCGCCAATGCCTTTCTGCTGCGCCGCATCCGGCGATGGTCACATTTATGGATCGCCGATTCGCAATGTGTATATGATATGGCGCGTCGTAGGCTGGGTTTGTCAGAGAAATCCCTGACATGCTGGCCGATTTTCCGCGCCGATGAAAGCCATCCCGTCAGCGCGAAATGGCGCGAAGGCAATCCGATCCGCGTCGGCACATTGGGGCGGCTGCATCCTGTCAAAGGGTATAAGACGCTGGTTCAGGCCGCCGCCCTGCTGAAGAAAAATCCGGAAATTCCGGCTTTCGAGGTTGAAATTGCCGGTGAGGGCATTGAGCGTGAGGAGTTGGAAGCGGAGATCCTTGTCTCACAAGCGCCCGTGCGATTACTGGGCCATGTGGAGGACACGAAGCGCTTCCTCAAACGACTTCATATATATATGCAGCCCTCCCTTTGGGAAGGTTTCTGCCTCGCCGCGCATGAGGCGATGTTGAGCGGGCTGCCCGTCATTGCCACACCGGCAGGTGAAATACCGCACTCTGTCACGTCGGAGACCGGGATCATCATCCCGAAACTGGACGCGCAACACCTTGCCGACGCCATGGCGCAACTAATGCTGAAGGCTGACACGCTGCACGATATGGGTCAGAAAGCGCGGGAACGCGTTCTGGCGCGTTTCGGCACGGCGATTTTCAACGCAAAAGGCCACGCTATCCTTCACGGCATCGAGGACTGGATGTCGTCGCGGGCTTGAACCCTGTCGGCCCCAAAAGTTTTTCCCTGACGCCGCAGCGTCAATCAGTCTGCGGAGGGTTCGAAAGTTTCCTCAGATCGCAACTGCGATAATTGCGACGAGATGTTGACGTCGAGCATAATGAGCAGCAATGCCGCAAAGAGGAATAAAGCGTAAAGCACGCGCGCGATGGGTTTTTTCTCAAGGATGATGGCGCATGTAAAAGCGCACGCACTCGCGCCCTCCGTCACAACGCGCAGCAGCTCATCTCCATGTGAGTATGTGACCGAGATCGCGAATAACACGAAACCCGCACAAGCGCTTGCGGCTGATTTTTCCCGCTTGACCCAATCCATTACGGTTGGTTGCGGGTGAGGACCTCCCTTTTTTGGCGTCACACGTCATCCTTTCAGGAAAATAAGATTTCAGGTCACATTTATGGGGGCATTTGTGACGCCTCTTTGGCTTTTGCGGCCCTAACTGCTATGGAACGGCAATTGCAAGACCTAATCGAGACGGTCTCCATCTACCCGAAACAGGCGATATCATGTCAGAAGCACCGATCAACCGCCAGGCTGAAGATTATTTTGCACAAGATGCGGAATCATCATCATTTATTGCACAGCGCCTCGCCTTTGCGCAACCAATTGTCAGAGATGCGGCGGCGCTGGCAATGGCCCTGCGCCCGGCGCCCGGCGGGCCCGCCGCCAGCCTCAAAGGCCGTCAGGATTACGTGACGGAGGCGGATAAAGCGGTTGAGAAGCTCATCTCAGCCCGCATCCAGGCGCTTTACCCCGGAGATGGCTTCATTGGTGAGGAGGATGGCAGCCAACGCGAAGGCCAGTTCACCTGGGTTGTTGACCCGATTGACGGCACATCCAACTTCGCCCGTGGGCGGGACAGGTGGTGCGTGTCTCTCGGTCTGCTTCACGAGGGCCGACCTATTGGCGGCATTATCTTCGCACCCGCTCTGGATGAATTTTATCTGGGTCAGATTGGTGTCGGTGCCTGGATGAATGGCCGCCCCCTGAAGGCTTCACCCTTGACGGATGGGAAATCGGCCATGATTGAAATGGGTTGGAGCCCCTTTGTCACAACCGAGGAATATGCCAGACGCATGTCGCAATTTCTGGCATTAGGGGCCATGCCACGTTCATCCGGCTCGGGCGCGCTGGCCGCGGCAGATGTGGCGAGTGGCCGCCTGGATGCTTACCTTGAAATCGCCATTAATCTGTGGGACGTCGCCGCCGCGCTGGTTCTTTTATCCGAAGCAGGCGCCGTGACGTCCGATTTCCTTGGTGAAGGCGGGGCGACGCGCCCGACGCGCTTTTTGGCGGCGGCACCGGGCCTGGCGGAAGCTCTTCAACGCGCAACCGATATACCGCTCAAATCTGCCGAACCCGCCTGAAAGGGGATGGCGTCGCCCGGCAAAATGGCCTTATGTTGTCAGACTGAAATTGTCGCCCGGATTTATCTTTCAGGAAGCAGGGATTAACATGCGAAGAATGACTTTCAGGACCTGTTTATGCACGATGGGCGCGCTGTGCGTTATCAACCTGCCTGGCAAAATCCACGCGGCGAGTAAGCAGCAACTCCTTGTTGACCGCGCGGCCCTCGCCGTGCAGAGCATCTTCGTGGAATCAGCCGGTCATGAGCGGGCGGGGCGCTATTTGCGAAGTGCCCGCGCCGTGATGATCTGCCCGTCTCTCTTCCGCATGTCGATCGTCTTTGGCGGGTCGGGTGGCGGCTGTGTGCTGCTGGCGCGGGACGCGCAGGGTTCATGGTCTGACCCGGCATTTTACACGCTCAGTAATGCGTCTTTCGGCTTTCAGCTTGGCGTTGAGAGCTCGCAGATGATGTTCTTCATCATGTCGGATCGCGGCTTGCAGGCCCTTCTCGATAGTCAATTCAAGTTTGAAGCCGGCGCGTCAGCATCCTTCGCCAATGTCGGGAGCGGAATCCAGAGTGGCAGTGCGGGGGCCCGAAACACGGATATTCTCGCCTTGCAGAAATCATCGGGCCTTTATGCCGGTGCCTCACTCGGCGGTACAAAGCTGACATCGGACAGCAGCGCCAACCGGGCTTATTACGGACAGCTTGTCGGGCCGGAAAGCATCGTGATCAGTATGCGCGTCAATAATTCCGGGGCCGATCCGCTTCGTCGCGCCTTGATGCAATATTCCAACGCGAATGCATCACCAACGAAAGCAGGACGTCACCCCTCCTCTGACCCGGATGCGGAAAATCCAGCCGGTTCGGATGATATTGGCACGAGCAGCACGACCTATCGCGGCAAAAATAAAAACGATATTCAGGTTCAAAGCCTTCCCGCGCGGCGATAACGTCATGGCGCCGGGATCGTCCCTTTTGTCGGGTGCGGCAGATGATGGCGGTAACGGCGGACTTCCGCGATATGTGCCTTGAGGGTTGTGGAGAAGACATGCGACCCGTCCCCTTTCGCCACAAAATATAAGGCGTCACCTTGCGGGGCATGGGCGACAGCCATGAGGGCCGCATAACCGGGGGCGCAAATCGGCCCTGAAGGTAACCCATCCCGCGCGTAAGTATTGTGGCCGTCATCAAAGGCCAGCTCAGATCGCGTCAGCGGGTGGGGTAAGACCCCCTCGCCTTGGGAAACATCGTAAATAACGGTCGGGTCAGATTGTAACCTCATGCCACGAGTCAGCCGGTTCAGGAAAACACGGGCCACAAGTGCGCGCTCATCGTCTCGAGCTGTTTCTCGCTCCACCATGGATGCGAGTATCAGCAGATCACGTGGTGACGTCAAGGCCGGATCCGGATTTCGCGTCTCCCACGCTTTTTCAAGTGCTTCCTGCATCAAAGCGCGATAGCGCTCCACAAGCTGGCGACGCTGATCTCCATAGCGGTAAGAGAGGGTTTGCGGCAGGATTTCCCCTTCTTCCAGGGGCGGCACATCACCTGTCAGACCCGGCGCCGCCGCCAGTAAATCGTGAATTTGCGCGGCAGTGAGGCCCTCCGGCACGGTGATGAAATGTCGTACCGGCTTACCGTGACGTAAAATCGCTATCACCTGTCGCATGGACGCGCCCGCGGGAAAGGAAAACTCCCCGGAATGGAGCGCACCCTGATGACGCGTCAATTGGACAATGTGGCGGAAGATAAACGCTGTCATCCCATCGGGACGGATCAGATGCGTCGCGCGGAGGGTCGCGAGCGTCATCTGCATATTGCCCCGCGGGATGACGATATCTGCCGCGACCAGCATCGGGCCGGGCGCCCGGTAGATGTGCCGGACCCGTAAAAATCCCGAGGCACCGCCACTCACCAGAAGGAGGGTGACCATGACAGCGATGAGGCGGCGTGTCAGACGCGGCGCAGTATCAGACACGCGTTGGTGCCACCGAAACCGAAGCTGTTTGAAAGGACAGTATCGACTTTGCGGGCCTGCGCCTCCAGCGGAACGCGATCAATGCGGCTCTCCGTTTGTGGATGGTGCAGATTGAGTGTCGGTGGCACGGTGTTATCGCGCATGGCGAGAAGTGAGAAAATCGCTTCCACCGAGCCCGCCGCACCAAGAAGATGGCCAACAGCCGATTTGGTCGAGGACATGGCGACCGTGCCGCACGCGTCACCCAGAAACCGCTCAACAGCTCCCAATTCGAGATCATCAGCCATGGTCGATGTCCCGTGCGCGTTGATGTAATCAATCTCGGAAGGTTGGATCCGCGCCCGCTCAAGCGCAGCCTGCATGGCGCGGAAGGCACCCGCATGCCCCTCTGCCGGGGCCGTGATGTGGTAGGCATCGCCGGACATGCCGTAACCGAGCACCTCACCGTAAATTTTGGCGCCGCGTTTTTTGGCGTGCTCGTATTCCTCAAGCACGACAATACCAGCGCCCTCACCCATCACAAAGCCATCACGATCACGGTCCCACGGGCGTGACGCTTCATCGGGCCTGTCATTGAAACCGGTCGACAGTGCACGCGCTGCCGCGAAACCGGCCAGGCCGAGGGGGCAAAGAGCCGCCTCAGCACCACCCGCCACCATAACATCCGCATCGCCCAACGCGATGATACGCGCCGCGTCACCAATGGCGTGTGTCCCTGTCGCACAGGCTGTCACGACAGAGTGGTTGGGGCCTTTGAAACCGAATCGAATGGAGAGATGGCCGGAAATCAGATTGACCAGGGCGCTTGGGATGAAAAAAGGCGACAGGCGACGGCCCCGCCCCTCATGCACAGTCAAGGCGCCGTCTGAAATCGTCTGGAGGCCACCAATACCGGACCCGACCATGACGCCGGTGCGGCACTGCCCCTCTTCATCCTCCGGCATCCAGCCGGAATCACGGACAGCCTCAATCCCCGCGACGAGACCGAGATGGATGAATCGATCCATCTTCTTGATGTCTTTATGGGGAATCCAGTCGCTCAGGGTCAGCCCCCCTCTTGCGTGGGGCCGGATGGTACTTCTCCACCGATCAGGACGGGGAGATCACCGGGATCAAACGATGTGATGCGTCGGATGCCGGATTGCCCCTCGATGAGCTTTTTCCAGGAATGCTCGACGCCGACAGCGAGCGGCGTCACAAGGCCGATGCCCGTGACCACGACACGCCGTGACTCCGTCGAGGAAGATTTCGCCATCATGGGGATACGGATCTCCGTTGGACGACGCCCAGAGGACAACTTAATTCTGGGTGCCGCGCAGTGTCATCTTTCTCGGCGCCCTTCCCTTTTCGCCCAGGCGTAAAACGGAAAGGCTTGAAGGAAAGGCATGCCATGCCTATCTGAAGAGTCAGTCCTCTCTCTTCTTTTCAATGAAGTCGATCGCATCCTTCACTGTCGCGATTTTTTCGGCATCCTGCTCGGGGATTTCAACGCCGAATTCTTCTTCAAAAGCCATGACGAGTTCAACCGTATCAAGACTATCCGCACCGAGGTCATCGATAAAAGACGCTTCAGGCGTCACTTTACTTTCTTCGGCGCCGAGATGTTCAACGACGATCTTCTGAACCTTACGGGTGATTTCACTCATGTTTATCCGCTTTCTGTGTGCCCGGATCTCGGGCGGTTACAAACCTACCTAATGTCCCAAGTGGGGGTCCACCGGGTCTACACCACGTGCAAAGGCCGACCATGATGACCGGCCTCGCGGCGTCGGACCCCATGAGGCCCACCTCGTGCTGACGCGCCCATCGCGCCGGATGAAGCAGCGGGCGCTTAGCACATCTTGCACCCCTCCGCCAAGTGCTTCCGGCACGAGGGGTGAGGCGTGACACCTTCACGGCATCAGCATACCGCCATTCACACTCAATGTCATGCCTGTCACCCAGCTTGCCTCATCGGACGCCAGATAGACACAGGCGGATGCGACATCGTCAGGTTGGCCCATGCGGCCGATGGGGATGGCTTTTAAGAGATTTGTTCGCTGGTTGTCAGGCAGGGCCTGAGTCATCGCTGTTTCAATGAATCCTGGCGCCACGACATTAACGGTCACGCCGCGGGTGGCGATTTCCTGCGCCAAAGATTTTGTCATACCAATCATGCCAGCCTTGGCCGCTGCGTAATTCGCCTGACCGCCGTTGCCGGAAAGCCCCACTATCGAAGCAATATTGATGATTCGACCCGTACGGCGGCGAATCATGCTTTTCACCGCTGCGCGACACAGCCGGAAAGGCGACTCCAGATCAACGGTGAAGACCTGCCGCCAAGCCTCATCCTTCATGACCATCATCAGCCCATCCCGTGTGAGGCCCGCATTATTGATGAGGATATCGAGCGGTGCCCCGGCTTCCGCCTCCGCCCTGCCGATAAGGGCATCCGCCTCTTCCGCATTGGAGAGATCGGCCGCGCAGATCACGGGCTGATTTTTCAATGTCGACGCGACCTCTTTCAAAGCTGGAACCCGCGTCCCGGAAAGCACGATGCGCGCGCCCTGCTGGTCAAGCGCCCGTGCGATCGCGGCGCCGAGCCCGCCTGACGCCCCTGTGACAAGGGCGGTTTTGTTTGTAAGGTCAAACATGTGTTTCTCCGTCATATAACGCGCAGGAGCGCATCGATATCCTGCGGGGTGGCCGCGTTACAGGCTGTCAGTTCACTATTGATGCGTCGGGTCAATCCGCTCAGCACCTTCCCCGCACCGATTTCCACAACCACGGAAACGTCTTTCCCAGGCAGGCTCTCAACCGTTTCCCGCCAGCGGACGGAACCCGTCACCTGCTGAACCAGAAGATTCTTGATCATGACGGGGTCGGACACTTCCGAGGCCGTGACATTGGCGATGAGCGGCACATGCGGCGCTGAGAAATCCTGTTCGGCCAATGCGTCTGCCATCACGTCAGCCGCCGGCTGCATCAGGGAGCAATGGAAAGGCGCGGAAACCGGGAGGATGACGGCCCGTTTGACGCCGCGCTCTTTCGCGCAATTGAGAGAGGCCTCGATCGCCGCTTTATGGCCGGAGATCACCACCTGGCCACCGCCATTATCATTGGCGACTTCCAATATCGCCTGTCCGGACGCGTCAACATGTCGGCGGGCTTCCTCACAAATTTCAAGGGCCTCCGCTGCTGTCACGCCAATCAACGCCGCCATGCCACCCTCACCCGGGGGAACGGCCTTCTGCATCGCGCGCCCGCGCGTCCTGAGCAGCCGCGCCACATCCGTCAGGGAAATCGACCCGGCTGCGGCAAGCGCGGAATATTCACCAAGTGAGTGTCCGGCCACGACACGTGCTTTTTCCGTGAACTGCCAGTCCGCTTCCTTCTGAAGTACGCGCAATACGGCGAGTGAGACGGCCATCAAGGCCGGTTGGGCATTTTCCGTCCGGGTCAGTTCTTCCGGTTCCCCTTCAAACATCAAGGTGGAAAGGCGCTGCTGCAAGGCTTCATCGACTTCCTGAAAAACCTCTTTCGCTGCAGGGAAAGCTTCATAAAGCGCACGACCCATGCCGACAGACTGACTTCCCTGGCCCGGAAAAACAAAAGCACATTGGCCGACCATGCAGCCACCTCCCTTACTGACGCAAAATACCCAACGGGTCTTGGCGAAATCCGTCCTGCCTGTCAAACCTGAGCGCTGTTTCCGGGGGCCGTGCCGGCACGGTAACGCCGCCTGAACCCCACTCTCACATTGGACCTCTTCGCATCAACCTCGCTCGTCACGTGTCGCGGCGGATGGGTTGATTGCCCTGTTTCAAAAACGACACCCCATCCCGTCAGGCAGACGGAATGGGGTGTCATGCGCGCAGATTGGATCAGAATGAGAGGATGTTAGAAACTCACCCCCAATGTAAACATGGCCTGACGCGGGGCCTGGCGTTGCATCGTGCCAAAGCTGTAACCTTTATCACGGTTGAACGGGAAGCCATTCGTCCCGATCGTCCCCATCAGCTTACGGTTCAGAAGATTATAAACGTCGAACCGCGCCGTGACGGGCGGCATTTTCCCGCCCAGTTTGAAGGTATGCTGCAGATATAGATTGGTCATCCAATAAGCATAAGCATACATATCATTCTGGTAAGAGAAGGGGCGACGGCTGTAGAACGTCGAACCCACGCCAGCCTCCGTGCCATCATGGGAATAAATCAGCATCGTAGATAAGGTGATCGGCGGATATCCCGGCTGCGCTGACCCTTTGATTGGAAAGACCCTCCCATCCGCGAAGAGGTCATTATCATAGGTGAACTTGCTGACACCTAAGGTCTGACGCAGCATGAAGCGACGTGTGACAGGCAGATTGATAGCGATATCACCGCCAATAATGTGGGAATGAGGTACAGCCGCCACTGTGTTGGTGAGGCTATTCAACCCCCCATCATCTTCAGCGACCGAGAGCAGACGATTGGAAATCAGGTCGTAATAAGCATCCCATGAGAGACGCACCCAACCGAGATTATCATGGCCGCCTACGATGAAGTTCCAATTATTTTCCGGCTTGATGTGGCGTGTCGCCGCATCGAAAGCCGCCTGATCACCGGCGGTCCAGGCCGAAGCGCTGTAACCGATCTGACCCTGCGGGGACACGCGATAGCCGGACTCATTATTCGCGATATCCACAAAAACATCATGCCCCTTATACCATTGCCACGAAGCTGACAGATGCGGGAGGAAGTAGTTGCGCGTTGATAACGTCCCGCGCGGCGCATCCCCTTCAAGCCCGCCACCTGATGTAGAGGTTTCGAGCGTTTTGAAACCGATCCCCGCATGCAGATCAGGTGATAAAGTGATGTCGTCCTGAAGGTAGGCCTGACGCTCCCACGTTGACCACCTGGAATTTGCCTGCGTCTTGAAAGCCGGGCCATATTGAGAGAAATTTCCGAAAACACTGAGGGGTGCCCCGGTGCCGAGGAGCGGCTCATTATACCAAGAGGTCAATGCCCGTGAGTCCGTATGTTCCTGCCAGAAACCAGCAGACATGGTGTGATGGCCCCATTTGGCGCGCAGGCTCAACGTGCCCCCGAGACGTTGATTTTGCGGATGCCAGACCTGCTCAGAGAAGGGTGCGCCTGTAAGAGACGGGGTACCCGAATCTGTCAGCACCTCATGTGTGTCACTATGCGTCATGTAAAATGAAGCGCGACCCGAAAGAATTTTGGAAATGCGGAAATCATGCGCCAGGGAGCCGACGAGATCCTGGGAGGAATGCCCGCTATTATATGAGACCAGCCCTGCCAGATCCTTGCACGTAAAACCGTTGCCGCAATCCTTCGCCGCATTTTCCGGCAGGGAGATATCATAGGCGTAAGCGTAATTCGGCGCGAGATAATCACCCCGCCAGCCCAGCTGATCGTTGATCTGGAATGACTGATCATTATATTCCGTCACTTTGGCGGTTGAGCCGGAAAAATACGCGGTAAAATCGCCCCAGGAAACGTCCTGAACCGCCTTGAGGTGGCCGCGCATCGCCTGCTGATCACCATAAGCCATATATTTCTGGCTAAAGTTACGCTGAAAACCGACAAGCATCTTCGGGCCGTGATGGCCGATCTGACCGGTATCCGCCGAAATCGTTGTCTGTATCGTTTGATTGCTTCCGTAGGACTGCCATATCGAGGCGCCTGCCTTGTCCTTCGGGTTCCGCACGAAGTAATGCAGGTCGCCGCCATTATCGGATGCGGAAAACGTGCTCACACTGCCAGACCCCGGGGATACGGAAATACCGCCCAGATCCTGTGCAATGCCGATTTTAAGCACGTTCGTGCCGGTCAGACCGCCCCAGCCAATATCATTGAGCGGGATGCCTTCATAAGTCACGCCGAGTTCATTCATGTGGAAACCGCGGAGGTAAAGCCCCGCCGTCGTCATATCCACGCCGAAAGGATCCGTGCCGGAAAGGGATGCGCCTTCCGTATATTGCAACATATAGAGAGGGTTGGACCCTGGTATAACGAGCTTCCAGTCTTTCGGCGTCATAAGGCGCCGATTGGGGTCCTTCAGCATATAGCGGCCCGCGCTGACATTGATCGCTTCATCCTTCCGCGATTCGTAACTCACATTTTTCGCGATGCTTTTGCCACGCATCGTCCCACGCGGCTTTTTGGCGGGGGATGTTGAAACGGGGGCTTTGATTGAATCCTCCTTCGTTTTCGCTTCGGAAAATGAAGGAGAGATGACGCATCCAGCAATAACGAAAACACCATATTGCTGCATGATGCGCGACATTTTATTGACGAGCACTTGCATGATATATTCACCATGATGGCGGCACGCACAGCGTCACACCCCACTGCGAGGCAGCAGGGAAGGCGAAGGCGCACAACCAGAATTTTATCGATTAAATGAGGGGTCCCGCCCGGAACAGCGTTCCGGCTGCGGACATATGAGCGCGATTATCGACTCGGGGGCCACGCCGGCTGCACGATGCCATATTTCCGTTGCTTATCAGAGCGGCGCAGCGCTCTCACCAGACGAGGAAAAAGAATCGTCGAGATGGCATCCCATCCGAACTTGAAGGGAAGTTCGATGGCTGTTGCGCCGATCGCTCGATGTGCAGTCCGTCGCTTGAAAGAAAGGGCATTCATGGGCCTTTCCTCCTGATTGATCGTTTGCCACGACCGGGTGCATTGAGAGGTGACCCGCCAGAACAAGCCACCCACACGCCGTACGGTCATCGAATTGTCTCAGAACCGGCAAGGGGACGGTAACCTTGTCATGAGCACGACCTGCCAACGCAGGCATAAGCGCTTCAAAAACTTCGGGTTTATCGTCCTCCGTCACGCGATTACGAGTCGAGCGTCCTATAACTTCAAGTAATGAGAGCAGCAATTTAATAAAATTTTTACGCGATGTTGCCGCCACAGCTGATGCTGAAAAGCAACAAACTTAAAACGTGTTTTACATCAGCGCGGGATAAGTCGACCTCTTTGCCAGGATTCAGCCGCATCCTCCGGGTCAACGCCTTCAACCGTGATCGCGTAATCGAGGGCGCTCATAACCTTGACCCCCAGCATCATTTCAGAAAGCTCATCGAATAGATCCGGGTCACCGCATTCCGCAAGATTTTCCGAAATCAGAAGCGGCGCCCGCATTGGCGTACCGAGCGCCAGCAGGCCCGCTTCAACAAGCTTGAAGCGCGCATCAAAGAACGCCGCATGTGGCTGCATCGCCGCGACGAGCACGCGTTGATTCTGCTGCGCCGCGTGATTCAACTGATGATAGAGGGCTTCATCATCAATGATGGTGACGTCTTTACGCGATGTACGTTTGAAAGCCTGCAACGCGTCCGCGTAGAGATGCCGGACTGACTCCGCTGCATAAATTGCGTCACATGTCACCGCCCCGTCTTCCCCGATCACCACGTCTCCGACAGACAGCCAGGACGGGAGAGGCTGATAAAGATCACCGACCGCACGATAATTACCATTGAGCAGATCATCATCCATCGGCAGCCAGCTCGACGCATAAATATCAAGCTGATTGGTAAATAACGCATCCTTCACATCGCCACGCGTGAGATCAACATAATCGACCTCGAACCCGTGGGCCTCAATGACTCGCGCCACCGCGCTTGCACATCCTGCATGGAGTGCCGTGTGGAGAAAACCGAGTTTGATCACGCCCATTCGTCCATCCTAAAATCATGCAGCGTCGGCGATGATGACCTGAATGCGACGCGCTTTTGCCGTGATGAGTAAAGGAACGCCCTGAAAAATCAATCCTCACCCGCTTTACGCATCGACATGCTGAAACTTGCCTGACACCCGGTTTGCGGAAAGGAACGCGTCGCGTGACAGCCCTCACCCAGGCCATATTCAATCATTTGAGACCCGAACCCCTTACGCAGCGGCGCTTTGACACGCGGCCCTCCAGTCTCCACCCATCTGATGACGAGGCGGGCATCCTCTTCCGCGCCTTCAACCACCCAGGAAAGACGCACTTTGCCAGCTTCATTTGAAAGCGCACCATATTTGATGGCGTTTGTGCCCAGCTCATTCAGTAACAGGCCGAGATAGCCCGCCGTCTTTGCGCCCAAAGCCACACGCGCGCCATTCAACTCAAATCGTGTCAGCGGCGCGATCAATTTCAAAACATCCTGCGCGACATCCTTCAACTCAGCCTTTCTGCTTTTGCGGGCCATACTCGTCGTATGGGCAGAAGCAAGCGCATGAACCCGCCTTTCAAACGATCTGACGCTGGCTTGATCCCGACAGTCCCGCAGGCTTTGCCGCGCCAGGGCCTGGACGATGGTCAGGGTATTTTTGAGGCGGTGCGCCATTTCACGGTAAAGAAATTCCTGTCCGAGACGGGCTTCCGTCAGATTGGAAACCGCTTCAACCCAGTCGACAACAATACGGGTGAAATATGTGTCCGCAACGCGCCACACGCGCGGCCGCGACGACGCAATCACAACACAATGTTTCAAACGGTCGTCACAGATTGTGGGGATCATCAGATAGGCGCGCGGCCCATCCGCAGGGACATTTTGCCCCTTCGGCAGCAGCCAGCTCACCTCTCTGAGATCACCGATCGCAAGCACCATCCCGCGAGAGAGATATTGCCATATGCGTCGCCCCTGCAGTGGCACGTCCGGCATCTCCGTCATGCCGCGACGGCTCCAGCCGCCATAATCCTGGCTTTTATGCCCCGTATGCGCGTCAAAATGGAAACATTGCACATAATCGACATCGAGGCTCTCACCCAAATGCCGGGCCGCGATGCGATATGCATCGACTGCCTGATGGGCGAGGCGCAGCTCTTTCCCCAAAAGGGCGAGAAGGTCATAATGTTTGATCGTTGTATCATGGTCGCTCGCGTCGGAGACGATGCCGCAAAGATGGGCGGCATGTGCATCCTCACCTTTAATGAGCGCAACACGACATTGCAGCCATCGGGGGCGCTCCGTAACAATACCTCCGAGGCGGATTTTATAATCCAGCGTCGCGCCATCATGCAGGCCAAGCCCATCAAGAAGATTGCGCCGGGAGGGCGACCTGGGGATGCAGGGCCTGATGGTGGAAATCGGGAAAATATCGCGTTCCTGCAGGGAGAGCATCCGGCAAAGTGATGGAGAAATGCGTACGGTGCCATTCTGCACATCTGCTTCAAAAAAACCGACGAGACCATTGCGGTTGACGCGTTGGGCCGCGGCTGCCCCCTTATTCACATCCTCATTTTTCCGCATCGGGGGGTGGCGGGCCGGGGCGGAAGGTTCAGAGGACCTGACGGGCCGCGCTGGTGAGGCGCTTCGGGTGAGGGTTGAAGCGAGACTTCGCGCCAAGGCGCGGAGCGCCGACGTGGCCGCGTCACCCAGACGATCCTTTCGCGGTTTGCGATCCAGCACGCCAAAGGCGCCGATCAGCGCACCGCCCATCATCAAGGGAAGGATTGCACAGAAACGATAATACCACGGGCTTTCCATGAGCACGGCCAGGCCGGGCTCCGGCCTTTGTAGCAGGTCGCACGTCTCGAAAACCGGATTTTTCTGTAGATAGCTGCGGAAGTCAGCGGCGCGAAAAGGGATTTCCTTCGGCAGCGCACCGACACGGACTATCAGAGCTTCCTTATGATCAAGAAAGACCGAGACATAGGCCGCTTCGGCGAGACACAGCCCCCGCGCGACACAAAGCAGGTCCCGCAGCACGGCTGTTTTCTCATTATCAAGGTCGAGAAGATGACGCCGCAAACCAAGGTCACCAGTTTGCGGCACGTCGGGCGTGCCGTCGGGTGGCTGCAATCCGGACATGCAAAAAGTCTCCTTTTTTGACATGCCTAGACGCTGCCCGGCACGTGCCCTCCTTTCGCTTTAATCCCCGTTATATAATTACCAGATCACAACCCGCTGCTCGGGCGGAATATAAAGCTTGTCTTTCGGTTTTACGTCAAAAGCATCATACCAATCGTTAAGATTATGCGCTGGCAGATTGACGCGTGCTTTTGGCGGTGAGTGTGGATCTGTGGTCACACGTTTTCTGACGACATCATCCCGCAATTTTTCCCGCCAGACCTGCGCCCATCCGAGGAAGACACGTTGGTCGCCCGTCAGACCATGCACAACCGGCGCCGGCTTGCCTTTGAGTGACGCATGATAGGCGTTGAGCGCGAGGGTGAGCCCACCCAGGTCCGCGATATTTTCGCCCATCGTCAATTTGGGGTTGAGGTGAAGCCCGGGAAAGACCTCAAATTTCTCATATTGTGCGCCGAAACGTTCTGCCAGAGCATTGAAGCGTTTCACGTCCTCCGGCGTCCACCATTGATGCACGCGGCCTTTCTCGTCAAATTGACGCCCTTCATCATCGAATGAATGCGTCATCTCATGACCGATCACGCCGCCAATCGCGCCGTAATTGATGGCTGTGTCGCCATTCGGGTCAAAAAACGGTGGCTGCAGGATGGCTGCCGGAAAGACAATTTCAACCTGTGTCGGCTCATTATAGGCATTAACCGTCTGGGGCGTCATTTCCCACTCGGCCCGGTCAACATCCTTACCCACATGGGATAGCTCATGCTGCCAGTTAAAGGCCGCAGCGCGCGTGGCATTGCCGAAAATATCGCCCTTTTTCACGTCCAACGCTGTGTAATCACGCCATTTGGAGGGATACCCGACTTCGATGCGAAAATTATTGAGCTTGCGCCGCGCTTTTTCACGCGTTTCAGGTGACATCCATGGATTATGCCGCAATCTCTCGGCAAAAACCTCTTTCACCTCCCCAACAAGGCTGGTGATGCTGGCCTTGGCGCTTGGCGGGAAATAACGTTTGACATATTGCTGCCCGATGGCCCAACCCATGGCGGCGGACGTGGCGTTGACGGATTGTTTCCATCGCGCGCTCAGTTTCGGCTGGCCCTCAAGCTCATGTGCGTTGAAATCAAATGAGGCCTGCACGAATTGATGGCTGAGACAGGGGGCCGCATTATCCGCAAGATGAAACGCCATCCACGCCTGCCGGGTCGCATTATCCAGCCCGGCAATGTGTGCCGCCATGTTTCTGATGGCAGCGGGCTCAAGCACGACAAGTTTTTCGGACTTGAAATCTTCCGGCTTGATGCCGGCCTCGGTCAGTAGAAGTGTCCAGTCAATTTCCGGCACTTTTGCCTGAAGCTGCGCCAGACTCATCGGATTATTAATGCGCAGGGGGTCGCGCAGGGCCTGAAGGGGCCACTCCGCTTTGGCGAGTTCCGTCTCAAATGTCACAATGCGCGTCGCTTCCAGCGCAGCATTGGGCCAGTTGATCAGCCCCAGCATTTTCTCGACATAGGCGCGATAGGCTTTTTTCTTCGCCGCGAATTCCGGCTTCAGATAATAATCCCGATCCGGCATGCCAAGACGACCCTGGCCGAGCGAGATGACATATTTTGTCGGGTCGTCAAAACCCGCCATGATCGAGATTTCATACGGGCTGTAAAAAAACTGGTGAGACGCTTTACCGAAGAGAGCGACGGCCGATTTGACATCATGCGCGTTGCGGATCTCAGTCAGATAGGGCTTGAGCGGCGCATTGCCGAGCTGATTGGCTTTCGCCTCATCGAGGAAGGTCGCATAATAAACGCCCAGTTTTTCTCGCGTCGTAATCGGGGTGTCCGGCGCGTTTTTGCCCGCTTCCATCAAGAGGGATTTAACGCGCTCACGCGCTGTTTCCGCCAGAACGTCAAACGCGCCAAAGCTTGAGCGATCATCCGGGATGCGGATATTTTTGATGTAGGTGCCGTTCGCGAAACTGAAGAAATCATCTCCCGGTTTGACCGATCGGTTCATCCCCGCTGTGTCAAACCCCCATCCTGCCGGGTAAGGCTTTGTTTCGGCACGACCCGCCTGCGCCCCGGCCACGACCAACCAGGTCGCACTCGCAGCAAGAAGACTCTTTTTCAGAATAGATTTTTTGGTCAAACCAGAGCTCCTGATATTTGTCTTTCATGCCGAGCTTGGCATGTCTGTTATAAGCATTTATGAGGGTCGCCCCCCGCCTTCAGGATGCGCGTTTTGATCGCGCAACGATTCCCGGAACGATGGCGGGATGATAACCATACTCCGTGCGGTCGACAATCAGCCCGGCCATGAAAGCGGAGAAAGCCGCATAGGCCGGGTCATAAAATTGCGGATCTGTCACGATGGGCGGTCCCATGACGAAGTGCCGGTCCCCCTCTGATCGGAATTGCAGAATATACAGGAAGTGTCTGCCGATCGGGGTTCGCGTTTGCGCGCCCTCCCACCCTATCTCAATCATGTCGATCGGGTGACTTCCATCCGGGCGGCGGGAATCCTGCGTCAGGCGCGCGAGACGCTGGGCAAAGGCCTGTTTCTGCATCGCCGACACATCATCCCGGAAGGTCAGCAGGACGACCTCCCTCACCCGTCCCGGCTGCCAGTCCGGGGACGTATATTGTGAAACACCCACCTGATCCATAAACTGACGCGCCGCTTCCACGGAAGCACTGGGCACGGCTCGAGTATCTGGCCCGGCATTGTAGCGGGCGATGGGCAGGGCGTAAGGATTATGTCGCCAGACGCCACTACATGCTGAAAGGAGGAGCAGACCGCCCAACGTAAGACTCAGGCGGCC
Organism: Sorlinia euscelidii; assembly: GCF_036452135.1. Lineage (NCBI taxonomy): Bacteria > Pseudomonadati > Pseudomonadota > Alphaproteobacteria > Acetobacterales > Acetobacteraceae > Sorlinia > Sorlinia euscelidii. Next base: position 346,398 of record NZ_JAWJZZ010000004.1, on the reverse strand, counting down.
GGGCCTGACAAGTCGGCTGGGTCGAAGAAGGGTGCAGGGCTGAACCGTTTTCTTCCTCATTGACGGGATGTCCTGCTTAGGGGGCGGGCTGCGCGCTCTTTCTCAGCCTGCCAGTTGTTTTTGATACCGCCGGGATTTGAATTGGATGATCCGGTACATCAATTTCGCCGTGCCTGTCTGGATGACGGAATGCGGCTTGATCCCGATCGTTTTAAAAATCATGCTGACAACGCGCTGAATATGGTTCGGGCGGTAACGCGGCATGGCGCGCGCCATGTAATCCGCGATGCAGCGCCCGTAATCATAATCTGTGCCTTCCGGCACATTCGTCGTGTAAAAAGCGGAAGCGAGTTCATCATCCTCGCTTTCAAGCACACGCCCCAGCGCGATTTGCGCCCGACGGATCACCCCAAGCTTTTCCCGCCCGAGATAACGGTGCATATGGTCATAAAAAAGCTTGAAGTGGCGAAACTCGTCAGCAGCAATCTGCTTACAGATCGCCTTGAGCACGGGCTCATCCGTGCTGTCAGCGAGGGCTGTATAGAAAGAGGACGTCCCCGTCTCAACCATGCAGCGCGCGATCAGCTCACCTGTGCGGGAGCCTCGAATGGAGGCATCGACGTCCTTGTCAATTTTGTAAGTCTGGCGGTAGCGTTGAAAGGCTGATTTATAGTCCCATGTCGGGTCCGCGAGCATGGCCCATTTGCCGAGGGCGTCGCCATGCTGCACTTCCTCGACCGCCCACGCATCGGCGGCTTTGGCAAAATCCGGGTCACCGATGAAGACGTTATTGAGGTAGGCAGCGTAATCCAGACTATTGCGCTCGACCACAGAAGCTGCTTTGACGATAGGAATGACATCAGGGTCCAGTTTCGTTGCGTCGAAAGCGTCCCAATCCAGTTGCTCAATGCGCCAGTGTTTCATACGATCCCCAAATGTGCCACTTGCGGCGGACACCTCGCCTGACCTAATAACATGCGCCTCGTTGCGCGCAGGATCAAGCAAAGTCTGACGGAGTTAACGCTGGCAACGGGCGCCCGTCGCCTGACCCGGCTTTGCCTGATCGTGACAAACGTTTCGTCTCATGGCATCGCTGGGCGATTTGATGATGGTTTTCTGGAGCATTCGCGACAATGAACATGGCCTTACACGCGCAACCTGTCACCCCATCCGCGGATATGACCCGAAAATCCGAGATAAGGCACGATTGGACGCGTGACGAGGTCGCGGCCCTGCTGGCGCTTCCCTTCCCTGAACTGATGTTTCGGGCGCAGAGCCTGCATCGCACGTATTTTGACCCGAATGAAGTCCAGATCTCAACGCTTCTTTCGATCAAAACGGGGGGATGCCCGGAAGATTGCGCCTATTGCCCCCAAAGTGCCCGACACGCTGAGCGTCAGCAGGCGGAGCGCCTGATGAGCATTGAGAAAGTGCTGGATGAGGCAAAGCGCGCGAAAGATGCGGGTGCCGGGCGCTTCTGCATGGGCGCCGCGTGGCGCACCCCCAAAGACCATGACCTGGAAACCGTGTGTGAGATGATACGCGGCGTCAAGGCTTTGGGGCTGGAGAGCTGTGTCACGCTTGGCATGTTGACCGCCGCGCAAAGTGCGGCCCTCAAGGAAGCGGGGCTTGATTACTACAACCATAATCTTGACACGTCAGAGGAGTTTTACAGCCAGATCATCTCCACCCGCACCTATCAGGACCGTCTCGATACGCTTGAAAATGTGCGTGACGCGGGCATTCATGTCTGTTGCGGCGGAATTGTCGGGATGGGTGAGGATGAGAATGACCGCGCCGGGCTGATTACGACCCTCGCCAACCTGCCCCAACACCCGGAGAGCGTGCCGATCAACCTCCTTATCCGCGTCGCTGGCACGCCGCTGGAAAATGCGGCGCCGATTGACCCCATCACTTTCGCACGTGTCGTGGCCGCAGCCCGGATCACCATGCCCGCGAGCCATGTCCGCCTGGCGGCAGGGCGTGAACTTTTGAGCGACGAGGCCCATGCACTTGTCTTCATGGCGGGCGCGAACTCGATTTTCTGCGGCGATAAGCTTCTGACGACACCGAATCCGAGCGAACACCGAGATCGTCGCCTTCTGGCGCAGCTTGGTATGCGCCCGGCGACAAAAACCCATTAAAGCCGCACAAAAAGACCGCCCTGCCCTGATTTAACAGTCGGCAAGGCGGTTTCTACCGTGTGAAAAAACGGGCGGGCGTCACCGCCCCTTTTTACGTTACAGATCCGTCGTGAAGGAGAATTTATAGACGCGTGGCAGGCCCTGATAGAGGTAGCCGCCATAGGCGGACGTCCAATAGCTGTTATTGGCGATGTTATCGACACCAAAGCGCAATGTCAGCGGTTTCTTACCGGCGAGGAAGACATAGCGCGCGGCGAGATCAGCACGCGTCCAGGCCGGAACACGCTGGGTATTGTCGGCATTGGCCCACTGATGTCCCGTCTGCTCAACGCGGGCGACGAGGGTCAATCCTTTCAGCTTCGGCACATCATATTCAATGTTACCGCTGATCATATAGCCCGGCACGCCCAGCGATTTCAGGCCATTCTGCGCACCGTTCGCCGTGCGGACCTGCGTCGCGTCAAGGACGGTGGCACCGCCATTGAAGCGCAATCCTTTGACGATCGTGCCGTTGATATTGAGCTCAATGCCGCGATTATGCTGCATGCCATTGACGGTGTAGATCGACCGCCCCGTATCGCCCAGCGGCTCGACATAGGAACTGGGGATGCTCATCTGGAAAAGTGCCAGCGACGCCGCGAAATTGCGCTGAATATATTTCGCACCTACCTCATATTGCACGGTGCGATAAGGCGGGAAGATCTCCCCCAGATTCACGACATTGCCGCCCGCCGTCGGGCCAGGTGAAAGACCCTCCGACCGATTGAAGTAGATCGCTGTGTGGCGGGTCGGGTGCACGGTCAGGCCGACAACCGGCGTGAAGGCGCCCTGCGCGTAACGATCCGCCGGGCTGGCGCCGTAATTATAGGAGATCTGCCGGATATTCTGATAGCGGAACCCGGCCGTCAAAGCGACACGGTCATGAAAAGCCTTGACCGTGTCGGAGAAGAAGAGGCTCCAGAGGCGCGTCGCATTATTGAGCTGCGGATTATCGACATTCCCGCCCGAAAAAGTGTAAGGCAGGTGCGCCTGATTTCCGTAAGGGCCGTAAAGGTTGGTGTCGCCTTTCGTCAACGCCATGGAATAAGCGGTCGCCATGTTTGTCCATACGGAAGAGCCGCCGAGATTGACTTCGTGCCGCAGCGGCCCGGTATCGAACTTCCCGCGGAAACCCGCCTGAAGACTTTCATTGGTGGTCACGGCAGGGACATACATCCCGCCATAAGTGGCCGCCCCTGTCCGCACATCTGTCACGGTGGGCTGCGCGTAATCGCCCTTCTCCCATCCGCTCTGGCCCCCGAATGACGCGTAACCCATCAGATGCGGGGTAAAATCACGCTCCAGCCTCATGAGGCCAAAAAGGTAATTGAGGTTGGTATAAGTCCAGGGCAGTCCGTAATTGGCAGAAGCCGAAGGCGGACGGGGGACGGATGTCAGGGTGGATGACAGCAGCACACCCGGGCGACCGTGATAGACGCCCTGATTCTGGTAGGCGATATCGGTAATCAATCGCGTATGGTTGGAAACATCATGCCAGTCGAAAGCCCCGCCAATGGCGACAGCACGGCGACTCTCGCCCTCAATGGCGTCATTGCCCCCATACCCGCCGCGTTCAGCCGGAAACCGAACTGATCGTTGCGCCCGAATCGCCGACTGACATCCAGCGCCCCACCCCCCTGACCGCGGGAACCGTAATTGCCGGTCAGACGCGTGATCGGGTCCTTACCCGCCTGCTTCAGTTTGAGATTGACGCTCCCGCCAATGGAAGTCCCACCCGGTGCCGCACCATTGACGAAAGCATTGGTGCCGTTGAGCACCTGCACCTGCTCATATAATTGCGGGAGAAGGAGCTGACGCGGCGCGATGCCGTAAAGCCCGTCAATCCCGACATCATCCCCGGCGACAGCCAGGCCGCGAATAATGAACATCTGGGAGAAATTACCATAACCTAACGTCATCCGTACGGACGGATCATTTTCAAGCACCTCCCCCAGCGTCTGCGCCTGCTGGTTGAGCATGATGCTCGACGTGTAGCTGCGCACATTGAAAGGCGCATCCAAACCACTCATATGCCCAAGCACGCCGAGGTCGCCACTCTGCGTGACTTCCATCTGATTTTCACGTTTGGCGCGGACCACAAGGTTTTCGCGATCCGGCGCATTTACGGAAGTCACGTTGCTGGCTGAAGATTGATGAATCGCGGCATCGACAGGCGTCGCCGGTGCCGCCTGCGCGGTGAAGCCTATTGAGGCGCCGAGAATGTTAAGGCCAACCCGCGTAAATGAACGAGAGAATTGGCGGGTATGAGAGGTCGCCAAAAGAGACTCCATCGTAAAATGTTTGTTGACAAAGGGTCGAACTGACTTCAACTTCCTTCCAGTTGTCTCAAATGAGAAACAGTTGCAATTGAAAATTAACCAGTTTTTTGCTTTTTCGGACGGTTCACGTAAGTTGTTGCAAGTGAGACACAATCTTAACCGAACGCATGGGCGGGCCGCGCACCGCTTTAATGGACGTCGTGCGCGTCGGCTTCTTGGCGGGCTGGCCGGTGTGTGGGTTCTCGGATTTGGCGCGTTGAAGCTCGATCAATGGGTGGCGACGCATTATCATTGTCCTTTCGCGCCGAATTGCAGTTATCTGCTGGTGTGTTTTCTCATGCCCGCTTTTATGCTCGCAATGTTTTCAATCCCGTTTAAACGTCGTGACGTCGCCCGGCCTCATCAGGAAGGCGCAGGTGCCGCGGGACACAGATTAAGTCAGGCGCATTATTCTTCCCATGTTTAGTGACACGCTGCGCCAACGCATGGGTTGGCTGCATGCATGGGTCGGTTTTATTGCGGGACTTCTCCTGGTTGTGATTTTTTCCTGCGGCGCGCTCACAAGTTTCGACACGGAAATCACGCGCTGGATGCAGCCAGAGCTCGCGCACGACCCTTCTCCTAACATGACGGAAGCCGGGATAAACACGGCAATGAACGAAGTGGCGCAAATGCAGGCGCAGAACTTCATCCCGCTCATCATCCTTCCTTCGCTCCGTGACCCGTTTCTGCGTGTCGTGCATTATGATGGCACGAGCTTCATCGGCCCGGTTATTGACCCCGCCTCCGGCGAACTGCGCACGCGCCACGTCACTTATGGTGGCACGTTCTTTTATGTGTTTCACCATGGTCTGTTTCTTCCGAAACCCTGGGGCAGCATCCCGACGGAAATCGCAGCGCTGATGCTTCTCGTCACGCTGGGGGCGGGCGTGATTATCCAGCTTAAAAGACTTCTGCCTGACTTTTTACTTTTCCGGCGTCAGGGGCCTTTGCTGCGCTCCTGGACAGATGCGCACATATTGATTGGTGTGCTGCTCATCCCTTTTATGGCGATGATGGCCTACACTGGCGCGTCGATCCACGCGACGCGGCTCTTCCCTGCCATGCCGCATAATATGGCGCGGGAGGCGAAGAAACCCGCCATGCCGCCGGAAGCGCCTCTGAAGGCGTCCGAAATATCCCGGCTGCTGCGTCAGGCGGAAGGGGTTTTTGGCAAAGGGCAGGTTGGTTTCATCACCTTTACGCAAAACGACATCAGATATTTTCGCAGTGACATGGCCTGCTCGGTCATCACGCGCGACGCTTTTGTTGCCTCCCTCCCCTCAGGGGAGACCCGGCTTGAGCGACATAAAGCGGATATCACCAATGTGAAGGGCTGGCTTGCCGGGCTCCATTACGCGCGTTGGGCTCGTTATCCGTTTCGCTTCCTCTATTTCACCGGAGGGCTTGCCGGCAGTTGGATGATGTCCGCGGGCCTCGTCATTTTTCTCATGAAAAGACGCAGTGCACATGGGCATCGTTTCAGCTTTAAACTGGGTGAAGCCGCGACACTGTCCGTGACGACAGCCTTGCCGCTCGCGATGCTCGCCTACCTCGCCGCCAGCCGTGTGCTGCCAGAAGGGATGGTGGATCAATGTCATGTCGAACCGGCCACCTTCTTTTCGATCTGGATTCTGGCCAGTGCCGCCGCATCCCTGGATATTTCCCGTGGGCGCTATTTGACGGCCTGGCGTCGTCAGCTTCTCGCCATCGCCGTCGCCGGTATGATTATTCCGGTGCTTGATTTTTCAACCCGCGACGTAACTTGGCACGATGCGTCCCTCATTTACCCCGTCATAGACTTTATCGCCGCCATGCTGGGCATCCTTGCTCTCTGCAGTGCCCGGCGCTTAAAATCATGATACATGTGGTTTTCGACATAACGGCCTGGGCCATTCTGCTTCTGGGAGTCGCTGTGACCCGGTTCAGAGGCCCTATTTCCGCTCCTCTGGAACGCCTGCGCCACATGATGCGCGCCATTCTGTGGGTCGCTCTGGCAGCGTTGATATTATCGCTTCACCCGCTGACACTTCGCGCCTTCATCACCGTCATTCTGACGGCTTTACCCGGCGGCCTCATCGCCGCGTTGGTTCGCTATGCGATAATGCCGTCCCCGCGCTAGGGTCATCCGGCTCAATTGACGGGATCCGGGCGGCATTTTCCGCTTCCAGGCTTTGCTGGCGCTGACGCGTCAGCGCCTGTGCAAGGTCAGAGCGCCCCAGTTTTTCCGCACTTATGGCTGCGATATCGAGCATCTGGCGCATCGCAGCGTGATTTCCGGTCAGACGATTCAGCGTGACGGCCTCCTGCGCGGCACTGAGGCTTTCTGCGTAAAGCCTCTGCGCCAGTCGAAGCTGCGCTCGTAGGGCGGCCCGGTCAGCCCTCAGGCGCAGATCTCGCGCGCCTGCATGGTCAAGCACGGTCAGGGATTGCTGCGCCTGCGTATCGTGACCTAGCGCAACGTGGCTCACTCCGCAGAAATACTGCGCCCTCAGCCCGAACGCGACAGGCGAGGAAGGCAGATGACAGGCAATCCTGGCAGCCTGCGCATAATTCTTCCCTTGATACAGGGCCGCAGCCTGCACGAGCGCCAGGCGCGCCGGCGTCCCGAACCCCCGTATCGCCAGGTCTTTTTCCGTCATGGAGACGGCATCAAGCGCGGCCTGCCATTGATGATCCCGTAGATGAACCACAGCGAGATTATATCCCGCCGAGCCCAGCCCGGCCTGATCATTGCTGAGAAGAGCGCGCTGGTAAGCCATGCGATAAGCGGAGAGAGCCTGCGCCCGATAGCCGAGATCATACGCGCTGCGCCCGGCATCCAGAGATTGTTGCATCTTTTGATCCGCGACGGGTGGCGCGGCGCCACGCCCGCAGGCCGACAAAAGCACCGCACCACTCAGGGCCATCCACATGCGGGACCGGTGAAGGGTGCTGTGCCTACACCTCGTTGCGCGATTGAGGCGCTGACGCGTCATGGTGAAATCTCCCCGACGGGCAGATCGTTTTGCGGGGATGCTGACCCGCCTCCCAATAACCAGGACTGCCGAAGCTGATCCGATAATTTGCGCAAACTATCCGCCGTCATCTGCGCCTGAGTCAACAGAGCCGGGAGCGCGACGCTTGCCTGATCAACATTGGTGATGGTGGATCGGATTTGCGGCGTCGAACGCTTAAGCCTGTCCGTGATGTGATTAACGTTGCTGACGGCCCCGTTTGTCTGCTTCATAATCGCGTCAACCTGCTTCCCGAGCGGGCGAAGCTGGGCAATGATCTGTTGCAGGTCCCGCGTCATCCCGTCAGCGCGTGCAAGGAGCTTGTGATCCATGATCAGCCCGCCAGCAAGTCCTTGTCCGTCCTTGAGGGCGGTTGTCACCGTGGCAAGATCCGTCACCATTTTCTCGGCACTTTGGATTGTCGGGACAAGCTGCGCCCGGACATCATTGACGGTTTTGATGATGAGGTCGCCCGGGTTCTGCTCCGCCTCCGCTTGCACCGCGGCAAAGGCCCAGTCCAGCGGCGCGCCCTGTCCGCGCGTCAGCTCAATGTAACTCGCCCCGGCCACGACGAAGCGCCTTTTGATGATGGCCTTACTGTCATCACGGATAAAAGGCTCAAATTGCGGGTCAATCGTGGCGATAGCATACATATTGCCGTGATCATTGATTTTCACTTCCCGGATGGTACCGATCCGCGTGCCCATGAGTTCAACATCATTACCGACAGCGAGGCCCGCAATACCACTTTGCGGAAGCTGAAAATGCAGGCGGCCGGAGGGTGTCAGCCACTCCCGTAACACACCGGCCTGGATCACTGCGAAAATAAAGACCCCGATGGCGACAAGCACAAGCCCGCCGACCCATTCATTGGCGTAGCGCAGATTTATTGTGGGATCGCCACTGACATCGGCGTCACGCCGCCTCCGGAAGCCGAGCATTATTCCCCCCCGCGATCGGTTCCAGACCGTTCTCATAAAGCTGATAGAATTTGACGCCACGGCCACGATAGCGCGACCAGAGCGCCGGGTTCTGCGTCAGGCACAGAAAGCCCGTGCCCCGCAAACGCGCCTCCGTCACCTGCTGAAGCACGACATCCGCGTCCAGACCTGTATCCTCATCCAGTGGATTTTCAAGGATCACCAAAGGCGGGCGCGCCAGAAAAGCCCGCACAAGGCCCGCCTTGCGGCGGTCTCGCGCGAGCATGAGGTCCGGCCTCAATGTCGGCAGTCCTGGCAGGTCAAAAATATGGCATAAATTTTCAGCCTCCTGCACGAGCTGTGCAATGGGCAAGGTGGTGTGGTGCATCTGCTGCAAAAGAATATTTGTATCCATCGTGAAAAGCCCGACCCAGGCCCCCTGATTAGTATAACGCCCGATGCGCCCGCGTAACGCATCCGCACGTTTGGCGGAGAGACGGTCCCATTCCAGCCCGAGGCAGAAGGCTTGCCCTGAAGTGAGGGGCCGCAAGCCGATCAGCAGATCCACGAAGGCCGCGGAGAGGAGGTCATTCATGCAGGAGATGACGGCACAATCACCCGCATTGAGGCTGAGCTCGTAACTTCCCGTCAGGTCATGACCCCGCGTTAGAGCGGGGCGCGCCTGGCGCAATTCCAGCATGGCACGTGATGTCGCGCTCATCCGAAAATAATCCCGAGCGCGACATTGACGACAAGGATGGCGAGCATCCCACTCATGAAGCCTTTCGGCAGAAGGGTTGAGAAATCATCATCATGCCGCACATCAAGCGCGGTCAGGCAGGTGCTGAGGCTGAGACTGAAACCACTGACGAGAAATTTCAGCGGGATGGCCAGATAATCGATCGGCTGCATTGCCCCCGTCACTTCATAGAGGAACGTCCATAAAGGCACGGATATCACGGATTCGAACCGGCACACCGCGTAGCCGGACACGAGCGACATCACACTGAAGACGACACCGAGTGTGAAGGCGCTGACCGTCATCGCCAAAACGCGCGGCATGACGAACATGAGAAACGGATCAATCCCCATACCGCGCAGCACGCGCATCTCCCGCCCCAAGGTGAGTTGCCCCAGTTGCGCAAGGGAAAGCATGCCACTGCGACCAAGGAGAATGATAGAGACCAGCACGGGCGCAACCTCCCGCACAAGGATGGTGATGATAAGCGCATTGGCCGCGTCCGCCATCCCGGCAATGCCCAGCCAGTAAATCGTCTGCGCCACAAGCGCGAACCCGACCAGAGCACCCGTCACAAGCGTGCTGATAAGGCCCCGCCTGTCGCCTGCACCAATGTGGACCGGAATTCGAGCCGAACCGTCCGACGCCAATTGCCGACGGAAAGGGCTTCAATAACGACGCCCCATGCGGCACTGAGCGTAATCAGCGTCGCCCGCAAAATGCGACGCGTGAGACGACCGATTGTTGCGAGGCGATGCAGCAGAAGAAGATTGACCTCCGTCATCTCCGGGCGGCCAAAATATGCGTTACGGTCAATCCACGACCCGGCATGAAAAACGCACCGCGCGGCCGGAAGAGGAAGCGATCCTTCAATACCGCCCAGGCCGCATCGGAAACTTGAATCGACCCGGTTTCCGCAGAGGACATGGCCAGACGATCCGCATTGGCGAAAGCTTCTCCCCACAATGCGTAACGCGCGCCGTCGCGCCCGACATGCGCGCCAAGCACAGGCCCGACATCCAGCCCCATATTGAAATTGCGGACCATATCCGCCGCATTCAGGATGCGTTGGGCCGCCTCGCGAAGTTCCAGCAAGGCATCCGCCACGTCGCAAACCGAGTCCGGGTCAAGCGCCGCGCCGCATTTGCCGACGAGGAGAACGCGATTACCAGCCAGTTGCACGACGGAAAGCGCATAGGTCTCCGCAACTTCCTCCAGCTTGGTGGCGAGCTTCTGGAAGAGATCAACGGTTGCCTGAACATCCGGCACATCCTGATGAATAAATTGAATGGTCGCAACGGGCACGGCCGGGAAGCAGCCTGTCTGAAACCCACTTTCCCCCGCATCCAGAAAAACGACTTTCGCCGCTGTCACGGGTCGCGGCGCGACATCAGCTTCAGCAGGAGGGCCATCGCCGGATGTCACGCGTTCATCCTGCGCGATGGCCGCGTAGCGAAGCGCAATCATATCGTTGATCAGCGGCAGGAATTTCGTTCCGTCCGGCTGCGTCACGGCGCCCGTCAGCACGGTCAGCCCACAAAGGCCGTTCTGGCGCCGGATGGGGTAAACCGCGTAATCCGTAACATCACCCGTCAGGCCCTCCGCACGCCAGAGAGGCCTTAAAACATGCGCCGAGTCCGGCGTCTCGTTATCCAGCCTGGAGACGCGCTCCAACGCTTCCAGAAGCGGTTGGGCCTCATCAGGATTGATTTCACGGCCGGCACCATGCTGCCCCGTCGCCGCCTCATACGCATCCTCACAAATGAGGCGGCGATCCGCCTCCTGAACGCGCCAGAGCGCCACGCGCGACGTGCCGGTGATCTCAGCGACCGACTCACTTAAAATCGGCGCCTGCTGCGCAATGTCGAAGATATTATCATCCTCAACGAGCCGACCGATCAGCCCCTCCGCAACACGTTGGGAATCGCGCAAGTCATCGACCTGACGCGTTGCACGCAACGTGCGGCGCTTCTCGCGGAAAAGCAGGCCGGCGAGGCCCGCGGCCAGCGCGATGATCAACAGGGAGAACGCAAAACCCTGCCAACCCGCAACGGAGATAATGCGCGCATAATCGCTTTCCGGCGCATGGAGGATAAGGAGCCAACCGGGTCGAATGGCATCGAGAGACGAGTAAATCGTCACATAGCGGGTCTTCCGGCCCGAAATGATTTTAACCCCGGAACCATAGATGCGGTAAAGGGACAATGCGCGTGAGAAGACAGGCGTTTGTTTCGCATCGATCGCCATTTTGTCGAACTGCCAATGTGCCTGCGCGGCGATTTTCAGCAGATCACTTCCCGCGACGACGCGCCCTTTCTCATCAAGAATGATTGCCTTGCCATTTTGTCCGATCTTCATTTTTTCCAGAAAGCCGGAAAGATGCGTGAGAGAGAGATTAATGGCGAAAACAGCCCGATGCCCGTTTCTGAGCGTCAGGGCGCTGGAGGCTGTCGAGAAAATTTCATGTCTTGATTGGGACGGATAAGGCTCAGCCCAGCTGATGCCGGGGTGGCGCACGGCCCGTAAATACCAGTCTCGCTGACGCGCATCATAGCCATTGGCGGGCTTGTCCTCCGTCCGCACAAGGTCGCCCTGCTGGTTATAATACCAGTGGCGGAAAACATCTTTCCCCGGAAGGAGGCGGACCCATTCCACCCCGTCCGAAACCGCCCGCGGTGCGCGGTTGATGAACCAGAATGTGCCGCGATCATCCGCGATGAACATGCTGTCAATTTGCGACAGATGATTGAGAAGGGACCGGCCGTAATCCAGAAATGTCCGCGGCGGCGCATCGCTGAGCGGGTCCGTCAGGAGGTCCTGCGCGATGGTGGCGGATTGCGGTGCGGGTCCGAGATAATCCGAGACTTCCCGGGTAAGGAGTTTCTGCTGCTCGTGCAGAAGTGTCTGCGTCAGTCCGATCACGCGCGCCCGCGTGACATGGTAGGAATGCACCGAGACAGCGCTGATGACCGCGACAATGGCGATGATCCCGATAATCGGGGCGGCAAGGGCCATTCCCCGCCGGAAACGCCTGTCGATGGAATGATCTTCCGGGTTTACGATCTCAAAACGGCGCAAACCTCACCTCCGGTGCAGTCTTCCCGAACAGCCAACCGCACTGAACGCAGAGCATGGCGGGCGAAAATCTCGCCGCGGGAAACGATACTTGCAAATTGCTCGCTTCTATCACAGCTTAAAGCCGATAGGTGCGTCAAGCGCGACTGTTGCAATTTTACGTGTATCAAGGCGGTAAACATCATATGGCATGCGCCAGGCTTTCTGACCGACGGGTTATCTCAATTTCCGGACCGGATCGCGTCGCATTTTTACAAGGCCTCGTCTCCAATGATGTCGCGACATGTGACGCCCGCACGATGATCTGGGCCGCTCTCTTAACGCCGAAGGGACGTTATCGGGCTGATTTCTTCCTCTCAGCGCGGGATGACAGGCTGCTGCTGGATATTGATGAAACCCGGGCGGACGCGACCCTCACCCAGCTCAAACGCTACAGCTTACGGGCAAAAATCGAAATATCCCTCCTTCAAGGGCAGGTTTTTGCGGGGTGGGACGCGCCGCCCCCTTCTGGCGCCTGCGCCGACCCGCGCCTCCCTCAGGCAGGCTGGCGGAAGATCATCCTTGACGGCGCGGACACGCTGCAATGCGATCATGATCTTTCGGATTACGCGGCGCGGTGTTTGGCGTTGGGGCTGCCGCCTTCTTCTATCTATCAAATTGATGAGACTTTATTGCTGGAGGCGAATTTCGACCTTCTCCATGGCATATCCTGGACGAAAGGCTGTTATGTCGGTCAGGAAGTCACGGCGCGTATGCATTATCGGGGCGGCGTCAAAAAGCGTCTCGTCCCCGTTAAAACCTCCCAGGCCTGTCTGCCTGCCCCCGGCACAATCCTGATGCTGGACGATGGGCAGGAGGCCGGGGAAATCCGCCTCGTTTTCGGGCAAAGTGGCTTCGCACTATTGCGCAAACCGTTTTGGCGGCGGTCATTCCGACATAACGGCGTCGATATTATTCCCTCACCTCCTGCATGGTTTCCAATTGATGACTCAGACATATAATCCGCCTTCAGACTCGTGCATTTCGGAAATCCTACAGAAAGTCCGTTTCGACGCGGATGGGCTTGTCGCCGCCATCGCGCAATCCGCCACGGCACCGCGTGAAGTCCTGATGCTGGCCTGGATGGATGAAGGCGCTTTGCGGGAGACATTGACGACCGGAAGGGTCTGTTACTACTCCCGCTCCCGGCAGAAATTATGGCGCAAGGGGGAGACGTCGGGGCAGGTGCAGATATTAGTGTCAGCAATGCTCGATTGTGATGGCGATGCGGTTCTACTTCACGTCGCTCAGCAGGGCGTGGCGTGTCATACGGGTCGGCGCAGCTGCTTCTACCTCTCCGTCACGCCGGACGGACTGGTCGAGAACGCCAACCCCGAGATCGCGCCGGAAAAACTTTATCCCAAAGCTTAAGGTGATCATACGTCTCGCGTGATCTTACAATGTCAGCTTTTCAGAGGGTGGGAGGAGCGCCATGACTTCATGGGCCGCCGCTTCAGCCGGGGTGACGGGCGTGCCATCCCGATCCGGCGCATGTAATTGCGACATGATATCTGTAAAAGCGGTTTTCTGCGCCGCGCGCGCATTCGGGTCGGTCAGAAGCCGGGTAACGGCGGAAGCGAGATTTTCCGGCGTGCATTTCTCCTGCAGCAGTTCCGGCACGATCTCCCGCCCGGCGAGGAGATTGACCATCGCGACAAACGGCACTTTGATCATCCGTCTCGCAAAATAAGCCGTGAGGGCATGCACGCGATAGGCCACCACCATCGGCGTGCCGGCCAGGGCAAGCTCGAGGGTCGAGGTGCCCGATTTTGTCATGGCCACTCCCGCCGCGGCAAATGCGTCAAATTTATCATGCATATCGACGATGATTCGCGGCGGCTCCGCCCATTTCGCCGTCGCGTGACGCACGACACCCTGCATCAGGGGAGAGATGGGTATAACGGGACAGACCTCGCCGAAACGCGCTTTCAATATCGCCACCATATGGCCGTAGATCGGTAAAAGACGCGGTACTTCCGACTTCCGACTGCCCGGCAGAAGCACAATGATCGGAACGTGATCCGCAATCCCGTGTCGTCGCCGGAAATGCGCCCCATCGCCTGAATCGGCCCCGGATTGAATGACTGGATGCCCTACAAATTTTGCGGGAATGCCCCGCTCCTTGAACCAACTCTGCTCAAAGGGGAGAAGACATAACAGGCGGTCCCATAATTGCGGGAAGGATTTGGCGCGTCTTTCCCGCCAGGCCCAGACCTGGGGCCCCACATAATGCAGGCGCGGGATGCCGAGATGTTTGATACGCTTCAAAAGGCGCAGGGCGAAGCCCGGGCTGTCAATTGTCACAATGACGTCGGGCTGGCGCAAAGTGATGTCATTCACCGCCTCATCCAGCCGCGCTGAAAGCTTGCGGATACGCGGGAGGATCTCCGCAAGCCCCATGATGGAGAGATCCTGCATCGGGAAGAGGCTGTGCAGGCCGAGCGCCTCCATCTGCGCGCCGCCGACCCCAACGAACATCATATTATGGTCGAGTTGGGACAAAGCCTCCATCAGCCGCGCGCCAAGAATGTCGCCGCTTGCCTCCCCCGCGAGAAGCCAGACGATACGTGGACGGGCTGGATGGGTCATCTTGGCCTCACTGCCTCAATTCGGCCCCGACCGCTTTAGTCGCGATATTCACGATTTTTTCGGCGACGGCATCAATTTCTGCAAGTTTCAACGCCGTGTGCAGGGGTTGGATGGTCACCTCAACCCCTAGTGACTTCTTATCGTCAGGCAGATTTCCGCCTTCAAAGACGTCGAAGAGACTGACAGCGGTGATCAGATTTCGGTCGACGCCGCGCACGGACCTCAGCAGATCCTGCGCATCCACCGTTTTATCCACGATAAAGGCGAAATCCCGGTGGATCGGTTGCAGGCTGGGAATTTCCGGCGCCTGACGCTTTTTAACCTTTCGGGCCGGTAGAACGTCGAGATTAAGCGAGAAAACCGCCAGAGTGCCACTGCAACCCATTTCCCGGACGATCTGCGGATGGAGTTCACCGAAATAGCCCAGAACTGTTTTCGGTCCCAGTTGGACGGCACCTGATTTACCTGGATGGAAATAAGGCGGTACGTTGCGTGACACGGTCACCGCCTCTGACGGGACACCCATCGCGTCGAGGAGTGCCATTAAGTCACTTTTCACATCCCACAAATTATATTCCCGTGCCCGTGCGCCGGGCCGACGCGCGGTTTCACCCGCGCGCAATCCTGCAAGCAGCGTCGCCTGTCCGGACGGGGAAAAACCTGGCCCGACCTCAAAGAGCGCCGCGCGGACCGCACCGCGCGCCTCATTACGGTGCCAGGCTTTGACAAGGTTGATCAACGGTGTCGGCCGCATATGGCTCAGATCTACGGCGATCGGGTTCAGGAGCGATAATTTCTCGGATGTTTCACCGAAAAGTGCCGCCTCCTCCATTGAGACGAAGGAGAAACCGATGGTTTCTGTCAAGCCCAGCGCCGCGCATAAATGCCGGGCACGCCGCGATGCCATGCGCTTCGCCATGACGGTCGGGTTCGCCGCGCCGCTAAATTCCGGCAAGGGGCGCGGTACGATCTCATCTAATCCGCGGATCCGCAGGATCTCTTCAATGAGGTCTCGCTCCCCCTCCACCAATGTAACGCTCTGCGCCGCGCGTTCCGCGGCGTTGTCATCCAGCGTTGGCGACGGGTCCAGCTTAATGGGGGCTGCGATGTCATGCCGCCATGACGGCACATGCACGGTTACGGAAGCCGCGTCCCGAGAAGCGACAGAAAATCCCAGATGCTCCAGCGTTTCCACAGCCTCATCGGCCTGGAGCACGGCCCCTCCGAAGCTGTCGAGCTTTTCAAAGCGAAGACGCGCCGTGCGCTGCCAATCGGGCAAGGCCCCCGCAGAAACAACTTCGCTCGCCTCACCGCCGCACAGATCAAGGATGCGTTTTGTCGCCGCTTCCAACCCGGGCAGGACCAGAGCCGGGTCAACACCGCGCTCAAACCGGTAGCGCCCATCCGTATGGATACCGAGACGCCGCCCCGTCAGGGCGATACGGACAGGTTCAAACAAGGCGGATTCAATAAAGACGTGCTGCGTTTCTTCGGAAACGCTGCTTGCCGCACCACCAATGATGCCCGCCAAAGACTGGACGCCACTTTCATCTGCAACGATCAGATCCTGTTCACGCAACAAATACGCGTTTCCGTCCAGCGCGTTGAAGGTTTCACCATGGCCGCATGTCATGGACAGCGTGTCGCCGGACAGCTTCGCGGCATCGAAGACGTGTAACGGGCGTCCGATGTCCATCAGAAGGAAATTGGTCACGTCAACGAGCGCCGATATGGGGCGCAGACCCACCGATTTGAGTCGGTTCTGCAGCCAGGCGGGGCTTGGCCCGTTGCGGACATTGCGGATCAGCCGCCCCACAACATAGGGACAGGCATCGTCGTGGTCGATCTTCCATTTAATCGTCGAGGGACCCTGCCCGTCCACAACTTCAGCGAGCCACGCTTTCAGGCGCCCGAGCCCGGCAGCGGCGAGGTCTCGCG
The DNA here is from genome assembly GCF_036452135.1 of Sorlinia euscelidii. Classification (NCBI taxonomy): domain Bacteria; kingdom Pseudomonadati; phylum Pseudomonadota; class Alphaproteobacteria; order Acetobacterales; family Acetobacteraceae; genus Sorlinia; species Sorlinia euscelidii. The sequence continues at coordinate 329,601 of NZ_JAWJZZ010000004.1, read as the reverse complement.
CAATGCCATACACACTCAGCGCGTCACCCCGGTTCGGCGTAATGGAGATGTCAATGACCGTCTCGTTCAATCCGGCGAAATCAGCGTAAGGCTGGCCCAGCACCACCGTTTCCGGCAGTTCGGCAATGCCGTCACTCTCCTCGCCCAATCCGAGCTCACGCAGGGAGCACAACATGCCGCCACTGGCCTCACCGCGGATCTGACCTGATTTAATGGTCATGTCGCTGCCGGGAATATAGGTGCCCGGCGGGGCGAACACGACATGCAGCCCGGTCCGGGCATTCGGTGCGCCGCAAACGACCTGCACCTTCTCATATCCCGGCCCCGCCGCCACATCGCAGACCTGCAGGCGATCCGCATTGGGGTGGGGGCGCGCTTCGAGGATTTTACCAACGCGGAAACCGGCTAATTGCTCAGCCTGATTCTTAACGCTCTCGACTTCGAGGCCGATCCGGTTCAGCGCCGACGTGATCTCCTCAATGGAAGCCGTGAAATCAAGATGTTCCCGTAACCAAGAAAGGGTAAATTTCATAATTCAGACCCCCTTGCCCGGAATGTGCGTTTCAAAGGCGGAAAAACCGTAATGACGCAGCCAGCGCAGGTCACTCTCATAAAATGAGCGTAAATCGGGGATGCCATATTTAAGCATCGTCAGTCTCTCCACGCCCATACCGAAAGCAAAGCCCTGCCAGACTTCCGGGTCAACGCCGCAATTTGCCAGCACACGGGGTTGCACCATCCCGGCGCCAAGCACTTCGAGCCAGTCTTCCCCCGCGCCGATATTGCCTGTTTTACGGGACCAGCCGATATCCACTTCCATCGATGGCTCCGTGAACGGAAAATAGGAGGCGCGAAAACGCACGGGCAGATCCGGCTTATCGAAGAATGCGCGCAGAAAGGCGATGAGGCAGAATTTAAGATGGGCCAGCGTGATGTCGCGATCAATCACGATACCTTCACATTGATGAAACATCGGAGAGTGCGTGGCATCATGATCGGCGCGATAGGTCCGGCCCGGTGCAATTACCCGCAGGGGTGGCGCGTTACTCAGTAGGGTGCGGATCTGCACGCCCGATGTCTGCGTGCGCAAAACGGGCTCGGGCGCGTCGGCACGTGGGCGCGGCAGGTAAAACGTATCGTGTTCTGTTCGGGCGGGGTGGTGCTCGGGCGTGTTCAGGGCGGAGAAATTATGCCACTGACTTTCGATATCCGGCCCTTCCGCTACGCCAAAACCCATTCCGCCGAAAATATCGATCATCTCATCGATCGTTTGATGGATGGGATGGAGCAGCCCGTCCTCACGCCGCGCGACGGGCATGGTGACATCCACGCGCTCTGCTTCCAGCTGGGCGGCGAGGAGATCCGACTCGATCGCTTTTTTCCGCTGTGCAAAGGCTGCATTGAGCGCGTCCCGGACCTGATTCAGCGCCGCGCCACGAAGGCGGCGCTCATCCGGTGCGAGGGGGCCGAGCGCTTTGAGCTGCTGCGTCAGCCAGCCGGACTTGCCGAGCGTCCTGACCCTGAGCGCCTCCCATGAAGCCTCATCACGCAGTGTCTCAAGGTCGGCCAGGGTCGTGCTCTTCAGAATGTCGAGATCGTCCACCATTATTCACCCGTCATCACGCAACATAAAAAAAGGGCCGTCCTCAAGCAAGACGGCCCATTTCCTGAACACCAGATTGGGAAATCAGGCCTTGGCGGGCTGCTCTAACGCCTGCTGGGCCTTTTTAACGATTTCCGCGAATGTCGCCGCATCGTCAAAGGCAATCGCGGCGAGAACCTTACGGTCAATCTCAATCCCCGCCAGGGACAGGCCATTGATGAATTTGCTGTAGGTCAGCCCATGCTCACGCACGGCGGCATTGATACGCTGAATCCAGAGACCGCGAAAATCACGCTTTTTATTGCGGCGGTCACGATAAGCATAGCGTAATGCCTTTTCGAGCCGCTCCAGCGCGATGCGGTAATTTGTCGATGAGCGCCCGCGATAACCTTTGGACAGCTCCAGAACTTTTTTGTGACGCGCGTGAGTCGTCACGCCCCGTTTGACACGTGCCATGATCTATCTCCTCAAGAAAGCCCGTAGGGGGCCCATTGCTTGATTGTCTTCGCGTCCATATCCGTCATGGTCTGCGGACCACGGTTGGTGCGCTTCATCTTTTGAGGGCGATTGATCAGGCCATGGCGCTTATTGCCGGGGCCGCACATCACTTTACCCGTCGCGGTGATCTTGAAGCGTTTTTTCACCGACGACTTCGTCTTCATTTTGGGCATTTCGGTCTCCTTAAACTTAACCAGGCCGCACAAACCCTTTCGGGCGGCAGCATTCTGCGGCCGGGCATGCCACTTATCTGGCCACGGTCGCGCAGGTGAGGTGTGTCACCTAGCCGAATTCGCCCGTCGAAACAACCTTTTTTGACTCGTCTCGCCAAGGGAAGCGCCACGGCCGCGCGCGGGACAGGCGCAGCACGATACGAACCGGGTGCACGCTTCACCTCTTTGACGCCGTGCAGATGGACGGGCGTGCAACCTTGCTGACGTTGAGCCGCTTAGATGTTCGTCAATCCATGACATCAAGCCCCGCATTCCCGCGTGAAGGAAATCCCGATGCTGAAAAGACTTTTCGCCTCCTCACTCGCCCTCAGCCTGCTGGTTGCGCCGATGGCCGTGCAGGCTAAAACGTGCCGCGACGCCGATACAGGCCGCTACGTTAAATGTGTGAAGAAAAAGCCGGTCCGTTGCCGCGATGACAAAACCGGCCGTTTCGTAAAATGCACCACACCGCGCCCGACAAAATGCCGTGACGATAAGGGTCGCTTCACCGCGTGCACGACGGAAGGCGCGATGACGACCACCCCGTCTCTGGACAAAGCGACGTCCCCCGTGATGCCGGATGTGCCGCAACCTGCCATGGCGCACTGAGACGCTGCGGGCTATCCAGCCGCGGCAACGCGCCGGATGGCCCGCGCCATCGCCTCCACCCCGTTACCACGATTGGCGGAGAGGGCTTTGACAAGCCCCAGACGATGCAGGAAGTCCGGCGGCGTCTCGCTGATTTCCGCCGCACTGCGCCCCGAATAGACACGCAGTAACAAGCCGACGAGGCCGCTTACGATGGCCGCGTCCGACTCTCCTGCAAAATAGATCCTCCCGCCCTCACGCTGTGCCTCAAGCCATACCTGGCTTTGACAGCCGGGCACACGATGGGCGTCATCCTGCCAGGCTTCGGGAAAAGCCGGTAATTGCCGTCCCACTTCGATGATATATTGATATCGGTCCGTCCAGTCATCGAAGAGCGCAAGCTCGTCCGCGATGGCGGCGATGGCGGCCGCCGCCGTTTCTTCCGGCGGTGAGACGAAAGGTGCCGCCATCAGAGGATGAACCGGCTGAGATCATCCCGTTCGGTCAACGGACCTACGCGGTCAAAAACGTCTATGGCTGTAATCTCGATCACCTCATTTCCCTTGTCGGACGCTGAGAAAGAGATATTCTCCAGCAGATATTCCATTACCGTCGCCAATCGTCGCGCACCGATATTCTCAACATTACTGTTCACTTCCGCCGCTGTTTTCGCGAGAGCGTCAATCGCGTCCTCCGTGAATGAGAGCGTCACACCCTCTGTCTGCAGGAGGGCGATATATTGTTTGATGAGGGAATGCTCTGGCTCACTCAAAATGCGGCGCAAATCATCCTGCGTGAGCGCCTGCAATTCGACGCGAATGGGCAGGCGGCCCTGAAGCTCGGGCAGCAGGTCGGAAGGTTTGGCCAGATGGAAAGCGCCGGACGCGATAAATAAAATATGATCCGTCTTGATCGGACCATATTTAGTGGACACGGTTGTGCCTTCGATCAGTGGCAGGAGGTCACGCTGCACGCCCTCGCGCGAAATATCGGCACCGCGCGCCCCACCCTCGGCCGACCGGGCACAGACTTTGTCAATCTCGTCAAGAAAGACAATGCCGTGGTCCTGCGTGTGGCGCACGGCCTCCTGCGCGAGACTGTCATCATCCAGAAGCTTATCCGACTCATCCCGAACCAGCAGGCTGCGCGCCGCGGAAATCGTTAAACGGCGCTTCTGGGGAGCGCGATTCATGATGTTCTTCATCATATCGGAGATGTTGATTACCGCGCCAGGTGTCAGGCCCGGCATTTCCCCATTGTCGCGACCGCCATCCGGCTGAACGTCAACTTCAACCTCCTTATCCTCCAACTCCCCATTTCGGAGCCGTTGACGGAACTTGGCTTTGGTGTCCGCCGAGGCCTGCTCCCCGACGAGGGCGTCGACAAGGCGCTGCTCTGCCGCGGCTTCAGCCTTGACCTGAACATCCTTGCGCCGCAAATCACGCAGCATATTTATTGACACCTCGATCAGGTCGCGGATGATCGACTCAACATCGCGCCCGACATAACCCACCTCGGTGAATTTCGTGGCTTCCACCTTGATGAAAGGAGATTGCGCCAGCCGCGCCAGCCGCCGGGCAATCTCGGTTTTGCCACAGCCTGTAGGGCCGATCATGAGAATGTTTTTCGGGACAACCTCCTCACGCATGGCATCGGGCAATTGCGCCCGCCGCCAGCGATTTCGGAGGGCAATGGCCACGGCGCGCTTGGCATCAGTCTGCCCGACAATATAGCGATCGAGTTTCGACACGATTTCTCGTGGAGAAAGTTGCGGCGTTTTCATTCCTGATACCTGACCTAAAGCGTTTCAACCGTGACAGCGTGATTCGTATAGACGCAGACGTCTCCGGCGATTTTCATCGCGCGTCGGGCAATTTCCTCCGACGACAGACCCTCAATGTCGATAAGGGCGCGCGCCGCGGAGAGGGCGTAATTGCCGCCGGACCCGATCGCGATAATGCCGTCTGCCGGCTCCAGCACATCGCCATTGCCCGTCAGTGTGTAGGATCGATCCTTATCCGCGACCGCCATCATTGCCTCCAACCGACGTAAATAGCGATCCGTGCGCCAATCCTTGGCGAGCTCAACGCACGCTGTTTCCAGGTCATTCGGGTAGCGCGCGAGTTTGGCCTCCAGGCGCTCCAGAAGGGTGAAGGCATCGGCCGTCGCCCCCGCGAACCCCGCGAGGATATTTTTATCCTTGCCAATCCGCCGCACCTTGCGGGCATTGCCCTTGATAATCGTCTGACCCAATGTCACCTGGCCGTCGCCGGCCATCGTGACCTTGTCCCCGCGTCGCACGCAAAGGATTGTGGTGCCGTGCCATCCAACATAATCGGGGTTTTGATGCGTGTTTTTCATGTTCATCTAGATAGTTAAAACCTGTCGCAAAGCAAGATGGAGATCGTTCTAATTAATGATTGAAGCGATCGCTTCATCCAGCATTGCCCGCGTGAAAGGTTTCTCGAGCACCTGGTGGTGCGGCGGTCGATGCGCCGCATCAGCATAGCCGCTGATATAAAGGCGTCTGAGATCCGGCTGCTTCTGTACAAGGCGTTTTCCGCATTCCTGACCACTCATGCGTGGCATCATCAGGTCCAATATCGCAAGGTCGAATCTCTGCCCGGCCAGGAGGCAGGCAAGCCCGGCCTCGCCATCCGCCACGCTGACAACTTCGTGACCACTGCGCCGCAGGAACTGCTCTGTCACCAGGCGCACAGGCGCTTCATCGTCAATCAGCAAGATTTTCAGTTGTCGCGTCTCGCGGTGGATGGCCGCCATATCAGGTGCAAGCTCAGCCCCTTGCGCCGGGACTTTCGGCAGAAGCAGCGACATACATGTCCCCTGACCGGGCGCGCTCCTGACTTTGATATCTCCGCCGCATCTTTTGACGAAGCGATATATCGTCGATAAACCGAGGCCGCTACCTTGGCCGAGTTTCTTTGTGGTGAAAAACGGGTCAAAAATACGGGCAGCGATTTCGGGCGTCATGCCATGTCCCTCGTCACAAACCGAGATCACCACAAATTCCGCGGAAGGTGCCGAAATGTCTTCCTCGATATGAATCGCCACCGTGCCACCATCCTGCATCGCATCCCGCGCATTGATGCAGAGATTGAGCAATGCCATTTCAAGCTGTTCCGGGTCGCTTTGGGCGTAAAGATCGTCCGCTCGCCGCGCGACATGTGAGAGATCCAACGCGCATTTCCCGGTTTCTCCGGCGGCATCACTTGCGCGGTTGAGACTTTGGGACAGCAGCTCCTTCAGATTACGAACCAGCCTGACGACATTGACGGCTTGCAGGGCCGATGATTTCGGTCGACCGAACTCGAGCAGGCTTCGCGTCAGGGTTGCGCCCTTACGGGCGGAGTCGATGGCGTTTTCGACAAGCTTTTTCGGGACGGATGCGTCGCCCTCCCCATCGGACGGAAGCATATCGTGTAAAAGATCAAGTGAGCCGAGGATGGCCGTCAGCAGATTATTGAAGTCATGCGCGATACCGCCCGATAAAGTGCCTAACGCGCGCATTTTATCATCCTGGCGCATTCTCTGCTCTAGCGCGCGGCGTTCCGTCACGTCCCTTTCGAAACTGGCCTGCCAACGCTGCCCGGCAGGGAGAAGCGCGCCATCAGCCTGGCGCGGCCAGGGCAGAACGATGCGTGTCCGCTCCAGCCAGCTTGTAATACCATCGCGCGTGACGGGGACGCATTGTTCGAGCTTTCCCCGCACCACCACCTCCCGTCTTTGGGCGGAGATGGCGTCACGCTCTTCCTCAGGGTAAAGCGTTTCCTCAAGCACTTCCCGGTCACCCTCACGTTGAATGGCGACAACGCTGTCCATCTCGCGATTTATATTGTGCCGGATCACCCGGCCTCCAGCGTCAGAGAACACGATATCGAACGCAGCGGCGCACAAGGTACTTTGAAGGAGAAATCTCTCCTTGAAGAGGGCTTTTTCAGTGTGAAAACGCGTTGCACTCTCCCGCACCATCGCTTTTAACCCGTCCGAATCCCAGGGTTTGTGTACGTAAAACTGTATCCGACCCTGATTGAGAGCGGTGATCACCACGGAGAGATCTGCATAGCCGGTCAGGAGAATGCTTTTCGCATCCGTCTTATCCTGCACCTGTGATAAAAAAACATCCCCCGTCATGCCCGGCATCCTTTGATCAGAGATGATAACCGCGATCTCGGGATGGTCCCTGACAAGGGTGAGGGCTTCATGGGGGCTGGTGGTGGAGATGATGTCAAATTCACCTTCGAGCAAATCACTCAAAGCAACGAGTATTTCCGGTTCATCATCGACGATCAGGATGAGGCTGCGAGATGTCTTGACAGGCGACGCGGACGGATGGGTCATTCAATTTTTCCTATTGTTTCGAGTCCGGATGGCGTCCATTTGACCGGTATTGTCATCGTGAAGCGCGCGCCATCCCCGCGCCCCCCTTTGAGACGCGCTTCATTGACCTCTATATGGCCGCCATGCGCATCGATGACGCCATAAGCAATGGCGAGGCCCAGCCCCGTCCCCTCCCCCACGGGCTTCGTGGTAAAAAATGGCTCGAACACCCGGCCTTTTATCGCGGCAGGCACGCCGGGCCCATCATCGGCGACGCTGATGACGTAAAACGCCCCGTCCTCCGACTGTTGAAGCGATGTCTCAATCACGATGCGGCCCAAAGCCGCACCCTCTGCCGGGTTGACGGACGCCCCTTCCGCGCGGATCGCATCGGCGGCATTGCTGACCATATTCATTACAGCCTGGTTGACCAATGCTGACTGGCAGATGAGAGTGCGGGGGGCGGCAAGGTGACGCTCCACAATGATGTCGCCGCCAAACTTATGCGACAATAAAGCGAGGGAGCCATCAATCGCCTCGAACACATCAATCTGACGGAAGGCACTCTCGTCCAGGCGGGAGAAACGTCTGAGACTCAAAACGAGGTTCTGGATTCTCTGAAGGCCCATGCGCATGGCGCCGGTGCGATTGATGCATTTTCCGATGAGGTCGGACCGCGCCTTTTCCGTCAGCGCCTCGGGTGGGTTGGCAAGCTCGTTCAGGACGCGGGCGATTGTCTCCTCATGGGCGATGATAAATGCCAGCGGATTATTGATTTCATGCGCGATGCCCGCCACCAACTCGCCCAAAGACGCCATTTTGGCCGTTTGCACCAGTTGGGACTGCGTTTCCAGCAAGCGCGCATTGGCCTCCGCCAGTTCGGCATTCGCCTGGGCGAGCGCCTCCGCGATGGCGGCTTTTGCCGCGACGGCCCGCGCTTCACTCCGCGCTGTCTTAAAAGCGACCTCCCGAACCTGCCGGCGGATCTCCTCTTCCCGTAGCGCATCCTGCGCCAGTTTGCGCTGCACCATGACCTTGATGCGTAAAGCGAGCACTTCCGGCGCGGTATCATCCGGGACGAGGTCATCGACCCCCGCATCGAAAAGAAAAGCCGAGGAATGACGCCGGAACTGCTCAGCCTCCACCACACCGATAATACGGAAAGCCGCCGCGCCCGCCTCCACTACATCATGCCGCCGCGCATCAATGCTTCGGCAGAAACTGTCACTGTCATCATGGGGCGCCGTCAGATCGAGGATCAGAAGGTCGGGCCCTTCATCCCCGCTGAACCACCCTCCCTGAATCATCTCACTTGACCCGGAAACCGTCGTGACAGTGTGCCCATCCCGCCACAGAAGTTCCCCGAGCGACGTGCCATCGTCATTTCGCGCCCATCGGGCGGGCCTGTCCACCGTGTCATCCTCCTCCGCCTCAATGGGTCGGGTCACGATCACAATGCGCGCACGCCGGAAAGACCCCGCTGCCTCCGCCTGCGGAAAGTCCGATCCGTCCCGCAAAAGTGCGCGTATCCGCAAAATGATGAGATCCGGATGTGCGGATTTGGAGAGATAGGCATCAGCCCCGCTTTCAAGCCCCTCACGCGTATGGCCCAGCCCGCCATCCTCTGTCAGCATGAGGATGGGCGTTGACCGCATCTGGGTGTTCATGCGGATTTGCCGTATCATCTGCCCACCATTCATGCCCGGCAATTGGTAGTCGGACACGATAAGGTCGGGGTGCGACAGTTCAAAACCGGCGAGGGCGGCCTCACCCGTCAACGCACGGACAACCGTGAAGCCCTGCCCCTCAAGCAGTTCGGTCAGCGGCAGGGCGGCGGCGTCGTGAGGTTCCACCAGGAGGATGAGCGGTTTTTCATTCGTCAACGTCATCCAGGCCCGACCCCCTCCCTGCCGCGTCCTGCATCCATGTAACGGCCAAATAGTTTCACATTTGGATCATTGCATTTAACATTGTCCAAGGCTACCTCTGAGAGAGATTTGAGAGGCAGGGCCGGAAGCCCTTCAGGACAAGTTCGATCATGTTGTTGGGATAATTAAAATGGACCCTGATTTACGCGCCCCCATGGGACACGCGCCACGGGCAGCATCTTCCTACAGTCCGGAACGCCGTTTCATCGGTATTCGCGGCTTGTTTTTCGCGGCGCTTTACTGTGCCGCGCATTTCTTCCAACAGATTGCCGAGTTTTTTGCGCCGATTGCCCTCATCGCCGGTCTTATCTGGAAGATCGCGCCTTCTTTAACAAATTTATTGGCGGATAAGGCGAAAATGGTGTCCGCGCAGTCTGACATTAATCTGGGGCCGCTCGACAATATCGTGCCCGCCCATCTTTCATTCTCAGGCTTGACATTAACGGCCTCCAATCTGGTTTTTGACGGTTTTCTGATGATGCTCGTCGCTGCCATCGCCTCAACTGTGGCGGTTTATGCGGGACGGCGGATCTGACCTCACCCGGAATGATGGCAGGTTGCGCATTTCCCTCCCCCCATCGTTTTCGAGACATCATGCCATGACGCGCCGCCTTATTCCGCTGAGCGTCGCCGTGCTCCTCGCCGCGTGGCTGACGGGGTTGATCCTGTTCAGCCTGGATGCCATGCGCAGCCATTATGATCTCGTCAAATGTGACGGAATTGTCGCGCTGACAGGCGGTGCGGAGCGTGTTGAGGTTGCCATTGACCTGCTCGAACGCGGGTTTGGACGAGATCTGCTGATCTCCGGCGTCGGTGCGCATACGACCCTGCCGCAATTGCGGCTGCATGAGGGTTCTCCCCTCTCGCTTCTTCCATCCGATCATATCACGCTCGGCCGACGCGCAATTTCAACAATTGGCAATGCTGCGGAGACGGCGGGTTGGGTGCGGGCGCACCAAATTCATACTTTACTGGTCGTGACGGCAGGATATCACGTGCGCCGCGCCATTATAGAAATCCATCGCGCCGTCCCGGAAGTTGAGCTTTACCCCTACCCCATCCAGTCTCCCGCCTTGCGACACCCTTCCAGCTTTTACACAGCGCGCCTTCTGACTGTTGAATACATGAAATGGCTCGGCTCGCTACTGCGTTTTTCACGTGGGGAAAATCTGAAACCTGACATTTGATTATCTTGACACAGCGTGCCACTTTTGCACGTTTGGGAACATTGGTAGGGACACGTCATGCGCGTCGCGCGAAGCATATTTTTCCAACTCTATTTTTTTATATTGACCATTATCATGGGACTGGGCGCATTGCCTCTTCGCCTCCTCAAGCGCCGGGATTGCGCGCTGACCTATGCCCGGCTCTGGAGCCGCCTGACGCTTCTGGGGCTCAGTAAAATATGCGGGATTGAAATCGTTATTATTGGACGGGAAAATATTCCCAATACGCCGTGCCTGATCGCCTCCCAACATCAATCATTTTTTGACGGGTTCGTTTGGATGAACCTTGTGGAGAGGCCAGCGTACATCATCAAGAAGGAGCTGACACGTATCCCACTTGTCGGCCCGATGCTGATATTATCCGGGATGATCCCGGTCGAGCGTTCCGCCGGGTCAAAAGCGCTTCGCTGCCTGATCCGGGACACACAGGATCGTTTCGATGACCGTCGCCAGGTTATTATTTTTCCGCAGGGGACGCGCGTTAAACCAGGGGAACGCGTGCCACTTCAGCCCGGCATCATGGCGTTGGCGAAACAAGCCAACGCGCCGGTCGTGCCTGTCGCCACAAATTCAGGTCTTTTCTGGCCCCGCGAAGGTTGGACGAAGTTTCCGGGTGCTCTGAAAATTGTCATCGGCCCCGCTCTGGCTATGGATAGCAGCCGTGGAAACCTCATCGCCATGATCGACGCCTCCTGGCAGGCGCTGGAAAAATCCGGAGGGTTGTATAACCATGTGGATAACTCTGTGGACGTAACTGAGGAGAACATTGTCCCAACCATATCCCAAGGGAATAAAGGCGCGGCCCTTGACGCGCCGGGCTGAACGGCGCCGGAAGCGAAACGACTCTCTCTACCCTGATTTTTACAAGTAAAAACAACGGTGAGACGGTATTTCCCGTTTATTAAGACCCCAGTCGCCGCCGGGCGCCGACACGCTTCGTTTTTCAACAAAACATGCCGCACTGGCAAAAATTTTAGTTAAGAAACTCGGAACGTGCGCTGGGGATAACTTGACTCATCGGGAATCGCGGGGAAGTCAGGAGAAAACCGCTTCGAACCCGAAACGTGACGTTAAAGGACGCCTCTTTATGACCACGTGGACGCTGATCAAAAGCTTTTCCGTGTGCCTCATTTGCACAATCATCGCCCATGTGGCGGCGTCCTGGTCGGCCCATCATATGCTTGACCAGCAGATGCATCACGCGATCACCGCGATGAAAGCGCATGGCTGGCACGTGGCCTATGACCCGATAATCCAAAAGCAGACGCGCCTGTTCGGGGCGGCGATCACTTATCGTAACATTGATATTCACGATGACACGCGGCATCGCTTTTCAGCGCGCGCCCTTACCGTGACCCATCACCCCTTTCTGCGGCCGCACCTCGATTTTTCCACCGTCATGATGCGGCGTATTGGGGGGGATATCGCGACGGCTTCATCCGTTCATCTCAAGCTCAATCGCCTTGGTCGTCGGACAGGCTTCCGCATCACCGATCTCTCCATCATGTCCGAGTCTGAACCCGCTTTTTCCATCGCGGCAGCGCGTTTGGGTGGAGATATACGCATCCAGCCACGCGATGCGCAAAAGCTTCTCAGAGGCGCCATTTCCGCCCGGTCCGATCGGCTCACTTTGTCACCGACAATCGGGACGGATAATTCCGGATCTTTTCCGCTGCCACCCGTGACGCTTTCAGACGCGCATATCAAAGCGGCGCTTGATTTGAAGCCGGGCGCCTCCTCCGCAGCTCTTCACTTGACCCGCGCCTATATTCAGCAGGTTGCGGGGCATGTCGGTCCACTCGCCGTGATTTTATCAGGTGAAATTGACGGTCAGGGCGATGGAAGACTGACAACAGAACTGAGGGACATCCGATCAGCCATCGAACGCTGGCGCAGCGCGCAACGAATGCCGTTAGAGGACACCGCGCGCACGCGCCTGATGGATCTGCTGGAGAAAACGGACGAACACGTGCCGGACCATATGATTTTCAGCCTTCGCGTCCAGCATTGGCAGATTGAGCCCGCCGCACACGCGCAATTACGGACGCTTTTCAACGCGATCACCGTCTCTTCCCCCGCCTGACGCTATCAGAAGGAATCCTTCAGAGCCCGCAACTGGCCGAGTTTCCCGCTGGTTTTGGCGGTAAGGAAAGGGTTGAGCTGTCGCTCCTCCCCCAGAAGGCTTGGTAAAGTCGGCTGCCCGGCTTCTCGCAAGGCCCGCGCTTTCAGGTCGTAAGCACGTAAAGCTTCATCTTTAGGGTTGAGGGTGCGGGCAAAAGCGAGATTGGACAACGTATATTCATGGCCGCAATAGAGTTTTGTCTCATCGGGCAGGGCTGCATATTTTTTCAGCGTCTCGAACATCATCTCCGGCGTCCCCTCGAACAAGCGACCGCAACCCATACTGAATAACGTGTCCCCACTGAATAAAGCTGGCCCTTCCGGGAAGAAAAAGCTGAGATGCCCCAGCACATGTCCGGGCGTTTCAATGACGTTGCCGCGCACGGCCCCCACCTCGATGACGTCCCCTTCCTTGACGGCCACATCAAGGCGCGGCAATCGATGCGCCTGAGACGCCGCGCCGATAATGCGCGCCCCGGTCACCGACCGCAAAGCTTCCGCACCGCCAATATGGTCCTGGTGATGATGGGTCAGCAGAATTGCATCGAGGGGCGCCCCGTCCAACGCTTCGAAAACGGGCGCGGCTTCACCTGGGTCCACCACCGCCTTTAAGCCGCTTTGCGGATCATGGATCATCCAAATGTAATTATCCCCGAAGGCTTGTAGGGGGGTGACGTGCATTTTCATCCTGGTCTCACCGCTGAATAATAGGAGCGCCTGACAGGGCATAGCACGTCCCGACGCCTGTCGAAAAAAGGAACGTGCCGGATGGGCGTTTTTGCGGCAGAATGCGTCGACGCGCGCAGAAGGACGCAACGCGCTTCACCTGATACTGCAAGGCGCCCAAGCAATGTCTCACCGCCCGACCCGCCGTGAAATTCTGGCTTCAGGCATCAGCGCCGCGTTGGCGCCACGGGCTTTCAGCGCAGAAATCGCGGATTTCAGCGGGGCGCGAGATATCGACGCCTTACAGAAGCGCGCGGGCGGGCGGATCGGTTTTTCCGCGCGGCTTCACGGTGAAAAGCGCGTGTTGGCCTTTCAGCCCAACCAGCTTTTTCCGATGTGCAGCACGCATAAATTCATCTCTGTCGCCGCCCTGCTGGCGTTGGTGGATTCGGGTCAACGGGATTTGCGACAATTCATCCGCTATGCGGAGAAGGACATTCAAACCTACGCGCCTGTCGCGAAACGCCACCTTCATGAAGGCGGTATGTATCTGAGCGCGATCTGCGCCGCCGCGATCCAACAGAGCGATAATAGCGCGGCCAATCTTATCCTGCGGGAACTAGGCGGCCCGGCGGGTTGGACGCAATTTGCCCGGCAGATCCACGACCCTGTCTCCCGCCTTGACCGTTATGAACCGGCGTTAAACGCGGCGGAAGCGGGGGATGATCGGGACTCGACCTCTCCCAACGCCATGCGTCGCAATATCGAAAAGATATTGACGGGTCACATCCTGTCCCGCGCCTCCCGGCAACACCTCACCCATTGGATGCGCAATGCCCCGCTGACATCCTCCCTGATACAATCCGGGCTGGGGCGCAAGGCGGATGTTTACGATAAGTCCGGCGCGGGCGCGCATGGCACGCGCGGCGATATTGGTCTTGTCAGTTTGCCTGACGGCACGATGATGTCGGTCGCGATTTACCTTACACGCACGACGTTGCATCGCCAGGCGCAGGATCGCCTCATCGCGGAAATCACCCGCCGCATCGTCCGGAAGTTTTCCCCGACCTGAGGGAAGCTTTCCATTTGTGCGACGTCCTCCCGGGTCACGACGCCCTGACGGACGCCTCTTACGGTCCAAACCCCTCGTTAAACCGCGCAACATCATGTAGGATCGGCGCCGTCACAGGCTGATACGCTCCATATGCCGGTCGGTCAGCATCGTCTGACCATTCTGGCCGGTGCAGGCAGTAAAGGTTTTACCATGTCCCTTTTGCAATCGATCCGAACCGTCATCGCCCCCCACATAAGGCAGCGACTCCTTTCCTCGCCTTGACGGGGCTCGTCACCCTGATCGGTCGCGCCACGCCGTGGCGGGCGACGCGGTGGGTCGGGCATGTCGGGCTGGCGGGTCTTGCCTTCTGCCTCTATTTTTTCCGCGACCCGAAACGTGTTCCCCCGGCCCGCGCCAATCTCGCCCTCGCCCCGGCGGATGGCCATGTCACATCGGTGGAACTTGCCACCCCACCGGCAGCGTTGGATATGGGGGATCAGCCTGTCTGGCGCGTCGCCACGTTTCTTTCCGTGCTGGATGTGCACATCAACCGGATGCCGTCAAAGGGGATCGTTACACGCGTCGCCTATCATGCAGGGCAATTCATTAATGCCAGTCTCGACAAGGCCTCGGATCTCAATGAGAGGAACGAGGTGCGCTTGACGCTGGATGACGGGCGGCACATGGCCATCGTCCAGATCGCCGGCCTCATTGCCCGCAGGATCGTCTGCTACGCGGAAGAAGGCAGTCGTTTTGAGCCGGGTGAACGTTTCGGGCTGATCCGTTTCGGCTCCCGCACCGATCTTTACCTGCCGCACGGCGTTACGCCTCTGGTCAGTGTCGGCCAGAAAATGGTCGGCGGCGAGACGGTGATTGCAGAACTCTAATATCGCGAACATGTCACATAACCGAGCCAGAAAGCGGCGCCTGAGACGCCTTAACCCCCTTCGTGTGCGACGCCCCCGCGTGCGCGGCCTGTCCTTCAACCGGCTGATCCCGAATATTCTGACGATGCTCGGCCTCTGTGCGGGGCTAAGCGCCATTCGCTTCGGCATCGAAAACCGGTTTGAGGAAGCGGCAATTGCGCTTCTGGTCGCCGCCTGTATTGACGGGCTTGACGGGCGCATTGCGCGGCTTCTGCACGCGACATCGCATTTCGGCGCGGAATTTGACAGTTTGTCCGACTTCGTCTGTTTCGGCGTCGCCCCTTCCCTGCTGCTTTTTCTGTGGACGTTACAATGGGAGGGGGGGCGCTACGGCTTTATTCCCTGCATCCTCTTCACGGTCTGCATGGCGCTGCGCCTCGCGCGTTTCAATGCCAGCCTCGCGGATGATGACAAGCCTGCTTATTCCGCGAACTATTTTACCGGCGTCCCAGCGCCTGCGGGGGCGCTGATCGTGCTCTTCCCGCTCTTCATGGGGTTGGAGGCCCGCCGCATTCAATCAGAATGGCTCTTTACCTGCGCCCATCAGCCGCTTCTCTCCGCCATTATGTTGGTGATGACTGCAGCTTTGCTCGTCTCCACGACGCCCGTCTGGTCGTTTAAGAACTTCAGGATACCGTCACGGCATATTCTGCCGATCATGCTCGGGACGGTTCTTTATGCGACCTTCCTGATTTCCGACCCCTGGGCCGCCCTGGCCCTCGCCGCCCTCGTCTATCTGCTGATGATCCCGTTCAGCCGTCAAAGCTTCAAAAAGCTCAAAAGAGAGGCCGAGGCGCTTTCGGAAGAAGTTGAAACGATCATTTAACGCTGATCAGGGGCACCTTACTGACGGAATCACAGGCCGCTCTCACCTCAGGCCTCAGTTCGCCGCGGCCTCCTCAAGCCGTTGAACGGTTTTTTTCCGACCGATAAAGGGCAGGATCGCCTTCAATTCCGGCCCGTTTTCCTCTCCCGTCAAAGCAAGACGAAGCGGCATGAAAAGCGATTTCCCGCTTCGGCCTGACGCCGCTTTCAGGGCTGACACCCAAACCTGCCAGGTCGACTCATCCCAGTCCCCGGTCGGTAATGTCGAAATGGCCTGGGCAAGGAAATCCGCCTCCGCCTTTAAAGCGGGTGGGGTGATGTCATCCGTGACGATGGACCACCAATGCGCCGCTTCCGGCAGAAGATCGATATTATGCCGGATGACGTCCCAGAAAGCCGCCGGCAGGTCGGAAGGCAGGCGGGACTTCACCCCCTCATAAGCGCGAACCTGAAGCAGGCGTCGATTAAGGCCTAGCAGCTGACGCATATCGAAACGCGCCGCCGCTCGGGAGATTGCGCTGATATCGTAGGTTTTGACCGCTTCATCAAAACGCATGGGCGCGGGGTTCAGGGCACTGCCGATGCGGGAAAGGTAGGAAATAATTGCATCCGGCTCCACCCCATCCTGACGCAGGGATTTGAGGGAGAGGGAATCGAACCTCTTGGATAATTTGCCCCCGCCTTCATCCAGCAGAAGGGGCAGATGGGCAAAGGTAAAGCGCGCTTTCGGCCCCGCCAAAGCATCGATGATATCGAGCTGCACCCCCGTATTGGTGATGTGATCTTCACCACGAATGATGTGGGTCACGCCGAGTTCAAGGTCATCAACGACGGAAGCGAGTGTGTAGAGGATGGTGCCATCCGCCCGCACCAGCACGGGGTCGGAAATCGCGGTGAGTTTGACCTGGCAGTCCCCCATGACGAGATCCTGCCAGGCGCGATGTCCGTCTGACAGGCGGAAGCGCCAATGAGGCACTTTTCCGTTTGCTTCTGCCTTGGCGCGCTGTTCCGCCGTCAGGGACAGCATGGCGCGGTCATAAATCGGGGGCTTCCGGGCGCGGATGCGCGCCTCACGCTTGGCGGCCAGTTCCTGCTCCGTCTCGAAGCAGGGATAGAGGCGTCCGCTCGCCTTCAGTGCCTCAATGGCGGCCTGATAACGGTCAAGCCGGGCCGTCTGCCGGGCTGTTTCATCCCAGGCAATGCCGAGCCAGGTGAGATCCGTCCGGATCGCGTTTTCATATTCCGCTTTGGACCGACCTGTATCCGTGTCATCAATGCGCAGGAGGAATTGCGCCGCGTGATGCCGCGCATAAAGCGCGTTGGCAATGGCAAGACGCGCATTGCCAACATGAAGATAACCTGTGGGGCTGGGAGCAAAACGAAGTTTCATGACGCTCTCTATGCCGCGCCGTGAAATAAATTTCCAGTCGTAAAAGCTGGCAGGGATATTCCCTGTTAAACTTATGTTGGTGGCGATGAGGTCATGTCATCGCGTCGCACGAGGCCTTGTCAGGCAATTGCGGCATGAGGGATGACCTACCCCTCCCCCTCCGGGAAAAATTCCTCGTCATCCTCGACAAGTCGGCGCGGGTCCAGGGCACGCCAGTCGCGTTCCATCGGCGTGGCGGGATTAGCCGCGAAATCATCGAGTTCATTGGCGGAGCGCCAACCGTCATCACCCGCATCGACAACGATCGCATCCTCACCAAAACTATACCAGTTTTCAATGACATCCCGCGGTGACGCCCCGCGGACACGCCCGCGTTCGATGCTGTCTCGGACGTAAGCCCGCGCGAAGGCATTGGCATGCGCCAGGTCCAGGAATTTAGGGATGTTCTCGACAATATCATCTTCCGATGCGCCGGAATGGTCCAGAATGCGCACCGTCCAGCTTTGCGCTTCATGCGCGTCGGGCTTGGTCATATCACTTGCTCTTCCTGAAATCCTGCCAGCGCGCCATCAGATGCTCACGCCCTGATTTGACACGTAACACGCCGTCGTAAGCGACGATATCGGCCGTCGCATAGGTTTCGTCCCATTTATGCGGCAGATAGGACCCTGTACCGACGATGTCTGCCGGGGCCCGTGCATCATGCATGGCGAGACATTTCTCCACGCTGAAACCGGATGAGGCGACAATTTTGACATGGGCACCCCCATGCGCATCCAGCACCTCGCGCATCCGCCACAAAGCCGCGGCGGAAACGCCGGACCCGATCAGATAGCGAAGCTCCGCCTCTGAGCGGTAACGCCGCGTGACGCCAGGGACGTGTTTTTCCAGGATGGCGTAGGATTTCTGCGTATCGAGCCCTTCAAGAAAACGCCCGCCATGTGTGTCCAGCCTGATGCTGAGATCTCCCTTTTCCGCCAGGCGCGGAAATCTCTGGCAAAGGGCGATGGTATCCGTGACCTCCTGCGCGAAATAATCGACGAGGACGGTCATTTTTTCCTGCGGGTAACGGTCGTGATAAATCTCCGCCGCCCGGATCGTGCTGCCCGCATAGCCAACCAAGGCGTGCGGCATCGTGCCCGCCCCCTGTGCCTGCCCGAAGAGGAACGCCGTCACATCATTGGCGGAATTGACGAAACCGACAGCACCTTCCTGATGGGCCGCGCGACTGCCAACCGCGGCGGCATAAGACATCATGATCTGCATTTCCGGCCCTGTACAATGGCGCGCATCCATGGCGAGGAAGGGTGTCCGGGGCATCGACATGGCCATTTGATAGGCATTATGCGCCGCGACGCAGCAACTTCCCAATTTTTGCAGGAGAATCGTTTCCAGGGACGCTAATTGTGAGAAAGGGCCGGTGAGGAACGCAATCGGTTCTCCAGCCCCGACCCACGCCCCCTCTTTGAAGGGCAGCGCCACATCCACTTTGACGCCTTTTTCAATCGTCACTTTTTCAAGACATTCCAGCATCGGCCCAAGGGCCGCGAGGACGGGGCGACGGATGAAAAACGCGTATGTCACCTGCATGTCGCCCTGGGCGACGACGATATTTTCCGTGCGGTTGAAATAAACGTCTGTCCAGCCGGGCACATCCGCCGCTGAAAGCATCGCCCGCTTGCTGCCTTGAGACGGCGCAGCATCACGCTCCATGACGCCACGCCAGATGGAAGCGTGACCGAACAGATCGGACACGCTCAACCCGCTTGTTCCAGCGCCGGTGAGAAGCAGCCTGTCAATTCATGCGCGAGGAGGAAGGCCATTTCAAGAGATTGTTCCGCATTCAGTCGTGGATCGCAGAATGTTTCATAGCGCCCGGCGAGATCCGCCTCTGTGAGACATTGCGCCCCTCCGACACATTCCGTGACATCCTGTCCGGTCATTTCTAGATGCACGCCGCCGGGCCGAAGCCCCGCCTCCTGAAAGACTGAGAAAAACCCGATAACTTCATCAAGGATCGCTTCAAAGGACCGGGTTTTGACCTTGTTCGCCGTTGTGGTCGTGTTGCCATGCATCGGGTCGCAAATCCATGTGACAGTGCGACCCGTCTTCTGCACAGCGGCAAGGAGGGGCGGCAGATGCGTCCGCACTTTGCTGCGGCCCATACGAGAGATGAGGGTGATACGACCCGCCTCATCCTTGGGGTTCAGGATCTGCAAAAGCTTTTCCAGATCCTCTACCGTGGATGTTGGCCCGACCTTGATGCCAATCGGGTTGCTGACGCCACGGAGGAATTCAACATGTGCCCCCTCAGGCTGCCGCGTCCTGTCCCCGATCCAGAGAAAATGCGCAGAGCAATCATACCATTTACCCGTCAGACTATCGACCCGCGTCAAAGCCTGCTCATAAGGTAAAAGAAGCGCTTCGTGGGAGGTGTAAAATTCAGTCTCATTGAATTGCGGCGCGGCGGCATTGAAGCCGCAGGCTGAGATGAACCCGAGCGCCTCGTCAATGCGATTGGCGAGGTCGGCATAACGTTTGCCCGACGGCGAACGCTGCACGAAACCCAGATTCCACTTATGAACCTTGTTGAGATTGGCGTAACCGCCATTGGCAAAGGCACGAAGAAGATTCATCACCCCCACGGAATGGAAATAACCTGTTTCCATCCGTGCCGGGTCAGGAATGCGCGCGGCTTCCGTAAAATCCGGCCCGTTAATAATATCGCCGCGATAACAGGGCAGTGTAACGCCCTCTCGCGTTTCCTCATCGGAGGAACGTGGCTTGGCATATTGCCCCGCCATCCGGCCGATTTTGACGACGGGCACGCGGGCGGCGAAAGTCAGCACAACCGCCATTTGCAGAAGCACCCGAAAAGTGTCCCGGATGTTGTCAGCCTGAAACTCCGCGAAGCTCTCCGCGCAATTTCCGCCTTGCAGGATAAAAGCCTCACCCTGTGCCGCCTTGGCAAGCTGGAGGCGCAGTCGCTCCGCCTCCCCCGCAAAGACGAGGGGCGGATATTTGCGAAGCCGGGCCTCAACGGCCTCGAGCGCCGCGTCATTCGGGTATCGCGGCATTTGACGCGCGGGGAGAGAACGCCAGCTTGCCGGCGTCCAGCGTTCAGGCGCGGTAGCGAAGCGATCCGGGTCCATCGATTTCGATCTTTCCTAAAAATGAAATGCGTCGGCTCGATAGATAGGCATGGGGCGCCGCGGAAACAACTGAAAAATCGGGGAAAGATGAAGCAATATCGAGGTAATGCCTCTTTATGTCGGCCTCGCAAACGTCTCCGCGCCAACGCGTCGGTTAATATTTAAGAAATAATTAAGGTTTTCAGCCTTGTGTTGCCCGCAAAAATTCTCCAGTTTCAGTACCCTTCACGGCGTTTTACGACGTCAAATCACCTTGGAAAATTCATCGCCTCAGGATATTGGATAGCTTCCCGAATGCAAGACGTGAGTATGTACCCGATGGCCAAACCTGAGGTAAACGTCATCAGCCATCAACCGGGCAAATTGCCCGCTCACGTCGAAGCTGTCAGGCCGCTCATTGAGCAGGCGGAGGTTGTTTCTTTCGACGTGTTCGATACGCTTCTGGTGCGCCCCTTCGCGCGGCCGGTTGATGTCTTCACGCTGATGGAGCGGCAATCCGGCGTCAAGGGATTTCACGATGCAAGGATCCTGGCTGAGCGCCTGGCGCGGGAGAAAAATCACGCCCGCAGCGGGTCGGCTGAAGTCACGATTGATGAGATTTATCAGCAGATCAAACTGCCCGGCCTCGGCCAGACGAGCTTTCAGGCCCTGAAAGCGCTGGAGCTCACGACAGAGGGAGAGATCCTCAAGCGATCCCCCGCGATCGGCCCGATTTATGACCTCGCCAGATCCCTTGGTAAAAAGGTGATCGCGGTTTCTGACATGTATCTGCCCGCATCGATGATTTCGTCCGTGCTGGCCAGAAACGGCCTGACTGTCGATGAAATTTTCGTCTCGTGCGAACATCAGACATCCAAGCATGAAAGCACGCTTTATGAAGTTGTCGCCCGGTCATGCGGCGTTGACACCGCGCGCATCACGCATATTGGCGATAATTACAAGGCGGATTGCGAAGCCGCTTTGAAGGCAGGTGTCGTCGGCTACCACATTCCTTCCGTGTTGGATCAGCTTTTCCGGGATGGGCGATTTAATCAGCTTGCCCTGCATAAGCTTTTTCAGGTGCAGAAACATGGTGCCGACACGTCACCTAATCTTTTTGCATCGCTCGCCCTGGCTTTTATAGCCCAATTCCGCGCCCGCCATCCTGAGGCGCCCATCGCACGCGTTTTCGGGGCGATGTATGGCGGCCCACTCGTTACAGGTTTCGCGGCCTGGCTCAACGCGGTGATGCAGATTGACCAGGTCGCGCATTTACGTCTTGCCACGCGGGACGGCTATATCACGAAGGAGATCTGGGATATTCTCGGCCTGCCAGGTCGTGCCAGCATTATGCAGAGTTCCCGCCGCCTCACGATGGTGCCCGCTTTCCACACAGCGTTTGAGAAAGAAATCGGCTCTGTCCTCAGCACAAGCACCGCCTGCACGTTGCGTGAATGCGTCCAGCGGCTGGGCATCGGGGCGGGTGAGGCCGAGCTGCTCAATGCGCTTTCAATTTACACACCGTTAGACCGCGTCCTTGATACACCCGCAAAAACCTCTGCGGCGCTGATCGCGATGAAGGAGTGCCGCCCGATCTGGCGTCGCATCGCCGCGCGGGAAATGAACGCCTATCAACATTATTTAAAGGATGAAGGGTTTGACCCGGCGCATGACGCCATGGCGGATTGTGGCTGGGCACTGACATCACAACGCCGGACAGAACTCATTCTCGGCAAAAAATTCCGCGGCTATTATGTGGGCACGCTTGAGCATGCTTACATGCATGAGGATATCCGCTCTTTCCTCTTCCATCACGGGCAGGATAGAAACTGGGTGCGCCTTGCCGAGCGCGGCGTTGAACTGCTTGAGCTGGCTTTTGCCTCCACACACGCGCAGATCAGCCATTTTGAGGAATGCGAGGATGGCGTGAGGCCGGTCTCCACGCAGCATCAACGGCAATATGAAATTCTTATCGGCAATTTCGTCGCACAGATGCAGGATGAGATCCGTCTTTTCGCGGAGCATTTCAAACCAAGCGTCTCTCATATCACATTGAATGAAATGCGCGACACGCTTTACGACCTTTTCAGCAGCCTCATCACCACGCCCACAAATTATGAATATGAGGAACTCGCTTTATTGCCCCATAGTCGTGAGCTGGGTGCCTCCGGTTTTGCAACCATCGGGACATTCTGGTCTACGCAGAATGGCCATTATGCCGAGGTGCAGCAGGCGACAAGCTGGCGCAGTTATATCCGGTTGGGTTTGATTTCCTTCCGTCAGGAGGGCCTGCGTCTAACTTGGATGCGTGCCAAGCGCGTCCTGCGTCGACGTCTGAAGCGATAGATTCAGATTACGTCTATTTTCTGATCAAGCTGAAATCCAACGCCCCCATCAGGTGGCGTCGCGTTGAGGCTTGGATGGGACGCCAGCCGAAGCGCCACCTGTGACCCTGTCACTCCATCAGACCTCCTCAAAAACGATCTTATAAGGTCGCGGCGGGCTGCGCGCGCATCAAACCTACTTTGACATGGTGACTCGACATTGCCCACGCCACGAGAGTGCGCCATGCAATGAGGCAGACGCCCGGATCGGCGCTGTCTGACATTCTTCGATTTTCTTAAAAGAAGATTTATCATTCTCTTGAAATAGGGTCTCTTCACGAATTATAAATCTTACTGTGATTTAACTTTCCGACATTCCGGCCTGTGTTACAAAGCACCTCACATAAACGTCAAAATCGTTCTTTCTTGTCGGGCAAAATCCTTCGGGCCGTGAAAAATATCAGCGCACCCTCCAGTAAAAACCAATAAAAAGAAGGCTTTGTGAAAAAATGAAAGCCTTGCTCTGCACTGGCCGCCTGGACACGTTTTCCGGCTCTGAACTGGTTATCATTGAGTTCGGTCAGGAATTACGCCGCCGTAAATTTGACGTCCATGTTTACGCCCATCACATCGCGGCGCCGCTTGACGCCAGCCTACGCACGGCCGGCCTTATCCCGAAAAGCGGTGACGATATTGATCTTACCGCTTACGATCTGATCTATACGCAGCAAAACGCCTTGTCGCTTCTGCTCGATGCGCAGGCGATGGAACAACTTTGCGAGGTTGGCCTCCCTTACATATTATTTGCCCATCTCTCCCCGTATATCGAGATCGAGGCGCCCCTCTCCCGCCTTGAGAGTGAAATCGCCACGCATATTATCGCCAATAGTGTTGAAACCCGTAAAGCTTTGGCAGCATTCGGCGCCGCTTACCGGAAGGCGATTGTGGTGCCCAACCCGACGCAGGATGCTTACATCTCGCACACCCCGATCAACGCGATACGAAAAATCCTCATCGTCTCCAATCATTGCCCAGATGAGGTGCTCGCAGCACGTGAGCTGCTGATTTCCGCCGGTTACACGGTTGATCAT
The DNA here is from genome assembly GCF_036452135.1 of Sorlinia euscelidii. NCBI lineage: Bacteria > Pseudomonadati > Pseudomonadota > Alphaproteobacteria > Acetobacterales > Acetobacteraceae > Sorlinia > Sorlinia euscelidii. The sequence continues at coordinate 305,680 of NZ_JAWJZZ010000004.1, read as the reverse complement.
CTGGGAGAAGGTGGCAACGTCACCATGATGCGACCGGAGATCCTTCATGACTGCGACGCCGTCATGACGATCGGAAAAACTGTGCAAATGGCGATTTTGGCCCATCGTCCCGTTTATTGTTATGATCATTTCGGGGGTCCAGGCTGGCTGACCGATGAAAATTATCAGATGGCGGCCGCGCTTAACTTTTCCGGTCGGGATCAACCGGTCAAAAAAACTGCCATGGAGATTTTTGAAGAAGTCACCCACTTCAAGCCAGTCATTCCGCAATTTTACAGGAAACAGAAGCCGTTTCTGATGCGCTTCTGGGTTGACCTCCTCCTTCGCGATCTCAAATATTATCGGCGGAAAGTCCCTAAAAATCGTGACGCCATGAAGTCATTCGCCCGTCTGGATCGCTGCATGAGCGTCGTCTGTTCCCAAGCTTTCAATAATCACTTTCTGCTCCGTTATGTCCTGCCCAGAAAGATGCGGTTCATCGCGGATCGCGATAAATGGATACGGGATCGGGATGAATGGATCCGTGAACGGGACGCGTGGATCCGTGAACGCGATGATCTGATTCGTGACCTTCAACTTCAGATTCATGACCGGGATCATCGGATAAAGGAGAGTCACTCCCTTATCAGGTCGCTTCACGAACAATTAACTAGTCCCACCTTTATCAGGCGATGCGTGTCGAGGTTTCTCTCATTGTTCAGATTCCACACCTGGCGGCGCAGAAGATCATGACCCGCTTGAACGCATCTGATGGCGTCAAGCCAACACGCCGTTTTTGTAAGTTGAAAGGTGCAGAGGACGGTCAAGGACGACTTAAAAAACGCTGGACGACGATGGGATCCGTAACCTATTCTGGGAAACGGTTCACTTGCTGAGATGCAGGTTACGCTGCGCGGAAGTGCCCTGAAATATTCATTCTCATAAATGGGGATTCGAGATGATGTTGCGCCTTTCCGCCGTGACCCTTGCGGCCTGCGGTTTCCTGATGGCATCGGACGCGATGGCGGAAGCGCAGGGTTCCGATGGGGGGACAGGCCGCAGTGGCACGTCGCGTTCCGGTTATCATTACCAAGGTCATGGCGATACGTTCCGCGCCCATGCGCAGAAGCCCCCGCCAGGCTATCAGATCGCCCCATCAACAGAAATTGAGCATGGCCCGGATCCGGATCACGATGCCAACATCCAGCGTGACCCGACCACCGGCGCCAATCTCTCAAATTTCGGGACGGCTTACGCGAATAGCAGCCCGACCGCGCGCGGCCAGGTTGGCGATTCCACCGGTAACGGGTGGGTCGCGCCGCGCGGCAACTGAACCCGCAGGGCGCTCAGCCCCGGACTCGCGCCTGCCTTGCTTATGAATTAGAGCGCCAAACGCGTCGCTTAAGTTGGCACGACGTTAAGTAAAGCAGCGGCTGAAATCAGACGCCTCGCTGAGGCGTACGGCGCGTCACCGTCCTCATTGTCACGATTTCCTCCGCCGATGTCGGGTGGATGCCGATCGTGTGGTCAAAATCCGCTTTCTTCAGGCGGGCTGTTACCGCAATCGCCACAGCTTGAATGATCTCCGGTGCCGCGTCACCCATCATATGCGCGCCGACCACCCTTTCATCGCCTGAATCGACGACAAGCTTGATCAGGACCTGATCATCCCCCTTAAGAAGGCTTTGCCGCATGGGTCGGAAGCGCGTCAAATAAATATCCACCGCCGCGTCCTGTGCCGCTTCCTCTTCCGTCAAACCGACACTGGCGAGGGGCTGGCTATAGAACACGGCCTTTGGTGTGGTTTCGAAAGCCCAGTAACGGTCATGACCGCCGAAGATCCGATCCGCGAGAATATGGCCCTGCGCGATGGCGACGGGCGTCAGATTGATCTGATCCGTCACGTCACCGATGGCGTAAATATCCGGGACTGAGGTAGCGAATGACGCATCCGTCACGACACGCCCCTCCCGACATGTCACGCCAATCGCATCGAGATTAAGACCGTCGATCGCCGGATGCCTACCCGTCGCGAAAAACACGCAATCACTTGTCATCTCATCGCCCTGATCGAACTCCGTCGCCAGCGTCCCGTCCGGTAGGCGCTTGATCCGCTTTGGTGACGTGCCGGGCCGCAACGTGATTCCGTGCCGGGTCATTGCCTCTGTGAGATGCGTGCGCAGGTCATCATCAAACCCACGCAGCGGACGCTCACCGCGAAACACCATTGTGACATCACTGCCCAAACGTGAAAAAATCCCGGCAAATTCGACGCCGATATAACCGCCCCCAATGATCAGGATTTTTCTGGGACGTTCCGCCAGGTAAAAAGCATCATCGGAAACAATGCCCAGTTCGGCCCCGTTAATGTCCGGTCGTGAGGGTGCCCCGCCCACGGCGATGACGATTTTGCGCGCCCGTATGCGCTGCTTACCTGCGGACGGATCCAGCGCGGAAGGCGAGATCTCCACCTCATGACGCGACAGGAAAGCGGCTGTGCCTTTGAATAAAGTGACACCCGCCTTTTCAAGCATTGCAGTGTAAATCTGATTCAGGCGGGCAATTTCGTCATTTTTTGCAGAGATCAGCCGCGCCCAATCATGCTGCCACGCTGCGCCTTCCCACCCGAAAGACTGCGCTTCCGGGCCTGTCGCGGCGTAATCCGCCGCATAGACCATCAGCTTTTTCGGCACACAGCCAATATTAACGCACGTGCCGCCCCAATGGCGTGCTTCCACAATCGCCACCTTCGCCCCATGCTGAGCTGCGATGCGGGCACAACGCACCCCGCCCGAACCCGCACCAATGACGAGGAGATCATATTCTGCTGCCATGGCGGACACCTCCATCGCTCCCGTACCCACCTGACGCAGGGTCAGCGTTCCGCGAACGCCTTCTCAACAACGTATGAGCCCTGATGGCTCATATTGCCTTCCTCAAAACCCATCGAGATCAGAAGTTTCTCCGTATCCGCCAGCATCTCCGGTGAACCGCAGATCATCACCCGGTCATGTTCCGGATCAAGCGGCGGGAGATCGAGATCCTTGAAGATCTTGCCAGACTGGATCAGCGTCGTGATCCGATCACGTACTTCAAAATCCTCACGCGTCACGGCCGGGTAATATTTAAGCTGCCGGGCCACGTAATCACCTAGAAATTCATGCTGCGGCAGGTCATGGCGGATGAGATTCATATAAGCCAGTTCTGCAGAGACACGCACAGTGTGGCTCAGCACAACATGCTCGTAGCGCTCATAGCATTCCGGGTCTTCAATCAGGCTCATGAAGGGGGCCAGGCCCGTCCCGGTCGAGAGGAAATAAAGGTTGCGTCCCGGTTTGAGATTATCCAGCAATAACGTCCCCACCGGCTTACGCCCGACGAGGACCGTATCGCCCACTTTCACATGGCGCAGGCGCGAAGTAAGAGGGCCGTCCTCAACTGCGATGGAGAGGAACTCAAGATGCTCCTCATAATTTGCCGAAGCAATTGAGTAAGCACGCAGGAGCGGCTTGCCGTCCACTTCAATCCCGATCATGGTGAACTGACCGTTCTCAAACCGCAAGCCAGGGTCACGCGTGCAGGTGAAGGTGAATAGCCGATCCGTCCAATGATGCACCGACAGGACTTCACATGCGTGAAGATGGCTGTATTCCTTCGAAGGTGGTGCAAGGCGATAGTGACCGGGATGCCCTTCAACCGGTAATAAACCGCTAAGAGGTTCGGAAATTGTCGGCATCGGAAGAGACTCAGGGACGAACATCGCGGCAAATTTCTCCGTTAAGTGCGCATATCAAGAAACGCCTGGTGCGGCATATACTGCACTATCACTAAAACATCTCTTAAGAGAGGGGAACCCTCGACTTCGCCCGTCACGCGGCGGGACCTATACTATATGCATGATTCTGCAGCTTATTGCAGGTCATCACAACCTCTGATCCTTTTTCAATTGCGTATCCCTGCGTAAATCCTCACAACAGAAGATATGGATATAACCAGCTCTCCGGCACAACGTGCACTTGCTTCCGCCACGCATTCGACCGGTCTTGAACCCTCCGCCAAGGAAACGCCACGCGCCTTGCGCCTGGTCGCCCGCGCCCTATCGCCGGGTGAAGATAAGATCACCGATGCAGCCTGGCGGGACATATTATGCACGATCCGCCGGAAGAGCTGGGCGTCCCGCATGATGTATCTCGCCCGCCAGGCGCATGAACCCTGGATTTCCAAGGAGGATATGATCGAGGCTGCGGGACGCATTGATCACCCGGAGGCGGGAGATGAATTGCTTCGTCATTATCTCGACATCGTGATCGCTGACCGGTTCCGGGAAATTTCTCATGTGCCGGGCGATGTCTTCGCGGCGGTCAAAGCGGATCTGTCAGATAGCGGGCAGTTCCTCTCCGGTCAGCAGGTAGATCACCTCGCCCGCCGCATCGCTGAGATCTTCGGCGTGCGGGACTTCGCTTTTGAGTCGGAACTGATCGCGCAGGAGCAGGCTCAAGCCGCGCGGGAGGCGGAAATCCGGCGGAAGGCCGCGCAGAGACAAGAGCGTGAGATTGAGAAGTTACGCCGCTGGGAGGCCAGCCTCGTCGGGTTTGATCAGGTCCCTGCCCTTCTGCATTGCTCGCGGCAGGAAGCTTTGCGCTGGGTTGCCGAAAACCGCCTTCCCATTGCGCGGCGCACAACTCAGTCTGACGGGGTCGAACGTTTCGAATTTGACCCCGATATGTTGCGCAAATTGCGCCACCAACTGGGGCGGTGGCGGTCACGTCAGGATGACGCAACCCGACGCCCCGACGCCCCCGCGGTTGGCGCCAAAATCGGCAATGCCGTCATTGCGCGTGTGGCGGCGTTGGACCGGTACGCCGGGCATTTCAAGACGGCACGCGCCTTGAAGCGCCGCCTGGTGCTGATTACCGGCCCGACAAATTCCGGCAAATCCCACGCGGCGCTCGATGCCCTTGCCGCGGCTGAAAGCGGCCTCGCCCTTGCCCCGCTGCGCTTGCTCGCGCATGAATTCAAGGAAGCGCTCGGGAAACGCGGCGTGGCCGCCTCGCTGATGACGGGGGAGGAACGCATCCTCGTCCCGAACGCGCAACACATTGCGGCAACTGTGGAGATGTGTCCTTTCTACACGCCGGTCGACGTCGCCATTATTGACGAGGCCCAGATGTTGACGGACCCGGACCGGGGCGCGGCGTGGACGGCAGCCATCATGGGCGTGCCGGCGCGCACCGTCTATATTCTCGGCGCACCTGATTGCATCCCGCTGATCCGGCGGATCGCCAGTTTATGTAATGACCCGCTGGATGAAGTCTCACTCGAGCGTAAAAGCCCCCTCCGCGCCGCGAACGGCCCGACACGGCTTGACCAATTAGGGCGCAGCGACGCGGTGATCGCCTTTTCCCGTCGCGACGTGCTTGACCTGCGGGCTGAATTGATGGCGCGGGGACGGCGTGTGGCCGTCGTCTACGGCGCGCTCAGCCCGGAAGTGCGGCGTGCGGAGGCAGCGCGCTTCAACCGTGGTGACGCGGATATTCTCGTCGCCACCGATGCGATTGGCATGGGCCTCAATCTCTCCATCAAGCGTGTGATTTTCAGCGCGTTGAAAAAATATGATGGACGACAGTCCCGAGACCTCCTTCCGCAGGAAGTCAAACAGATTGGCGGGCGCGCGGGGCGTTACGGACATCATGAGGATGGGATTGTCGGCGTGCTGGCCGGTGCGGGTAACGTCCATATGATTGACCGCATGTTAAAAGCCCCGCCGGAACCCATGGTGGAGCTGCGCCCACTCGTGCAGCCCGACATGGATATCGTGCGTGCCGTTGCGGATGAGGTGGGTTCAGAGAGTCTCTATGGTGTGTTGACGCGCATCAAACGCGCCGTCTTGCGCGCGGATGACCCGAATTACCGTCTCGCCGATATGGAACAACCGATGGAAATCGCGGCGGCGCTTGAAGGCGTCGAGGGTCTCGAACTATCCCAACGTTGGACATATGCCATGTGCCCGATCGATGAGCGGGATAATGGAATCACGCGGCTCGTCTCCTGGGCAGCTGAACATGCCGCAGGTCACGCCGTCCCGCCCCCCGGAACAGGACGGTTGACGCCGCCCGCCAAAGCCGGACGCGAGGAGCTGGAACGCGCTGAAAAAAGGCACAAGCGCCTCGTGGCCTGGCGGTGGCTTTCAATCCGCTTCCCCGAATTTTACCGTGAGACGGATCGCGCGGCGGAGCATACGGAAGCGTTGAATGACTGGATCGAGTCGGTATTGCGGCAACAGAGCCATCGGCGCGAGTCCGTGCGCCATCATGATGGGCCTGGCGCGCGTCATCGCCGGGCAGGCAAACCATCTTCCCGCCCCAGTCTCCATCGGACGCGACGCCGTTCCTGACCCTGGCGCGACGGCGCGACTTCAAAATCCTGTTTTGTGCTGCTCTTTTATCAGCGGTAGCACATTGTCAGGGATCTGGGGCGCCAAGCGACTCATCATGTGACAGTGCCCGCCGAGAAGATGAGAAGGTCGCGCCATGACGGTGTCTGCACGGCTCAAACCCGGTGCGCGTGGGGATGGTCGGTCTCCCATCAAGCTGAGTGGGCATTCCCGCACATTGAGGATATCCTCTCAACGGGCCAGAGCGCGTCTCACGCCAGGCGCGTCAGCCCGCCCATATAAGGATGCAAAACCTCCGGTATCTCAATGGAGCCATCTTCATTCTGGTAATTTTCGAGCACGGCAATCAGGGTCCGCCCGACAGCGAGTCCTGACCCGTTGAGGGTGTGCACATATTCTGGACCTTTCTCCGCACGAAACCGCGCATTCATCCGGCGTGCCTGAAAGTCGCGCGTATTTGAGCAGGAGGATATCTCACGCCACGCATTCTGCCCCGGCAGCCAACCTTCCAGATCATAGGTTTTGGCCGCCCCGAAGCCTGTATCTCCGGCACAGAGCAGCACACGGCGGTAAGGTATGCCAAGCCGCTCCAGAACGGTCTCAGCGCAACGGGTCATGCGCTCATGCTCTGCCGCGCTCTCCTCCGGCAAAGTGACGGAGACAAGCTCAACCTTCGTAAATTGATGTTGGCGTAACATGCCGCGTACATCACGCCCTGCGGAACCAGCTTCAGACCGGAAACAGGGTGACAAGGCGACCATCCGCAAAGGCAATAAATCGCGATCAAGAATTTCGCCTGCCACGCTGGCCGTCAGAGGCACCTCCGCTGTCGGGATCAACCAGCGTCCATCCTCCGTGCGGAAGGAATCTTCGGCAAATTTCGGCAATTTATCCGTGCCATACATGGCGGCATCATTCACCAGAAGAGGGACGGACATTTCCTGATAACCGCCATGTGTCACATGCATATCCAGCATGAACTGACCCAGCGCACGCTCAAGCCGCGCCAATGCACCGCGCAAGACCGTGAATCGCGCCCCGGCAAGCTTCGCGGCGGTGGGGAAATCCATGGCGGCAAGTTTTTCCCCCAACTCGAAATGCTGGAGGGGCGTGAACGCAAATTCGCGCACGTCGCCGACCTGTTTTACGACGACATTGTCAGTTTCATCACGACCTTCGGGGACCGACCCATCAAGGATGTTGGGCAGATTTTCCAGCAATGCGTTGACGCGGCGATCGGCATCCTCCGCGCGCGCTTCCAACGCCGCCATCTCATCCCGCAATTGCGTGGCTTCCGCCTCTAAAGCAGTACTGTCCTGCCCCTGGCGTTTCGCCTGCCCGATCTCACGCGCCAGATTTTTCCGGCGGCTCTGGTGCGTTTGAAGGGCGGTCAGCGCGTCACGGCGCGCTTTATCCTCTGCCAAAATTTCCGCAGATTGGGGTGGGAGGCCGCGCCGTTTGAGGGCTGCATCAAATGCGTCCGGCTCGCTCCGCAGGGCACGCAGATCATGCATAATCGAACCTCTTATCAGTCTTCAGAAAGATGGGGCGCGCGTTGCGGTGCAACCCATCGCGCGGTGATGATCGAGACCTCATAAAGCAAGATGAGCGGCACGGCGAGACCAATCTGCGTAATCACATCCGGCGGCGCCAGGATGGCGGCGATAACGAAGGCCGCAACAATGGCATATCGTCGGAAACGCTTGAGGTCTTTGTAGGAAATAATCCCCACACGCGCGAGCAGGGTCAGCACGACGGGCAGTTCAAAAGCGACGCCGAAAGCCAGCACCAGTTTCATGACTAGGGAAAGATATTCCGAGACTTTAGCCTGTAACTCCACATGCATACCGCCATATCCGGCCGGATTCGTCTGGAATGACAGGAAGAACTTCCACGCAACGGGGAAGATAATGAAATAAGCCAGTGCGGCGCCGAGAATAAACAGAAAAGGCGTCGCGAGAAGGAAAGGTAGGAAAGCTCGTTTTTCATTACGATACAGACCGGGCGCGATAAATATCCATGCCTGCACCGCGATCATGGGGAATGAGAGAAACAAGCCGCCAAACACAGCGACCCGCACATAGGTAAAAAACGCCTCTGGCAAAGCCGTGTAAATCAGGTGCAGCGCCTCCCCCTTCTGCGCCATCACTGTTTCAAGCGGGCGCGCGAGGAAGAAATAAATCGTCTCGGCATAATGATAACAGAAGAAGAATGCGATGACGAACGTCCCCAAAGACCAGAGCAGCCGACGACGCAACTCAATGAGATGGTCCAGAAGCGGCATGGCCCTGTCATGCATCGTCGTGTGATCCTGATCCGTCATCCACCTCTGCCCTTTTTGTGGCCTTTGACTGATGTTCTGCCACTTAGGCTTGTCAGCACGGCGGCCCCGTTACGTGACATACTACACACGGCGCGCTGGCGCGACGAGATCATGAGATCAAAAATGCGGGCGGGATCGCTGATGACAGATTGTGATCGCGACGGATCCGGGGCCTATTTATTGCGTGGGCGCAAGAGGAATTCAAACATCCAGCCGACTTTTCGCAAGCTTTCTGCCTGAGTCCAGACTGACGCGCCGACCACCATGCATGACACGGACAGGCGGCAGGTAACGCGGTGCCATTTTATCCCGGCTTTCCCGGGCGATGCGCTGCGCGGTGGCGGGCGGCAGGCTGGCCGGTATCGCGCCGATGGGAAAAGCGTGCTTCTTGTCCGCTGATACGTTTGACAAAGGTGCTGTCCGCGTCACCTCGGGTGGAATTTCCTGATGATCGCGTTCCGTAGGGCGATGCGATGGGGAGGAAAGTGACGGCGGGGGCGGCGTCACGTCGATCCCGTCGCGCAAAGTGCGGTCCGGGTCGATGTTTTTGAGGAGGCGATCGCGGATATGCGTTGGATGCAGGTCCCTTAAGGACGACGTGGCCTCCTCAAGATCCGCCTCCTTCACGAAGTCATCCACATGCGTTTGAAATTCGCTGGCCATGCGGCGGATTGCCTTGACGGCGCGGCTGACGGAGCGGATCGCGACGGGCAGATCTTTTGGCCCGATAAAAATCAGGGCGATGATGACGACAACCGCGACCTCGGACCAACTGAAATCGAACATAATGTGACCTGCCTCAGGAAGTCGCGACCGGCGCGACATCTTCCGCGTCATCTTCTGGCACATCCAGCAAGTCAGGGTCCAGTATCAACTCCTCCCGCCGTGGGAGGGCGGAAAGATTTTCAAGCCCGAATTTGGCGAGGAATCGCGATGTGGTCGCCCAGAGAACGGGGCGGCCCGGCACGTCCTTCCGACCGGACGGGGCGATGAGGCGCTCTTCAATCAGCACATCGAACACGGCCTGACTCAGGGAAACGCCGCGGATTGTCTCAATATCCCCGCGCGTGCAAGGTTGGTGATAGGCGATGATGGCCAGAGTTTCCATTGCGGCGCGCGTTAAACGCCGTGGCTTTTCAATGACGCGGGTCAGCGCCGCCGCATATTCCGGTCGCGTCCGGAAATGCCAGGATGGGCCGATTTTCTGCAATGTGACGGCCCGGGATCGATAATCCTGCATCAATTGCTCAAGCAATTGCGGCACGAGACTGGGTTCAAATCCTGACCGCGCCAGAACATCGCGCATGGCGGCCTCCGTCACCGGCTCCCGGCTTGCAAAAATCAGCCCTTCCAACAGATGCAGCGCGTTCATGACGAAATCTCCCCCGAGACAGCCGGGCCAAACCTGATTGGCGCGAAGGGCTCTGATTGTTCCAATTCTAAAGCGCCTGTCTTCGCCAATTCAAGGCAGGCCGTCAGCGCCCCGGCAAAAGCGGCTTTGAAAGCGAAAGGCGTCTCCAACGCCTGCGCGCGGAAAATCTCCTCAAGGTCACGCCAACAGCCGCGCTGTGTCGTATTTAACAGGCGCTGCAACGCCGAAAGCGCATCTCCGATCGTCCAGAACTGGGCAAGTCTGGGCGTGTAGATTTTTTTTCGGTGACGTCGCCGATGCAGGCTGAGATAAGCGCCGATCAGAACCGGCAGATCGGTCGTCAGGCCGGAGCGGTCTATAACGGTCAAGCGTTCCTCCTCGCCCCGTGCAAACACGACTTCATCGAGAATAGGCCGCCCCGACAGCCACGCCGCGGCAGAACGCACCTGCTGCAAAGCCTCCAGCCGGTCCTGCAATTGCCCGGTCGCTTCCTGCACGTCCTGCAGTGCGTCATCCTGCGGCAGAAGCAGCTTGGATTTCAGCCAGGTCAGCCATGCCGCCATCACCAGCCAATCCGCTTCCAGTTCAATGCGGACCTGACGGGCATGTTCCATGAAAGCGAGATATTGCTCGACCAGTGCCAGGATCGAGAGTTGGGTGAGATCGAATTTCTGCGCTCGTGCTAGGTCGAAGAGGAGGTCAAGCGGCCCTTCAAAACCGTCCAGAGCGAGCCAGGGCTTCTCCGCCTCTTTTAACGTTGCTTCCGGCAGGTTCTCGGCAGGTATTGGCGTCGGCGCACGCATTCTTCACCGTCGGACGGCGTAACAGGGCAATTTGCGCCCTTTCACGACGCTGCATGCCGCCATCGCGTGCGCCAAAGAGGGATAGCCGCCCACCCAGATGCGATAGAGCATTTGCCCACGGATCAGTTTCGGCACGATAAAGACGGGTTTCCGGGAAAGCTGCCCCTCCATCCGGCGTGCAATGCGCGTCCATTCACGCTGTGCTTTATCCGCCTGATTAAAAGCGCCGAGCTGGATATAAGATGAACTGGCGGGCGGTGATGCGGAAAGCACCGCTTTGCGCACGGGCAGATGGGCGCTGGCATCCGTCGGCGCAGGCGGCGCGGCCTGCACTGCCTGACGTGGCTGCGGCGCGGGTGTTGGCTGCGTTTTGACTGGCGCCATGACTGCCGGGGCCTGCGCTGGTGCGTCCTGCGGCTTGTCCGTTGGCGTATTGGTGGGTGCTGTTTCATCGACCGACGGCGTGTCGGTCGCCTCCGAGGGGTCAGGTTGTGACGCCGCATAGCGCGCGGCCAAAGCGGCCAGTTTCGGTTGTTCCGGCCCCGGCGCCAGATGGGCCCGACCCGTGCCCGCCGTGCCCAGATCCGCGGGGATCCCGCTCAGAACGTGCATCCCGCCAGGGTCCAGCGGTTTTTCCCGCAATGGGACGGGCGGCGGGGCAATAATGGCGATTTCCCCGCGATGACCATCAAGCAGGGAGCGCACGCCGACAATCAGGGCAAGGATGGCGCCGATCCCGCCAGCGCCGTAGACCAGCATACGGGTCATTTTATCGGATTGCGCGAAAGCCGTGACATTCTGACGCCCCATCGCCGTGTCACGCATCTGACTTGCCGCGCGGGGGTCGAGGCGGCGGGAAGAGTCGTCTTCCGGCGCGGCGGGCGCGCGTGACAGGCGGGCGATCAGCCTGGCGACACGGCCGACTGGCGCTGTCGAAGGGCTCTCCACCCGCACTTGTTTGGCGCGCCGCCTGATGCGAGACGGGGGTGGTTCTGTATCAATCGACACGACACCGAGGCGCTCACGCCCATGGGGCACTGACGGCGCAGGACGATCAGCGTGGGACGGATTTTCCTGCCAGACCTGGTCGGTAAAATCGTCTTGAGGCTTCTGGTGCGGGTCCTGTCCCGCTGCGTCATATCCCTCCGGCGCGCCATGCCCCGGCCGATCGTCATTCTGCATCACATCTCCTCGGCGGGGGTCACACCCAGGATAGCGAGGCCGCAACGCAGCACATTGGCGACGGCGGCCACGAGCGCCAGTTTCGCGAGAGAGGCTTCTTTCTCATCTTCCCGCAGAAAGCGCAGCGTGGTGTCTTCCCGCCCCTTATTCCACAAAGCGTGGAAGTCTGCCGCAAGTTCACCGCAATAATACGCGATGCGATGCGGCTCCCGCGCAAGGGCAGCGCCCTCAACCATGCGCGGGAAACTGGCCATACGGCGAATCACGGCGAGTTCAGCGGCAGATGCGATGGTATGAAGCTGAGGGGCATCACCCGCCAGCGCGGCATCCACATCTCCACCGAACATGTCGCGTGCCGCCCTGATGACGGAGCAGCAGCGTGCATGGGCGTATTGCACGTAGAAAACCGGATTATCACGCGTTTGCGCAATCACGAGGTCAAGGTCGAAATCCATCTGCGCATCGGCCTTGCGCGTCAGCATGGTGAAGCGGACAGCATCCTTGCCCACCTCATCCAACAAATCACGCAATGTGACGAAAGTGCCCGCGCGCTTGGACATACGCACCGGCACGCCGTTTTTTAAGATGCGGACGATCTGGCAGATCACCACTTCAAACGCGGTGCGACCATCCGTCAGGGCCTGCACCGCCGCACGCATGCGGGAGACGTAACCGCCATGATCCGCGCCCAGCACATCAATCAGGAGGTCGGCCTGGCTGGCTTTCTGGCTGTGATAGCCCACATCATTGGCGAAATATGTGTTCTCCCCATTTGATTTCTTGAGAGCGCGATCGACATCATCGCCGAAAGACGTGGATCGGAAGAGGGTTTGCGGCCGCGGCTCCCAGTCATCCGGGGTTTTGCCTTTGGGGGCTCCAGGACGCCTTCATAAATCAGGCCTTTCCCTTCAAGAGATTTGATGGCGCGATCCACCTCTCCCCGGGCGTAAACATCCGCTTCGCTTGAAAAAACATCATGCGAGATGCCTAAAGCTTGAAGGTCAGCTCGGATCTGCGTCATCATGGCGTCCAGCGCGGCGCGGCGCACCGTTTCAAACCAATTTTCCGTCGGTGCAGCGGTTTTTTCAGAGGTGGCGAGGGACGCGCCATATTTCTCAACCAGCATGTCGGCAACGGGCAGAAGATACTCACCCTATATTGCAGCCCGGTCGGCGTCAGGGCGGCGAAAGCATCCTCTGTGAGGGATGTCCCGATTTTCTGGAGGTAACGCCAGTAGACCACCCAGGCCAATGCCGTTACCTGCGCCCCGGCATCATTGATGTAATATTCTTTCAGGACGGCATATCCGGCCTTCTGAAGCAGGCGGGCGAGCGCATCACCAACAACCGCGCCGCGGCAGTGCCCGACATGCATCGGGCCTGTCGGGTTGGCTGAAACATATTCCACATTGACGCGCTTCCCGCCGCCAATGGCGCTTTCCCCATACGCCGCACCCTGACGCAGGATACCGGGAAGCAGATTCTGATAAATTCCGGGGGAGAGGGTGATGTTGACAAAACCAGGCCCGCGGCCTCGGCGGAAGCAATCTCTTCCTTTTGCTGAAGCCTTTTCGCAAGAGACGCCGCGATTTCCTGCGGTTTGCGCCGGGCCGGTTTTGCGGCCAGCAAGGCGCCGTTCGTCGCCATGTCGCCATGAAGTGGATCTTTCGTCGGGGTCAGTTCCACACGGTCCAAAATCTCATCCGGGAGATCGGGGACGATATCGCGCAGAGTCTGCCGCACCACCTGCTGATACTGCTTGAACAGACAATTCTGCGCACCCGAAACGTGATCGACCATGAATCCTGACTTCTCTTACCTGTAAAATGAACGGTTCAACCTAATACCGATAGTTCTGTCAGACGTCGATGCTCCTGCATCGCGAAACGATCGGTCATGCCTGCGATATAATCCGCTACGACGCGCCTGCGGTCGCTTGCTGATGACGCCGTAATGGCGGAATGTCGCCACGCATCCGGCAGGAGCGCGACATCCTCCGCCAGCACATTGAAGAGATCGGTCGTAACCATCCGCGCCTTGCGCGTCATACGTTTCACTTTCCAATGGCGATAAAGCCTGTCCATCAGAAACCGCCTTATCAGGTGATTGGCGGCGCGGATGTTTTCGCTGAAGCCAATGACCGGCCGGTCCGCCAGGCGGATATCATCGGCCACCTGCGGGTTGAGCGCTTCAAGATTTTGACGGGATTGCTGCGTCAGATCCGTCACGAGATCGCCGATAATCTGACGGACCATCTCATGCCGGATGCGGCTTTTCCGGCTGGTCGCATCCTGCGGAACAACCGCCCATGCGGCCTGCAACGCCGCGCCGATCACGGGCAGATTTTCAAGGTCGTCGAAGCAGATCAGCCCGGATTTCAATCCGTCATCCAGATCATGCCCATGATAGGCGATATCATCGCTCATGGCGGCAATCTGCGCCTCGGCAGACGCGTAACTTTCGAGATTGAGGGGATGGAGGCGATCATAATCGGCCAGATAGCGGGTGGGTTTGCGGAGCGGGCCATTATGTTTGGCCAACCCTTCAAGCGTTTCCCAGGTCAAATTCAACCCGTCAAAACCGTGATATCGGTGCTCCAGCTTTGTGACCAGACGCATGGACTGGGTGTTGTGATCAAACCCGCCCTCATCCTCCAGGCATTTGCGCAGCGCATCTTCACCCGCATGTCCGAAAGGCGTGTGCCCCATATCATGCGCCAGGGCCAGTGCCTCAGTGAGATCCTCATTCAAGCGGAGCTGACGCGCGATGGATCGGGCGATCTGGGCGACCTCGAGAGAATGTGTCAGTCGGGTGCGGAAAAAATCGCCTTCATGGTTGATGAAGACCTGCGTCTTATATTGCAGTCGCCGAAACCCATCTGAATGCAGCACACGGTCCCGATCACGCTGCCATGGCGTCCTGGATGGCGAGTCTGCCTCAGGGTGCAGACGCCCGCGTGCCGTCTCGGGGCGGACGGCGTAGCAGGCAATGTCGGGTGGCGTCATGGCAACTCTCCAGGTGATCCTTGAGATTAGCGGTTTACCGATTATATTGACTCATTATGACGACAAATTCAGCCCCACAAAACCCCGCCCCTGAAAGCCCCGCTTTTTCCGTCTCGGACGAGGCGGCACGTCGCATCGGGGAAATCCTCGCGGAGCAGAGCGCGCCCTCGGGCACGTCCCTGCGCGTCGCGGTGGATGCCGGGGGGTGTAACGGGTTTCAATATCGATTCAAACTCGATGACGCACGCCATGAGGATGACATTGTGATTGAGCAGGGCGGCGTTTCGGTTGTCGTCGATGAAACGAGTATGACCCTCCTTTCCGGTGCGCGGCTTGAATGGGTGGATAAATTGATGGGCGCGCATTTTGCGGTAAGTAATCCCAATGCGGCCTCCTCCTGCGGGTGCGGCTCCAGCTTCTCCCTCGATTAAGGGCCCGCATTGATCAGGGAATGAACAAGAATAAGAGGGGCGCGATTTGAAAATCACGAGTTGGAACGTCAATTCCGTGCGTCAGAGGGGCACAGCCGTCATGGCGTGGCTGGCGGCGCATCAGCCGGATGCGCTTTGCTTGCAGGAGTTGAAATGCCAGGACGCGCAATTCCCCGCCACGTTGCAGGAAGCTGGCTATCATTGCACCGTCATGGGGCAGAAAGCCTATAATGGTGTCGCCATTTTGACGCGTGAGGAACCAAAGGTGATCTCACCGGGCCTGGACGGTTTTGACTATGATGAAGCCCGCTATCTGGAAGTCGTCATCGGCGATATCTGCATCGGCAATCTCTATCTGCCGAATGGCAATTCCGGAGGTGCCGACGGATTTCAGAAAAAACTGGATTTCTTCGCGGCGCTGACGCGGCGCGCACATGAGAAACTTGTTTCCGGGCAGGCATTCATTTTCCTCGGCGATTATAATATCTGCCCGACCGATTTTGATTTCGCCCCCGGCGCGCTGGACCCGCATGATGCCCTCATCCGACCGGAAAGTCGGGAAGCCTGGAGACGCCTTCTTCATCTCGGATTGACGGACGCCATGCGCGTCCTGCACCCGCATGACCCCTGTTATACATATTGGGATTATCAGGCCGGTGCCTTGCCGCGCAATCGCGGGTTACGGATTGACCACGCTTTGCTCTCCCCCTCCATGGCGGACAGGCTCTCGACGGCGGAGGTCGATCGTGCCGAGCGGGAGAAAGACCGGGCGTCGGATCACGCGCCGGTCACGTTCGGTTTCCTGCCGGCGCGATGAGGTGCGCCGATCGCCTCTCAGGAAACGATTTTGGGTTTCGGTGGCAGGGGCGCCAGAGATAATTCCTTGAGACGCTCAGATGTGATCTGGGCAGGTGCGCCCATCATCAGATCCTCCCCCTGCTGATTAAGCGGGAAGAGGATCACCTCGCGGATATTCGGCTCATCCGCCAGCAACATCACCATGCGATCCACACCAGGTGCGGAACCGCCATGCGGCGGCGCGCCGAAGCGGAAGGCATTCAACATGCCGCCAAAATGCGCCTCCACGACCTTTTCATCATATCCTGCGATTTCAAAGGCGCGGATCATGACATCCGGCAGATGGTTACGGATCGCGCCGGAGGAAAGCTCAATGCCGTTACAGACGATGTCATACTGATAGGCTTTGATCTCCAACGGGTCCTGCGTCTGCAACGCTTCCAGCCCCCCTTGCGGCATGGAAAACGGATTATGTGAGAAATCGATCCGCCCCGTTTCCGGATCGCGTTCATACATGGGGAAATCAATAATCCAGCAGAAGCGGAAAGCGTTTTTCTCAACCAGATCAAGCTCTTCCGCAACACGCGTCCGCACGAGCCCGGCAAATTTCGTCACATCCTCACGTGGGCCAGCCGCGAAGAAGACAGCGTCCCCCGCGGCAAGGCCACAAGCCTCACGGATGGCGGTGACGCGTTGCGCATCAAGGTTTTTGGCGATAGGCCCCTTGCCGCCATCTTCCTCAAAAATAATGTAACCCAGCCCTCCGGCGCCGTTCTCACGCGCCCAGTTATTGAGCTTGTCAAAGAAACCACGCGGTTTCGTCCCCGCGCCAGGGGCCGGGATGGCGCGCACCCATCCGCCTTTCGCAACGATCTGCGCGAACAGCCCGAAAGAAGCGCCATCAAAAACGCCCGTCACGTCACAAATGATGAGAGGATTGCGCAGATCGGGTTTATCGGAACCATATTGATCAAGCGCATCCTGGTAAGTGATGCGGCGGAAGGGCGCCTGATCCACCGTCCGCCCCTTGCCGAACTCGGAGAAGACGCCGCCGAGCACGTCTTCCATAACCGCAAAGACATCTTCCTGCGTGGCGAAAGCCATCTCGAAATCAAGCTGATAAAACTCGCCCGGGCTCCGATCCGCGCGGGAGGCCTCATCCCGGAAACACGGGGCGATCTGGAAATAGCGATCAAACCCGGCGATCATCGCCAATTGCTTGAATTGCTGGGGTGCTTGCGGCAGAGCGTAAAATTTGCCTGGATGAAGCCGCGCCGGCACAAGGAAGTCTCGCGCCCCTTCCGGCGAGGAAGCCGTCAGGATCGGCGTCTGCAACTCGATGAAGTCATGGGATTGCATCCGTTGCCGCAGACTTGCAATAATGCGGGAACGCAGAAGAATATTGCGATGCATCTGCTCACGCCGCAGATCAAGATAACGATGTTTCAGGCGCAGATCTTCGGGATAGGACTCGCTGCCATTCACCTGAAAAGGCAGCACCGTCGCGGCTGACTGCACCACCAGATCCTGCGCGCGGATCTCGATATCACCTGTCGGGATATTGGCGTTGCGCTGCCCCCCCTCACGCAGAACAACCTCACCCGTGACCGTGATGACGCTCTCCACACGGAGGCGCTCAGCAACGTCCAGTAAGGATGTTCCGGCGGGGATGACGATCTGCGTCACGCCGCGTTCATCCCGTAAATCGATAAAGAGCAGGCCACCGTGATCCCGCTTGCTATGCACCCAGCCTGAAAGCCGCACAGTCGTGCCCGCATCACCCGCACGGAGGGCGTTGCAATAATGGGATCGATAAAGATGCATCACGGCTTTCCTGTTCTGGCGTACGCAGTCAACGCGCACCCTCGGCATCGCTGAAGCCTCGAATCAGGTCAAGAAAACCTGATGAGACGATGGCAGGAATAAGAGGGCACCGTTTGACTGCGCAAAAAGCCGCCGAATCCGGCTTATGTCAAGCTTCGTCAAAGCGGACGGCGATGCGCCCCATCTCTTTCGGATGTTTTGAGCCAATCACCCCGACCAGTTTTCCCTTTTTCTCCAGCCGGGCGATAAATTTGAAATTATCGACATCACCATCGATCTCAATATGGTCATAATCCTCACCCGGCCAGCCCACCCATTCCAACTTCTGATCATATTGCTGTGTCCAGAAATAAGGCGTCGTCAGTTCCTCAACCGGCAGGCCCAGCATGGCGCGCGCAGCAATCTGCCCCTGGCTTTGCGCGGTGCGCCAATGCTCGATGCGGTAGCGTTTCTCACCAAAGGGCACACTCGCAATATCCCCCGCCGCGAAAACATCATTCCCCAGCGACATATGATGATCCACATCCAGGCCACCATTGCGGGGATTACGGGGAAGGCCGTCTATATAATGCAATTCAGGCTCTGCCCCCGCTCCTACGAGCACCACTGAAGCCGTCAGGCGCGTTCCATCATCCAGCTCAACCCAGTCCACACGCCCTTTTCCCCTGATTTTCACGACATTGCGCTTGGGGATAAAGGCTGTGCCGTGATCCTCATGCAGGCGGCGCAGGCTGGATGCGATGTCCGGGCCGAACTGTTTCTCAAACGGGAATTCCGTTCGGGAAACGACTGTGACACCGACACCTCTTTTTCGTAAGGCGGCGGCGGCCTCCATACCGATAAAACCGGAGCCGATAATGACGGCAGCCACTTTGTCCCCCAGTTGCCCCGCAATGGCCAGTGCATCGGCGGCACTGCGCAAAGTGTAGACACCCTCAAATCCGATACCGGGAATATCGAGTTGCTTCGCCGCCGATCCGGTCGCGAGCAAAACATGCTCCGCCGTAATCGCATCCCCTTTTTTCAGCTCAAGGGTGCGCGTCTCATAATCGAAACGCACGATTTTATCATGCACGAGATCGACGCGGTGCTCCGTGTACCAGTTTTCATCACGTAATGGGGGGATTTCAATATCTTCCGGCGCGGCGGCGAGGGTGGATTTACTGAGCGCAGTGCGATCATAAGGTTTACGCTCTTCAGGGCTGATCATGGTGATGCGCCCTTCAAAGCCGGACTCCCTTAGGGTCACGCAGGCGGCCAGCGCGGCGGCACCCGCACCGGCAATGGCCACGTGCTCATGCTGCCGCATGGGGGTGGGTTGTGGCAGGGCTTTCGGCTTGACGGAAACATAGACATCACCGCCCCGCACCATTGCCTCATATCTTTCCAGCGGATCGAGGGCCGGGGGGGCAATTCTGCGTCCATTTTCCACCGAGAAGACGGCTTTATGCCAGGGGCAGACGAGCGCATGGGTAAAATTGGTGAGGGAGCAGACAACCCCCTTCTCCATCGGCGCACCCTTATGCGGACATTTCCCGGCGAAAGCACGCACCCCGTCTGCAATACGGAGCAGAATAAGCGGCGTGTCATCCAGTTTGACGGCCTTGGGGATATTTTCCTCCAACGTGTCAAACGCGGCGACTTTAACCCAGCTTTTCCTGACTTCACTCATAAGAGCGCCTTTCTATCGGAAACTCCGAGGAAGAGAGAACGCAAGTCCCGCAAAAGGGTTGAGCAAGTCATAACGAAACATGGCCCGCCAGATGCGGTGGGGCCTCAGATGACGTGGAGATGAATGAAACCGGGCGTGTTGAAAAAGCCTATCGAATCAACGTCGGACAGATTGAAATCCGCGCTAAATTTCTGACACGCCTGAGGGCGCATCCGGGCGCCACGTCCCTCGAACCGATCAGGTCAGAACGAATCGTCAAACCCGCCGCCATCATCGCCGCCCCAACCTGCGTCGTCACCCCCCCAACTGGGGTTATTATCGCCGTGACCCCATTGGTCCACGTCATAATCATTTCCGGCATCAATCCCGGACCCGGCGAAGGGGTCCTGCCCCATTTCACCGAAATTACCGGTTGCAGCCCCGCCGGCAAGGCCGCCCGCAGCGGGGTCAACGCCGAAATGATGGCTTGAGAACAGGCTGGATAGGGCGTTTGCCGCCAACATACCGCCTGCGACGCCTGTCGCCGTCGTCAAAGCCGAGCCGAGAAACCCGGTTCCGCGGGCCGGAAACATACCGGTATTGTAATTGGGTGGGTAACCACCCTGGGCCCCGAAACCCGGATTGGGCGCGGGCTGCTGTGGGTAAGGGCCCGGCGCGCCCTGCGGTGCGCCCCAGCCGGGCGGCGGCGACGCATTTTGCTGCGCGCGATTACCGCCGAACAGATTGCTCAAAAACCCGCCTGACGCGCCGCGCTGGGCCTGTTGATGCGCCTGCTGAAGCTGAAACTGCAATTGGCGAATGCGATTTTGCGCCTCAGCCAGCGCCGCCTCCTGAACCACCGCCATTTGAGTTACGCGGTAAGCGGCCTCCGGATGTTTTGAAAAATTTTCCTTGATCCATTGATCCGCTTCCGGGTCGATAGGGGCAAGGGCCGTGCCGGGCTGGGCATTGCTTTGCTCACCACCGACACGCGCGACAAATTGCGCAATAAGGTCACGTTCCTGCTGGTTCATGGGGCGCTCTCCGCGTCAAAACAATGTCATTTGAATGTGGGGGCAATTCCCTATTCTGGCAAGTATCATGCGAAGATGTGTTTTCTTCCCCGTCCTGAGGCGTTAAGAGGGAGGCTTTATCAGACTTCGGAGCTGTCGAGCGTGACGTTACAGCCATCGGATCGGGGGACGCCCCTCTCCTTTCAGAATATGATTTTGCGTCTGCACACCTTCTGGTCAGAGCGGGGCTGCGCCATATTGCAACCCTATGATACGGAACTCGGCGCGGGCACGCTCTCCCCGCATACAACGTTGCGCGCCCTCGGGCCACGCCCCTGGAAGGCGGCGTACGTCCAACCCTGCCGCCGCCCCTCTGACGGGCGTTATGGGGAAAATCCGAACCGCCTTCAACATTATTATCAGTATCAGGTCCTTTTTAAACCCACACCCGAAAATAGTCAGGACCTCCTCCTTGAATCCTACCGCGCCATCGGCATCGACCCGCATCTCCATGACATACGCTTTGTGGAAGATGACTGGGAAAACCCGACAATCGGCGCTTGGGGACTGGGATGGGAAGTCTGGTGCGATGGGATGGAGGTGACGCAGTTCACTTATTTCCAGCAGGTGGGCGGTATCGCGACCGAGCTCCCTTCAACCGAATTGACATATGGGCTGGAACGCCTCGCCATGTATGTGCAGGGCGTGGAGAATGTCTATGACCTCGCTTATAATGATGCGGGCCTGACGTATGGCGATATTTTCCGCCGGGCGGAACAGGATTATTCCAAGTTTAATTTTGAATGCGCCAATACAGAAATGCTTTTTCGACACTTTATTGATGCGGAGCAGGAAGCGACGCGTCTGGCGACGGACGGGTTGGCGCAACCCGCTTACGATTACTGCCTGAAGGCCAGTCACATTTTCAACCTGCTTGACGCGCGCGGCGTGATCTCCGTTTCTGAACGTGCCTCCTATATTAGCAGGGTGCGCACGCTTGCGAAGGCGAGTTGCGAAGCCTGGCTCGCAGGTGAAAAAGAGGTGCATCATGGCTGAGTTTCTTCTCGCGCTGGAAAGTGAGGAAATCCCTGCCGCCATGCAGCAGCCCGCCACGGAAGCGCTCGCGCAGGCTCTGAAGGAGCGCCTGTCAGCTCTGAAGCCATTCGATTTGAAGCCATTCTGGGGGCCGCGGCGCATCGGTCTTGCTGTCACCATTGACGCCACCGTCCCCGCTTCAACGCAGTCGGAACGTGGCCCGCGTGTCACCGCGCCGGACCAGGCTGTAATGGGCTTCCTGCGCAAGCATGACGCAAAAAAATCTGATCTGCAGGAGGAAAAAGGCTTCTGGGTGCTGAATCGCGAAATCGCGGAACGCAGCGCGGCATCTTTCCTGCAGGAAATCGTGCCGGAGATGCTTTGGAATTTCACCTGGCCGAAATCCATGCGCTGGGGAAATGGCAGCGCCTTCACATGGGTGCGCCCGCTGCGCCGGATGATCGCGGTTCTGGATGGCGACATCGTGCCCTTCACGCTGGCGCGCGGGGATGATGACGGCCACGGGCTGACATCCGGCAATTTGTCACAGGGACATCGTTTCCTCGCGCCGGAATTGTTTGCGGTGTCCTCGTATGAGGGTTACCGGGAGGGGCTGCGGGAGCGGAAGGTTATTCTTGAGGCGGAGGCGCGACGGGATGTTATCCAGAAGGGCCTTAAGGAAGTTGCCGCGGCACAGAATCTCCAGATCGTTGAAGATAAGGGCCTGCTCGATGAGGTCGTGGGCCTCACAGAATGGCCCTTGCCAATGTTAGGCAAGATCGACGCCCAGTTTATGGAGCTGCCTGACGAAGTGCGGCAGGTGTCGATGCGCACGCATCAGCGCTATTTCGCAACGCGTTATGATGGTGGAAGCATTGCGCCTTTCTTCCTGTTCCTCGCCAATCAGGAATTTCCCGATGGCGGGGCCGCGACAATTGCCGGGAATGAACGTGTCCTACGCGCACGTTTCGCCGATGCGTGGCATTTCTGGGAGCTGGACCGCAAAGTGACTTTAGAATCCCGCGTCGGCGCGCTGGATAACGTCACGTTCCACGAAAAACTTGGCTCGGTTGGCGACCGCGTCAAGCGTTTAGTTGAGCTAACGGACGTGATTGCCGATATCGTCTGCGAGACGAATGAGGAAAAACGTCATGCGCACCGCGCAGCGGAACTCGCCAAGGCGGATTTGACAACTGGCATGGTAGGCGAATTTCCCGAATTGCAAGGGATTGCAGGTGAATATTATGCCAAACATGACGGGGAAGCCTTCGAAGTAACAGCGGCAATTCGGGCCCATTATCTTTCTTGCGCTGATGGCGAACACGGCATGCCTTCCTACGCCGCCATCGCCGTCGCTCTCGCGGATCGGTTCGATATTCTGGCCGGTTTTTTCGCGATTGGCGAGATGCCAACGGGCTCTGGTGATCCCTTTGCTCTAAGGCGTGCCGCGCTCGGCATTATCCGTGTCATTGACAGAGCAGGATTGACATTGGATTTGGAGGACGTTTTCAGGAAGGCGCTTACTTTGCAACCAGTCAATTGCGACCATTCGGCAGTTTTCGCGAAGTTCGACAAGTTCATGGCTGAACGTGTGCGTGTACAATTGAGGGGAAACGGTGTCGCTCAGGATATTATCGCAGCTGTCATGTCGAAAGCGATGGATAATGACATACGAGATCTGATGAGGCGCGCGGAAGCGCTTCGTTTGAGATTTTCCAGAGGTGACGGCCCACATCTTGTCGCTGCAAGTAAGCGCGCCGCGAACATCCTGCACATCGAAAATCGGAAAGATGGCCCTCACACGGGTGAGCCGGATGAAAGACTTTTTGTCGATCCTTCTGAACGGGCGCTTCACGAAGCTCTTAAGAGTGCGGCACCGGAAATCGCTAAGTTTATGGACTGGACTCACTACGAAAAGGCTATGAAAGCCGCCGCGACCCTCCGCGCGCCGATCGACCAGTTCTTCGAGGCCGTGAAAGTCAACGACCCTCACCCTGCCCGCCGCATCAACCGGCTGCGCCTTCTTAATAGGGTCAATGAAGTGCTAGGCCAGATCGCGGACTTCTCACAAATTCAGGGATAGGCTGCCGTGAAGAGGCGGCGCTGAGACCAGAGCCTGATTGGAAACCACCTCCCTAATCCACCCTCTCACGTTCATCGCGGTGCACCCAACTGGATAGAAGCAGCCCGAACCCGAACATCATTGTCAGCATCGCCGACCCACCATAGGAGATGAGCGGCAAAGGCACCCCGCCCACCGGGATGACGCCCATCACCATGGAGAGGTTGACCGCGCAATACATGAAGAAATCGATGGCGATCCCGAGGGCGAGCAACCGGCTGAACTGATTGCGGCAGCGCATCGACATCAGCACGCCGCCGATACTGAGGCACGCCAGCAGCGCCATCACGGCAATGGCGCCGACATACCCCCATTCCTCCCCGATCATCGTAAAGATAAAGTCCGTCTGTTTCTCCGGCAGAAAATTAAGCTGCCCCTGCGACCCGCGTAGATAGCCTTCACCCCACATCCCGCCTGAGCCAAGGGCGATTTTGGACTGGATGATGTTATAGCCCGCGCCGAGCGGATCCGTTTCCGGGTGGATGAACGTATCGATACGCGCCTTCTGGTAATCATGCAGGTGATTGTAAACAAAGCCCCCCAGAAACGGTAAAGGCACCGCCAGAATCACAATCAGCCACAAGCGCATCCCCGCCACGAAAAACATCGCCGCCGCGATTAGCGCCGTGATGACCGCCGTGCCGAGATTGGGCTCTTTCAGGATTAACGCGACCGGCAGGAGTGTCATAATCGCCGGTGGAATAAGGTAAAGCAGGTTCCCCATCTTCTCACGGCTCACGCGATGGAACCAGCTTGCGAGCATGAGGACGAGGGCGACTTTCGCGAATTCAGAGGGTTGGAACTGGATGCCCGCAATCATAATCCAACGTTCAGCCCCTTTACCGACGTGCCCCATATGCAGGACAAGCACCAGCAGCACTATGGATAACAGGTAGATCGGGATCGCCAGACGGCGCAGAAAGCGCGGACTGACGAAGGCCACGAACACCATCATGACCAGCCCGAAAGCGAAACGGACAATCTGCGGGTGCGCGAAGGATTTCGCGCTCCCTCCGCCGGCTGAGAACAACGCCATATAACCGACACCGGCCAGTCCGCAGATCAGGACAACATAGAACCAGTTGATCTGAAAAAATTTTGAGAGAAGCTGAAAACCTGGCTGTGCGCGCCAGAGCCGTTTTTGTTGATCCACTAACCCGCCTCCGCGACCGTCACGCCTGGGGCGTGTTCCCGGCCGGAGGGATCGCGCTGAAGTGCATCGGTCATAATCAGCCTCGCCAGGGGTGCCGCCGTCGCCGCGCCACCATTGCCATGCTCAACAACAACGGCGACCGCGTAACGCGGCTTGTCAAAAGGGGCGTAACAAATAAAGAGCGCATGCGGGCGCTGCTCCCACGGGAGCTTCATGGAATTGAAATGCCCGCTTTCTCGCTGCGCGCGCGAGACACGCCGCACCTGTGCGGAGCCTGTTTTGCCCGCCATCTGGATGCCCGGCAAGTCCAGACGCGCCCGCGTTGCCGTACCGTCCGGCGCGTTGATCACATCGAACATCCCGCCCCGCACGACATCCAGCCATTCAGGCTGGAGTTCCAGCCCGGGGGCTATTGGCAGATTGATCTTAACGCCCTCACGCGTCACAGTGCGTCGGATCAGATGAGGCGACACCTCACGACCCGACGCAATGCGCGCGGCGTAGGTCGCCAGTTCCAACGGCGTCGTCTGCACAAAACCCTGTCCAATCCCTGCCACAACGGTGTCACCACGGTTCCAGTGATGGCCCTTTCTCCGCCGCCAGGCCGGTGTGGGCACATTGCCGGCGCGCACGTGGGGCAGCTCCACAGGAAGCGTCACGCCGAGCCCGAGGGGCGACGCCATGTCTTTGATCTGATCCATGCCGATTTTCTGCGCGACTTTGTAAAAATAGACGTCGCAGGAATATCTAAGCGCCTGTCGCATATTGACGCTGCCATGACCATGTTTGCGCCAGCAATGAAAGCGCGTGCCGCCGAGATCGTAATAGCCGGGGCAATCGAAGCGATCCTCCTCCGTCACCAGCCCCGATTTGAGGGCGGCCAGAGCGACGGCGGGCTTGAAGGTTGAGCCCGGCGGATAGACACCGGCAACGGCCTTGTTCGTCAATGGCGCATTCGGGTCGCTCACCCAGGCTTTCCATTGCGCGTGACTGACGCCGGAGTCAAAAAGAGCCGGGTCAAAAGACGGCGTGCTCGTCATCGCCAGAATGGCGCCATCGCGGCAATCCATCACGACGGCGCTCGCATATTCGTCAGCGATACGCCCCAGCACCATTTGCTGCAAGCCGGCATCAATCGTCAGCTCAACGCGGTCGCCCTGCGCGCCCTCGACGCGCTCAAGCTCTCCAAGGACGCGGCCATAGGCATTGACTTCCATTTCAACCATACCGGGCGCACCGCGCAGCAAATCGTCCTGCGTCTGCTCGATGCCTTCTCGCCCGGCGCGCATCCCGGGCAGGGCCAGTAAAGGTGTCTTGGCGACGTCTTTTTCCGTCGGCGGCGCCACGTAACCCACAATATGCGCAAGTTGCGGCCCGAAAGGGTAGGTGCGTGTTGAACCGACATCCACAAGTACGCCGGGCAATGAGAAAGCCTGCGCCTCAATCCGCGCCATATCGTCCCAGGAGAGAAACTCTTTCAACAATATCGGCACATAACGCCGCAGATTTTTAATGTCCCGCGAGATCCGCGTGCGTTCAAAATCTTCCAGCGGGATGATCTGGGCGAAATGGTCAACCGTTGCATGGATGTCGGTTGTTTCTTCCGGCATCAGCAGCGCGCGCCAGTTCTGGCTGTTTCCGGCCAGCGGGAC
The DNA here is from genome assembly GCF_036452135.1 of Sorlinia euscelidii. Classification (NCBI taxonomy): domain Bacteria; kingdom Pseudomonadati; phylum Pseudomonadota; class Alphaproteobacteria; order Acetobacterales; family Acetobacteraceae; genus Sorlinia; species Sorlinia euscelidii. Next base: position 278,944 of record NZ_JAWJZZ010000004.1, on the reverse strand, counting down.
GCCAAAACGGTCGGTGATCGCGCCGCGCGCCGGGGCCAGCAGGCGTTTACTTGTCCGGTTCCGCGCGGCGAGCGCGCTCATATGCGCGCCTTCCACAAGTTGCAGATCATAAAGCCGATGACCCAGGAAGCCAAAAATGCCCAGTTGCCCACCTGCAAGGAGCATGGCCCGTCGGGTGAAAACGCCACGCGAAGGACGCGCCGTCTCCATGGCGCGCAAGGCGGAGCGGCGTGTCTTCAAGCGCTTCCAATTCAATCCGACCAAACCCAACGCCTCCGGACGCCACTCAGCCCCGTTTGTTACGGGATTTTGTTCCCCTGACCCCTATAACGCAAACAATAGGCGGATGAATGAGATATTATTTCAAATATCTTCTGCATCTGCCCCTATTCGTCGCAACCAGCCGAATAACGTCGCCAATATAGGATAGATGCCAGAAGTCAACGCGGCCTGGAAAATAGCAGGTGTGATCGGTAACCCGCGTGCCATGCTGATGCAGGAGACAAGCCATTCAACACCGCCCATGGCAAGGGCCAATAAGGTGAGGAGGAGCCACGCCAAAATAAAATTAATGTGGCTCAGCCCATAGCGCCACATTTGCGCGACTCCGTGCACGACGAGGAGGGAAAAGAGCAGCGTCCCCGGGGGTGAGAAATTGATGGTTTCAAGCACCAGCCCGATGAGGAATACCGCGGTCGCATCCATTGAGGCCGGACGGAAGATTGTCCAGTAAAAGACAGTATCCACCGCCACGGCGAAGACAAAACCCTCTTTGCCCACCGGACTGATGACACCGGTGAGTAAGAACGTTACGGCGATGATGAAGAGTGAAGGCAGCACCGCGCGAATGACACTGTCCAGTCGTCTCTGGTAGATTGTCGTCGATGGCGCTGAAGAGCGTCTTTCCCTCACGCAGATGACCTCTTCATCCCTGCCCCTTCCAGACATTGGGGAAAATACTTTCAGGGAGGCCAAACCGGTCTCTGGCCTTATTGATTTTCCTGACACGCCCTGGCGCTACAGGGCCATGCGCGTCAATCTCCTTGAAATCAAGCACACGGAGAACATCCGGATGGTTGAGGTGACCGCCCGGAATGACGACCGGCGTGTGCGACGCATTATAATGCACGACACCGATAAAAACGCCATTCGGCACGCCGGAAGCCGTGACGGCATTTTCCTGCCCGGCCTGATCTCCGGTCACGACGCGCTCTCCCTCGACCGGGTGGTCATCATGCGCAAAATACATCAGGCGCGGCGTCGCGGATCCATCGCCCGTCATAATCGCACTCCCCTCTGAGGAAGACAGAAAAACGGGGATACGGCTGACCGGGTCATTGATCAGCAATACCCGCGCTGTTGACGGCCCGATTTCTGAAATACGACCAATCACGCCGGTGCCGCCCAGGACAAGGTCGCCAATATGCACCTCATGGGCTTCCGGCAGGGCAATGAGGACGGAGCGATTATACAGGCCGGATGCATCGCGGATGGCGCGCCCCGTGACGAAGCTGATCGTGCGCTCCGGCAGCCATTTCAGATTGGCTTTGAGACGCCTGTTCTCATCCTCAAGCGCTGTGGCAACGTCATACCATTGCCGCAACCGCGCATTTTCGGTGCGCAATTCCGCATTTTCAGCGAGAAGATGCGTGACGTCACTCGCATAACTCCAAAATCGCCCGACCCAGCGTCCCGGCTGTGCGGCCAGGCTGTAAGCGGGCGTCAGGAAGTCGAAGACGCGCACACGCAGGCCCTCAACTGATGATGGGGCGGAAATGCCGATGATCATCAGAGCCATGGCGAAAAACAGGTAAACAGGTAGGAGAAGCTTCTGTAACGATTGACGCAGCGTGATGGAAAGCATGATCGGGAAGCTTCTCCCTCGGGTCAGTACATCGAGACGAGCACGCTTCTCAAACGACGAATTTCTTCAAGTGCCCGCCCTGTACCTATCGCAACACAGGTCAAAGGGTTTTCCGCGACACTGACAGGAAGGCCCGTTGCACTGCGTAAAACATCATCCAGACGGTTCAGCATCGCCCCGCCACCCGTCAGCATAATGCCTTTATCCACAATGTCGGCTGCCAGTTCCGGTGGGGTGTTTTCCAACGCGGTGGCGACAGCATCAATGATCTGCATCACAGGCTCGGCGAGGCTTTCCGCGATCTGGGCTTGCGACACCACGATTTCCCGCGGGACACCATTGATGAGGTCCCGCCCCTTCACGGCCCGCACCGGCCCGCCATCTGTCGCGTTCTCCGGCATGCTGGCAGAGCCGAGATCAATCTTAAGTCGTTCGGCTGAGCTTTCTCCAATCAGCAGGTTAAAGGATTTGCGGATGTAGGAAATAATGGCGTCGTCCATCTTATCGCCACCCACACGGACGGAGCGCGCATAAACGATCCCCCCCAGAGAGATAACGGCGACTTCCGTCGTGCCGCCCCCGATATCAACGACCATACTGCCCGATGGCTCGGTAATGGGCAGTCCAGCCCCGATGGCCGCCGCCATCGGCTCCTCAATCAGCAGAACGCGGCGTGCACCGGCGCTTTCCGCGCTTTCCTGAATGGCGCGGCGCTCAACAGCTGTTGAACCTGAGGGAACGCAGACAACGATCTGCGGGCTGGCAAAAGCGCGACGATTATGCACTTTGCGGATGAAATGTTTGATCATCTCTTCCGCAACGTCGAAATCCGCGATCACGCCATCCCGTAGCGGACGGATTGCCGTGATATTGCCGGGCGTGCGGCCCAGCATATGTTTCGCCTCCTCCCCGACAGCGAGAACCTGCTTCTTGCCACGCACCTCCGTGATGGCAACGACGGAGGGCTCGTCAAGGACGATGCCCCTTCCCTTGACATAAACGAGAGTATTGGCGGTGCCGAGGTCAATAGCCATGTCTGCCGACATGAGACCCAGCAGACGTGAAAACATTCAAGCCTCCTGGCCAGGAAAGGGGATGCACAAATGCCGCACGTTGAAGACGTGAAGCGGCTCATCGCGACTCAGATTTGCAGCGAGGCAATTGTCACGTCTTCCCGCTTAGCGAGCGACTACACCATGAGCAAGGGCAGAAAATAAAAAAATCGGTTTGAAAGCCTAAATTTAGCAGCTTGCACAGCGCCGGGCCGCGCAACGACGCCTTGACAGCGGTCGTAACGCGGTTTTTTAACCAAATGACAGTGACTTCCTTTACGCCGAAAGCTCTGTCGGCGCGCAACGTGACGCTTTGGTCGTCAGCTTGTTCAGCGCGTGCACATAAGCCTTCACGGCGGCGACAATCGTATCGACATCCGCCCCCTGACCATCGACCGTCCTGCCATTCTTCTCCAGCCGCACCGTTGTTTTGGCCTGTGCATCCGTTTCACCCGTGACGGCGGCAACGCTGAAAAGGGCAAGGCGCGCGTCATTTTCACAGATCATCGCAATCGCCTTGAAGGCTGCGTCAACAGGGCCATTGCCCGTGACGGCAGCGGTTTTACGCGCGCCTGACACGATCAATGTCAGTTCAACCCATGCATCGCGCGCGGAGCCGGACTGGACATTGATATTGTCAAACTGGATGGCCGCGTCGAGGTGATTCTCCTCATCAACCAGCGCGATGATGTCATCATCAAAGACCGATTTTTTCTGGTCCGCCAGCGTCTTGAACCGAGCGAAAGCATGTTCGATTTCCGCATCCGACAATGTGTAACCGAGCGACGCCACCTTATCCCGGAAAGCCGCACGGCCGGAATGTTTCCCTAAAACAAGGGCGGACTTCGTCCAACCCACACTTTCCGGCGTCATGATCTCGTAGGTCGCAGCGTTTTTGAGGATGCCATCCTGATGGATGCCACTCTCATGCGCAAAGGCATTGCGCCCGACGATCGCTTTATTCGGCTGGACGTCAAAACCGGTAATGCCGGTGAGCAGACGCGACACGCCAAGCAGTGACGGCGTGTGCACCGCGTGGGTGAAGGGAAGTTTGTCGTGACGCGTGCGAATCGCCATGACGAGCTCCTCCAGGGCCGCATTGCCGGCACGCTCACCGATCCCGTTGATGGTGCATTCAACCTGCCGGGCGCCTGCCATGAGTGCAGCGAGGGAATTCGCGACCCCAAGCCCGAGATCATTATGATTATGGGTTGAGAAAATGACTTTTTCCGCGCCGGGCACGCGTTGCCGCAACGTCTCGAATATCGCGGCGATTTCCTCCGGGGTCGAAAATCCGACTGTATCCGGAATATTGATCGTTGTGGCGCCGTTTCTGATCGCGACCTCGACGCAGCGACAGAGGAAATCAATTTCCGTCCGCGCGCCATCCTCCGCTGACCATTGCACGTCATCCGTCAATTGTCGTGACGCGCGATTGCCTGAAGCAATCAGCTCCAGCACCGTCTCGGGCGTCATGCGCAACTTATATTTCATATGAAGCGGAGAAGTGGAGATGAAATTATGGATGCGTTTACGCCGCGCGGGCGCGATCGCCTCACCTGCCGCCACGATATCGCGCGGGCCGCCACTTCGTGCAAGGGCACACACGACAACATCCGCCGCCGCTTTGGCGATGGCGTTGACCGCTTCGAAATCACCCGGTGATGCAACGGGGAAGCCGGCCTCAATCACATCGACGCCCAGATTCTCCAAAGCCCGCGCCATGCGCAGCTTTTCATCAAGGTTCATGGAAAAACCGGGCGATTGCTCTCCATCGCGGAGGGTCGTGTCAAAAATGATGACACGATTTTCGGAGATGTCGCCAAAGGAAGGGTGCTGGATGGTCATAATTTTCTCTCGCTTGAATTCAGGCTGAAAACGACGAAAACCCCCTGCGCATCAAGGCCGTGAGACGGCCATTATGCTCAGGGGCAGATAAGTCGTAGCGAGAGAAGCGCACAGGTATGCGGCATTGGTGGCAGGGTCGCCACACATGATAAGCCGAAAATTTTGCCTGAAAGCACCATGGAGATGACGATAAATGATATCGCGCCGCTGCACCAGCGTCATGTTGGTCTGGCAAAAAAATTTTAAGGACCGCCAACGTCGCGCGTGGCGGTTTCTTGCCATTTCGGCCCTGATCACGCAGGGTATCGGAACCGAAAAAATCATGTAAATAACTTTCCAAAAAAGTCGTAAATGAGGCGGGATCAGCAAGAATATGACTCGGAAGCGAGAGCTTGCTTGCGAAAGGCGGCGTTTTAAGTCATTGTGGGGAAGGAAGGGTTTCAGAACGGCGTTCGAGCCCCGCGGTCGGATCAATTGATTCCCCGGGTTTCCTGCCATCTGACTTCCATTGGCCGATCTGATCGGTTGCGTGTCCGCCCCCCGCATTTTTTGCGGTTTTCAATGGGTTGTGACGCCCGGCCTGATCGGCAAAAGGTTATAACTTTTGGAGCTGGCAAATTTTGGCTCGTCTCGCGCTCTGTGCCTCACCCGATGGACTGCATCACCGGATGCAGCCGCACGCGTGCGTCACGATGCTGGACATGTCGCGACGCCCCGTCACGGTCAAGGCGCACGTCCTTGCTCGTATGGCTCCGGAGAGGTTTTTATCACCCATCGCCTGCGCCCCGTCTGTGTTGGCCAGGCCTGCCATAATATCAGCTTCGGCTGATCGGAGTTTATACATTAATGCAAAAACGTATGCTGATCGACACGACCCACGCGGAAGAGACGCGGGTCGTCGTCATGGACGGCGATCGCCTTGAGGATTACGATGTTGAGACATCGGCGCGGAAGCAGATAAAAGGCAATATCTATCTCGCCAAAGTCATCCGGATAGAGCCGAGCCTTCAGGCGGCCTTTGTCGATTATGGCGGGAATCGCCATGGTTTCCTCGCTTTCAGCGAAATTCATCCGGATTATTTTCAGATCCCGGTCGCGGACCGTGAAGAGCTTCTGGCGCTCCAGAATGCCGATATTGAGGACCAGCCTGAAATCATTGAACCGCCGGTCGAGGACAATATCCCGGAAGGTGACGAGGTCAGTGACGCTGAGGATGACGGTGAGGACCAACCCCCGCCGGAAATCGTCGGCGGTGAAAATGATACAGGTGAGGAAAGCAATTCCGCCCGTCGTATGGCGCGCTTCCTGCGGAATTACCGCATTCAGGAGGTGATCCGCCGGCGGCAGATCATCCTCGTCCAGGTGGTTAAGGAAGAACGTGGCAATAAGGGTGCAGCCCTGACAACCTATGTCTCACTGCCGGGCCGTTATTGCGTCCTGATGCCGAACGCCCTGCGTGGCGGTGGCGTCTCACGAAAAATCACTTCCGAAAATGACCGGCGCCGCTTGCGCGACATCATCGCGGAGCTGGACCTCCCGCGCAGCATGGCCATGATCGTCCGCACAGCCGGGGCGCAGCGCCCTGAGGCGGAAATCACCCGCGATTGCGAATATCTTCTGCAATTATGGGATCATATCCGGGACCGCACCCTTTCCTCCATCGCGCCTTCCCTGGTTTATGAGGAAGCCAATCTGATCAAGCGCGCCATACGTGACCTTTTCAGCAAGGACATCACCGAAATTCTCGTTGACGGTGAATCAGGCTGGAAAAGCGCACGGGAATTTATGCGCAACCTCATGCCGCATAATGCGCATCTCGTGAAGTTATGGCGCAATAACGGCCAGAGCCTCTTCGCCCGTAATCGCGTCGAAGGACATCTTGACGCGATTTTCTCCCCGACAGCAACGCTGAAGTCCGGCGGCTACATCGTCATCAACCAGACGGAAGCTCTGGTCTCCATTGACGTGAATTCAGGGCGTTCCACGGGGCAGCGGAATATCGAGGATACGGCCCTCCGCACCAATCTTGAAGCGGCGGAGGAAGTAGCGCGTCAATTGCGCCTGCGTGACCTTGCCGGCCTTGTCGTGATCGACTTTATTGATATGGAAAGTCGTCGTCATAACGCCATGGTCGAGAAGCGACTCAAGGAAGCGCTTAAATCGGACCGGGCACGCATCCAGATCGGCCAGATCTCCCATTTCGGCCTGCTTGAGATGTCGCGCCAGCGTCTGCGTGCCTCTATCGCGGAAGCCGTCCTCACCCCATGCTCTCATTGTAAAGGCACGGGTTATATACGCGGGACAGAAAGCGCGGCCCTGCAGGTGCTCCGCACAATTGATGAGGAAGGGTTGCGCCAACGCGCCGCTGAAATTTCTGTCCATGTTTCCTCAGATGTTGCGCTTTATATCCTCAACCAGAAGCGTCAATGGTTGGGAGAGATCGAGCAGCGTCACGCTATGAGCGTTAAATTTGTCGCCGATGATACATTATTCGCGGCGGATATGCGGATCGAGCGCGTGCGCATGCATGAGGCCCCACCACATAATCGAGAAGCGGCCCCGGCGACGCGTGGGACGGTGAAACGGGACGATGACCTGCACGAGGATGCCGCCCCGCACCAGGATGACGCACATTCTACGCCGGACGCCCCGCAAAGTGCGGGTGATGGAGAAAATGCGGAGACAGGCCGTCGCCGTCGCCGCCGCCGCCGCCGTGGTGGACGCCGGAATGAGGAATCTTCCGACGCTTCATCAGCTTCAGATGACGCGGAGGATGACGGGGCGGAACGTCATGCGGCAGAAGAAGCCACGCCCCATCGCGGCCCACGCGTCGTGCGCCAGATTGAAATCACGGAACCTCAGGAAGTCGCTGCGCGCCAGAAGCAGCAGGTGGTGCCACATGCGCGCCGTGGCGATGACCAGGGTGATCACTGGCGCAGCCGCCCGACACCGGCTGATCCCTTTGCCGGGGCCTCATTCGATATTTTCGATATGATTGAAGAGTCACCCGTCATCATGGACGTGTCGCCGCCGGTGCAGGAAGCGGAAGTACCGCCCCCGCCCCCGTCAGTGCGGAGAAGCCGGAAGGACGCCGTGGGCCGCGTCGTGGGTTACGCCGTGGACGTGGTCGCCGGAGCGACACCCCCTCACCCGTGACTGAGGCGACAGACGCCCCGCCGCCCGCAATTGCGGCGTCACAGGATGCGCCGCCGGTCCAAGCTGAAACATCGGACCACGCAGCCGCGCCCGATGCCCTCTCAGAGGCAACGCCGCGCCCAGCGCCACGCCGCCGCGCGACGCGACGCGTCAAAAGCGCGGAGGCTGAGCCGGATGTCGCTGTGCAAGGCGATGAGGCGCCCGCCAAACCGCGCACACGCCGCCGCACATCGACCCGCAAAGCGGACGCGGCGTCAACCGACCAAAAGGATGAACAGGTGATCGCGGAAGCGTCAGCCGCAAATGATGGCGACGCCAAGCCAGCGCCCCGCCGTAAGGGCTGGTGGAGCCGATAATCAGGAAGGGGCCGTCGCGCCCCTTCCCTTTTGGCGCAACTGATCCTGTTTTTCTAAACCGGTTGCTGACGCGGAAATACGGTCAGGCGCTTCTGCGCGGCTGCCCGAATTTCAGGCTGGCATGAGGACGTCATCCCTCATGGAAGGAAGCCGGGAGAATGTCTGGACAGTTCCATGCCTTTCAAGCCGACCCGTTTCTTGTCGTAAGCTCGGAAAGCTGTGAGGCGCGTCCCTCATCCGAGCCCGACCCTGTTACCGCGCCATCAGCGGCAAACACTTCGGTAGCCTGAGGCGGCAATAAATGATCCCGTTAATGGAGAAAAACAGGCATTCTGCACGCAGCGATTGCCGGTTCGGAGGGGCGAGGAGTAGCTCGCGCTCTCCATCGCATTGGCCTCCTGCGCGGCAATGCCGCAAAGCGGCGTATTGAGGGGGGCCGAGACGTCATTGGTAAAAAACGGCTTTGACGTCTGCGCCCGGGGTGACGGATGTTGCGGCGCCCCGCCACAGGCAGATAAAGCCGGAAGAAGTAAAAGCGCGAGAAGTGCACGGCGTAACATCAGGGGGCATGTCATAATCCGAGATCTCCTTGCGGCATTGCGCGACCTGCATCGGGCTCGATACGGCCCTTTCGCTCACCATCCGCGAAAGTCAGGGTGACGGCACCCCCTCGTGGCTGACCATGGGCGGAAGTCACGGGCCGACCTGCGCCATCCTGCACCAATACGTAACCGCGCGCCAGTACAGCGTGGGGGACACAGCCTCAAGCTGACGCGACACCCCATTAAAGACGGAACGCTTCAGGACGAGTGACGCCTGAATAATCCGTGTCTGGTCCGGGAGGGCAACAAAGCCACGCCGCGCTTTGAAAACCGCCAGATTGAGGCAATCCCGCAAGCGTCCCTGCGCCTCATAAACGGTCTGACGCCGTGCCGCGATGGATGACTGTGGCGACGTCAAAAGCGACTGAACCCTGTCATGCCGTGCGCGCAATTTCTGCACGAAGGAGGGTAAAGCGAAACTGAGGCGCTGCGTCCGATCATCCAGCCTCAAACGGGAGGTTTCCAGCAAAGCCGGGAGGTCCGGCATGAAGCTTGCCGCGCGGTCACGGCGCGCCGCCGCACGTTGCAGCACGAGGTTTCCGGCGCTGAGCAGGCGCGCGGCGCGGTGGGCCAAGTCCGCCAGCATCTCACTACGCTGCGGCACAGCCATTTCCGCCGCGGCCGTCGGTGTCGGGGCACGGCGATCAGCAGCATAATCCACCAGCGTGGTGTCTGTCTCATGCCCGATGGCAGAAATGAGAGGCAGCGGAAAAGCGGCGACAGCCCGCACCACGCGCTCATCATTAAACGCCATGAGATCTTCCAGCGAGCCACCGCCCCGCGCGAGGATCACAATATCCGGCTGCGCCGCCACAATCCCCGCAAGCGCGGCGAGTATCTGTTCCACCGCGCCCTGCCCCTGCACCGCCACCGGCCAGATCAGCACATCTCGTGGGAAACGGCGCTCAATCGTGGTGCAGATATCATGCAGCACAGCGCCCTGCGATGAGGTGATCACCCCGATGCGCGCCGGAAAATAAGGCAGTGGCTTTTTGCGTTCAGGGTCAAACAACCCCTCCTGCAATAATTTGACGCGGATCTGCTCAATCCGCGCCAGAAGCGCGCCCTCCCCGGCAAAGCTCAATTGATCGATCATCAATTGATAGCTGGAGCGCTCACCATAAGCGGACACGCGCCCGGTCGCGACGACGTCCATCCCGTTCTCGGGCGTTAAATCCAGCCGCCCGGCCACGCCGCGCCAGATAACGGCCGCGATCTTGCCGCCTTCATCCTTGAGGGACAGGTAAATATGCCCGGACGGGTAACGCTTGAGTTCCGTCACCTCACCACGCACCTTGACACGCCCGAAGCGGGATTCCAGCGCCTGTTTGATCGCGCCTGAGAGTTCGGAGACCGAATATTGCGGTACGTTGTCGGAAATTTGCGCTTCGCTCTCACTCATATGCCGCATTCTATGCTAGGAGGCGTTTAAAACAAACCTCGTTTCGCAAGGATTTTTATGCGGGTTCTCCTCGTTGGCGCCGGTGGCCGGGAACATGCTCTGGCTTGGTGTCTACGCAAATCTCCCCTGCTTTCGGCCCTTTTTATGGCACCGGGCAATCCCGGCATGGCTGAACTCGGCACCTGCATCAATATCGACGTGACCGATATTGCGGCTCTCGTCCGTTTCGCGAAGGCAGAGAAAATTGACCTCGTCGTGCCGGGGCCGGAAGCGCCGCTTGTGGCCGGGCTGACAGATGCGTGTGACGCCGCTGGCATTGCCTGTGCCGGGCCAACCCAGGCCGCCGCAACTTTGGAGGGCAGCAAAGCCTTCACCAAAGAGATTGCTGACGCTGCCAATATTCCGACGGCGCGGTGGGAGCGATTTGACACGGCTGAGGCCGCGCATGCCTTCATCCAGCGGCGGGGCGCGCCAATCGTTGTCAAAGCGGATGGTCTCGCCGCCGGGAAAGGCGTGATCGTCGCCCAAACGGTGGAGGAGGCACAGAAAGCCGTCGACACGATGTTGACCCGCGGTGATTTCGGGTCCGCCGGAAGCAGCATTGTTGTGGAGGAATGCCTATCCGGTGAGGAAGTCTCCCTTTTTGCTTTCTGTGACGGGACGGAGGCTGTCCTCATCGGCGCGGCGAGGGACCATAAGCGCGTCGGTGAAAATGATACCGGGCCGAACACAGGGGGGATGGGCGCCGTTTCCCCCCCGCCGGATTTTGACGCGGCCGCGCAGGAAGCCGCACTTGACCTCACAGTGCGTCCGATGCTGGCTGAGATGCAACGTCGCGGCACGCCTTTTAAAGGCGTTATTTTTGCGGGGCTGATGCTGACAGATGCCGGGCCGAAACTGATCGAATATAATGTGCGCTTCGGTGACCCGGAGGCCGAGGCCCTTCTCCTCCGTCTCGAGAGCGATTTATTGCCGATCCTCGCCGGGCTGGCCAAAGGTGCGATCGGGGACCTACCTATTCGCTTCAGCGACAAAATCGCCATATCCATCGTGATCGCCGCGCAGGGTTATCCTGCCGCGCCGAAGAAAGGCGGTGTGATTGAGGGAATAGAGGCGGCGAATGCGCTGGAAGGCGTCAAAGTCTTCCATGCAGGCACGTCAATGAAAGGTGGCCACCTCGTCGCGGAGGGTGGGCGCGTCCTCGCGGTCGCCGCGATTGGAGATGACCTTAATGATGCTTTAACCCGTGGCTATGAAGCTGTCGGCGCCATCAAATGGGATGACGGATTTTACCGGCGCGATATCGGTCGTTGACGCTGCCCGGGCCGCAGAGCCCGCTTCGGGGTCATGACAATTCCACCGTGCGTCACCTTGAATAAAACTCCGTCATTTCGACGACGTCATTGAAGTCGCTCGGCTCATATTGTTGATCGGGCGGCGTGCTTGTCGCGACGTCCTGCTGGATGATTCGGACATCAAAGGGGTGATGCGCCGCAAGGATTTTCCGGGCCCTGTCGGGGACGATATGCGTCAGGTCAATTGTAATCAACGCCCCACGCGTGACGGTGCGGCGGCGCTGCGTCCGGGAAAGGTCGCTCCCGCGCGCCATGCGTCGTAAGACAGGATTACGGCGCAGATGATGGATGGAATGAGCAGGGATGTCGGCCTCAACCAGTTGCAGCAGGGCCGCACGTGCATGGCGGGCTGTATCGAAAACGGCAACCATCATTTGATGCGGCATGTCACGTATCTCTCATAATGTAACATTTTCACAGATATATTCTGGCGATTTGTAACATGTCTTTAACGCTGCCGAGATGAATTTTTGCATTTAAAGAGTGCAATTTAACGTGATCGCCACACCGCCATCGTCGCCTTCCTCCCTTATCCTGCCGCCATCGCCGCGGTGTGGTCGCGCCTTAAACTGGCCTACCTTACCCAGACCTCTGACAGGATGAGATGGTTCAGCAATGAGTAACGATAATGGCCAAGTCGGGCGGATGTGAAATCGATATAGCGCGGCTGGATGAGCGGGATGAGAGGCGCTGCACGCATTGCCATCACGTTCGCTTCCTCCCAGAATTGTGCCGCTTCCGCCTTGTCCTGAGTCGTCATAGCCTGCTTCATGAGGCGTTCCAGAACGGGCTCACAATAACCCGACGCATTGGTCGAGATATCAAGCCCCGGATGGATGTTTTCGCATCCGAGGAGATCATAAAGAAACACCGAGGGGGATGGGTAATCAGCGTACCAGGTCGTTAAAGCGATGGCGACGTGATGGTCCGAATTGCCGATATAACTGCTGAGACTGGCTGGCGCGAGGGTGCGGATGGAAGCTTTGAAGCTCAGTTTCTCCAAAAGGTCCCTCACATAAAGGCCGATATTCGTATCCACCGCATTATTGCGCACGACGAGGGTCACCGCTGCACCCGCAAAAGGTGTCTCCCTTATAACTCGCCGCGCCTTGGCCAGATCCGGCCGTTGGTGCGCCCGCGCGGCGCAATCCGATGGCCGCTTGCGCATGCCATCGGGGATGAGGTCGCATAAAGGCGTCGCCACCGCTTCACCCCCATACAAAATGGCGACGGCCCGGCGGTCAATCGCCTGATTCAGTGCCTGACGGACTTTAATCGACGTGAAAGGCGGCTCCCGCACATTCAAGACGAGGTAATAATACCCCAGGAGCGGTTGCAGATGGATTTGACGCGCGTAGCGATCTCCCAGTTCACTGTAACGATCCTGCGGTTTTTCACCCAGCATGACATCATATTGTCCCCGCTCCACCGCCGTCACGGCAGCTTCATCCGTCAGGCCGAAATCAATCTGGATATGGTCGACGTACCCATCAGGTTGCGCCAATGGCGACCACGGGCGGAAGAAGGGATTGCGCTCGAGGCGCATCCCCGTTGACGGGTCATATTTGGTGATATGATAAGGGCCGGTGCCGGGCAGAGGTGAAGCGCCGCTATCCCGCCCTGTTACATCTCGGGGAAGAATCACGGCGTGGCTGAAGGCCAGTTTCTGCGCGAATTCCGGATCGGGCTGTCGCAGACGGAAGGTGACGACTCGGCTTTTCACATCACCTGTGACGCCTTCGAGACGGCATTGCGCAGCATGTTGCAGGCATTTTTCAGCCCCCATGATATTGCGGTAAAATGAATCCGCTGTCGGGCTGCCAACGCGGAAGAGACGCCGCATGGATGCGACCACGTCATCGGTCGTCAGCGCCGCGCCATTAGAGAAAAATATGTGGTCATGAATGCGGAAACGCCAGGTCAGCCCATCGGGACTCACCGTGGGCAGGGCCTCCGCGATGTCCGGCACGATTTCCAGCCCTTCTTTGCTCGAAGCGCGGCGATAGGCCAGAAGCCCGTCATAGACGGAAACGAAAATCTGAAGATAGGCGCTGGAATAAGTGATTTGTGGGTCCAGCGTCTCACTGGGTGACGCCATCGTGACGCGTAGCGTGCCGCCACGATGCGGTTGCCCCCGCTTTACGCTGTCATCCGCCACACCCTGCGCCAAAGCGGCTTGCATTGCGAGGAAAAGCGTCAGGATAAGGCCGGTCAGGACCGTGAAGAACCGCCGGAACGAGGACCCCAGCCCCCAAACAGCGCATCCCAAACCGGTCAATGCGCCTCAGCCCAATTATCGCCAATGCCGGTCTCAACGACCAGTTTCACCCCGATATCGGCAACGCTGCTCATCGTCTCGCGGAGGAAGCCCGCCAATGCCTCCGCTTTTTCAGCAGCCACTTCAAAGACAAGCTCATCATGCACTTGCAGGAGAAGCTGGGCATCAAAATCATTGTCTCTCAGCTGGCGATCCACCGAGATCATGGCCATTTTGATGATGTCCGCCGCGCCGCCCTGTAAGGGCGCATTAATGGCCTGACGTTCGGCATAAGCGCGACGCGCGCCATTTTTTTCAGTAATGCCGGGGACGTAACAGCGCCGACCAAATGGCGTCTCAACATAGCCTTTCTCCCGCGCTTCCTCTTTTGTGCGGTCCATATAGGTTTTAATGCCCGGATAACGCTCAAAATACGTCGCGATATAATGCCGCGCCTCATTTTGCGGGATGCCAAGCTGGCGGGCCAGGCCGAAAGCGCTGATACCGTAAATAATCCCGAAATTGATCGCCTTCGCCCTGCGACGGGTCAGAGGGTCCATGCCTTCAAGAGGTGTATTAAAAACTTCCGAGGCCGTGCGGGCGTGAATATCCTGTCCCAGCGCGAAAGCCTCCCGGAGGGTTGGGATATCGGCCACTGCGGCGAGGAGGCGGAGTTCAATCTGGGAGTAATCCGCTGAAACGAGTTTGCGCCCTTTTTCCGCGATGAAAGCGTGGCGGATGCGCGCCCCTTCTTCGGTGCGGATCGGAATATTCTGAAGGTTCGGATCATTTGAAGAAAGGCGACCCGTTGTCGTGCCGGCCATATGGTAGGAGGTGTGCACGCGCGCCGTCTTCATGTCCCGCTGTTCCAGAAGCGCGTCCGTGTAAGTCGATTTCAGTTTGGCGAGTTGCCGCCAGGCGAGGATATGTTCGGGCAGTGCATGACCCTGATCCGCCAGTTCCTGCAAGACAGACGAGTCCGTGCCCCAGGCCCCCGCTTTGGTGCGTTTGCCGCCCGAGAGATTCATTTCATCGAAAAGAATTTCTCCCAATTGCTTGGGCGAACCGATATTGAAGTCCCGCCCCACCAGTTGATGGATCTCCGCTTCCATCACCTTCATGCGCGCGGCAAAATCAGTAGAGAGTCGTTGAAGCTCGGCGACATCAATCTTGATGCCGGCCCATTCCATATTCTGAAGGACCGGGATGAGTGGCCGCTCCATCGTCTCATAAATGCGCACGGCGCGAGTCTGCACCAGCATCGCCTTGAGTTTCAGCCATAATCTGAATGTTACATCCGCGTCTTCCGCCGCGTAGGACGTCGCCTTATCGACAGGAACGCGCGCAAATGGAAGGCGCTGCCGCCCCGTGCCCGTCACCTCATCATAAGTGATCGGGCGATGTCCCAGATGGAGGAGGGATAATTCATCCATCCCGTGACCATGCGCCCCCGCCGATTGGGCATAGGAAAGCAGCATTGTGTCATCAATGGGCGCGATACCCGTCACCCCGGCATTCTGGAAAACGAGGAGATCATATTTCGCATTCTGGAAAATCTTTAGGATCGCATCATCATGGAAGATCGGCGTCAGCGCGGCGAGAACCTGCGCCGTCTCAAGTTGAGGCGGCACCAGATTTTCAAGATCACCCTGATGGCCTAACGGAATATAAGCCGCCTCCCCTGCACGCACCGCCAGAGAAATGCCGATCAGCGTCGCCCGGCGGGGCTGGAGACTATCCGTCTCCGTATCGACAGCCACATAACCCCCAGCCTTGATGCGCTGCACCCAGCTTTCAAGTTGCGTGGTTGTTGTGACCGTTTCATACGGGCCGAAATCCGGCTGCTTCGCGGGTGAGGCCGGTGGGGTTGACGCGCCATGCGTTGCGGCGTCGCCATCCAGCGCGGCTGGCAACGGGGTCGGTCGCGCAACATGGCGCAGTCCGAGGCGCTGGCTGATGGAATTGAAACCCATCTGCGCCAGAAAACCACCCAATATTTCCCCCGAAGGGTCGCGGCAGCCCAACGCCTCAATCGGTTCCGGCAGCGCGACATCGCGTGCCAGTGTCACCAGTTTGAGGGAAAGGCGCGCATTCTCCGCATGTTCGATCAGCGCATCCCGGCGCTTAGAAGGTTTCATCCCCGGTGCGGCCGTCAGCACATCTTCCAGACTGCCGAATTCAGCGACAAGCTGGGCGGCACCTTTAGGCCCGATACCTGGCACGCCCGGCACATTATCGGTTGAATCTCCCATTAAAGCCTGCACATCCACAACGCGTTCCGGCGGCACGCCGAATTTTGTATGGACCTCTTCCACCCCGATCGGGCGCTGCTTGATGGGGTCAAGCATCTGCACTTTTTCCGTCACGAGCTGCATCAGATCCTTATCTGATGAAACAATCGTGCACCGACCGCCTTCACGCGCGATAACTTCAGCATAAGAGGCAATGAGATCATCCGCCTCCCAGCCCGGTAATTCGATGGACGGCACATTGAAGGCCTTTGTCGCCTCCCGGATCAGAGCAAATTGCGGGACAAGATCCTCCGGGGCGGGAGGACGATGGGCTTTATAAGCGGGGTAGATGTCATTGCGGAAAGTCTGCCGCCCGGCATCAAAAATAACGGCCAGATGTGTGCCGACATGCTCACGCATCAGGCGGGAGAGCATATTGGTAAAACCGTAAACCGCATTGACGGGCGTGCCATCCGGGCTGTGCATCGGTGGCAGGGCATGAAAAGCCCGGAAGATAAAGCCCGACCCATCGACCAGAATGAGGTGTTTTTCTTGTTCCATCAATGTGACACCCTGTCTCTCAGTCTATGCAGGCTCAATCTGTGACGCTTTTTAAAACGGGCCTGGCCGCGTTCCGATCCTGCCGGAAAGCGGATTCTTATGCAAGAAAGCGGCGTTTAGCCGACGGATCGGGCCTTCATGGCGGCGGACGCAAGTTTTTACGGCATGGCTCTGGCGTCGGGGCGGGAAATTGGCTATGCAACATCCCGATGGACCCGTAGCTCAGCTGGATAGAGCGTCGCCCTCCGAAGGCGAAGGTCGAAGGTTCGAATCCTTTCGGGTCCGCCAATAACCGTTATCACGGCTTCTCATCCCCACTCACGACCCTTGATTTTACCCGGTTTCCCGCCATAAACTCTTCTCATGGCTTCTCACCCCTTATCATGCAAGCGCACGAATTTGGGGGCAAATTTGGGGGCAACGAAAAAAGGGTGGGGGTCACGTGTTAACGGATATAAAAAGTAGGAAGTGAGCCGCAAAAGGGAAGCGATATCGCGTTTCAGACGCTGGCGCCCTGTATCTCGGTGTTAGAACCACAGGAGCGCGGTTCTGGTATCTGTAATACCGCTGGGCAGGAATTGCGAAGCGTCTCGCCATCGGCAGCTACCCTGACGTCTCATTGGCGGCCGCACGCGACGCGGTGCACGCTTAAAAAAAACGAGATCCAGGCGGGTGGGGATCCGTCCCTCACCGGGAAGCCGCGGCGGGCTGCGACTCTCACGGATGAGCGCTCGCTCGCAAAAATCGGCGATGTTTCGGTGAAACACAACCTCAGTCGATAGACCGTCAAGCTCGCTTTTGCCGACGGTCCCTATGCGGCAGATGGTGAAGGGTCGCATTTCAGGCACCGTCAGGTAGGACCAACTAGATGGCCGTGGTCATCCGCGGTGGCGCATCGCCTCGACGAACGTCACGAAGGCGGGCGATGATTGGCGGCGGCTCGGGTAATAGAGGTGATAGCCGTCCCAATAAGGACACCAATCCTCCAGAACGCGCCGGAGACAACCCTCTTCTATATGAGGAATCGCGATTTCCTCAGGAACGTAAGCTACTCCATGGCCGGCGCGTGCAGCATCGAGGACATGAAAGATGTTGTTGAAGACGAGTTGGCCATCAACTTTAACTTTGATCTCGCGACCCCGCTCTTCGAACTCCCAGACATAAAGCCCGCCTGACGTGGGAAACCGATAATTTATGCAGTTGTGCTGCGTCAGATCCTGAGGTCGTTCCGGGATGGTGCGACGCGAGAAATACGCTTCAGTGGCGACGACCGCGAAACGAATATCGGGCCCGATACGAGCGGATATCATATCTTTCGCGAGTTGCTCGCCCATCCGAACGCCCGCGTCAAAGCGTTCGGAGACAATGTCAGTCAGACCATTATCGAGCAGAAGTTCGATCCTGATGTCGGGATACTTCGGAAGAAACATCTTGAGTTTCGGCCAAAGCACGCTGCTGATGGCGTAGTCCGACGCGTTGATTCTGATTGTCCCTGCCAAAGTTTCGCGCAACGCGTTCAGAGCATCGATCTCAATCTCGATCTGGTCAAAGTGCGGGCCGATCCTGTCCAGCAGCCTCTCACCAGCCTCTGTCGGTGCGACCGCCCGCGTGGTGCGCGTGAGCAGGCGCACGCCCAGGCGAGCCTCGAGCTGACGGATCGTATGGCTCAAGGCCGACTGAGAAATCCCGAACCGCGCAGCTGCCCTGGTGAAGCTGCGCTCTCGTCCGACGGCCAGAAAAGCAAGCATGTCGTTAACGTTCTGGCGGTGCACTCATAATTCCTTTTCACGCTTCTGCTTCCGATAATAAAGCTGAAAGCGGGAAAATACAGCTATTCGATGGCGCATCGACCGACCGTCCGGATGGCGGACAGTCGGCAGCTTCGATGGGCATTGTGATGGCGCCCAGACGGTCGAGAATTGCCATGTCACCGGATATCCTCCCGAACATGATGATCCCTGGCAGCGGGGCAAGAAGATTGCGCGTCTTCTCCTGTCGGAGATGGTCGCTTAGTTCGACGGTGAGCAGCAGCATCCGAGCGATCGTGCGGCCTGATTGTCGACGAGATCGGCAGCCACCTCGCCCCAGTCAGATAGGATGCGCATATGATCTTGAGCCATGACAGGTTCAGCCAATCCAGGTTCGATGACGGCGTCGCCGCGAAACGACTTGAACATGCCCTTGTCCCCCGGTCTCTATTTATCTTCCATGAGCTATAGGTGTCAGTTCCTGCTCGCTTCACGCGGCAAGGTGCTGGTTGAAGAACGATTGCAGCCTGTCAAACGGTATCACATCCATTTTGTCGTAGAGATCGGTGTGACTGGCGCCGGCGATGATCATCAGCTCCTTCGGTTCCGCTGCAGCCGCATAGGCGGTTTGGGCGAAGTACAGCGAGTGGGCCTTCTCACCGTGAACGAACAAGACCGGGCGCGGCGAAATCTCCGAAATGCAGGTCAGGATGGGAAGATTATTAAAAGGCAGAGGCGTTGTAATCGTCCAGGCATTGCCGGAATTGACAGCGCGCGGGTGATAACCGCGCGGCGTCATATAGTAGTCGTGGTAGTCGATCATGAACGGCTCGCCCTTGCGCTCGACGTTGTAGCGCGGCTGATAGTTAGGGGTGCCGCGCTCCGCATCTGTCCAGCGCTGCCGGCTCAATTGTTCGAGGGTCTGCGTACGCTGTTCAAGCGTCATGCTGTCATTATAGCCCTTCGACATAACCCGGGTCATGTCGTACATGGTGCTGGCGACGACGGCCTTGACGCGCTTATCCACCGCCGCAGCGCTCAACGCCATCCCGCCCCAGCCGCAGATGCCGATGACGCCGATCCGTTCGCGGTCGACCGCGTCGTGCAGGCCGAGAGAGTCGATGGCCGCCATGAAATCCTCAGTGTTGATATCGGGTGAGGCAACATTGCGGGGTGCCCCGCCACTTTCCCCGGTGTAAGACGGATCGAAGGCCAGGGTGACGAAACCGCGCTCCGCCATGGTCTGCGCGTAAAGGCCGGACGATTGCTCTTTGACCGCCCCAAATGGCCCGCCGACCGCCAGCGCCGCCAGGCGACCGTTGGCGCGGTTTTTGGGGAGATAGAGATCACCAGCCAGGGTGATGCCATAGCGGTTTTTGAAAGAGATTTTTTGATGGTCGACGTTGGCGCTTCGGGGAAACACCTTATCCCAGTCATTTGTCATGGTGTGAGCCTCTGCATTAGGCGTTGGCAGTAACGATGCGGCGCCCAGGGCGGCCGCACTTACGCCGGATAACCTGAGGAGGTTTCGCCGCCCGGGATCCTCAACCGCCCCTTGTTCGGTGTTGATCCGGAGTTCACTTTGTCCACTCATGTCCGTCTCCTTTTTCGATCGATATGGGCGGACTCAGCCCCGCGATCAGGTCGCCTGCGTCATTTGCGGCGTCGCGCTTGATTCGTGAATCGCGCCCGGGCGGCTTCAGGTCGTCTGGCCGCCATCGACGATGATGTTCGCTCCCGTGGTGAAGGCCGCAACATCCGAGCAGAGCCACAGGACCGTGCCAGCGATCTCTTCGGGTCGCCCCATTCGGCCGATTGGTTCCTGGGCGATGACCTTCCTGCGACCTTCCTCTGTGCCGCCGGAGAAGCGATCCATCATCGGCGTCGCAATGATACCGGGCGACACGACGTTCACACGGATGTTCCTGTCGGCATAATCAAGTGCAACCCCCTTACTGAGGCCGACGACGCCAAACTTCGCGGCGCAATATGCGGCCTGCCTGGGGAAACCTTTCGCGGCGGCACCCGAGCCAGTATTGATGATCACGCCGCCGCCCTGTTTCAGCATCTGCCCGATCTGGTGCTTCATGCAGAAGTAGACGCCGCCGAGATTGACTGCGATCTGTCGGCGCCACTCGTCATTGTTAAGTTCACCGAACAACATGCCTGGTTGCTCGACGCCCGCATTATTGAAAGCGAAATCCAAACGACCGAAAATCTCGACCGTCCTGTTAATAGCGGCCTCTACTTCTGTCTCATTGGCGACGTCGGCCAGCAGCGCAATGGCGCGGCCGTTGGCCGCCTCGACCAGCTTGAGAGTTTCCTTGTTGCTGTCGTCGTTAAGGCCGACGATCGCGACGTTCGCGCCTGCTCTCGCGAATGCAAGAGCGGCTGCGCGTCCGATCCCGGTGCCGGCGCCAGTAATGAAGGCGACCTTACCGCCATAGTTGAATTTTGCCGTCATCATCGTGACCCTTCCTCCAGATCGGGGCTTTCGCACAGTCTCTACAAGGTAGGGCTCCGGGCGCGTGATGATTAGTGTCGGTAATTTGCTTACGGATATGAATTATTCTCATGAATGTCTGGCGCGAAACAGCGCGGCCGCCCAATCAATTTGTGAATATAACTCATGATGACCAGCAATCTATGCGGGCCCGACGGGGAACGCCGGTTCGATTATCTCGTGATGCAGATGATTATTCCGCGGAGGTGGCTTGGCCTATGTGCTGTTGCTACCCGCTGCAACCCTCCAGCACCGCCGGAGATCGGTCGCCCGGTCGAGAAAAGCGCATCGGCTTCGGAGCCTGATTTGCCGTTATACGGGCCGACGCGTGGGATGCGTTACACGCCTCAGAAGCCGTGCCGTTTCAGGCCGTTTTCAGGCGACCGCGCATGTGCGAAAATTTCCCCCCCCATCCTCACGCGGCCTTCACCGTCATATCGATGATAAGCGCCGCGGAGAAGAAGATCTCCTTCATGTGGTGCTTGATGGCGTGATGCGGACCGTGATGGTGAATTTGCACCGGCACGATCACATCGTAACCAGAGAGATGGGCGTCATACACGGCGTCGTCGCCATTGATCTGGCGGATCACAACGAGTTCATCATTCGTCATCAAGCGGCCTCCCCCAGTGCACTCATATCGGCTTACAAGCGTCAGGAGGGCTCAGGCCGGGGCCCAGTCTGTCTGCCATTCCGTCCCGATAAAGGCGACGCGGCGGCCCCGATTACTCTCCTGCACCACGATAACGTGCTGCTCCTGCAAATAGGTCAATTGCCGCCGGGCGCGCCCGAGGGAAAATGTGCCGTAGGCGGCCGCAATCGCGGCGTCATTCGGGCAGGGTGCGGTTTGCTGCGCCGCAAAAGCGAGCAGAAGGCCGACCCCCTGCACATCCTCAGGCAGGGCCGCCGCGATCTTGACAGCCTCGGCCCAGATCGCCCCCTGCGCATAGGCATAATCCACCCCGGCACGGATGCCACCCAGGATGAGGCGAAAGCTCTCCGGCCCGATTGGCGTCACATCAACCTGGC
Organism: Sorlinia euscelidii; assembly: GCF_036452135.1. NCBI lineage: Bacteria > Pseudomonadati > Pseudomonadota > Alphaproteobacteria > Acetobacterales > Acetobacteraceae > Sorlinia > Sorlinia euscelidii. The sequence goes on along the minus strand of NZ_JAWJZZ010000004.1, from coordinate 256,980 downwards.
TGATGCGCGCCCGGAGTTGGAAATCCTGAAACAGAGCGGGAAGCGGCCGCGACGCCGCTTCGCTCTCAAAATGGACGGCCTCGACCATCTTCCATACATCCTCCGGACTGGCCTCCTCCATCAGGGCCGCCGCCTGCCCGGGCGCATTATCTGAGGGTTTCTGCCGCTCGGCCGTGTAGGCCTCCAATTGTTTAAGGAGGTCCGGCGGTGGCGGTCGGGGCTCACGCGGTGGCGGGGCGGTGAAGCTGGCCACCGGCTCAAGGATGATATCGCGCAGATCCTCACCCCGCATTGCCTCAAACGGCAATAATTCCGGCCCGGCCGCCATGCTGCGCGTTTCAACCGCGCCGATCATCACCTTGAGAGGGCGGCGGCTTAAAGCAGGCCCCAATGCCATAAACTGCCCGCGCGCGAGGTCGCGAAACCCCTCTGCCAGACGTTTCTCCATCCCCAGCAGATCGGCGGCCCGCACCATATCAATATCCAGAAATGTGCGGCCCATAAGGAAGTTTGAGGCTTCCGCCGCGACATTCTTGGCGAGTTTGGCAAGGCGCTGGGTTGCGATGACACCGGCAAGGCCACGCTTGCGCCCACGGCACATCAGGTTTGTCATGGCATTAAGGGAAAGGCGACGGGCTTCATCCGACGTGTCGCCGCCGGCGGCCGGGGCAAAAAGCTGCGCCTCATCGACGATGACCAGCACCGGATACCAGTGACTGCGCGCCACCTCAAACATCCCCGTCAGAAAAGCCGCGACAGCGCGAAGCTGCCGCTCCGCATCGAGACTCTCCAGCGTCAGAATAACGGAGGCGCGATGGATGCGCGCCCGCTCACCCGCAGCGCGCAAGGTGGTGTCGCTTTGATCCGCCGCATCGACGATCAGGTGGCCATAGCGTTCCGCCAAGGCAATAAAATCGCCTTCCGGGTCGATCACGACCTGTTGCACGGTTGTGGCGGTTTGCTCAAGCAGGCGACGCAGAAGATGGGACTTGCCTGAACCGGAATTGCCCTGCACCAACAGGCGCGTCGCAAGAAGTTCCGGCAGGTTGAGCAGGACATCGTGTCCATCCTGGCCCTGCCCCAGGGAGATTGCCGCATTCATAAACGCATCGATACCTCAGCCCGCATGTCGAGTCAGCCATTTCTCAACGGATAAAGCGGCGAGATAACCGGTGGAGAAGCAGGCCTGCAAGAGGTAACCACCGGTCGGCGCCTCCCAATCCAGCATTTCCCCCGCGACGAAAACCCCCGGTCTCTGACGGAGCATAAAGCCGGAATCAACCGCCGCCTGCCGCACGCCCCCCGCCACAGAAATAGCGCGCGCCATGTCCGCCGGTTGCTCAAGCCTCACGGGCACATTGTGCAGGGCGGTTGCGAGATCCAACCCGTCACGATGATCAAACCAGGCTTCCTGAAAAAGGCCGCGCGCCACGGGTGAGAGTCCGAGACGGCGAAGATGGTTCGATTGTGATTCCCGTGGACGCAACCGAGCCACATTCTCTCGCGACTGATCCATCGACATGATCGGTCGCAGATCAATGCGGAGTTCTGCCGCACCCTGCGAGGTGATCCGCTGGCGCAAAGGGGCTGAGAGCGCATAAATCGGTGCGCCTTCCAACCCGTTTTTCGTGACGGTGATATCACCCCGGCTTTTCCGTCCCTCAAAATGCGCCGTGACACTCTTCAGCACCGCACCCTCATGCTTTGAGAAAAATGCAGGGGACAAGGCGGCGCGGAAACCGCAATTGGCGGGTGCAAACGGGTTCAGCATGTCGGGCTGGAAATAACGCGTCCACGCCCCGTCTGACCCGGTGCGCGGCCATGATGCGCCACCCAGGGCAAGGAGGACGGCATCCGGTTTCTGCGCCGCGACGGCGCCTTCATGCGCGAATAAAATAGTGCCGCCATCACCAAAACCGCACCAGTGTGTGCGATATTGAAACGCCACGCCCCGCTCACGCAGGCGCCGCAGCCACGCGCGGAGAAGTTGGGTGGCTTTCAGCCCGACGGGAAATATTTTACCGCTCGTCCCGGTGAAGCACGCCTGACCCAGATTTTCCGCGAAATGAATGACGTCATCCGGCGTGAAACTTTCCAGCGCCGGACGCAACCACGCCGCGCCGTCACCGTATTGCTTCAGGAAGTGGTCCAGCCCCCCTGCATGGGTCAGATTAAGGCCACTCCGACCGGCAAGCAGAAATTTACGTCCCGCATTCGGCTTCTGCTCATAGATGGTGACATGAAATTTTTTTTTGGAGAGAAAATCGGCCGCCATCAACCCCGCAGGCCCCGCACCGATGACGGCGATTTCCGGGTTAAATCCTTTTGTCATCGGGTTCTGCGCATCGGTAAACTTTCCTGGATCATCTTAAGTTTCGCTTGCATCCCCCTTATAGGACTGCTTCGATTCAACGGACCGAAAGAAGTGCAGGACATCACATCTGCATGCAAGGACATTGTTCATGATCCCGCTCAATCAGCGCGCACTCTCGGCGCTTCCCTCCGGTAAAAACCTCTTTAATTACGATCGCAGCCAGGTGCGGGCGGGCATTGTCCATCTCAGCGTCGGTAATTTCCATCGCGCTCATCAGGCCTGGTATATTGACCAGCTTCTCAATCATTCCGGCAATACCCACTGGGGTATTTGTGGCGTCGGCCTGCTGGATGATGAAAATGAACGCCTCAAACGCGATGTTTTTGCGGCGCAGGATAATCTCTATACGCTGACGCGCTATAAAAATGACGGCTCTGAGACGCATCAGATTATCGGTTCCATCGTGTCCTATCTCTTTGCGCCCGACGACAGGCGTGCGGTGCTTGAGAGAATGGCCGCGCCGGAAATCAGGATCGTCTCCATGACGATCACGGAAGGCGGTTATAATCAGGAGCCGGGCACGGGCCGTTACCAGATCGATCATCCCGCGACACAGGCGGAACTGGCAGATCCGGACCATCCGCACTCCGCCTTCGGCTTTATCGTTGCAGCGCTCAGATTACGCCGCGCCCGCGGCATCGCGCCCTTTACCGTCATGTCATGCGATAATCTCCGCCATAACGGCCGCATCACTCATCAGGCCGTCATGGCCCATGCCGAAGCGCTTGACCCGGAACTGGCCGCATGGATCGAGGAAAACGTGACATTCCCCAATGCGATGGTTGATCGCATCACCCCGGCTGTCCTCAAGGAAGATGCGTTGCCGATTGATGAGGCAAGCGGCATTCAGGATGCGCTGCCCGTTATTTCAGAAGATTTCGCACAATGGGTCATCGAGGATCGCTTCGTGAATGGCCGCCCCTACCTGGAGGAAGTCGGCGTGCAATTCGTCGAGGATGTGGGGCCGTTTGAACTCATGAAGGTGCGCATGCTCAACGCTGCGCATTCTGTCCTCGCTTATCCGGGTCAGCTCGCGGGTTTCAATAATGTTCGGGACGCCATAACAAACCCGATGATCCGGGAGCTGGTGGATATTTTTCTCCGCCGGGACGTCGCGCCCACGCTTCCCGCCCCGAAAGGCATGGATCTCGATATTTATCGGGCCACGATCATCAAACGTTTCAGCAACCCCCATATTATTGACCGCCTGCCGCGCATCACGGGTGACGGGTGGAGCAAACTTGCCACTTTTCTCGCCCCGACATTTAATCATGTTGTGGAGGAAGATGGCGATGTGACGCGGATGGTCTTCGTCCTGGCCTGTTTCATCAGATATCTGCGCGGCGTCACGGATGACGGACAGGACTTCGAGCCGTTTGAGCCGCAAATGCCCGACACGGAGCGTGAAACCAGCCGCCGTGACGCCCTGTCACTCTCCGTGTTTCAGCATTTCAATCTGCATCAGCGCCCCTCCATTGTGTCGGAGATCCGTCGATGGGAGGAGCGTATCGGGCGCCAGGGGACATTGAAGGCGCTGGAACGCCTTCTGGATGGTTGAAAACGCTGAGAAATGATCCGCTTCACGTCAGGATGCGCTGTCAATATCAAGACCGATATCGAGCGCCGTCACACTATGCGTCAGCCAACCGAGTGAAATCACGTCCACCCCTGTTGCCGCCACGGAAGCGGCGGTTTCCGGCGTGATACCGCCTGAAGCTTCCGTAATGGCCGTGCGCGCGACACGTTTCACCGCGCGGCGCAGCAACTCCGGCGACATATTATCGAGAAGATAAATATCCGCCCCGCCCGCCACGATCGCTGCCTCCAACTGCTCCAGTGAATCCACTTCAAGTGAGATTTTCATCATATGGCCGAGATGGCGGCGCGCCATCGTCAGGGCGGAGGCAATACCGCCCGCAATCGCGATGTGGTTATCCTTGATCATCACCGCATCATCGAGACGATAGCGATGATTATGGCCGCCCCCCATTGAAACCGCGTATTTCTGAAGCGCGCGCAGGCCCGGCAGTGTCTTGCGCGTGCAGGTGACGCGTGTCCCGAACCTGGCGACCTTATCAACGATCTGACGGGTTACGGATGCGATCCCGCTCAGATGAGAGAGCAGATTTAAAGCCGTGCGCTCTGCCGCCAATATTGAGCGCGCATTGCCGGAGACTTCGGCAATGACATCGCCGGGATGCAGCCTGTCCCCATCCTGCTTCATCGCTGTGAAATGCAATTGCGGATCAAGGCAGGAGAAAGCAAGTCGCGCCGCAGGCAGCCCGGCCAGAACACCCGCTTTACGGGCGCGGAAAACCGCGCGCACTGAAGCCGAAGGGTCGATCACCAATTGCGAAGTCACGTCGCCGCCAATGCCGAGATCTTCCCGCAATGCCGCCTCAATGATCGGCCTCCATTCCAGATCAGGTAAGTGACGTGGCCACATCGCGCATTTCCTCATTTCTCAGGCGGTTCGTTTCAGATCGTCAATTGTCAGGACGCTGTGTCGCGGGGGCGTCGCTGGCTGCGCATCGACCCGGTAATGACTGCCGCGACTTTCCTTCCGGTTAAAGGCAGCATATGCCATGGCCGCGCCGATCAGTGCGTGATCATCATGCGCCATATCGGCTGAAAAAACCCGGTGAGCCGCCGCAAGCCCACGACCATCGCGCAGCAAACCAAGATGCTGCCCCATAACCGCCCTGACATCCGCCGCACATCGCCTGACGGGGGGCGGTCTTGGCGCGCCACGTTTCGATGGGGACAGCGTCATATCCTGCAAGGCACGCCCGACACGGGACGCCATGACACAGGCTTCCACAAGGGAATTGCTCGCCAGGCGGTTCGCCCCATGCAGCCCTGTCGCGGCGACCTCACCGCAGGCCCAGAGGCCGCCAATATGCGTGCGACCGGTCAGATCCGTCTGCAAGCCTCCCATGAGATAATGGGCGGCGGGGGTGACGGGGATGCGTTCCCGATCCGGGTCAATATGGTTTTGGCGACAAAGGCGATAAATGGTCGGGTAATGACGCCCGAACCCGTCCGGGAACAAGCCGCGTGCATCCAGATAAACTTTGTGGCCCTCGCCTTCCTGCGCCGCCACCGCCCGGGCCACGATATCCCGCGGCTGCAAAGGGTCCGTGAAAGCCCCCCCTTTTTCATTGACCAATACAGCCCCTGCACCGCGCACGGCCTCGCTGATAAGAAAGTGGCGGCCCGCAACCGCACCGATCGCGAGTGCTGTGGGGTGAAACTGCGTGAATTCGAGATCCATCACCCGCGCGCCGATGCGCAGCGCCATCGCAATCGGCCCGCCATCATGGCCACGCGGATTGGTGGAAACCGGGAATAAACCACTCGCTCCGCCACTCGCCAAAATACATTGGGTGGTCGGGAGATACGTGCCGTCTTCCAGCCACAACCCGGCGACATGCCCGTCTTGGGTCGCGATATCCGTCAGGCGTCGGCCGTGCAGAAATGTGATGTCCGGGCTTCTGGCCGCCGCCGCCATGAGGGCTTCCATCATGGCCCGGCCTGACCCGTCCCCCTGCGCATGCAGGATACGCGCCCGGCTATGCGCAGCCTCACGATGAAAATAGTAAGTCCCATCGTATCGGCGGGTAAAGGATACGCCGAAGCGCTCCAACGCTGCGACGACCGCCTGCGTGTCAGTCAGGATTGCGCGCACGGCTTCCGGGTCACATAATCCAGCACCGGCGGCGATGGTGTCGGCGATATGCTGTTCCAGCGAGTCGTCCGGCCCGATCGCTGCGGCCATGCCGCCTTGCGCCAGGTAACTGGACGTGGTCTCTGCAGGCGCGCCGGGAGAGAGGATGATGCAGGGCCGCCGTATCATCAGCGCCGTCATAAGCCCGGCAATGCCGCTGCCGATAATGACAGGTTGACCGTGCAGACGACTCTCCGGCTTTTTTAACATCAGCGTCTAGACGGCCAGCATCCGCGCCACAGCCTGACGCGCGCGCGCTGCGATCTCGGGCGGTATAGTGACCTCCGCCCCCATCGTCTCAAGAGATTTGCGGATCGATGCTAAAGTGATGCGCTTCATATGCGGGCAGAGGTTACAGGGGCGTACAAACGCGACTTCCGGGTGCATGACGGCAAGATTGTCACTCATTGAGCATTCCGTCACCAGCAGCACCTTGCCCGCACCGGATCGCCTGACATAATCAATCATGCCCGCCGTTGAACCCGCATAATCCGCCTCAGCCACGACGTCTGGCGGGCATTCCGGGTGGGCCAGAACCGTCACGCCCGGATGCAGGCGGCGATATTGACGGATTTCGCCCGGTGTGAAGCGCTCATGCACTTCACAATGTCCCGGCCAGGTGATCATGCGGATACCGGTTTCATTCTGAATATTCTGCGCCAGAAATTCATCGGGGATCATGATAACCTCCGGCACGCCGAGACTTTCAACCACGCGCCGCGCATTGCCTGATGTGCAGCAAATATCGGTCTCCGCCTTCACGGCGACAGAACTATTGACGTAGGTCACCACCGGCACGCCGGGATGCGCTGCTTTGAGGGCGCGCACATCGGCCGCGGTGATGGACTCGGCGAGAGAACAACCCGCTGCTTCATCCGGGATCAGGACTGTTTTGTCCATATTCATGAGTTTGGCGGTTTCTGCCATGAAGTGCACGCCAGCCATAACGATGACGGACGCCGCCGTATTTTCCGCCTCACGCGCCAGAGCAAGACTATCGCCCCGGATATCGGAGACGCCGTGAAAGATTTCCGGCGTCTGGTAGTTATGTGCCAGTATCACGGCATTACGCTCTTTTTTCAGCGCGAGGATGGCTTCGATATCGTCTGCAAAGTGGGCTTCCCAGGCATCACGCGTCATCAGGCGCGCCATCGGCGCGTAAAGCGCATCCCGCGAAACCAATGCTTCCCCACCTATCACCATCAGCAACATCCCCCGATTTATGCTCTATTTGAGCATAAACATTGCCAAAAAAAGAAGATATTCAAAAATATCGGTCGCGCCGCCGGAAAGTCAAGGCGCATTTCCCCAGGTCTCACGATGCGCGCGGTGACACGTTTCAGCGAGGCTCTTCAGGATGATTTGACCAGAGGCAATTTCGACCCCATGAAACGCCGGGACCCAACGAGTTCCCGCCTGAAGCGGAAGAGCTGTGCCGGGCGGCCTTTACTCGACGAGGAAAGTCCGGTCGTTTTCTCGACAAGATTTTGGTGCAGGATTAAACGCCGGAAATTCTGCTTATGCACCGCCCGCCCTGCAATCGCCTCCACCGTGCGTTGAAGCTCCCATAACGTAAAAATCTCGGGTAGAAGCTCAAAAACAAGCGGACGATATTTGATTTTGGCGCGAAGCCGCGCGATCGATGTGGCGAGGATACGACGGGAATTGCTTGTCATACTGCGCCCGAAATTGACTCCGCCGACAAAGTGCGGTGCTTCAGGCACCAGGCCTGCCTCCCACATCAGTTCATAACGTTGCAGGACGAGTTCATCGTCCCAGGCCATGCCGTCCAGACCGAAATTGAAGGCGCAGCGCTGCTGTCGCAGATGATCATTCCCCGCCCAACTCAGCAGCTTTTCCTCCAGCACAGCTACCATCGGCAATGATGCTGTGGTTTTGCGATCTTCCCACGGAAGGTAATCGTACCAGCTTTTCCACCTCTCCGTATCCGCGCCGACGCGTGTCAGCGCCATGTAGGAAATACGCGTCACGCGCGTGCCATCCGTGCAGGGAGGATCAACGAACGTGTAAAGCTGCTCAACATGGCCAAGGTGGAAGCCCGTCTTCTGCTCCACCCAGTCGCGCACACCTTTCTGCAGGGACGCATGGGTTGTCCTTAACGGACCGGAGGGCAGGCTCCGCCCCTCCTCCAAAGTGCGCACCATCGGGGTGTCGTCATGCACGGCAAGCACGACCGCGATCAACTCCGCGTTCATGGCGTGGCTTCCGCGGGGCGGGCCTGGCGGGGGGTAACCGCATCGCGACACATATCGGTTAATCCGTCAGCAATCTGATCAAGGGAGGGGGGACAACCTTTGATGACACTATTGAGCTTGACGGGCTGCTTCAGGTGAGGCGCCATCCCGCCTCTGATCACCGCATAGAGACCCGCGAAATCGCTTTCTCCGATGGCGCAGTTGCCGATGGATATGACGCCCTTTGGCGCGGGCATCACCTGCCATATATTCTGGATATCTTCAAAGGCTACGCGCGTCAGGGAGCCGGTCAGGACCATGATTTCGGCCTCATAAGGTGTCTGGACGAAGCGCAATCCATATGACAGGTCCTCCCACGCGGCGGATTGCAGGCGATTAAGATTGCCGGTGCAAAGGTCACAACCACCCCCCTGCGCATGGAATAACGCGAGAGGCGGGACCTGTCGTCCTGAGCGTGGCCTATTCCGCAGAAAATGAGCCTCGATAATCGCGCGGAGGATTAGCATATGACATCCCTCTGATTGAGGCGGAAGATGAATCTGCCCAGGATGGCCATCACGCGACGTGCATCCGGTCCACCTGGCCCGGTGCGGTGCGTCGCCCACCTGACGACGCGCTCACCTCGATCATTCGTGAACAGTTCCGCTCGCACTATCAATATGCCGCGAAACCGAAAAACATGTTAAGTTAGTGACCCTTGTGGCCCCAAAGATTATTTTTTCCTCAAAAAAGTGTTGATGACGTGCTGACACCCTGCCCCCAGAATAACGCGATTCTCAAGTCAGTGATCGATATTTCCGCTGAAGCGGCATCGGATATTATCCAATGTCGTCAGGACGGTTTTACTGTGCATAAAAAGCAGGATCGCTCAACCGTCACAACTGTTGACCGCCGCATTGAGCATTTTATCATCGAAAAGCTGCGCCATGTCACGCCCGATATACCCGTTATTGCGGAAGAAAGCGTTTCCGAGGGCCGTGCACCTTTATATGGCGATACTTATTGGCTGGTTGACCCGATTGACGGCACGGATGAATTTGCCGCCGGGGGCGATGATTTCGCGATCCATATCGGCCTTGTGCATCTCGGACAGCCCATTATCGGGGTGGTCACCTTACCGGGGCACAACATCCAGTATTATGCCGCGCGCGGGCACGGCGCCTGGCGGAAAAACGCTGACGGGGAAACGCGCATCACCTGCGCCTCTCCCGCGCCGGAACACCTCCGCGTCGTCACGTCACGACGCTGCATGAATCTCCCGCATTTCGCCGCATGGCGGAAAAATTACGAGATCGACTCCATCGTCCCGGCCGGCTCATCCATCAAGTTCATGCAGGTTGCGGAAGGCGCAGCGGATATTTACCCGCGCTTCACCCCATCGATGGAATGGGACACAGCGGCTCCCCAAGCCATCATTGAGGAAGCGGGCGGCTCCATCCGGGATTTATCCGGCGACATATTACGTTACGGCAAGGCGGGCTGGCTTAATTCAAGTTTCATCTGCTGTAGTGATCACGTGCGTGATCGGGTCATCTGGGCGTGATGACGCGGCTGTTACAGGCGAGAAGGTCGGATATTACCGAGGCCGCGCAAATGCTGCGTGACGGGCGCCTTGTGGCATTCGGGACGGAGACCGTGTACGGGCTGGGCGGCATCGCCACATCCGCTGAAACTGTCGCCCGCATTTTTGCAGCAAAAAACCGACCCGTCTTCAACCCGTTGATTTCTCACTTCCCCACGATTGAAGCGGCCTTACATGAAGTCATTGCATCGCCGATCTCACAGCGCCTCGCTGAAGCTTTCTGGCCGGGACCGTTGACGCTGATCCTCCCGCGCCACGCCGATAGCCGGATCTGTGACCTGGCCTGCGCGGGTCTCGCCTCGGTGGCGGTAAGGGTGCCCGCGCACCCCGTCGCGCGTGCACTCCTACAGGAGGTCGGGCTGCCTGTCGCCGCGCCATCCGCTAACCCGTCCGGCCGAGTCAGCCCCACAAGTGCCGCACACGTCCTCGCGGGGTTGGAAGGTCGCATCGACGCTGTCCTCGATATGGGCGACTGCCCCGTCGGGCTCGAAAGCACCGTGTTGGACCTGACTGGCGCGCACCCCGTTATATTGCGCCCGGGCGCGATCACGAATGACGCGCTTGAGCGTGTTATCGGTCCCTTCGCCCGAAGGGAGGCGGTCCCCTCACCTGAGGAAAATGACGCGGTTCTCCGCAGCCCTGGCCTGATGTCGTCGCATTATGCACCCAGTTTGCCCCTCAGGCTCAACGCCCAGGACTGTCACGAAAATGAGGCGCTCCTGGCTTTCGGCACGCCCTTCCCTGATGCGCCTCTCATCTGGAATCTGAGCGCGTCAGGCGACATGGTGGAGGCCGCCGCGCGCCTTTATGCCGGGTTGCACTTTCTTGATAAAACCGGATGCGCGCAGGGCCTTGAAGGTATCGCGGTCATGAAAATGTCGGAACACGGTCTCGGGCAGGCCATCATGGACCGGCTGAAACGCGCCGCCGCCCCCCGGACGAGGCATCCCGGGCATGACGCATCAGAGAGTCTGACATGAGCGAGATTGATATGAAGGAGATCAAAATCCTTTCCGATATTCTCGCTCTGGTGCTGGAAGAAGAAGACGGCCAATCCCATGCCGCCCTCACGGCGCTGAAAACGCGCGCCCGGAAAAACGGCACGACAGGCGGTGCCCTGAAAAACCTCTTCGCCAACATCGCCATCGACCCGCCCAAACCGACGCGCCGCCGAAGCTCCGCCGGAAATAAGGCGGATCTCGACGAGGAAAACGCCAATCTGCGCCGCCACGTGCAACTCCTGACCTCTAATCTCCAGACGCTGGATGTGCGCTTGAGAACGGCGGAAGCCCAGTCCCTCGCCCTTCAGCGGGAGATGTTTCAGGTCCGGCAATCTCATGCTGAAATCGGCGCGCTTCTGGAAATCGAGACACAAGGTCGCTCTCGATCCATGATGATGGTTTATATTGCGCTTTTCGCCGGCATCGTGCTCGGCGTCGCGGTGGCACAGCTTTATCACGCTTTCAGCTTCGCCCCGGTCATTGACAGGGCATCCTACCTCAATGAGCCTTATAATAATGCAAGGCCGTCATAGAGCGACACCCTTCAACGTGTCGGACGCAGCAGAATGACTTTTTCACTGATTTTTACCTGGGGCGGGTTTTGCAGGCAGGAGATAAAGTAAAGCCCGACGGAAAAGGCGACATCTGACAGCACGATGAAGCACCATGCGAGATCAGAGATCTGACCCGGCCCCGCGCCGCGCCAGAGTGAGAAAAGCGCAAATGCGATGGAGAGCGGCCGCAGCCCCTGTAACATGATGCGCAAAGGGTTGGCATGTCCCGGTCGGACGAGCACGCGCATACGCATAATCCCGACGAACAACGCCAGCCCCACTGCCCAGGAGAGGACGTCAAAAAACGCGGATGCCAGTCCCAACCCGTTAATCACCATGATCAGAATGACCGACGTGGCGTAAAAAAGCAGCGCGCCGAGTTGAAAGCTCATCCCGACTTCAAATGGTGGCCATTTTTCCGGCAGGCGATCAGCGATCGGCTGGAAAACACGATCCAGAATCCAGAGATCCATCTGATTGACCCGAGAAACGAACGACATAACGGCACCTTGCTGACTCGACAGAGTTCGACCATACCACCTTGTCGACATTAACAAAACCGAGCGACCCTGATTTAACGCCCTGACAAAGATCCGTTTTCAGATTCATAAATAGCGTGACCGTCAAATAGACATTTTCCACCGCTGTGATAACGTCGCGTCATATTAAAAGGGCCAGCACCTCCCATGATGAATTTTCTCAGACTCATCCCTCATTTTTTCCTGCTGGCATTCACCCTCAATGGGGTCTGGAATAGTCAGGCTCTCGCAGTCGGGCGCTTTGTCTCCGGCATGCAGGCCGGTGCCGCGGAAAATGTGCTGCGACGCACGCTCCCTAATGGCTTGACAGTCGTCATCGTGCCCAATCACTTTGCCCCTGTCGTCCGCACGCAGATGATCTACCGCGTCGGGTCAGCCATGACGACGGATGAATTCCCCGGCACGGCCCATGCGCTTGAGCACATGATGTTCAATGGCACGTCAGAGGTCAGTCGCAGCCAGCTCTCCGCCATCAGCGCGCATCTGGGAAATTTCAATAATGCTTCCACCACGGACGACATCACCCAATATTATTTCGAGGCGCCGGCTGAAAATCTCAATCTCCTGCTGCGAATTGAAGCGGATCGCATGCAGCATCTTTCGCTCACTAAATCTGACTGGCAGCGTGAGCGTGGCGCAATTGAGCAGGAGGTCTCCCTCAATCTTTCCAAGCCGATCGCGCGCTATCTTGTCAAACAGAACGCCTATCTCTTCGCGGGCTCGCCCTATGCGCATGATGCGCTGGGCACGCGTGACTCATTTGACAAAACCGATACGGCGCGCCTGCGTCATTTTTACGAAACATGGTACCAGCCCAATAATGCCATCCTCCTTATCGTCGGGGATGTTGAGCCAAAAAAGGCGTTCCGTCAGGTTGCGGCGCATTTTGGCAAGATTCCGTCGCACCCCCTCCCGGCGCGCCCCTCCTTCCACGAACATGATGTGACGGCCCGAACCATCCAAATGCAGAGCGATTACGCCTCAGGCATGTTCGTCATATCCTTTCCCGCGCCGGGCGCTGCGGATGCCGCTTACCCTGTGATGGAAGTGCTTGAGGATACGCTCAATAGTGAGAGGGGTGACCTCGCTGCCCTGCGCGCATCAGGCGAGGCGCTTTATGCGGCGGCCTCATACGCACCTCGGCTCAAAGGCGGCGTCCTGATGGTTTACGCGGCCTTTCCCCAGGGTGGTGACCCACAGCCCCTCCTGAAAAAAGTGCGTCAGATCCTCGAGAATGTCCGTCTGCACGGCATCGCCCCCTCCCTCGTCGCCGCCGCGAAACGCAAATCATTGACGGATGCCGCGGCCGCGGCCAACAGCATTGGCGGCCTGGCGTCAAACTGGGCGGATGCCCTCGCGATTGACCCGAAAGCCACGCCACAGACGTTGGCGGACGCAGTGGCCCGTGTAACGGGTGCAGACGTTAATGCGCTTGCCCAAAAGGTGTTGAAGTCAGAGAAGGCCCTGACGGGGATCATCCTGCCCAGTCAACATGCTGACGCGCCGGAACCTGCCGGTAAAGTGACGGAGAAATTTCTCCCCACCCCTGAAAAAGGCACTTCCCTGCCTGATTGGGCCAATGACGCGCTTTCACGCCTGAAGCTGCCCAAACCTTTGCCTCAACCGGAGGTTTTCCATCTGGATAATGGCCTGACGCTGATGGTGAAGCCTGAACCGGAAAGCAGGACAATCCAGCTTGTTGGCGGGGTGAAAAATAACCCCTTCTTACAGGACCCTCCGGGCAAGGAAGGTCTGCTCAATCTGACGGATCAGCTTTTCTTCTATGGCAGTTCGGCGCATGATCGCGTGAAATTTGCCGAAGCGCTCGATGATCTCGGCGCGGATGCGGATACGGGGCTGACATTTTCCGTCACGGCGCTGACCGATAAATTTGATGCGGCCTTTCACCTCATGGCAGAAGTTGAACGCCATCCCGCTTTCCGGTCGCGTGACTTTCAGACGATGAAGCAGCAGTCCATCGCGACGCTTCCTGGCGTGATCGATTCGCCGGATTACCGTCTTGACCGCGACATATTGAAGAAACTCAACCCGCCGAAAGACCCCTCTCTTCGTGAAGCGACACCTGCGTCCGTGCGCGCGATCACGCGCGAGGATGTGATCGAAACCTATCGTAAAGTGTTTCGTCCCGATCGCACCACGATCGTCGTCATCGGTAATATCACGTCGAAACACGCTCTCGATCTCATCAAATCAGCTTTCGGAAATTGGAAAAACCCGGACTCACAAATGGCGCTGGATTACCCGCCCCGACCGAACAACGAGCCCGGCGAGATTTATGTCGCTGACCCCGGGAGAACCCAGAGCGATGTGACATTGGTGGAAAATATCGACCAGGGCATTCGCAACCCGGACCGCTATGCGCTCGAATTCGGGAATGAGGTGCTGGGGGGCGGCTTCAATGCGCGCCTCTTGCAGAAACTGCGTGTGGAGACGGGTCTCGTCTATTCCGTTGGAAGCGGTTTCTCCTGGGCGCGGAATCGGGGCGCATTCACGATTTCCTATGGTGCGGACCCGGATAAAGCCGACAAAGCGCGTGAACTGGCCGCGCAGGAACTCAACCAACTTTGCGCTGCGCCGATCTCGGCAGACACATTGCGGACAGTGAAAGCCTCGATGCTGCGTGCGATTCCGATGAGCCGCGCCAGTTTCAGCAGCCTCGCCAGTATTTATCTCAGCCTGAAATCCCTCGGATTGCCATTGGTTGAGGAAGATCGGAAGGCTCAGGCGATTTTCGACATGACGCCGCAAAATGTTCAACATGCTTTCTGCGCGCATACGGCGACATCGAGGCTTGTCACCGCCATACTCGGCCCGGAACAAAATGCTGCCACGCCTGTCCCAGACGCCAAGCGACGCCATGCCGATGTGAAAGGCGGCTCTAAGGCTTCTCAATGAAATTGAGGGCCGCACCATTAACGCAGTAGCGCAGTCCGGTCGGTTGCGGACCGTCCGGGAAGACATGCCCCAAATGCCCCTGACATCGGGCGCAATGGATTTCCGTCCGCTCCATGGCGAGGCGGTGATCCACTTTCGTGCCGGCGGCGCCTTCCCTGACATCCCAGAATGACGGCCAGCCGGACCCGCTTTCATATTTCGTCTCTGAGGAAAAAAGCGAGGCCCCGCATTTGGCGCATCGATAATCGCCCCGGCGCTTCTCATAAAGGAGCGGGCTGGACCCTGGCGGTTCCGTACCGTGATTTTCGATGATGTGGCGTTGTGCCGGCGTTAAATGAGGCTTTTCATCGCGCTGGCCATCCTGCGTGCTCACGTGACTTTCTCCTGATTGAAAATGCCTGTATCCCATTGACCGGCATATAGAGAGATCTTGGCGCTTGTTCTGGCGCTTCAAGGGCTTACATAAATTTTGAGAACGCATAAACTTCGCATTTACGTCAGATGGCGGCATGATGCTGACGGAGAACAGGAGATATTTAATGGTTGCTGACGTCTTCCCGCGGCCGCGCCCGGTTATGCTCGTTATCCTGGATGGGTTCGGCTATAGTGAGGCGTATGAACATAACGCCGTGCGCCAGGCGCGGACGCCGCATTTTGACGCATTGATGCAGACAAGTCCGCATGCCTTCCTGCGCACAAGCGGTGAGGATGTCGGTCTCCCCGAGGGGCAGATGGGCAATTCGGAAGTCGGCCATCTGACAATCGGTGCCGGACGCGTCGTCATGCAGGACCTGCCACGCATCTCGCGCGCGGTTAAAGATGACTCGCTGAAAGATAATGCGGCGCTTCAGGACCTTATCGAAAAACTCAAAAAGTCCGGTGGGACCTGTCACCTCATGGGCCTTGTCTCGCCCGGTGGTGTGCATGCGCATCATCATCACATTGCAGCCCTCGCCCGCATTATCTCGGAGGAAGGGGTCGAAGTGGCCCTGCATCTCTTCACGGATGGCCGGGACACGCCCCCGCGTTCCGGAGAGGGGTTCATGGCGGAAATGGTTGACCTTCTGCCGGATGAAGCCCGGATTGCGACGGTCAGCGGCCGTTATTATGCGATGGATCGTGATAAGAGATGGGAGCGCGTCAAGCTTGCCTATGATGCTTTGGCTTTTGGCCAAGGCGCGCGTGCTGAGCGGGCGGAGGATGTGCTGCCTGCGTCCTATCGGAATGACGTGAATGATGAGTTCGTCTTACCGCACGTGATTGGCGACTATCACGGCATGAAAGATGGCGACGCGCTGCTCGCGGCGAATTTCCGCGCCGATCGCATCCGTCAGATCCTCAATGCATTTTTACAGCCGCATTTCGATGGTTTTGATCGTGGGCCGCGCATCACCTTCGTCGCAGCTGCCGGGATGACGCCGTACGGGGATGAGCTTGCCCCGCTCATGACAACGCTTTTCCCGAAGGAAAATCTTTCAGACCTCCTCGGTGAAGTCGTGGCATCGGCCGGTTTAAAACAATTGCGCATGGCGGAAACGGAGAAATATCCGCACGTCACTTATTTTCTGAATGGCGGTAAAGAGGGCGAATTAGCGGGTGAGGCGCGCATTCTGATCCCCTCCCCGAAAGTCGCGACATATGACCTTCAGCCTGAAATGTCCGCCGCCGAATTAACGGATCGCGCCGTTGAGGCGATTGAAAGCGCACAATTTGATCTCATTGTGCTGAATTTCGCCAATCCGGATATGGTAGGGCATTCCGGCATTCTTTCCGCCGCTATCAAAGCATGCGAAGCGGTGGATGAAAATCTCGGCCGCATCGATCAGGCGCTTGAGAAAGTCGGGGGCGCGCTGCTTGTGACAGCGGATCATGGCAATTGTGAGACCATGAAAAATGATGAGACCGGTGGCGCGCATACGTCGCACACGCTCAACCTTGTTCCGGTTATCCTCAAGGCCCCGGGTGTAACGAAAATTACGGATGGGCGTTTGGCCGATGTCGCCCCGACGCTTCTCGCGCTCCTTAAACTCAAGCAACCTCTGGCGATGACGGGGACGTCGCTGATCGCACCGCCGTGACCTTTTGAGTCGGGACGCTTACCTCTCCGACAAGGCGAAGCCGAACGGGTCAAAAGAGATTTGACCCCCATGGCGCAGAATGTTTTAAATCAATGTCGCCCGTTAGCGCGTCGCATGGCGTGGGGTGAAACTGTTCCGTCATGGCGGCCTCACCGCCCGGTAACGGGACAGACGTTATTTGTTGTAAGGATCTCAGGATGAAGCTCCGCACAGGTCTGATATTAGGATCAAGCTTTTTAGCAGGTTTGGGCGTGGCGTCATTCATCGGCCTCAGTGATCCGTCCCGTTACCAATCTTTGATCGGCGCAAGCGCGCTTGCGCGTGACGCTTCCCAGAAAAGCGACTCTCCGGAAGAGACGCTCAAACTCCTGAATCTTTTCGGCTCCGTCCTTGACCTCGTCAAAAATGATTATGTTGAGCCAGTCACAGACAAGA
Organism: Sorlinia euscelidii; assembly: GCF_036452135.1. NCBI lineage: Bacteria > Pseudomonadati > Pseudomonadota > Alphaproteobacteria > Acetobacterales > Acetobacteraceae > Sorlinia > Sorlinia euscelidii. The sequence goes on along the minus strand of NZ_JAWJZZ010000004.1, from coordinate 239,558 downwards.
AACTGATTGAGAACGCCCTGGATGGCCTGGTCGGTAATCTCGACCCGCACAGTTCTTTCATGACCGAAAAACAATATAAGGAGATGATGACCCAGATCAGCGGCAAATTCGGGGGGCTGGGGACGAAGGTCATTTACGAAAATGGACATGTCCGCGTTGTATCGCCGATTGAGGGCACTCCGGCCTTCCGCGCCGGGATGAAGCCCGGCGATTACATTACGGAAGTCGATGGCAAATCCCTTAATGGAATGTCACTTGACCAGGCCGTAATGAAAATGCGCGGTGATCCGGGCACGAAAGTGACGTTGACCATCATCCGGCCGAAAGCACCGAAACCGATCAAACTGACTTTGACGCGTGAGATCATTCATATCCAGGTTGTGCGTTCCGCGGTGTATGGGCCGGTCGCCTATCTTCGTATCTCTGAATTTGACGATAATACGGATGCCGAGCTGCGCAAGGCATGGAGCGCGATTGCAAAGCAGCATAAAAAGGCTATCAAAGCCGTCATTATCGACCTTCGCCTCAACCCGGGTGGCAAGCTGGATCAAGCCGTCGCGGTCAGTGGCGATTTTATTAATACGGGTGAAATTGTCTCGACGCGGGGCCGTCACCCGGCGGATAATCACCGCTGGGACGCTTCGGGCAAGGACATGACGCATGGCTTGCCGATTGTCGTCCTGATTGATGGGGGCTCCGCCTCCGCGAGCGAAATCGTGGCGGGCGCCTTGCAGGATCATCGACGCGCCGTGCTGGTCGGTCAGAAGTCTTTCGGTAAAGGCTCAGTGCAATCACTCTTCCCCCTGCCGGATGGCGGGGCTGTGCGGTTGACAACGGCGCGTTATTACACGCCCTCTGGGCGGTCAATCCAGGCGAAAGGTATTTTGCCGGATATCAGCGTCAAGCAGAGTGAAGATGATGACGGCTATGGTTACCATGAGGCTGATCTGAATCACGTTCTGAGTAATTCCGGCGGTGTCAGCAAGGAAGTCTCCAAACGTGCCGACCTCCCCGCCATAACGAAATCCATCCCGGACCAGCCGCCTAAAAACTGGCCGGCCTTCAAGCTTGAGAAACCGGCAACCGATTTTCAGCTTCAGGAGGGCGTGCGTGTCGCGCGGGCTTTAGCGGGGTTGGCGGATGACGCTTATCCTCTCTCTAACCCGATATCGCAGACGGCAGTAAAGAAACAGGGTGAGGAGAAAGGCCAAGCCTCACCGCATAAGCGCGATCATGATGGTAAAGGGTAATCCGCCCCCCTCAGTCAAGCGAAATGACGATCGCGGAGGGACGTGTCTCCGGCATTTTCACGATCAGAGATGCCGGTGAATGTTCAGGCAAAAAAGGGCGCAGGGATGAGGGAGGGTGACTTCAGTGACGCATAAATCTGACTTACCCTACCGGCCAAATGTCGGGATTGCGCTTTTCAACCAGACGGGGCAGATTTTCCTCGGGCGGCGCGCTGATATGCGGCGTGAGATCTGGCAGTGCCCCCAAGGCGGTATCGACGAAGATGAATCAGTCAGAGACGCCGCCATGCGTGAACTCAATGAGGAAATTGGCACACGTGCGGCGGTGATCGTCGGGGAACATCCGGATTGGCTGTCCTATGATCTGCCATCCCACCTTGTCGGCGTCGCTCTGGGCGGTGCCTTCCGCGGTCAGACCCAGAAATGGGTCGCGATGCGCTTTACGGGGCAGGATCACGATATCCGCCTCGACCGCCATCTCCCTGTTGAATTCAAAGATTGGCGGTGGGTCGACCTCGCCGAGGTGTTTTCCTACGAACTCGGCTTCAAGCGGTCTCTTTACCGTAAAATCCTGCCCATGCTCGCGCGCATGGCGCAGAGCTGAGCGCTTTGAAAAGCGTCAAGCCTCGGTGAGCACGCCGAGGGACTGGTTTTCAACGAAGCGCGCGTAAAGCCCACCCCGGGCCAGTAACTCCTGATGCGTGCCGAATTCCACAGCCTGGCCATCGGCAAGGATGACAATCAGGTCAGCGCTCTGAATCGTCGCCAAACGATGTGCCACGACGATTGTCGTGCGTCCCTGTCGCAATTTCGCCAAAGTCTCCTGCACCTTAGCCTCATTCTCCGCATCCAGCGCGCTGGTTGCCTCATCAAGAAGTAAGAGGCGCGGGTCACGCAACAAGGCCCTGGCCAAAGCAACGCGTTGCCGTTGCCCGCCGGAAAGACGCCCCCCGCCCGGTCCGACAAGCGTGTGCAGGCCACGCGGTAATTCATGCGCGAAGTCAACGGCAGCCGCTTCCGCGGCCGCAACAACCTCCGCCTCCGTCGCGTCGGGCCGACCTATATGAATATTCTCCGCAACGGAAAGATCGAATAACGTCGTATCCTGGCTGACATAGGCGATGGCGCTGCGCAGCACTTTCAAATCGAGGTCACGCAGGTCAACGCCGTCAAGCGTAATGCCGCCCGACGTGACATCATGCAAACGCGGGATCAGGCTCAATGCCGTGGATTTACCCGCGCCGGAAGGCCCCACCAGTGCCACAGTCTGGCCAGGCGCGGCATGAAAACTCAGGTCACGCAGCCCCACACGCCCATCCGGGTAAGAGAACTGAACGTGGCTGAACATGAGATCGCCCCGCCCCTCCGGTAAATTCCGTGCGTTTGGACTTTGCGTAACGGCGGGCGGCTCATCAATAACGGCAAAAACACGTTCGACCCCGCCCAGCCCCTCCTGAAGCGCCGCATTGAGGGAGCCGAGTGCGCGGAGCGGACGGGACGCTGCAAAAAGCGCCGCGATGAAGGCGGTGAAGCCCCCGAAATCGGACCCGCCCATTGTCGAGCGCCACCCTGCAAAGCCCAGCACAAGGGCAATCGCGGTGCCGCCGAGAACTTCAAGCACCGGGTCAACGCGCGCCCGCCCGCGCGTGATCTTCATGAAAGCAACGTGCAGGAGTTCAAGAGAGTGGTCGATACGCCGGGTCTCAACAGGTTCCAGCCCATAGACACGCACCTGTCGGGCAAGGGCAAAACTTTCATTAAGGATGGAGGCGGTCTTGCCGATCTGCTCCTGCATACTGCCGGACGCACGCCGCACGCGCCGACCGAGCTTCTGGATCGGCACGGCCGCGGCGGGGTAAAGCAGCAAGGCGATGAGGCTGAGTTCCCAGTCCGTATAAATCATGGAAAGGGCGAGGCCGATCACGGTTACAACATCACCCAGCGCATTGACCGCACGCACCATGGCGTCCCGGATCGAGACCGCATCAGTGGTGAAGCGACTGGCCCATTGCGCGGGCGCTTCACGCTCAATCCGTGCAATATCTGCCGATAAAGCATGTCCGAACATTCTGAATTGAAGGTTGCGGATCACGAGAAGAACCAGCGCCTGGACGCTCAGTGACTGCCCATATTGACACAGGGCCTTCAACCCGGTCAGCATCACCACCAGCGCGGGCACCTGATAGAGGATGCGTGGGTCGCGCGCCGTAAACATATCGACAGCCCGCTTGATGACGAGCGGGTAAAGCGCGGTCAGCCCCGCCGTCAATAATGTCAGGATGATAACGGCCGTCACACGCCATTTATAATGACGGATCTCATCTCGCCAGATGCGCCAAAGGAGCGCCCTTCCCCGAGCGCCCTGAGGGTCAATTTTACGCGGCGGCGTGCGCGGCGCCATCATCGGCTTTGTCATGGCGTCTCGTTTATGTCGGCGAGGAACTGCGGGAAAAGCCCCGAAGCGTCAATGCGTATGACAGACATGCTGACAGCCCGTCAACGCATCCGCGCGCACGCCACCAATCTTCCGTCGCTTTAAGAATGGTGCCGAGCGCCTTGCCGGGTGACATGCCTTCATCCAGCAGATCGCGGCCCTGAAGGGGAAATAAGGGCGCTTCCATCGCGCTTAGGCGCGTGCGGAATTTTTGCCAGAGCTCAATGGATGTGCCGCTCGGGTCAGCGGCCTGATCCATCCAACTCCGAAGGGTCAGTCGTTCCGGCGGCACTTCCGAGAGGGCGCGACGCAAAGCCGCGTCGTCCGCCACGGGGTCAAGCAGTGGCCGGGGTGCGTTGAGAGAATTGATGAAATCAGTATCTTCACGCGATAAGCGAAGACGTTTCACCTCGTCCGGCGCTGGGCGAAGTGCGGCCAGGCGGAGACGCGGCTCAGCCGGCGCACCAAGCGAGAGAAGATGGCTGAAAAAATGCAGGTTGGGGTGCGACACGATATGTGGCAGCACGTCCACTTCCTGCATCAGGTTGAGCACGAAGGGCGCGCGGTCAAGCACCACAATGCGCATGATTTCAGCCGCGATGCGCTCTCCGGAAAGCCGCTCAATCAGTGCATGAAGATCACGTATGGCGGTAAGCGCCGCCTGATCCGGCTTCGCCACGTCAAACCGCGCCAGAAAACGAAAAAACCGCAGGATGCGCAGCGCATCTTCCCGGATCCGCGTCTCCGCATCCCCGACAAAGCGGAGGTGCCGGGCAGCGAGATCAGCCTGGCCATCGAAATAATCATGGACCTGCCCCGCCCTGTCACAGGACATGGCATTGATGGTGAAATCGCGCCGCGCCGCGTCTTCCCGCCAGTCATCCGTCCAGGCGACAACGGCATGGCGACCATCCGTGGCGACATCGCGCCGCAATGTCGTGATTTCAAAGGCGCGGCCTTCAATGACAGATGTCACCGTGCCATGGCGCAACCCGGTTGCGTAAACCTTGAAGCCCGCAGCCTCAAGGGTCTGCGTGACGACGTCCGGCGTCTGGGGGGTGGCGAGGTCAAAATCATGGACGGGCAAGTTTAATAAGAGATCCCGCACGCAGCCCCCGACAAGCCGCGCTTGCGGCAGGTGCTGCCAGAGCTTTTTCAGCGCCGTGTCGTGAGAGACAAGCTGTCTCAGAGACATTGAGAACCTTTAGTCAAGGTGGGGTGCAAGGGGGAAGAAGCAATTATCGCTCCAGACACCCATACATTTCTCGCAACCAACCTGACCGGGGACGGCAAGGGCTGCAAGCTCAAAATAAACCGCGCGCGTCAACCGCGCAAGGATTGGAAAGTCGCCGTCACCAGGGCGAAGCTGAACGTAGGGCACGGGCGCGGCATCCGGCGTCACCATCTGACGCCATTGCGTGATAAGGGGATGCGCCGCATTGACGGAAATGATCTCATCAATATTCGTGCGCAGAGAGAGGGTCTGATGGCGGCCGCAACTTCCCTCGAAATTAAGTTCAACCGCCGTGAAGGGCGCGTCCTCAACCTGTATCATCCCCTCTTCCCGCGGGGTTTTAAGCCAGAAATGTCCCTCCTTGTCGCGTCGCAACATTGATGCGAACATGCAGACCATTTCTTTACGCTTGATGGGAGAGCCCTGATACAGCCATGTGCCTTGACGCTTTATCAGAAAAGGAAGCGCACGGCGCGCCGTCCTGCCTGGCGCGGTCGGCGCTTCTGCCACGACGTCCGACAGGACGTCTGCCCCATTTTCAGTTGTGCTGCCATCCGACATCTGCGTCTCCAAACCTTTTATCCTCCTCCATCCCGCTTATGTGGTAACGGAAGTCTCGCGATAAAACCCCTTAGCGATAAGAGTGATAACTATGACCGATCACAGCGTCGAAACACAATCCGGGAAAGGTGATGCCCTCCTCGCGCAGGCCGATCGGTTGGTGGCGCGCCTTTCTGACGCGCGTGATGCGATCGGGCGCATAATCTTTGGCCAGGAGGCGGTGATCGAGCATCTGCTTACCGCCGTCCTGTCCGGGGGACACGCGCTTTTGCTTGGTGTGCCGGGACTGGGGAAAACGTTACTGGTGTCAACCGCCGCGCGCATTCTGGGCCTTGATACGAAGCGCATTCAATTCACGCCCGACCTCATGCCGTCCGATATCACCGGCAGCGAAATATTGGCGGAGACGCCGTCCGGTCAACGCGGCTTTCGCTTTATCCCCGGGCCGATCTTCACCCAGATGCTTCTGGCGGACGAAATCAACCGCGCCAGCCCCCGCACGCAATCTGCGCTGCTTCAGGCGATGCAGGAATATCGTGTGACGCAATCCGGGGAGGAGCACGCGCTGCCCCGACCTTTTCACGTCCTTGCCACCCAGAACCCGCTGGATATGGAGGGGACTTATCCCCTCCCGGAAGCGCAGCTTGACCGCTTCATGCTGTGCATCAAGCTGACATATCCGCACGCTGATGCGGAAAAACGTATGCTTGTCGCTACAACGGGTGTCAAAAAAACCGAGATTGCGCCGCTCTTTTCCGCCGAGACCCTTCTCGCCGCGCAACATCTTATCCGCAGCCTGCCAGTGGGAGAGAAGATTACCGATGCGATCATCCATCTGGTGCGAGAGCTGAGACCGGAAACCTCTCACCTGCCGGAGGCGCAACATCTTGCTTATGGCCCCGGGCCGCGCGCGGCCCAGTCCTTAATGCTCGCCTGCCGCGCACGCGCCCTGCTGACGGGACGCCTCTCCCCCAATATCGCCGATATTGAAGCCCTGGCGCAGGTGACACTGAGCCACCGCATGGGACTCAAATTCACCGCGGAATCAGCCGGGATCACGATTGATTCCGTCATCGCCAGCGCTGTCCGTCGACTTGCCTGACGTGTGGGATTTCTCAAGAATCTCTTCATTTTTCTCTGGGGGCCGCAAGGCGGAAGAGTATTTGTCGGCGCCTCCCGACGGAGCTACGGATTTGCCGGCCCTGCTTCTGCAGGCGCAGAACGTAGTCAGCCGCCTCGAGTCCGGCACGCATCGTCGCAGGCGCGCGGGGATGGGGCAGGATTTCTGGCAATTCCGGTTGGCGCAACCGCATGAACCTTCACGTCACATAGATTGGCGTCAATCCGCCCGCTCCCGACAATTATGGGTGCGGCAGAAGGAAGCCGAAACCCAGCGAAGCCTCGCTTTATGGTGCGATGTCAGCGCCTCCATGCAATGGCGCTCCAGGGCGCGCCTTCCCCTGAAGCGCGACGTGGCGTTTATCGCAGCAATCGCACTGGGCGGCGCAGCTTTAAAGGGTGGTGAAAATGTCGCCCTCACCGCCCGCGGCACGAAAGCGCAACCTTTCCGCACGGCACGCGCCCTTGCCGCCCTTGGCGAGAGATTGGTCGCCTGCCAGCAGGCGCAAAGTCCTGACGCGGGCGATGTGCCGCCTTCCTCAGAAATCGTGTTGGTCAGCGATTTCCTCTGGTCGGTTGACCAGATTGAAGAGACGCTCGCAGGTTTGAGCCCTCTGGGGCGGCATCTCCATCTGATCTGCGTGCTTGACCCCGCCGAAATCTCTCTGCCTTTTCGCGGTTTTACCGCCCTTTCCGACAGTTCAGCCGCGATACGCCATCGCATGTCCATTGATGATGACGTCGCTCGGACTTATGAGAAATCCCTGCGCGATCATCTGGATGCGCTGCGTCACTTCATCGTGCAGCGCGGCGGGAGCTTCACGCTGATGCCGACCAACGGTGATGTCGCGTCAATGTTAAGGCCGCTCCACGCCAGATTATCGGCCCGAACGCATGGAGAAGCGCGATGACGTTTTTACATCCGCTTCTGCTTCTCGCCCTGCTGGTTTTGCCATTTGCCTATTGGGTCACGCGGATGGCGCCGCCACCTGCGAAACAATATATTTTTCCGCCACTGAAAATCCTGCAATCCATTCAGGTCCGGCGATCCACGCCTGCGCGGGCGTCAATCTGGCTTTTCATTTTGCGGTCGGTTGCACTTGCGTTGATCATTCTCGGCCTCGCCCATCCCATCTGGTCACCGAAAGCGGCCCAGGACGGGTGGCGAAATGACGATATCACCCTCATCATTGATAATGGCTGGGCGGCCTATCCCAATCAGACGCTGATCCGCGAAACGATTTTGCGCCTGGGTAAAAACAGCTTCGCGCACGGCCATGCCGTGACGTTGGTCGCCACCGCGCGTCAGGATGATGGCAGCTTTACCGGCCCGGTGGTCTCACATGATCTGAGCCTTCTGCGCGCGCATCTTCAGCGCGTCCGGCCCCGCCCCTGGCCGACAGAACGTGCTCAGGCACTCAAGGATGTCGCGTTGGGCGGTCGCACTGTGCTGTTGCTTTCAGACGGTGTCGCGACGGATGACGACGCTTCCTTCCGCGCGCAACTCCAGTCGGCATCACGATGGTTCACCTTGACCCTCCCGGATCGCGACATATTCTCGCTCAAAACGGTCGGCGAAGGTAATCATTCCCCGCGCTTCTTGATCTCGCGCCTGGGGACGGCGCCGACTGAACTCGACGTCGTGGCCGAGACAGCGAGTCATTTCACTTTGCGGCGTGATCATATTGTGCTGACCGCCGGCCAGAAAAGCCTCGAATGGCAAAGCAACCTCCCGGCGCCCGTACAACGGAAAATGGCACGCGTGTCGCTCCGTCTTTCTGACGGGCATCAAGCTGGCCCCGCCAGTATCTTTCTGATGAATGACTCGCGCCAGCGTCATCCTGTAGGGTTGCTACTGGCGCCAGGTCAGGGCGATGACATCAACACGCCCTCATTTTATCTGCGTCATGCCTTGTCACAGATTTCAGACATGCGGCAGGGGCGGCTGGATCAACTCCTTGCGCAGAAATTATCCGTTATCATCTGGCCTTCCCAGACGGCCTTACGCACTGATGACCAGCACCGCCTGAAGGATTTCGTGATGCAGGGCGGCTGGCTGGTACGATTCGTCAGCACGGTAGACGCTGCGATGGGGGAAAATCAGGACGGATCGCCCGAAAACAGTCTCCTGCCCGTGCGCCTTGTCGGGAATCTGCGGGATCTCGACAGCGTCATGTCGTGGGAAAAACCTCAAACCCTCGCCGCTTTTCCACCCGCCTCACCTTTTAACGGACTTGTGCCACCGGGCGATCTCGTCATTCGCAGGACGGTCATCGCCCAGCCCGACCCGGAATTGCCCGGCAGGATATGGGCCCGATTGACGGACGGCACGCCTCTCGTCACCGCCAGAAATCTCGGCCGCGGCGAGATTGTGCTGTTTCATGCGGATAGCGGCCCGGAATGGAGCAACCTGCCCCTCACCGGACTTTTCCCCGATATGCTGGATCGTATCGTGCGGCGCTCAACGGGTGTGACGGCTGAATCCACGGCCGATAAGTGGCCACCCCTCCAGCTTTTGGGCGATGAGGGCGATTTGCGGAAAGCTGTGGATGGCGTTCAACCTCTCACAGCTTCGACCCTCACCGTGACGCGCCCGGGCCCGGCCCACCCACCGGGCATGTATGGCATGCAGGGCGCGGCGCACGCCTATAATCTCGGCCCTTTTGTGACGCCGCTCCAGCGTGAAACAATGACGGGACGTGTCATTTCGGCGGGACAGCTGACGCCGACACATGATGCGGGCGCGGCGCTTGTTCTGATCGGCGTGCTTTGCCTGCTTGCGGACATCATTTTACGCGCGCGGCATCTGGGCCTGATGATTTTCGGCGTGCTAGTTTTTCTAGGTTTCTCCGCACGCCCTGCGGTAACCGCGGCACAAGCGACCTCCGTTGCGGAGGCGGCGCGCGCCACGCGCCTCGCCTATATACTGACCGGGCAGGAAACGCTGGACGCCGTGTCGCGCCAAGGCATGAAAGGGATTTCCGATTATGCATCTGACCGGACATCCGCCAGACTGGCGGCACCGGATGGCGTGCGGCCGGGGGAGGATGACCTCGCGCCCTATCCCCTCCTTTACTGGCCTATCGACGCGCAGACAAAATTTGAGGCCAAACGTAACGCGGCGCTTGAAGACTTCATCGCCCATGGGGGCATGCTTCTGATCGACATCATTGATGCGGGGGAAGAGGATGATGACGCTTTAGCAGCGCAGCGCCACCTTGCTGAGGTCACGCGCGGCATTCACCTTCCCGCTTTGGCGAAATTGGATGCACGGCATATTCTTGCCCATTGCTTCTACATCCTGCGCAGCTTTCCCGGGCGTTATGCGGGGAAGGCCGTCTGGGTGGCGCGGAATGCGGACCCGAATAATGACAGTGTCAGCCCGGTCATTATCGGGCAGGCAGACTGGGCGCGGGCCTGGGCGGTGGATGATCAGGGCAATCACCCCTATGCCGTCATCCCCGGTCGTGATCGCCAGCGCACCCTTGCGGAACGTTTCGGCGTCAACATCATCATTTATGCCCTGACCGGCAATTATAAGCAGGATCAAATGAAAGTCCCCGCTCTGCTCAAGCGGCTTCAGCCATGACAACGCTTTCTTTCTCGCCGCTCCTTCCATGGCTCGTCGTAATCCCTTTTCTGGTGATCTGCCTTGGGTTTTCCACCTATGCTGTGTTTCGTCGCATGCGGGGTGCGATACCGCGCTTTTTAACCTTCCTGATCGCCGGAATATGGCTTCTCAATCCCATTTCTCACCGGATCGCGTATAAGCCGGGTGCCTCAGATGTATATGTCGTGCTTGACGAATCGCCCTCCATGCAGATGGCGCATCGCCAGGCGGAAGCGCGCGCGGCCCTTGAGAAAATAAGGAATGCGGCAGGGCAGGAAAGCGGCCTCAACCTCAAAATCATTCATGCGACCGATTCAGGATCGGAAGGCACGACGCTTTTCACCGACCTGCAAAATGCGGTGACTGACCCACGTCGTTTCGCCGGGGCCATTTTCATCACGGATGGCATGGTGCATGACGCGCCGCCCAGATTGCCGAGAATTTTCGCCGCCGATACGGGGCGCGGGCCCCGACCTCTCAACGTCGTCCTGACCGGGAAGAAGGAGGAAACGGACCGGCAGATCATGGTGTTGGAAGCGCCGACATACGGCATTGTCGGCAAAGATGCATCAATCGTCATCAAAGTCATCGATCACGGGAGCACGGAGAAGCACAAGGCGCAGGTAAGTTTGCAGGCGGGCCACGCCGCGCCGCAACATGTTACCGTTGAAACCGGCCATGCTGAGACGCTCAAAGTACCGGTGAAAGCGGCCGGGGACATGCCGGTGGTCATCCAGGTTTCACCGTTGCAGGGTGAGATGACCACGGCGAATAATATCGAAACACTCCACATCAACGGCATTCGGGAGCGGCTCAAGGTGCTTCTCGTCTCCGGTGCGCCCAATCCGGGGGAACGCGTGTGGCGGCGTCTCCTCCGCTCCGACCCGGCCGTTGATCTCGTGCATTTCACGATCCTGCGTGCGCCGGAGCAGGATGATGGCACATCAACGGATGAGATGGCGCTGGTCGTCTTCCCCACACAGGCGCTCTTCGAGAAGAAGATTGATCAGTTTGATCTCATCATTCTGGATGGTTTCAAGACGATGGGCCTGTTGCCGGACGCTTATATGGAAAATATCGCGCGCTTCGTGCAGGGCGGCGGTGGACTGTTATTACTCACGGGACCGGAATTTCTTGAAGATGGCTCCCTGAAAGACACGCCGCTTGCGCAGATCCTGCCGGCGACGGCGGAGGCTCATGGCGTGATGGACCGCAAATTTGTCCCGCAACTGACGCCGCTGGGTCAACGCCACCCTGTCGTCAATGGCTTGCCCCCGCATTGGGGCCCCTGGTACCGCGCTTTGAATGTCGCGCCCGCCTCCGTTAAGGGCGATGTTGTCATGAAGGGACCGGACGAGAACCCCTCCTCGTCCTCGGCCAGGCGGGAGAGGGACGCGTCGCCATGCTGTTTTCCGATCAGATCTGGCTCTGGTCCCGTGGGGAGGGGGCGGCGGCCCGCAGGCGCAACTCCTGCGCCGGCTGGCCCATTGGTTGATGAAGGAGCCAGCCCTCGAAGCGGAACAACTTTCGGGCCAGATCTCCGGGAACCGGCTCGACATCACCCGGCACAGTCTGCAACCGCGAATCGACGAGCCTGTCGAGGTGACACGGCCTGACTCAAGTCATTTCACGCTGTCTCTTCATTCTGATGGGAAGGGCGCATTCACGAACCATGCTGTAGTCCAGCCAAGCCCCGGTATCTGGCGCCTCAAGCAGGGGGATCTTGAATCATTCGTTCTGCCGGAACATGCTGAAACGCTTGAAGGGCAGGATCTGCGTGCGACGTCATCGCGACTTGATCCTCTGGTGCAGCAATCATCCGGGCACATCGTCTGGTCGAATAATTTCGATGCTGAGACAAGGCTTTCGCTTCACCCCGGACGGTATGGACGCTCCGTCTGGGCCTTCCCGCCAGGGCGTGAAGCTGACCCGTCCCGCATGAAAACCCGCCAGATCCTGCCACCGTGGATAAGCGCGCTTTCTATTATTTTCTGCATCTTCTTCGCCTGGTGGCGGGAACGAAAAATCTGAACGGCATGTTTATAGGCTGTGCGCCACGCATTAAGTTGGCGAGGGGTATCGATTTATATTCGCTTCAAGGCTAAGAGAGTAGAATGTCTGCCAATCGACCTGCATTTCCGTTGAGCCCCCTGCCGCGCTTTTTGCTTATCGCCATATTGGGACTTAGCGCCTGGGTGACATTGCCCGCCACTTCTGTCCTCGGGCAAACGGCGGATGAGGCGGAGGCAGAGCAGGAAGCGGCGGAAGCCCAGAAAGCGGCGGAAGCCCGTCGCGCCGCGAAAGCAGCGGCGCCGCCCTCCGCCCTACCCGGTGCGGACACGCAGGAGCAGGATGCCGGTCACGCGAATCGCGACCTTAACCCGACCGACGCTTTATATGATGCGGTCAATCGCGGCAGCCTCAACGCAGCGAAGGAAGCGCTGGGACGTGGCGCCAATATTTACGCGCATAATATCCTCGACCAGACGCCACTTGACCTGGCGATCGACCTTAATCGCAAGGATATTATTTTCCTGCTCCTATCGATGCGCGGCTCCGACTCAACGGGTCGGCTTGCCAATTTTGATGAAGATGTTTCCGACGCAAATGCCGCCGAAGGCCACCGCCTCTCGGTAAAGGCTGAGATGCGGCAGAAGGCCAGGCCGGTGCATCATTATGACGTTTCAGGCGGCCACGCCGCGCCGGAAGTCGGCTTTCTGGGTTTCGGGTCGAAGTAACAAGGCGGCCCCTTCAGGAGGCCGCTTTATTTTGCCGTCAGCCAGCATTCCGCAATTTGGTCTGCGATGATTCCGTGCGCAGGATATCCAGCGGAAGCAACTCGCCATTGCGCTCAAAATACCAGAACGTCCAGCCATTACAGGAAGGCGCGCCCGTCAATTGTGCCCCCATTTTATGGATGGAACCACGCTGGCCTCCACTGACGAGACTCCCATCAGGACTGACGACCGCACGCAGACGCCGTTGCCGGTCACATAATTCAGTCCCGGCTGGCAGCATTCCCTGTTCGACAAAAGTCCCGAATGGAATACGCGGCATTTCCCGTTTCGCGGGCGTCACGGCAGCATGTTCCTCCGAAAGCGGTTGCTCGGCGTCAACGCGAAGGCGTGAGGCCTCAACATAATCGGGGTGCCGCTCGATCCCGACAAAATGCCGTCCCAAACGTTTGGCAACAGCGGCGGTCGTACCCGTGCCGGAAAACGGGTCAAGCACGACATCGCCGGAGCGCGTCGAGGCAATCAGGACGCGATGCAGCAGGCTTTCCGGCTTCTGGGTGGGGTGAAGCTTCAGGCCATGCACGTTCTTGACGCGTTCATTGCCCGTGCAGAGAGGCAGGTACCAGTCACTGCGCATCTGCACATCGTCATTCAGGGTTTTCATGGCCTGATAATTGAAACAATATTTGCTATCCGGCCCGCGCGCAGCCCAGATCATGGTTTCATGCGCATTGGTAAATCGCCTGCCGCGGAAGTTCGGCATGGGGTTGGCTTTGCGCCACACAATGTCATTGAGGATCCAGAAGCCGAGCTCCTGCATGATTGCACCGAGACGAAAGACATTATGATAGGACCCGATGGCCCAGATCGTGCCATCATGCGTCAGGAGACGCCGCGCCTCCGCGAGCCAGTCCCGCGTGAAGCGATCATAGGCGCTGTAATCCGTAAATTTGTCCCAGTCATCATCCACGCCATCGACAACGGTTTCATCCGGGCGACGCAGTTCCCCGCGCAACTGCAGGTTATATGGCGGGTCCGCGAAAATACAGTCGATGCTGGAAGAAGGCAGGCTCCGCATCGTCGACACGCATTCACCACATAGAATCTGGTCGATCGGGAAGTCCTGATGAGTCACACGTAATATCCCCCTAAATCAGAGCGTGGAGCATTAATGGGATGCAGGCGACGTATCGCAGCCGGATATGTCACGCGCCAAGACATCCAGCTTGCGCCAGCATGGCACTTACCGGCGCAAAGCCACGCCGGTGATGGCGACACACACCGGCAGATTTCAGAGCCTGAAGGTGGGTTGCCGTACCGTAACCGGCATTTCTTTCCCAACCGTAAGCCTTATATCGGCGGGCGAGTTTCGCCATCAGATGGTCTCGCGTCACTTTGGCGATGATGGACGCCGCAGCTATCGACAGACTTAATTGGTCACCTTTTATGATCATCCTGACCTCGCAAGGCAGATCGACGCGCGCTTTGCCGTCGACCAACGCAATGTGCGGCAAGAAAGGGAGGCGTTTCATGGCGCGCCGCATAGCGAGATGACTTGCCTTACCGACATTGAGGGCTTCGATCTCTCTGACGGACGCGGCACCCACCCCGAAATGACACACGCCCCCCGTAAGCGCCTGGAAGGCGCTGAGGCGCCGCATCGGCGATAATTTTTTGGAATCATCAATCATGGATTGCAGAGATAGGGGCAAGTCATGGGGAAAGACGACGCAAGCTGCGACGACAGGTCCCGCGATCGGGCCGCGCCCGACCTCGTCCAGCCCCGCAACAGCGCGCTCAGGGGCACCGTTTTCATATTCATATCTGAAATCCGGCATTACGCGGTCGCTGACCTCTCCCCTTCCTCACCCACTTCGAATCGGGTTTGAATCAGATGGCGCACAAAAAGTAAAGTGCCGTTTTGTCCCGGACTGATCAGCACCGCCGATCACCATGAGATCCATGCCCCACGACACCTGACAGGCGCACAAGGCACCCCGCTCCGGTGCCCGCCCCTTCAACATGTGCGGCGGTTAACCGGGTGTCGAGAAAGCGTCATCATGGCGTCACATTTGCGAAAGCGCCGCGCTTGAAAAGCTTATTTCGCTTTGCAACAACTTTTCATCAGCATGCCGACGAACAACCCGACGAGCATGGCGCCAATAACGGAGATGACCGGGCGATCCTGCACAAATATTGTCGCGCGCTCGAGAATTGTTTCCGCTTCGTCGTAAAGATCAGCGAATTCCTGCTGCGCCATCCCGGACATCTGGTCGATTTTGCCACTGGCCTGCGTCTTGGCATCGCCCGTCAGGCCGCCCACTGCGTCCTTCACGCGGCCTTTCGCTTCGTTCATCATGCCTTCTGCCTTGTCCTCGATATTCTTTGTCATAAAAGCCTCCTCTAAGGATGGACCAGCATAAGCGACAATTCCTGCAGCGAACAGAGCCATCGCGGGAACAATTGTCATCCATTAACGAAATGCCGGCGCCAAACTGTTGCCTGCGGGACAAGTTTAACGCAGAGGCGTTACATATTGTTGCTTTTCTTTCCTGGCTTGCGAGGCCGTTTTAACGGCATGGCAATAAAAGCAACGATGATAAATTTTAATGACTTGTGTTACCAATTTCGTCACAAGCGATTAACAGGGAAATCGCTGAATCGCGCGACGCGTTTCACCCGCGCACGCGCCAGGATCAACGCATTCATGACCAGGAAAACCGCGTGACTCAGATGGACGCTACCTCCGCCCAGAAATGGATGAGAAATCCGCGCCGACGCCGTCAAATTATCATGACCGCTATCGCCGCCGTGATCTGCCTCTTTTTCCTTCGCATGTGCCTGCATGGGACAAAAAAAACGGATTACACGGCCGAGGGCGCATTTGCCCAGCCCGTGACCGTGGCGACGGCTATGAAAGGGGATCTGCCCATCATCATGACGGAGCTGGGAACAGTCGTGCCCATCACCAATGTTACGGTGCAATCACGAGTCAGCGGCTACATCATGGCGGTCAATTTTTCAGAGGGGCAACACGTTAAATCAGGCGATGAACTGGTTTTAATCGACCCACGCCCTTATGAAATCGCGCTGGAACAAGCTTTGGGCACATTGCAGCAGGATGAGGCCCAGCTTGCGGATGCGCGCATCAATTCCGGCCGGTATGAAAAGCTGATCCGCCAGAAATCAGTCGCCGCCATGACGGCGAAAGACGCACAATATAAGGTTCAGCAATTAGAGGGGACGGTTAAGCTTGACCGCGCCAACGTCGATAATGCACGCCTCAACCTTGAATATTGCCATATCCGCGCCCCTGTCGATGGGCGCATAGGCCTTCGCGCGGTTGATCGTGGCAATTATTTCACGGCCGGGCAATCAGGTGGCCTGGCGGTGCTGACGCAGATGCAACCGATTTCCGTCATGATGACGGTGCCGCAAAATCAACTGACGGACGTGATGGCCGCCATGACGTCAAGCGGCGCGCTGAAGGTGGAGGCGTGGGACAGCAACAACACCGTGAAGATCGCGGAAGGGTCCGTTCAGGCCGTGGACAGCCAGATTGACACGGCCACAGGCACGGTCAGGATGCGGGCCATTTTCCCCAATCTTGACGAGCGCCTCTTCCCCAATGAATTCGTCAATGCGCGACTCAATGTCAGGACGTTACATGATGTGATTCTCCTACCCGCGGATGCCGTGCAAACCGGCCCGGACGGCGCTTACGTCTATCTTATTAAAAAGGATGATACCGTGACCCTCCGGACGGTCCTGACAGGGCAGAGTGATGCAACCCGCACTGAAATCCTCCAGGGCGTTACAACGGGCGACCGGGTTGTGTTGCAGGGCACGAACCATTTGAGAGAAGGGTCGAAAATCCGCATCGAAAATTCAGACAGCGACGAGACCTCGCAACCGGATATGGCGGCGCCGAAAAAATGATGAATCCGTCCCGGATTTTTATAGAGAGGCCGGTCGCGACCAGCCTGCTGATGATCGCCATCTTCCTGACAGGGCTGCTCAGCTACCGTTTTCTGCCGGTGGCCGCCCTGCCGGATGTGGAATATCCGACACTCACTGTCACGACAATTTATCCAGGCGCCAATCCGGACGTGGTTGAAAGCACCATCAGTGAGCCGCTTGAGACGCAATTGGGCGAGATGCCGGGCCTTGACCAGATGATTTCACAATCATCCGGCGGTGCATCGCTCATCACGATGCGCTTTGGTCTAAATATGTCGATGGATGTTGCCGAACAGCAGGTTCAGGCCGCGATTAATCAAGCCGGGTCGCTCCTGCCCTCCGACCTGCCCGCGCCGCCCATTTATGCCAAGGTCAATCCGGCCGATACACCGATATTGACGTTGGCCGTCACCTCCAACTCGCTCAAACTGACCAGCGTGCAGGATTACGTGACGACACGTTTATTGCAGCATATCAGCCAGGTGCCGGGGGTGGGGCTGGTCACACTTGCCGGGGGCCAGCGCAAAGCCTATCGCATCCAGATCAATATCCCGAAATTGACGTCTTACGGCATTGCTTTGGACACGGTGCGGACAATACTCGGCACAGTTATTGTGAACGCCCCCTCCGGCGCGTTTGAGGGGCCGCTCCGCGCTACGACACTGCATATTGATGGGCAGATCAAATCGCCCGAAGAGCTGATGAATCAAATTATCGGCTACCAGAATAATGGCGCCATACGGCTGCGCGACGTGGGACAGGTCGTTGAAGGCCCTGAAAACGCACAGCTCGCCGCATGGTCCGGCAAGGCGCCAGCGCTGATTCTAAGTGTTCAGCGTCAGCCGGGGGCCAATGTTGTCGCTGTCGTCGATAAGATCAAATCCTTCCTGCCGCGCCTGCAATCGACCATGCCACCCGGCATCACGATTACGGAATTGACAGACCGCACAACCACCATCCGGGCTTCCGTCGCCGACGTGGAGTTTGAGCTGGCCCTCGCCATCCTGTTGGTGGTCGGGGTGATCTTCGTGTTTCTGAGCAATGTCCCGGCGACTCTCATTCCCAGCCTGAGCGTGCCGATCTCCATCGTGGGCAGTCTCGGGGTTGTCTATCTACTGGGATACTCGCTCGATAATCTCTCCCTGATGGCCATGACGATTGCGACCGGCTTCGTCGTCGATGATGCCATCGTCGTCATCGAAAATATCTCCCGCTATATTGAAAAGGGAGAGGACCGCTACACCGCCGCCATCATCGGCTCGCGGGAGATCGGGTTCACGATCATATCTCTCACCGTGTCCCTCATCGCGGTCCTCATCCCGCTTCTCTTCATGGGGGATGTTGTCGGGCGGCTCTTCCATGAATTCGCGGTGACGCTGGCCGTGACGATCGCCCTCTCCGCCGTGGTCGCGGTAACGCTGATACCCTCAATGTGCGCCCGCCTCCTCACCGAAAGGCCCCACAGCTCCCGAAATTCGGGGCGGTGGGGGCAGTTTGCACGCGGGATTGAAAGCGGGATCAATCGCCTCATCGCTTACTATGCGCGGCTTCTGGACATCGTGCTGGCGCATCGGCGCCTCACTGCCCTGACGGCTCTCCTCACCCTTGTTCTGACGTTGTGGCTGGCGGTGATTATCCCGAAAGGTTTCTTCCCCACGCAGGATACGGGGCTGATACAGGGCATTACGCAAATGCCGGAAACGATCTCCTTCGAAGGGATGAAGGACCGGCAGAGTCACGTGATCGCAGCGCTTCTGAAAGTGCCGGATGTCGAGAATATTTCCGGCTTTATCGGCGTCGATGGTGAAAATATGACGCTGAACACGGGCCGCCTGATGATCAGCCTGAAACCGCGGAAAGCCCGCACGGCGTCGCTTGAAACGACCCTGGCGCGCCTTTCACAAGCCGGGAACCACGTCGTCGGCGCGCGCCTCTACCTGCAACCAGTGCAGGATCTCTCTCTCGATTCAGCCCTTTCAGCAACGCAATATAAATTCGTGCTTGAAAATGCGGATTATGACGCATTCAAACTCTGGGTGCCGCGCCTTATTGAGGCGCTTCAGCAGCAGCCCGCCCTTAAAGGCGTGACATCCGATCTCCAATCTAACGGCCTGATGGCTTACCTGACGCTGGATCGCGCGACGGCGGCGCGTTACGCCATCACCCCCCAGACGGTTGATAACCTGCTTTATGACAGTTTCGGGCAGCGTCAAGTGTCCACAGTTTATACGCAATCCAATCAATATCGCCTGATATTGGAGGCGGAACCCCGGTTTCAGGGTTCGCTTGAACAGCTCAAGCAACTCTACCTTCCCGGCGCAGCTGATAAAATGGGGGAAAGCGCGTCTGGCCCCCAGAGGCGGCCCAGTTCCGGCCTCGTGCCGCTCAGTCAGGTCACGACGCAGGATATTCGGCGCGCCCCCCTGCTGATCACGCATTATGGCCATTTCCCCGCCACGACCATCTCATTCAATATCGCCGATGGTTACTCACTCAGCGACGCGACGTCCACAATCTCCCGGGCTCAGGCGGAAATTCACCTTCCACCCGCTTTCGAAACCCGTTTTCAGGGCACAGCGGCGGCCTTTCAGGCTGCGCTCAGTCATGAATTGTTCCTCATCATCGCGGCCTTGGCGGCTGTCTATATCGTTCTCGGCATCTTATATGAGAGCTTCATCCATCCCCTCACTATTCTCTCCACCCTGCCTTCTGCCGGGGTGGGCGCGCTGATCGCGCTGATTATTTGCGGGAAAGATCTTGATGTGATGGGGATCATCGGGATTGTCCTGCTGATCGGGATCGTCAAGAAAAATGCGATCATGATGATCGACTTCGCCCTTGAGGCGGAGCGTCGCGGTGGGCAAAAACCCCTTGAGGCCATCAAAACTGCGGCCATCATGCGGTTCCGGCCTATTCTGATGACGACTCTGGCGGCTTTTTTCGGCGCGCTGCCACTGGCGATCGATACGGGCGTCGGCGCCGAGCTGAGGCGCCCCCTCGGTATTGCAATTATTGGCGGGCTGGTTTTCTCACAATTACTGACGCTTTTCACGACACCCGTCATTTACCTGTATCTTGACCACGTGGCTGCCGCGATACGTCGGCGTTTCGGCTTGAAGACTTATGCTGAACGCATCGCGGAACATGGTGACGCGTGAATATCAGCCGCCCCTTCATCCTGCGGCCGGTCGCGACGATATTAATGTCTCTGGCCCTTTTAGTCGCCGGAACCATTGCTTACCGGCTTTTACCGGTCGCGGACGCCCCGAATATCGACCTGCCGGTGATTCTCGTCATCGCGCAGCAACCTGGTGGCTCCCCGTCGGAGGTCGCTGCCACCGTCGCGGCACCGCTTGAGCGTCATTTGGGGGCGATTTCCGGCGTGACGGAAATGACATCCACCTCCACCAGCGGTCAGACGCGGATTATCCTGCAATTTGACCTATCACGAAATATTGACGGCGCGGCGCGCGATGTCTCGGCGGCGATTCAGGCGGCGCGGCATGATCTGCCGACGACCATGCGCGACAATCCGTTTTATTTTAAATTTAATCCCAACGGGTCTCCGGCCCTGATCCTCGCCCTGACATCAGACAGCCGGTCACCCGCGCAGCTCTACGACATCGCGACCAATACGCTTCAGCAGCAGCTCAGCCAGGTTGAAGGGGTGGGTGAGGTCGAGATTGGCGGAAGTGCCATGCCGGCCGTAAGGGTCGAGATCAACCCGCTCTCCCTTTACAAATTCGGCATTGGTTTTGAAGATGTGCGCGCCGCCCTCGCCTCGGCAAATGCGCACACACCGAAAGGCTTCCTCGATTCTGGTGACAGGCGCTATATGCTTGACACGAATGACCAGGCGCGCAGAGCCGCCGATTATGCCGATCTGGTCATTGCCTACCGCAATAATCGTCCACTCCGGCTGAATAGCGTCGCGGCGATCAAGGATGACAAGGAGGATCTTTACACTTACGGCAGTTTCGACGGGAAGCGAGCGGTCGTGGGGATCGTCTATGCGCAGGCCGGGGCAAACATCGTCAAAATGGTTGACGGATTAAAGGCGCGTCTACCTTTTATAAAATCCGCTCTGCCCAATGATGTTGATGTCCATGTGATGGCGGACAGCTCCCGCATCATCCGATCCTCCCTTGCAGATACGCGTCTGACGCTTTTTATCGCGGTTATACTCGTCATTGGGATTGTGCTCGTCTTCCTGCACAGTGTCGCGGCGGTGCTGATCCCGGCCATCGTGGTGCCGGTTTCCATTATCGGCAGTTTCGCCGCTTTATATCTCTTCGGGTATCAGCTCGATAATCTCTCCCTGATGGCCCTGACCATCTCTACCGGTTTCATTGTTGACGACGCCATCGTCGTGCTCGAAAACATCACCCGCCACCTTGAGCGCGGCC
Source organism: Sorlinia euscelidii (assembly GCF_036452135.1). Classification (NCBI taxonomy): domain Bacteria; kingdom Pseudomonadati; phylum Pseudomonadota; class Alphaproteobacteria; order Acetobacterales; family Acetobacteraceae; genus Sorlinia; species Sorlinia euscelidii. Next base: position 218,249 of record NZ_JAWJZZ010000004.1, on the reverse strand, counting down.
TGACGCCCCTGCGCGCGGCGCTGGTTGGCGCCAGGGAAGTCGTTTTCACGGTCGTTTCAATGACGTCCTCCCTGATTGCCGTTTTCATCCCGATCATTCTTCTTGATGACCTTGTCGGCCGTTTCTTTCGCGAATTTGCGATGACGATTTCCATCTCTCTCGTCATCTCCATGGTCCTCTCTCTGACATTGACACCGATGATCTGCGCGCTTCTTCTGCGCCCCTTAAATGGCCGGGAGAGCCCCCGTTCCGTCGCCCTTACTCTGCAGAGCGGGTTTGCGCGGGTGGAGCGGGTTTATGCGCGCATGCTTGATTTCTCGCTTCGCCATCAATGGTGGATGGTTCTAACTTTACCCGGGACGCTGATTCTCGCCGGTGTGCTATTGATCAACATGCCGAAGGGATTTTTTCCCGAACAGGATGTCGGCATGATTTTGGGGCGCGTGATGGGCGATGAGTCCGCGTCCTATGATTACATGCGTGAGAAGACCGCACGCGTCGAGGAAGGGCTGAAAAATTATCCTGAGATCGATCACTATATCGCTTTTTTCGGCGGAAGGCAGGCAAACCAGACAAGCTTCTTTGTCTCCCTTCGTGAGAAATCGAAACGCAAGCGTTCAGCGGCGCAGCTTGTCGCCGCGCTTGACCGTTCCTTCGCCAATCTACCGGGCGCTGACGTTTACTTCCTGTCGATGGGCGGCGTGAGGACGGGTGCACGCCGGGGGAATGGCGCTTATCAATACTCGCTTCTCAGCCCCGACGCCGAGGCTTTGACCGTCTGGACGCCGCGTCTCGTCAAAGCACTCTCGACCCTGCCGGAAATTTCCGACCCGAATTCCGATCTTCAGCAAGGCGGGGCTTCCGTCAATATCGCCATCAAACGTGACCTCGCTGCGCGATATGGGCTGACAGCGCAACTCATCAGCAACACATTATTCGATGCTTACGGCCAGCGCGCAGCGTCTGTCATTTACACGCCGTCCAACCAGTATCGCGTGATCATGGAAGCTGACCCGCGATTTGCCAGAAGCCCCGTAAGCCTTTTGCAAAGCTGGGTCAGTACGACAGGCGGCACCCCACCAGGGGCATTGCCTCCAATAATCTCCGTGTGCGTACAGCAGACGCGTCGTCAGCGCCGCTTAATCCGGCTGAGGCCGCTTATCAGAACCAGATGGCAAACAGCCTCGCCGGCGGGGCCAATACATCCAGCGGCGCCGCCGTCACGACACAAGCCGCGACGATGGTCCCCCTGACCATGACATCGGACATCGTTCCCACCATTAATCCCCTGGCTGTTCATCACGAGGCCCAGGCCGTGTCCTCCACGATCTCATTCAACCTTCGCCCCGGACATTCGCTGGGGCAGGCGATCGCTGCGATCAAGGCGGCGACCGTCAAAATTCACCTACCGCCGGAGATGCGCGTCGATTTTGCCGGGAACGCGGCTTTATTTCAGAAGACCATTCAAAAAGAACCTTATCTGGTCCTCGCCGCGCTCGTTGCTGTCTACGTCGTTCTCGGCGTCCTTTATGAAAGCCTTGTCCACCCTGTCACCATCCTGTCAACGCTCCCATCAGCCGGGGCCGGGGCGATTATCGCTCTGAGACTTGCCGGGGAGGAATTTTCTCTTATGGCGATGATCGGGGTGATCCTCCTCATCGGCATCGTCAAGAAGAACGCCATCATCCTGATCGATTTCGCCATCCGGGAGGATCGCGCGGGGCTATCGCCCGTTGCCTCCATCCGACGTGCGAGCCTGGCGCGATTTCGCCCGATTATCATGACCTCCCTGGCCGCGGCTTTCGGCGCCATCCCGCTGATCGTCACAGGCGGTTACGGGGAAGAACTCCGCCGCCCACTCGGCATTTCCATTTTGGGCGGGCTGATTTTCAGTCAGGCATTGACACTCTTCACCGTGCCCGCCGTTTTCCTCATCCTTGATCGCCTTGGACGCGCATCAAGTCGCTTCATGCGCGCCACCTGCCTGACACTCCATCGCCTCATCCACGGATCAAAAAGCTGATGCGCCCTATCCTGCCCGCACACACCTTCTTATCGGCCCTCGTGCTGACGCCTTTTTTGACAGGTTGCTGGATGGTGGGGCCGAATTATAAGCGTCCGCAAGCCATCATCTCACCTATTTTCAAAGAGGCCCCCAACCCGCCGCCGGGCTGGACCGTTGCACAGCCAGAAATGGCGGAAGTGGATAAAGGTCCATGGTGGCGCATTTACGGCGACCCCACGCTGGATGGTCTGGAAGATCAGGTCAACATCACCAACCAGAACGTCAAGCAATATGAGGCGCAATATCGCAAAGCCCGTGCGATGATTGACAGCGTACGCGCGCAATTATTCCCGACGCTTAACGGCAATTTCTCCTTCAGCCGCAATGCGCAGGGCGGACAGTCGCGAAGTGCCTCGGCGGGCTCCTTCGTGAATTACAGCCACACGACCACGGTTAATACCTGGTCCACCAGCCCCAGCGCCAGTTGGACGATTGATATCTGGGGTAAAATCCGTCGCCAGGTGGAGCAGCAGGTTGACCTGACCCAGGCCAGCGCCGCTGACCTCGCCAATGCGCGATTATCTTATCAAGCGCAACTCGCGACGAATTATTTCAATATGCGCTATCAGGATAGTCTGCGCCGCCTTTACGCGCGCAACGTTTCCTACTTCCGAGAAGCGCTCCGCATCGTACAGAACCAGGCGGAAGCCGGGGTGGCCGAGCCTTCTGCCCTGCTCCAGGCGCGCTATCAATTGCAGCAGACGATCGCGCAGGAGACCCAGGCAGGTGTTGCGCGCGCGCAATATGAGCATGCGATTGCCGTACTGATGGGCAAAGCGCCTGCCGAGGTGACCATCCCTGAAGCCGATCTTCCCCCCGGTTTGCCCGCTGTGCCCGCCGCTGTGCCCTCCACCTTGCTGCAAAGGCGGCCCGACATTGCTTCCGCAGAGCGCAAGCTGGCGGGGTTCAACGCCGCTATAGGCGCGGCGATCGCAGCCTACTACCCGCAATTTACGCTGTCCGCACAATATGGCTATAGCGGCGACCCGCTTGATGAGTTGATCCGTGCCGCGTCGCGATTCTGGTCATTAGGGGCTGCCGCTTCCGAAACGATCTTCTCTGGCGGGGCGCGGCGCGCGGCCGTGCGGAGTGCAAAAGCGGATTACGATGCGGCCGTCGCCAATTACCGCCAGACCGTGCTGACAGCTCTGCAGAATGTTGAAGATAATTTCTCCAACCTGCGCATACTCGAACAACAATATGGCGAGCAGGAAGCGGCCGTCGCCTCCGCGAAAGAAGCTGTCCGCGTTTCCATGAATGCTTTTATGGCCGGCACCGAGATTTACACGACGGTCATCACCAGCCAGCAGAACGCCTTGAATTACGAGGTCCAGGCCTTAGGCGTGCGTCAGTCACAATGGACATCCCACGTTGCGCTGATCACCGCGCTCGGGGGTGGATGGGATGCCGCCTCACTTCCCAAGCGGCAGTCGTTAACGTCAAATAATCCGTTTATTGACGGGTATTTCCGTAAAGCGAAGGAATAAGCCGACGCCTGTCCGGCTTCTCCCGCAATGCCGACGTGACTTTGACGTCAGGTGATGCTTTTACCGGCGAAGACCGCCATAGCAAGGAAGATAAGGAATAGCACCACAAAGATGGTGAAGAGGATTTTGGCAATCCCCGCTGATGCGGCGGATATTCCGGTGAATCCGAACAATCCCGCAATCAGGGAAATGACAAGAAATAACAAGGCGAGCTTAAGCATGGAAATCTCCTGGAGGTCACGCCCTCATCAACGCGGGAGGCCTGATTTTGTTCCACAACAGCGCGCTTGTTATATACTCGAAAAACCTTTGTATTTAAGCAATAGATGTTTGGTCGGTAAATATTCGTGCTTGTCTTCGCGGCGGACGGTCAAATATCACCGGTATTTTCTTCGGATGAAGGACAAACCTTGCACGCAGAATCGCCAGTGAAGAAGGGCGGATGCGGATCATGGCCCCGCTTTACGCATTATTTTCCTGCCGTTGCAGGTGGTGCAGACGCTGGCCGTCATAGTCCATGACTGGATAAAAAAACCCGCCTGGTTTGACCAGACGGGTTTGATCGACGCTATCCGTGGAGGCTTGTTATTCAGCCTCAAGCTCAGGCGCGGACTGAACGGGACCGCTATCCTTGCCCTTCGCCTCAATATCGCGCTCCACCAGCTCAACCACGGCCATATCCGCATTGTCGCCATAACGGACACCTGCCTTGAGCACACGCGTATAACCGCCTGCACGGGCCTTATAACGCTCCGCAACGGTTGAGAAAAGCTTCGCGACGATAGCTTCATCACGCAACCGGGCAAAAGCCTGACGACGCGCATGCAACGTGCCCTGCTTGCCGAGTGTGATCAGCTTCTCCACGACAGGGCGGATTTCCTTCGCCTTGGGGAGCGTGGTGGTGATTTGCTCATGCTTGATGAGCGACACGGCCATGTTACGGAACATTGCCGCGCGGTGAGATGAGGTGACGTTGAGTTTACGCCCGGCAACACCATGACGCATGATATGAATTCCTTACTCTATTAAAAGATGCCAGGGTTGTCTCAGAAGACCTCGTCGAGACGCTTGGCGAGGTCCTCAATGTTCTCAGGCGGCCAGGCGGGAACATTCATGCCGAGAGACAGCCCCATCGAGGTCAAGACTTCCTTGATCTCATTGAGCGACTTACGGCCGAAATTCGGGGTGCGCAGCATCTCCTGCTCGGATTTCTGAACGAGGTCACCGATATAGACGATGTTGTCGTTCTTCAGGCAGTTGGCACTGCGGACAGAGAGCTCAAGCTCGTCCACCTTGCGGAGGAGGTTGCGATTGAACGGCAGCTCATCACGTGGCTCTTCCTGGCGGACCGGGCGAGGCTCTTCAAAATTGATGAAGAGCTGGAACTGGTCCTGAAGGATACGCGCCGCCAAAGCGAGGCTATCCTCAGGCGTCACCGAACCATCTGTTTCCACCGTCAGAAGCAGCTTGTCATAATCCGTCACCTGTCCGACACGGGTCTGCTCAACCTTGTAGGAGACCTGGCGGATCGGCGAATAAATCGCATCGACGGGAATCAGGCCGATCGGCGCGTCTTCCGGGCGGTTGGCGGCGGCAGGGACGTAACCCTTGCCGGTATTGACCGTGAATTCGATGCCCAGCTTCACACCATGATCAAGCGTACAGATGACGAGGTCAGGATTCATGATTTCAATATCATGACCGGCCTGGATCTGGCCCGCTGTCACTTCACCCGGGCCCGTGGCGGACAGGATCATCCGTTTGGGGCCATCCCCATGCATACGCAGCGCAAGCTGCTTCACATTAAGGACGATATCCGTCACATCCTCCCGCACACCCGGCACGGAGGAGAATTCGTGAAGAACCCCATCAATCTGAATGGCCGTCACCGCAGCCCCCTGCAGGGAGGAGAGCAGGACGCGCCGAATGGCGTTGCCCAGCGTCATGCCGAAGCCCCGCTCAAGCGGCTCGGCAACCACGGTCGCCTTATGAGACGGCATCACGCCGGGGGAAACTTCAAGTTTCTCCGGCTTAATAAGAGACTGCCAGTTCTTTTGGAGGACCAAGGTCGTGGCCTTTCAAAAAACTTTTTCGCTGCTACGCAGCGAAGTATCAACCTCGCACATGCGGGGTCAGGACAACGCGACACTTAATAAGGGCCGCGCAAACTTGGCGAAACCGCACTTTTGCCGGGTGCGGCGCGCAACCATCAGACGCGGCGGCGCTTCCGAGGACGGCAGCCATTATGTGGCACCGGAGTCATATCACGAATTGAGGTGATGGAAAAACCGACACTCTGCAACGCGCGGAGGGCACTTTCACGCCCCGAGCCCGGACCGGAGACCTCGATCTCAAGCGTTTCCATGCCGTGCTCACGCGCTTTGCGACCTGCATCCTCAGCAGCGACCTGGGCCGCATATGGCGTCGACTTGCGGGACCCTTTAAAGCCCTGCGCGCCCGAAGATGACCAGGCAATTGCATTGCCCTGGGCGTCCGAAATCGTGATCAGTGTGTTGTTAAACGTGGAAAGCACGTGTGCAACACCTGAGATAATATTTTTGCGTTCCTTCTTACGGATACGCGGAGCCGCCGCCTTCGCCATATTGACCCTGTCCCAAATCAGTTTTTACGCAAATCGGGCAGTGAATACGATACTCACCACCCGCTTCACCATTAAATAAACGCGATTAACGCGTGACTTTCTTTTTACCGGCAATCGCCACCGCCTTACCCTTGCGAGTACGTGCGTTGGTGTGGGTGCGCTGGCCCCGAACAGGAAGTCCGCGACGGTGACGCAGGCCACGATAGCAACCGAGATCCATCAGGCGCTTGATATTCATCGCTGTCTCACGACGAAGGTCACCCTCAACACGATACTCGGAATCGATCAACTCACGGACCTTGAGGATTTCATCATCACTCAGCTCATTGACACGTTTTGCGTCAGCAATGCCGAGCCTGGAGCAGATCTTCCGCGCTGTCGACGGCCCGATGCCGTAGACATAGCTGAGACCGATGACGACGCGCTTTGTCGTCGGAATATTTACGCCGGCAATACGTGCCACGCTTCACTCTCCCTGTCGGCCCGGAAGCCGCACTCTGTTTTTATGCCTCAGCCCTCATCGGGCTTGCTAGATTTCTACCGCGCTTCACCAAATGAGGAATCGCAAGTCCTTGAATGAGGAAAACGACAATCCTGGCAGCTCGTGTGATAAGGGGGCCGAATATAACGACCGGCCCCGCTGAGTCAAATGAATATTATCACTTTTGCGTGATACCATCTGTTTCCTGCGGTGCGTTGAGGCCGAGGGCCTCCAGGATGGCGTGATAGACCGCCTCCACATCCTGCATTCCATCGACGCGTTTCAGACGTTTTGCATGCTCATAATACGGCAGAATCACCGCTGTCTGCTGGGCATAGACTTCCAGACGTTTCCGCACCGTTTCCGGCGCATCATCCGCCCGCTTGGTGCCATCCGCGTTGGTGCGCCGGGCCAGGCGATCCACAATAATATCGGGCACGACTTCGAGAAGAATCACCGCGTCAATCCGGGCCCCGCGCGCACGCAGCATATCATCCAAAGCAACAGCCTGGCTTTCCGTCCGCGGGAAGCCGTCGAGAATGAAGCCTGACTTGCAATCAGGCCGCTCGATACGCCCCTGGATCATCTCGATCATAATCGGATCAGGGATAAAGAGGCCCCTTTCCATGAGGGATTGCGCCTGGCTGCCAAGCGGCGTCGCCGCCTTTACCTCGGCACGCAGCATGTCGCCTGTTGAAATCTGCTTCAGGCCGAAATCATGCTCCAGACGTTGTGCCTGCGTGCCCTTTCCTGCGCCGGGCGGGCCCAGAAGAATGATATTCATCAACGCCGCACCCCAACCCGATTACCGGACCGACCACGCTGCTTGCGCATCAGCCCCTGATAGCGATGGGCCACGAGATGCGACTGCACCTGCGTCATCGTATCAATAGTCACGGACACGATGATGATGAGGCTCGTCCCCCCAAAATAGAAGGGGACATTGTAACGACTGATGAGCACCTGTGGCAGCAAGCACACAGCGACGAGATAAATACCGCCGATCGTCGTCAGACGCGTCAGGATACGGTCAAAATATCGCGCGGTGTTGCTTCCTGGCCGGATGCCCGGCACAAACCCGCCCTGCTTCCGCAAATTCTCCGCCGTTTCCTCCGGGTTGAAACTGACCGCCGCGTAGAAGTAAGAGAAAAAGAGGATCATGGCGGCGTAAGTCACCATGTAAAGCGGCTGTCCCTGACTGAGTGCCTGCCCGATAGACGCCAGCCATCCCCCTGATTTACCGCCTGAGAAGCCGACAAGTGTCACGGGGATCAGCAGAACGGAGGAAGCAAAGATTGGCGGGATGACACCCGCTGTATTGACCTTGAGCGGCATATGGGTGGAATCACCCCCATACATCCGGCTACCGACCTGACGTTTGGGATATTGGATGACGACGCGGCGCTGCGCCTGCTCCATGAAAACGATGAAGGCGATCGTCACCGCCGCAAGGACGAGGAACAAAAGCACGAAAAACGGTGAGAGCGCGCCCGTGTAGCCCAGTTGAAAGAGGCTGGCCAAAGCATGAGGCAGGTTCGCGACAATACCGGCGAAGATGATCAGGGAGATGCCGTTACCGACACCACGCGCCGTAATCTGCTCACCAAGCCACATCAGGAACATCGTCCCGCCAACGAGAGTCAGAACGGCGGTGAAGATAAACGGGTATCCCGGATTGACGACGGCGCTGACACCGCCATTCCCAGTCATATGCTGCAACGTCATCGCTATGCCGTACGCCTGGAAAAGCGCGATCAGCACAGTGAGGTAACGCGTATGTTGATTGAGTTTTTTCCGCCCCTGATCCCCTTCCTTTTTCAGAGCCTCCAGGGAGGGAAGCGCCGTTGAGAGAAGCTGCACGATAATGGACGCGCTGATATAGGGCATGATATTGAGGGCGAAGACCGTCATGCGGCCCAGAGCACCCCCTGAGAACATGTCGAACATGCCAAGAATGCCGCGACTATGCCCGGCAAGGATCTGGCCGAGAATCGTTGCATCGACACCAGGCACCGGGATGTAACTCCCGAGGCGGTAAATAATGAGCGCACCAAGCGTAAACCAGATTCGCTTTTTGAGCTCCGTCGCTTTGGAGAAGGAGCTGAGGTTCAGATTGGCTGCGAGCTGATCTGCTGCAGAAGCCATTGTGCTAACCTTTCAACGAAAACAGCGCCGCCGCCATAGCGGGACGCTGTTCTGTTTATCCGTGAAGACAGCATGCATTGCAATGCTATGGCTGAGCGGAAATCACGCCTCGGCCGTTACTTCCGCCTTTTGCGTGACGGCGAGAGAGCCGCCTGCCTTCTCGACAGCCTGAACAGCCGCCGCTGAGGCGCCGGCGACTTCAAGCTTGATGGGTTTTGTGACGTCCCCACCCGCGAGGATGCGCACGCCCGCAATCTTGCCACCATTGACGAGCCCGGCACCCCGAAGCAATTCCTCAGTGATGAGGTTTGCTGCGTCCAGTTTACCCGCGTCAATCGCCTTCTGGATCCGGCCAAGATTGACCGCAACATATTCCTTACGGAAAATATTGGTAAAGCCGCGTTTCGGCATACGACGATAGAGAGGGAGCTGACCACCCTCAAAACCATTCAGCGATACACCTTCGCGCGCCTTCTGGCCTTTGACGCCGCGCCCGGAGGTTTTACCCTTACCGGAGCCGATGCCGCGACCAAGGCGCTTCTTGCGGTAACGCGAGCCCTCATTGTCACGAAGTTCGTTGAGTTTCATTTTATCCCTCCACCTGCAGAAGGTGGGCAACTTTACGGATCATCCCGCGAACGGCCGGCGTATCCTCAAGCTCACGCTGGCTGCCGATGCCGCGCAGACCGAGACCGACGAGGGTCTCTTTCTGGCCTGGCTTGCGGCCAATCGCAGAGGCAATCTGCCGGATGCGGACTGTCGCATTTTTTTTAGCCATTTGCAGCCTCCGCCGTGCCCTCAGCGGCCTGGCCCCGCTTGGGGAAGAGATCCGAGGCTTTTTTGCCACGACGCGCCGCGACAGCACGTGGGCTGCTGCAACGCTCAAGCGCGGCAAATGTCGCCTTGACCATATGCGGGTTGCGGGTGCCAAGGGACTTGGCAACAACGTCATTAACGCCCAGCGATTCAAAGACAGCGCGCATCGGCCCACCGGCGATGATGCCCGTTCCCGCTTCAGCTGCGCGCACCACAACTTTACCCGCACCGAAATGCCCGTAACTGTCATGATGCAGCGTGCGGCCTTCCTTCATCGGGACGCGGATCATGCCGCGCTTCGCACGTTCCGTCGCTTTACGGATCGCCTCAGGGACTTCACGTGCTTTACCGGCGCCGTAACCGACGCGCCCCTTCTGGTCACCAACGACCACGAGGGCGGCAAATGCGAAGCGACGTCCACCTTTAACAACCTTGGCGACGCGGTTAATCGTGACGAGCTTGTCAACAAGATCGTCGCCCTCGCGCTCCCGCTCGCGACCACCGCGGCCGCCTTCTCTTGGCTCTCGTGCCATGTGTGATCCTTTCCTAGAACGAGAGTCCGCCCTCACGGGCAGCCTCAGCAAGGGCCTTGACACGGCCGTGATAGAGATACGCCGCGATCCACCGTGAAGGTCGCGTGCCGCTTCATACGCTTCGTGCGGATATTGATTACGGCGTGGCAACGGCAAAGACGACCTATGGCACTTGCGGTGTGAAGGTCTGGATCTTTAAAGGCGATGTCATGGCGCATGACCCCCTTGCCCAGGACCGTCGTGCCGCTGAGCAAGCGCCGCAGCGTTGAGTCGAAGTTCAAAACAAGCGTCGTGAGGCGCGTGCCACCGCTCTTGCGGCGAAGCTGGAAACGCAACCGCTTGCGACGGCGCTCCTGCATACCATGCTGCGTAGCCATTATTTCTTCTTGCCTTCCTTGCGACGAAGAACCTCAGTTTCATAACGCACACCCCCCTTATAAGGCTCCGGCTTGCGGAAACTACGAATATCCAGCGCGACCTGTCCGACACGCTGCTTGTCATTTCCCTCGACGGTAATCGCCGTCGGGCGCGGCGTCGTGATTTTGACGTCGGCCGGGATGGGATAGACCACATCATGCGAGAAACCGAGATTCATGACCAGTTTCGAGCCCTGGACACTGGCGCGGAAACCCGTCCCGGTGATTTCGAGCGTTTTGGAAAAACCCTCAGAGACACCTTTGACGATGTTCGCGGCGATCGCCCGGGTGGTACCCCACATCGTCCAGGTTTCACGCGAGCGGTTGCCGACAGGCTGAATGGCGATCTTGCCATCCTCAACCTTCGCCTCGACAAAGCGGGACAGAGGCATGCTGAGCTGGCCGCGTTTACCCTTGGCGGTAAGGATACCCCCAGCGATGGTGACATCCACGCCTGAAGGGATCGGAACCGGATATTTGCCAATACGTGACATTGCATCCCTCCCTTAGAACACGCGGAAGAGGACCTCGCCGCCAACATTGGCAGCGCGGGCCTCAACGTCCGAAAGGACGCCGCGAGGTGTGGACAGGATGGAAACGCCGAGACCAGCATAGACGCGCTGCAATTCCTTGATTTTGGAATAGACGCGACGCCCTGGCTTGGAAACGCGGTGAATCTCTTTAATGACCGGCTGGCCATCCGCGTATTTCAGCTCGACACGCAACTGGGAGACACCCTTGCGGAGTTCCTCGGTCGTGTAACCACGAATATAACCTTCGCGGCGCAGCGCCTCCAGCACGTTGGCACGCAGTTTGGACGCCGGTGCAACGCAGGAGGCGTGACGTGCACGCTGCGCGTTACGTATACGGGTGATCATATCACCCAAAGGATCGGAGAGGGACATTGTCGTCTTAAACCCTTACCAGCTCGATTTAACCATACCGGGAATCTGGCCCGTTGATGCCAGATCGCGAAGCGCGATACGGCTGAGCTGGAATTTCCGATAATTGGCGCGCGGACGGCCAGAGACCTTGCACAGCAAGCGCACACGCGTGCGTGAGCCATTGCGCGGCATCTCAGCGAGTTTCAACGACGCATCGAACCGCTCTTCCACAGGAAGAGAACGATCCTTGATGATTTCCTTAAGCGCGGTCCGCTTCGCACGATCGCGCTGCGCCATTTGCGCGCGCTTCGCGTTGCGGTTCACGGCGGAGACTTTTGCCATGCTAAACTTTCTCCCGGAACCTGTCGGGCCAATCCCGACGGTTTTCCAAACAGCGTGTCTATAAAGGCGCCCTTCGCCTCTTTGCAATCAAAAAACGAAAGGCACCACGAAACTTTCAGGCCGCGAACGGCAGGTCAAAGGCTTTCAGCAATGCTTTGGCCTCATCATCGCTCTGTGCATTTGTCACGAAAATGATGTCCATGCCGCGCACTGAATCAACTTTGTCATATTGGATTTCAGGGAACACAATCTGCTCCTTGATGCCCATCGCGAAGTTGCCGCGACCATCGAAGCCCTTATTTGCCGGAAGCCCGCGGAAGTCACGAATGCGCGGCATCGCGATCGTAACGAGACGATCGAGAAACTCATACATACGTGCGCGACGCAGCGTGACCTTACAGCCAATCGGCAGGCCCTCGCGGATTTTGAAACCGGCGATCGCCTTGCGTGCCAACGTCTTGACCGGCTTCTGACCTGCGATCAGCGCCATCTCCGCGACGGCGGCATCCAGTTTTTTCTGATCGCCTGCCGCTTCACCGACGCCCATATTAAGGACGATCTTCTCAAGCTTCGGCACTTGCAGAATGTTTTTATAGCCAAACTGCTGACGAAGCTGCTCACGGATCTCCTGCTGGTAACGTTCCTGCAGGCGCGGCAGAGCGTGTGCGTGTTTGTCGCTCATATCGCCCCCTTAGCCTTCGATAATCTCGCCGGTCGCCTTGGCGACGCGCGCTTTGCGGCCGTCATCAAGAACGCGGAAACCAACACGGGTCGGCTTGCCACTCTTCGGATCGATAAGTTTAAGATTTGAGAGATGCACAGGCATCTCCTTCGCAATGATGCCGCCCTCTTCATTCTGGCGGCTCGGCTTCGTGTGGCGTTTCGCAATGGCGACGCCACGGACGACAGCCTTCTCAACCTTGGGAAGGATGGACATCACCTCACCCCGCACGCCTTTGGACGCACCGGAAATGACCACAACCTGATCACCCTTTTTAATACGCGCGGCCATTACAGGACCTCCGGAGCCAGGGAGATGATTTTCATGAACTTGCGGGCACGCAGCTCACGCACGACGGGGCCGAAGATACGCGTACCAATGGGCTCCATAGACTTGTTGATCAGCACCGCCGCGTTTTTGTCAAAACGAATGGCACTGCCATCCGCACGACGCACCGGATAAGAGGTGCGGACGATGACCGCCTGATGGACATCACCTTTTTTGACTTTACCGCGCGGAATCGCCTCCTTGACGGAAACGACGATCACGTCGCCGACCGAAGCGGTTTTACGCTTGGAACCGCCCAGCACCTTGATGCACTGCACCCGACGCGCACCGGAATTATCCGCAACGTCAAGGTTGGTCTCGGGATGGATCATTTTTAGCCCCCTATTTAAGCCGAAACAGGGCTGGCGTCAGCTGCGGGCGCACCAAGTGCCGCACCGTTGCGCGTAACAACCATCCACGTCTTGCGTTTTGAAATCGGCGCACATTCTTCGATACGGACGGTATCGCCGATTTTGCACTCATTCAGCTCATCATGCGCCGCATATTTCTTGGAGCGGCGAATAAACTTTTTATAAAGCGGGTGCATAACGCGACGATGCACGAGGACGGTCACCGTCTTGTCCATCTTATCACTAGTCACTCGCCCAGTCAGGACACGCCTTGGCATTGTCCGTCTCCTCTCAGGACTTAACGGCGGACGTTTTTGCGCCCGCACTGTTCTTCGATTGATGCAAAACTGTCTTGATCCGCGCGACAGCACGACGCAGCAGCCGCACCCGGCCCGCACCTTCAGACTGCCCGGTCGCAGCCTGGAAACGCAGATTCAGCTGCTCTTTTTTCAGATCAAGCAGAAGAGCCTCAAGCTCATCAGACGTCTTGCCGCGTAGATCGGCGACTTTGAACGTGTCGGCCATCTCAGGCATCTCCAATGCGTGTAATGAACTTGGTCTTAATCGGCAGTTTCGCCGCGCCGAGTTCGAGCGCATGGCGCGCGACATCAGGCGGCACGCCCTCAATCTCGAAAAGGACGCGGCCCGGCTTGACGCGTGCGACCCAATATTCAGGCGAGCCCTTACCCGAGCCCATCCGCACCTCAGCCGGCTTGGTGGAAACCGGAAGATCCGGGAAAATGCGGATCCAGACACGACCTGCGCGCTTCATCGCACGCGTAATCGCACGACGAGATGCCTCAATCTGGCGCGCCGTGATCCTCTCGGGCTCAAGCGCTTTCAGGCCGAACGCGCCGAAATTCAGCGTCGTTCCACCTTTTGCGAGGCCGTGGATACGGCCTTTATGGGCTTTGCGAAACTTCGTCCGCTTGGGGGAAAGCATGATCAGTTATCCTCACGCGCCTCACGACGCTTGTTTTGAACTTCGACTCAACGCTGCGGCGCTTGCTCAGCGGCACGACGGTCCTGGGCAAGGGGGTCATGCGCCATGACATCGCCTTTAAAGATCCAGACCTTCACACCGCAAGTGCCATAGGTCGTCTTTGCCGTTGCCACGCCGTAATCAATATCCGCACGAAGCGTATGAAGCGGCACGCGACCTTCACGATACCACTCAATACGCGCGATTTCGGCACCGCCGAGACGACCGGAGCAATTGATCCGGATCCCCTGCGCCCCGAGGCGCATCGCGGATTGCACGGCGCGTTTCATCGCCCGGCGGAACGCCACGCGGCGCTCAAGCTGCTGCGCGATGTTTTCCGCAACAAGTGTCGAGTCAATTTCAGGCTTGCGGATTTCCACGATGTTAAGCGCGACGTCAGCCTTCGCCATACGGCTCAGATCTTTACGAAGCGCGTCAATATCCTGACCTTTTTTACCGATCACGACACCCGGACGGGCTGCGTAGATCGTGACGCGAGGCTTTTTGGCCGGACGCTCGATCACAACGCGGGAAACACCGGCACCTGCGAGCTTGCGACGAAGATATGCCCGAAGCTTGAGGTCCTCATGAAGAAGATTCGCGTAATCCTGGCCCGCATACCAGCGGCTGTCCCAGGTGCGATTGACACCGAGCCGAAGCCCGATCGGATTGACTTTATGTCCCATATCAGGCCGCCTTCTGTTCTGCTACGTCTTTGCGCTTGCGAGTCTTCTTCGCAGGGGCATCTTCTGTCGCAGCCCGCTCAGCGACCACGATTTTGATGTGGCTGAAGAACTTCTCAATCCGGGCGGAGCGACCACGACCACGCGCATGAAAGCGCTTCATGACGATTGATTTACCGACCTCCGCCGACTTCACCACCAGCTGATCCACATCAAGCTGATGATTATTTTCAGCGTTTGCAATCGCGCTTTCAAGAGTCTTACGCACCTGCTGCGCAATGCGACGGCGGGAGAAAGTCAGCGCCGCAATCGCCTTGTCAGCCGGCAGGTTGCGGATCATGGCCGCAACCAGGTCAAGCTTGCGCGGGCTGACACGAACATTGCGTGCCACGGCCTGCGCCTCATTATCGGCAAGTGTGCGAATATGCTTTGGCTTGCTCATCTCAGCCCCGCTTCGACTTTTTATCGGACGCATGGCCCGTGAATGTGCGCGTCGGGGAAAACTCGCCGAACTTATGTCCGACCATATTTTCCGTCACTTGCACAGGCAGGAATTTGCGCCCGTTATACACACCAAATGTCAGGCCCACAAATTGCGGCAGGATCGTTGAACGACGTGACCAGATTTTGATCACCTCATTGCGACCCGACGCACGTGAAGCTTCTGCCTTACCAAACAAGTACCCGTCGACGAACGGGCCTTTCCAGACGGAACGTGCCATCTCTCTAATGCCCCTCTCTTACTTACCGGTCTTGCGGCGGCGGATAATCAAGCTATCCGTGCGCTTGTTGCTACGCGTTTTGTAACCTTTTGTCGGCTTACCCCAAGGCGTCACCGGATGACGCCCGCCTGAAGTACGGCCCTCACCACCACCATGCGGGTGATCAACCGGGTTCATGACAACACCACGGTTATGTGGGCGGCGCCCCAGCCAACGATTGCGACCGGCCTTGCCAATATGCTGGTTCATATTATCCGGGTTTGAGACGGCACCGACTGTCGCCATGCATTCTCCGCGGACAAGACGCAACTCACCGGATTGCAGCTTGATCTGCGCGTAACCGGCATCCTTGCCGACAAGCTGGGCGTAAGTCCCGGCTGAACGCGCGACCTTGCCACCTGCACCGATCTTGAGCTCAATATTATGGACGATCGTGCCCACCGGCATCGCCGCCAGCGGCATCGCATTGCCGGGCTTGACGTCAACCCGCGCACCTGCAACGACACGATCCCCTGACTTCACGCGTTGCGGCGCGAGGATGTAAGCAAGCTCACCATCATCATATTTGATGAGCGCGATGAAAGAAGTGCGGTTCGGGTCATATTCCAGCCGCTCAATCGTGCCCGCAACATCGAATTTGCGACGTTTGAAATCAACGTAACGGTAGGACTGCTTGTGCCCACCGCCACGGAAGCGCGACGTTGTGCGTCCGTGATTATTACGACCGCCGGATTTGTTCTTACCTTCCGTCAGCTGCTTGACGGGTTTCCCCTTATGCAGCTCGCTCCGGTCAATAAGGACGGTGCCACGAAGGCTGGGCGTCGTCGGATTAAAGTGTTTTAGTGCCATGATTCCCTGCCCCGCGTCAGCTCAGCTTCGCCGTGAGGTCGATCGACTGACCATCCGCGAGCTTGACATATGCTTTCTTGGTGTCAGAGCGGCGACCTGGCCGCCCCTTGAACATTTTGCTCTTGCCCTTCTGAACGAGGGTGTTCACCGAAAGCACCTTCACGTTAAACAGCGTCTCGACCGCGATTTTGATCTCAGGCTTGGACGCCTCAAGTGCGACGCGGAAGACGACGTGGTTATTCTCTGAAAGAGCTGTCGCCTTCTCAGTGATGACGGGCGCGCGGATGATGTCAAACATCGCCTCACGGCTCATGCGGGCGGCCTTTTCACGGCGCGCCAGAACGGTTGTCGTGCTCATGCCAGGCGCTCCTTCAGGCCATCAAGCCCGGCGCGCGTCACGACAAGCACCTCATGATTGAGGATATCGTAAACATTGGCACCGATCGACGGCATCACATCAATCTTATGCAGGTTGCGGATGGCACGCCCAAAACCGACATCCGGATTGACACCATCAACAATCAAAGCCGATGTCAGGCCGAGAGCCTTCATTTTGGCTTCGGCATCACGTGTTTTCTGCACGCCGGTCACAGCCTCCAGGATGACGACCTTCCCTTCCGCGGCTTTCTGCGACAATGCAGAAATCAAGCCAAGGCGGCGCACTTTTTTCGGCAGGTCATAACCATGGTCACGCACAACCGGCCCGTGCACCACACCACCTGTACGGAATTGCGGGGCGCGCAACGAACCCTGGCGCGCAGAGCCTGTGCCTTTCTGGCGATAGGGCTTCTTGGTCGTGCCGGAAATTTCGCCCATGCCTTTGACACGGTGTGTGCCAGCACGACGTTTGGCAAGCTGCCAATGCACGACGCGGGCCATAATGTCATTGCGCGGCGTGATGCCGAACAATTCCTCCGGAAGGGTCACCTTACCGGCGCTTCCGTTATCGAGGGTCTTGATCTCGTATTCCATGCCCTCAGTCCTCAACCGGCGGCCGTCAGAGTCGCAGCCGGATACGGCGCGTCAGCGTGACGGTCCTTCTTGATCGCATCGCGAATCAGCACCGTGCCGTTTTTGGCACCCGGGACCGAACCACGAACCATAATGAGATTACGCTCTTCATCCACCGCGGCGACTTCGAGGTTCAGCGTGGTGATGCGCTCATCACCAAGATGACCGGCCATTTTCTTGCCTTTGAAGACCTTGCCGGGATCCTGACGCTGTCCCGTCGAACCGTGTGAACGGTGACTGATGGAAACGCCGTGCGAGGCTTCGAGACCGGCAAAGTTCCAGCGCTTCATGGCGCCGGCAAAACCCTTACCTTTACTCGTTGCGGTCACGTCCACTTTCTGGCCCACGACGAAATGCGCGGCTGAAAGGCGTGTCCCCGCCTCAAGCACCGCATCGTCACTGACACGAAATTCGACGAGCTTCCTGCAGGGCTCAACCTTCGCGGCGGCGAAATGCCCACGCATGGGCTTGGAGACGTTTTTGACTTTTGCCTTGCCCATACCGAGTTGCACGGCCGTATAGCCGTCACGCTCAACATTACGGGTGGAGACAACCGTCACATCGTCGAGATGAAGAACGGTGACAGGCACGTGTGTGCCGTCTTCCTTGAAGAGTCGGGTCATGCCCAACTTTTTTGCGATCAATCCGGTGCGCATCGTCTGGACCTTAAAGCTTGATCTCGACATCGACGCCAGCGGCGAGGTCGAGCTTCATGAGGGCGTCCACGGTCTGCGGGGTCGGCTCGACAATATCGAGCAGGCGGCGGTGAGTCCGAATTTCGAACTGCTCGCGGCTTTTCTTATCCACATGTGGCGAGCGGTTAACAGTAAAACGCTCAATATGCGTCGGTAGCGGGATGGGACCCCGAACCTGCGCACCCGTGCGCTTCGCCGTGTTCACGATCTCCTTCGTGCTGTTATCGAGCACGCGGTGGTCGTATGCCTTGAGGCGAATGCGGATGTTTTGGCTGTCCATCTTTATAAATCGTCCAACTCAATAAGGTTCGGGGGCTACCCTGCTCCTTCTAAGCCTCGAAGGCTGACCCGACCAGGTGCGCCCGGTCAGGTCAGCCCCCATAAGAGGCTATATTTTCGTTCAGGCGGTGATCGACGCGACCACACCTGCGCCGACAGTCCGGCCACCTTCGCGGATCGCGAAACGAAGACCTTCATCCATCGCGATCGGTGCGATCAGCTCAACATCCATCGCAACGTTGTCGCCCGGCATGACCATCTCCGTGCCTTCCGGCAGTTGGACAACACCCGTGACGTCCGTCGTGCGGAAGTAGAACTGGGGACGATAATTGGTGAAGAACGGCGTGTGACGGCCACCTTCCTCTTTCGTGAGGATGTAGGCTTCTGCCTTGAACTTCTTGTGCGGCGTGATGGAGCCGGGCTTGGCCAGAACCTGACCGCGCTCAACGTCTTCACGCTTCGTGCCACGCAGCAGGGCACCGATATTATCGCCCGCCTCACCACGATCAAGAAGCTTGCGGAACATCTCAACGCCGGTCACTGTCGTCTTGACTGTGTCCTTGAGACCGACGATCTCGACTTCCTCACCGACATTGACCGCACCGCGCTCAACGCGACCCGTCACAACCGTGCCACGACCGGAGATCGAGAAGACGTCTTCAATCGGCATCAGGAAAGGACGGTCAATCGGGCGCTCAGGCTGCGGGATGTAGGAGTCAACCGCTTCCATCAGCTCAAGAACGCGGTTCTCACCGATTTCGGCATCGCCGTCTTCAAGCGTGACGAGCGCGGAACCCTTGATGATGGGGATATCGTCGCCCGGGAACTGGTAGGAAGAGAGAAGCTCACGCACTTCCATCTCAACGAGTTCAAGCAGCTCAGGGTCATCCACCTGGTCAACCTTGTTCAGGAAGACGACCAGCGCGGGAACACCCACCTGGCGCGCGAGAAGGATGTGCTCACGTGTCTGGGGCATCGGGCCATCAGCAGCGGAAACAACGAGGATCGCGCCATCCATCTGTGCCGCACCGGTGATCATGTTCTTGACGTAGTCAGCATGGCCCGGGCAGTCGACGTGCGCGTAATGGCGGTTTTTCGTCTCATACTCAACGTGAGCGGTCGAGATCGTGATACCACGTGCACGCTCTTCCGGCGCCGCGTCGATCTGATCATAAGCCTGGTATGTCGCACCACCTGACTTGGCGAGCGTCTTGGTGATCGCAGCGGTCAGTGAGGTTTTGCCATGGTCAACGTGACCAATCGTTCCGATATTGCAGTGCGGCTTCGTCCGCTCAAATTTAGCCTTAGCCATCGTTCTCTCCATAACCCACCGCCGAAGTTGCGGCGGGGAAGATTGCTCATTAACATCAGGTCCCGATTGAAACCCGAAACTGTTGAGCTGGTTAAACTTACCAGCGGTAGTGGCTGAATGCCTTGTTGGCTTCAGCCATGCGATGCGTGTCTTCACGCTTTTTGACGGCCGAACCGCGATTATTGATCGCATCCATCAGCTCGTTGGACAAGCGCTCCTGCATCGTGTTTTCGCCACGCTTGCGCGATGCGTCGATCACCCAGCGAATTGCCAGGGCCTGACGACGTTCCGCACGGACTTCGACAGGCACCTGATACGTCGCGCCACCGACGCGGCGTGAGCGCACCTCGACGGCAGGCTTGACGTTGTCGAGCGCTGCGTGAAACATCGCAACCGGATCCGCCGAAGCACCACCACGACGGCGGACAGCCTCAAGCGCACCGTAAACGATACCTTCAGCAGTCGATTTCTTACCATCGTACATGAGCGCATTCATAAAGCGCGTAATGACGACGTCTCCAAACTTCGGATCGGGAAGGATCTCACGCTTGACAGCGCGATGTCGGCGACTCATGCCTTATATTCCTCTTACTTAGGACGTTTCGCGCCGTAAAGCGAGCGACGCTGGCGGCGTTTTGCAATACCTTGTGTATCCAGCACACCACGGAGAATGTGATAGCGCACACCCGGAAGATCCTTTACGCGGCCGCCGCGGATCAGCACCACGCTATGCTCTTGCAGATTGTGCCCTTCACCGGGGATGTAGCTGACGACCTCATACCCGTTTGTCAGGCGGACTTTTGCCACCTTACGCAAGGCCGAGTTCGGCTTCTTCGGTGTGACCGTATAGACGCGCGTGCACACGCCACGCTTTTGCGGGCACCCTTGCAGGGCTGGCACTTTATTCCGCTTCGCAGCAGGCTCACGCCCTTTTGCGATTAACTGGTTGATGGTCGGCATTCGCCCTTCCCGATTCTCGTTTAAAGACAGACCAGATTCGCACCTGATCCGCGCGCATTCAACACAACTCAGCGCGCGATGCAAGATCGCCCGCCAAACAAATCTACCCCAGACCTTGGTTTACCAAAGATAAACGGCGTCCAAAGCAAAAAATAAAGTCTATCCTCGGCCTTGACGTCCCGAGAGACGGGGGAAGCCGGAAGCGCGTTACCTACGGCGCTTACCAGCAAAAGTCAAGCATCTGGATAGAGTCGCCACGATATTTACTGATACCCCAGCAAAAAGCGCGCAGCCTGACGCTGCGCGCTTGTTTTCAACCTCAAGCCTCCGATGATTCTTCGGTCGTTTCGACGGAAGCCTGCCCCAGACGCTGGCGGTCCTGAGAGGCGGCAATCGCACGCAGGCGATTCATGACGCTGCCTGTCCCCGCCGGGATGAGACGTCCGACAATGACGTTCTCTTTCAGGCCATTCAGCGTATCGACCTTGCCCGCTGTTGCGGCCTCTGTCAGCACTCGCGTCGTCTCCTGGAAGGATGCTGCCGAGATGAAGGACTGCGTCTGGAGCGACGCCTTGGTGATGCCCTGCAGAACAGGGGCACCCCGCGCCGGCGCCTCATCCAACTTCAATCTCTTGTCATTCTCCGTCTCGAACTCGATCCGGTCAACAATTTCCCCGACAAGATAGGTTGTGTCGCCCGGCTCCAGAATTTCAACTTTCTGAAGCATCTGCCGGACGATGACCTCAATATGCTTGTCATTGATCTTCACGCCCTGAAGACGGTAAACATCCTGAATTTCATTCACGAGGTAATCCGACAGGGCTTCGACACCCATGACCTTGAGGATGTCATGCGGCACGCGCGGACCATCGACCAGCGGGTCTCCCTTCTGGACAAAATCGCCTTCCTGAACGGAAACATGCTTGCCCTTCGGGATGAGGTAATTCGTCTCCTCACCCGTCTCATCATTTTTGACGATGATGCAGCGCTTCGACTTATAGTCACGACCGATTTCGATGCGACCTTCCGTCTCGGCGATGATGGCGTGGTCTTTCGGACGCCGTGCCTCGAAAAGCTCGGCGACACGCGGCAGACCACCCGTGATGTCACGTGTTTTAGAGCCTTCACGCGGGATACGCGCCAGGACGTCACCCGCGTGCACCTTCGCGCCATTATCGACCGACAGGAGAGAATCCGGTGCAAGGAAGTAACGTGCGTCATTCCCGTTCGCCAGTTTCACAACATTGCCGGAAGCATCCTTGACCTGCAGACGCGGCCGCAGATCGACGCTTTTAGCGCCCTGTTTATAATCGACAACCACGCGAGAGGTCAGGCCCGTCACCTCATCCATCCGCTCAACCAGCGTGATTGAATCGATGAGATCGAGATATTCGACCGTGCCGGATTCCTCAGTGATGATCGGCAGGGTGTAAGGGTCCCACTCAGCCATTTTAAGGCCGCGCTCGACATTCTGCCCCTCCGTGACCAGCAATCGGGCACCATAAGGCACACGATAGCGGGCACGCTCGACATTTTTCTCATCCGTCAGCACGATCTCGCAGTTACGCGACATGACGATCGTCATGTTCTGACTGTTCTGCACGACGTTGCGGTTGCGGATGGTGACCTTGCCGTCACGGGATGCTTCCACCATGGATTGCTCAGCACCGCGCGTCGCCGCACCACCAATATGGAAGGTACGCATCGTGAGCTGCGTGCCGGGTTCCCCGATTGATTGCGCCGCGATGACGCCGACAGCCTCACCGATATTGACCGGTGTGCCGCGCGCCAGATCACGCCCATAACAATGCGCGCAAACGCCGACGCGACTGTCACAGGTCAGGACAGAACGGATCTGCACCGTCTCAACCCCGGCCTGCTCAATCGCCTCCGCTTCCGCTTCCTCAACCAGCGTGTTGCGCGGGTAGAGGACCTTGCCGTCAGCCGGGTTAAGGACATCCGCGGAGAGAGTCCGTCCCAGAATACGCTCGGAAAGGGAGGAGACGATCTCACCCCCATCCATAACCGCGCGCACGGTCAGGCCGCGCTCCGTGCTGCAATCATTCTCAACGATGATGCAATCCTGCGCGACATCGACCAGACGGCGCGTCAGGTAACCGGAGTTCGCCGTTTTAAGCGCCGTGTCTGCGAGACCTTTACGCGCACCATGGGTGGAGGTGAAGTAATCGAGAACGGAAAGCCCTTCTTTGAAGTTGGCAATAATCGGCTGCTCGATAATCTCACCGGATGGCTTGGCCATCAGGCCGCGCATCCCGGCCAGCTGCTTCATCTGCGCTGGCGACCCACGCGCCCCGGAATGACTCATCATCCAGACGGAGTTGGTCGGCTTGCCGATGACCTGCTTTGAGATCTCCTTCATCATCGCGACCTGCACTTCATCCGTGCAGCGTGACCAGGCATCGACCACCTTATTATAACGTTCACCCGCGGTGATCAGACCATCCTGATATTGCTGTTCGAACTCTTTGATCTCGGCCTGGGTCCGCTCAACAAGCGCCTGCTTTTCGACCGGGATGATCATGTCATCCTTGCCGAAGGAGATACCGGCACGCGCCGCGTGGCGGAAACCGAGCCCCATGAGGCGATCACAGAAAATCACCGCCTCTTTCTGGCCGCAATGACGGTAAACCGCGTCGATCACGTCGGAGACGTTCTTTTTGGTCAACTGCTTATTGACGACCTCAAACGGCACAGCCGCATTATCCGGCAGGATCTGCGCAATCAGGGCGCGACCCGGCGTGGTGATCACCACACGACGCGTCACCTGCCCCTCGGCAGAAGGGACTTCCAGACGCAGGCGGATCTTGTCGTGCAGTTTCAGCGTGCCTTCATTCATCGCCAGTTCAATTTCGGCGACGGAGTGGAAGGCGGGCGGACCGGCTTTGGTCACGCGCCCTTCCTTATCATATTCCGCCTGATCCGGCGTCGCGAGATATTCCGGCACCTCAAGACTGAGATAATAAAGCCCCAGCACGATATCCTGTGACGGCACAATGATCGGCTTACCATTGGCCGGGCTGAGGATATTGTTTGTCGACATCATCAGCACACGCGCCTCAAGCTGGGCTTCCAGCGAGAGGGGCACGTGCACGGCCATTTGATCCCCGTCGAAATCCGCATTGAACGCGGTGCAGACGAGTGGATGGAGCTGAATGGCCTTGCCTTCAATCAGGACGGGCTCAAAAGCCTGAATGCCCAGTCGGTGCAAGGTCGGCGCGCGGTTGAGCATCACGGGATGCTCGCGGATCACCTCTTCAAGGATGTCCCAGACTTCCGGGCGTTCCTTTTCAACCATGCGTTTCGCGGCTTTGATGGTCGTGGCGTGACCATATTTCTCAAGCTTCGAGTAAATAAAGGGCTTGAACAGCTCCAGCGCCATTTTCTTTGGCAGGCCGCATTGATGCAGCTTCAGTTCCGGCCCGACCACGATGACGGAACGACCGGAATAATCGACGCGCTTGCCCAGCAAGTTCTGACGGAAACGCCCCTGCTTGCCTTTCAGCATGTCCGAAAGGGACTTTAATGGACGCTTATTGGCGCCCGCAATCGCACGCCCACGCCGACCATTGTCGAACAGCGCGTCCACCGCCTCCTGCAACATGCGCTTTTCGTTCCGGACAATAATATCCGGAGCGCGAAGCTCAATCAGGCGCTTAAGGCGGTTATTACGGTTGATGACCCGCCGGTAAAGATCATTAAGGTCCGACGTTGCGAAACGCCCGCCATCAAGCGGGACGAGCGGCCGCAATTCCGGCGGGATCACCGGGACGAGGTCCAGGATCATCCATTCCGGGCGGGAACCGCTCTCGGCAAATGAATCATAAAGCTTGAGGCGTTTGACCAGCTTCTTGCGCTTCGCTTCGGACGTCGCGGCTTTGAGATCTTCCCGCAGCAGATCGCCGTCAGACTTATCCTGGTCGCGCCCTTCCCGGTCCACCAGGCCAGGGCGGTCGATTTCCTCCGCATGGAGGCGGGCTTTCCAGAGGATCTTCTTGATGGCCTCCGCGCCGATACCGACTTCAAGGCCCTCATCCGCGTAATCGTCCAGAGCGTCGAAATATTGATCTTCCGACAGCAGGCTATATTGCTTGAACGGGCTCGTGCCCGCCTCGAGGACGATATAGCTCTCGAAATACAGGACCTTTTCGAGATCTTTCAGCGTGATGTCGATCAGCGTCGCGATGCGGGATGGCAGGGATTTCAGGAACCAGATATGCGCCACGGGTGAGGCGAGCTCAATATGGCCCATACGCTCACGACGCACTTTCGCGAGCGTAACTTCAACACCGCATTTTTCGCAGACAATGCCGCGAAATTTCATGCGCTTATATTTGCCGCACAGACATTCATAATCTTTGATCGGGCCGAAAATGCGGGCGCAGAAAAGCCCGTCACGCTCCGGCTTGAAGGTGCGGTAATTAATGGTTTCCGGCTTTTTGATCTCACCATAGGACCAGGACCGGATCTGCTCGGCGGAAGCGAGCTGAATTTTGATCTGATCAAAAGACAGGCTTTGGCCCGTCTGGCCCAAAATCTTCATCAGTTCGTTCATGCGCCAAGACCCCATTTCACGCGGCGGCCATGGGCCGCGCGCGCCTTATCATCAATGCAATTTTCAACAAATGACAGCGTCATCACGATGCGCTTTGCTCCAGATCGACATTCAGGCCGAGAGATTTGAGCTCTTTAATCAGGACGTTGAAGCTCTCTGGTATACCGGCTTCGAAATCATCCTGCTCACGCACGATGGCTTCATAAACCTTGGTACGACCGGAGACGTCGTCCGACTTGACGGTCAGCATTTCCTGCAACGTATAGGCCGCACCGTAAGCCTCAAGCGCCCAGACCTCCATCTCACCGAAGCGCTGCCCACCGAACTGGGCCTTACCCCCCAGCGGCTGCTGCGTCACGAGTGAGTAAGGACCGATGGAACGCGCATGGATCTTGTCATCAACAAGATGGTGCAGTTTGAGCATGTAAATATACCCAACCGTCGTTTTACGCTCAAAGCGTTCACCCGTGCGCCCGTCAATCAGCTGAGACTGACCGGAACGATCAACCCCCGCTTTATCCAGCATATCTTCAATATCCGGGATCGACGCCCCATCGAAGACAGGGGTTGCGATGGGCACGCCGCGGCGAAGATTACCCGCCAGTTCGGAAAGCTGCGCGTTATTCATATCCGCAATGTCGCTATCGAAAACAGCGTCGCCATAGACCGTCCGGAGACGCTCCAGCAAGGCCATTTTCTCTTCACCATTGCGCTGATATTCGTCCGCAAGGCGCCCGATATCCTGGCCGATATTGGCACACGCCCAGCCCAGATGGGTTTCCAGGATCTGCCCGACATTCATACGTGAGGGCACGCCCAGCGGGTTCAGCACGAGGTCAACCGGTGTGCCATCTTCGAGGAACGGCATGTCCTCGACCGGCACGACGCGGGAGACGACACCCTTATTGCCGTGACGACCCGCCATTTTATCACCCGGCTGAAGCTTGCGCTTCACCGCAACGAAGACTTTGACCATCTTCATCACGCCTGGTGGCAACTCGTCACCACGCTGGAGCTTCTCAACCTTGCTCTCGAACCGCGCCTGAATACGCGCCATTTCGGCATCATATTCACGCCGCAGCGTTTCGAGCTCGGACATCACACTGTCTTCCGACACCACAATGTGACGCCATGCACCGCGCGGATGCTCATTCAGCACCTCATCGGTGATAACCGTGCCGGAACGTATGCCTTTGAATCCCGCGCCTGCCGACTGATTCAGGAGGCGCTCGCGTAGACGGTTGATGAAGCTCCGCTCCTGCACGGCGCGCTCATCATCCCGGTCTTTAGACAGGCGTTCGATCTCGGCGCGCTCAATGGCCATGGCGCGCTCATCCTTGTCGATACCACGACGGGAGAAGACACGCACATCAACGATCGTCCCCGTCGTGCCGGGCGGCAGCTTCAGGGATGTGTCACGCACATCGGAGGCTTTTTCACCAAAAATGGCACGCAGCAATTTCTCTTCCGGCGTGACCGGGCTCTCGCCTTTCGGCGTCACCTTACCAACCAGAATATCGCCGGGATTCACCTCCGCACCGATATAGACAATACCCGCTTCGTCGAGATTGCGCAGCGCTTCCTCACCGACATTCGGGATGTCGCGGGTGATTTCTTCCTGACCCAGCTTTGTGTCGCGGGCCATGACTTCAAACTCTTCAATATGGATTGAAGTGAAGACGTCATCACGCGCAATGCGCTCGGAGATGAGGATGGAATCCTCAAAGTTGTAGCCATTCCACGGCATGAAGGCGACGAGCACATTACGCCCCAGCGCCAGTTCACCCAGTTCGGTCGACGGGCCATCCGCGATGATGTCACCGGATTTGACGACATCACCAATATGCACCAGCGGGCGCTGGTTGATGCAGGTCGACTGGTTGGAACGCATATATTTACGCAGGCGGTAAATATCGACACCCTCCGTCGCACCGGTCTCACCCGTGGCGCGGACAACGATACGGGCACCATCGATCTGGTCAACGACGCCGTCGCGCCGTGCCACAATGGTCGCACCGGAATCGCGGGCAACCGCGGCTTCCATACCTGTGCCGACAAGCGGCGCTTCCGCCCGCACGAGCGGGACGGCCTGACGCTGCATGTTGGACCCCATCAGCGCGCGGTTGGCGTCGTCATTTTCAAGAAACGGAATCAACGCCGCGGCAACGGAGACGAGCTGCTTGGGCGAAACGTCACAAGCCGTCACCTGCTCCGGCGGGACGAGACGGAAATCACCGGACCGACGCACGGAAACCAGTTCATCCGTCAGGCGTCCTGTCTCTTTATCGAGCTTGGCATCCGCCTGCGCGACGATGAGTTTCTCCTCCTCCATGGCGGAAAGATATTTCCACCCATCCTGGAGCATCCCATCCTTGACGAGGCGATAGGGCGTCTCGATAAAGCCGTACTTATTGACCTTCGCGTAAGTTGAGAGGGAATTGATCAGACCGATATTCGGCCCTTCCGGCGTTTCAATCGGGCAGATACGGCCATAATGGGTCGGGTGAACATCTCGGACCTCAAACCCGGCCCGCTCACGCGTCAGACCACCCGGGCCCAACGCGGAAAGGCGACGCTTATGCGTCACTTCCGAGAGCGGGTTCGTCTGATCCATAAACTGGCTGAGCTGGGATGAGCCGAAGAACTCACGCACCGCAGCCGCCGCCGGTTTGGCGTTGATGAGGTCATGCGGCATAACCGTATCGATATCGACGGACCCCATACGCTCACGAATGGCGCGCTCCATACGCAACAGGCCGATGCGATATTGATTCTCCATCAATTCACCGACCGAACGGACACGGCGATTGCCCAGATTATCGATATCATCGATCTGACCACGCCCGTCTTTCAGGTCGCACATGATCTTGACCGTGCGCAGAATATCTTCCTTGCGGAGCACGCGCACGGAATCCGGCACGTCGATTTCCAGACGCATATTCATTTTCACGCGGCCGACGGCGGAAAGGTCGTAACGATCCGGATCGAAGAAGATACCCTGGAACATCGCCTCAGCCGTTTCCGGGGTTGGCGGCTCTCCAGGGCGCATGACGCGGTAAATATCGATCAGCGCATCATCGCGATTATTGTTTTTATCCACGGCCAGCGTGTTACGGATCCACGGCCCATGAGTCGTGTCGATCGCCAGCATCGGGATCTCGGCAATACCGGCTTCCTCAAGGGTGGTCAGACGTGCGTCCGTCAGTTCCTCACCCGCTTCAGCATAAATCTCACCCGTGTGCTCATTGACAATGTCACGCGCGATGAAACGCCCCAGCAGATCAGCGCGACCAACGAGGACGTCACGGGTTTTTTCAGCGATCTTCTTGACGACGCGGCTGGTCAGCTTGGCTTCCGCCTCAGCCACGATCTCGCCCGTATCGGCATCATAAAGCGCTTCCAGCAGCTTCAGACCACGGAAAGCCTCCGGGTCAAACGGGCGGGACCAGCCTTTGTCACCTTTAGAAAAGACGACCGTGCCGTAAAATTGCTCCAGGATCTCGTCCGGGTCCATGCCGCGGACGGAAAGGGCGTCAACATCGCCACCCTCCGCCGCTTTCGCTGCGCGCGCCGCGGCGGATTGTGCCCCCTCAAGCGCATAAAGCAGGGTCGTGACCGGCAATTTACGCTTCCGGTCGATGCGGACATAAATCAGGTCCTTGGCATCGAACTCAAAATCAAGCCAGGAGCCGCGATAAGGTATGACACGCGCCGTGAAGAGATATTTGCCGGATGAATGCGTCTTGCCCTTATCATGGTCAAAGAACACGCCGGGGCTGCGATGCATTTGGCTGACAATGACACGCTCCGTGCCATTGATGATGAACGTCCCATTATCCGTCATGAGCGGCATATCGCCCATATAGACAGGCTGCTCCTTAATGTCCCGAATGGAACGGGAGCCCGTATCCTCATCCACATCCCAGACGATGAGGCGGAGGATGACCTTGAGCGGCGCCGCGAATGTCAGGCCGCGCTGAATGCATTCCTCAACGTCATATTTCGGCTCCTCCAATTCGTAGGAGACGAACTCCAGACGACCGCGCCCCGCAAAGTCGTTGATCGGGAAAACGGAGCTGAAAACCTCCTGCAACCCCGTGCGCTGACGGCTGTCGGCACTCACATTCATCTGCAGGAATGTCTCATAGCTGGACCGCTGCACATCAATGAGGTTAGGCATTGGAGCCACTTCGGGAATACGCCCGAAACTCTTACGGATCCGCTTGCGTCCCGTGAACGATTTGCTGACTGCGCTCATCTATCCCTGCCTCTAAGAACCAGACCTTCAAGTCTCCGCCGACATGACCTGCAACGGCGACCGGAACGACTGACCGTTATAACCTCTTTATCGAAAACGGCAAAGCGGGCGGCACCGACGCGGGTGCCGCCCTCCTCGCTAAACTGAAGAAGCGACGGGCGCCTGAGGGACGCCTGAAGCCTCTGTCACGCTTACTTAATCTCGACCTTGGCGCCGGCTTTCTCAAGCTGGGCTTTAAGCTTGTCAGCCTCGTCCTTGCTGACGCCTTCCTTGACGGCTTTCGGCGCGGCCTTGCTGTCGTCAACGAGCTGTTTGGCTTCTTTCAGGCCAAGCTGCGTGATGGCGCGGACTTCCTTGATCACGTTGATCGCGGTTGCACCCGGGTCGGTGATGAGAACATTGAACTCTGTCTGCTCTTCAGCAGGCGCGGCAGCCGCACCGCCAGCAGCAGGCGCTGCAACAGCAACCGGCGCCGCTGCAGAAACGCCCCATTTCTCCTCAAGGAGTTTGGAGAGCTCTGCCGCTTCAAGAACGGTCAGGGTTGAGAGTTCTTCGACAATTTTGTTAAGATCGGCCATGATGAATGGTCCCACTATAAATGCACTGGTTTAAACGATGCAATCCCAAACCCCGCCCATCGGGCAGGAGATGAAATTGCGCTAGATGACAAGACTAGGCAGCCTCGCTTTTGGAATAGGCGCCAAAAACACGAGCAAGCTGTCCGGCCGGAGCCTGGACAACACCGGCGATCCGCGTGGCGGGTGTATTGAGCATACCCACCAGTTTTGCACGCAGCTCGTCCAGAGATGGCAGTTCAGCCAGTGCTTTGACACCGGACGCATCAAGCGTCTGGCTTCCAAGCGCACCACCCAGAACAACCAGGTTCTCATTCGTTTTGGCGAACTCAACAAGCACCTTTGCCACTGCCGCCGGATCCGCACCCCATGACAGGGCGGTCGGTCCTTTGAGCAACGGCGCGATACCGTCGAATTGGGTCCCTTCCAGAGCACGACTGACCAGTCGATTTTTAGCAACCTTATAAGTCGACCCCGTCGCTCGGATGCGCCTGCGCAGCTCCGTCACATCAGCAACCGTCAAACCTTTATTTTCGGTGACGATCACGATGGATGTGCTGGCAAACACCTCGGCGAGGAATGCGACGAAGGCCCGCTTTTCCTGACGGTCCAATTGCTGTCTCCTCGTCAGCTGCATGATATCTCATGCAGCCTGGTTACCCTTGGCGGCTTCACCCTGTTGAAACAGCGTGTCACCACCGCTCGCCTGTCCGTCATCAGGAAGGCCAGTGCATGCGTAACCGAAATTACGCCAAATCCGGCAAACCGTCTGTCGCGCGGGGGCAGATGCCCTTTAAGCCCCGAAGGGCACGTGCGGTCTTGGACAGGATGGGTGCGGCATCAACCACACCCTTGATACCTCCCGGCTTCCCGGCAGGCATCAATTTCGTAAAAGCTGTTACAGCGACGCGATGTCCACGCGCACACCCGGCCCCATTGTCGATGAGACCGCCGCTTTTTTCAGATAAGTGCCTTTCGCGCCGGTCGGGCGTGCCTTCTGCACCGCGTCCACAAGCGCTTTGATGTTCTCAACCAGCTTCTCAGCTTCAAACGACGCTTTGCCCACGCCCGCATGCACGATACCGGCTTTTTCAGCGCGATATTCAACCTGGCCGGACTTGGCCGCCGTGACGGCGCCCTTGACGTCCATTGTTACAGTGCCGAGACGGGGGTTCGGCATCAGGCCACGCGGCCCAAGCACTTTACCCAGTCGACCCACCAGCGCCATCATGTCCGGCGTGGCAATGCAACGGTCAAATTCAATTTCGCCGTTCTGAACTTTTTCAGCGAGGTCTTCAGCGCCGACCACTTCAGCACCGGCGGCTTTCGCCTCCTCCGCTTTCGGGCCACGTGCGAAAACACCGACACGCAGGGTCTTGCCCGTGCCATTTGGCAGGGAGATCAGCCCGCGCACCATCTGGTCAGCATGACGCGGGTCAATGCCGAGATTCAGCGAGACTTCAATGGTCTCGTCAAACTTAGCTTTGGCGTTGGTCTTGATCAGGGAAACCGCTTCCTCAATTGAATAGGCACGCGCGCGATCAACAGCACCCCTGGCGGCGACGAGACGTTTAGTCTTGGCCATCTTCTCAGCCCTCCACCACATCGAGGCCCATGGAACGGGCAGAACCGGCGAGCATACGCACGGCGCCGTCAATGTCATGCGCATTCATGTCTTTAAATTTCGTTTCGGCAATTTCACGCAGTTGCGCGGTCGTCACCTTGCCGACAGATGCTGCCTTGCCAACGGTCTGGCTGCCCTTGGACAGTTTCGCGGCTTTCAGCAAAAAATACGTGTTCGGCGGCGTTTTTGTGATGAAGCTGAATGTACGATCCGCATAGGCCGTGATCACGACCGGGATCGGCATACCGGGCTCAAGCCCCTGTGTCTTCGCGTTGAATTCTTTACAGAACTGCATGATGTTGAGGCCGCGCTGACCCAGCGCCGGGCCCACTGGCGGGGATGGATTTGCCTTACCCGCAGGGATTTGCAGTTTGATGTAGCCAACAATTTTTTTGGCCATATCCGGGACTCCTTTATCGTTGACCCGAACCGCGGTACAATCGAATCCGTCATGCCTTGCAGCACGTCCCGGCCTCTCCCGCGTTTCGCTAAGTGGCGCCCCGTATCCTTTTAAAGGGCGACGTGTCAAGTGAAATATATCCCGAGATCATCATTTACGCTGCCCGATTAAGCTTTTCCAAGCGCCGACTGGCACGCCGCGCACAGGGTGAAGCGGCCCGCTCACGGCCCCTTCCCGGTCAGGTCGGATGATTCGGGATGGGCCCCTTCCCTGACATCGTCAACCGGAAGGGCCTGGTGCAGCCCCTCATATTGCAATGGATGGATCGGGTTGATCTGCTTCATTGTCGGCAGGCTCTGCCGCGTCCAGCCGCCACCCAGGGCGCGGATCAGCCGCACAGTGGCCTGAAGCTGCACGGTCTGCGCCTGCACGGCGGCGATCCGGGCTGTCAGCGCCGCCTGTTGCGCCACCACGACATCGAGGTAATTGGTCAGTCCACCTGTATAAAGCGCCATCGTCATGCGCTGCGTGCGCAATGCCGCGGACACCGCCTCATATTGCTGTTTCGTCTGACGGTCATAAAAACGCGTCTGGGAAAGACCATCTTCGACATCCTGAAAGGCGGAAAGGATCGTGCCGCGATAGGCGTCCGCATATTGGCGATATTGCGCCCAGGCCTGCTGCAAGGCGGCGCGACGCAGGCCGCCGGTAAAGGCCGGCTCCACCGCCTGCACACCATATGACCACATGGAGTTGGCGAGATTGCCAAGGCTGAAGCCGTTATTCTCAAACCCGCCATTCAGGCTGAACGTCACGACCGGGTAGAAGGCGGCGCGCGCCACGCCGATCGCATGGCTGGCGGATGACAGGCGGCGCTCCGCCGCGGCAATATCCGGGCGGCGTTCAAGAAGTTGGGATGGCAGGCCCTGCGGCACGCGCACCGTGTCATAGGGCAGCACAACGTCACGCTTCCGCGCCGCGATGCTGAAAGCAGCGGGCGCGCGGTTGACGAGGACGGCGATCGCATGTTCCAGCACCTCACGCTGCGCCTGCACCCCTTCCAGCGCCGCGATGGTGCTGTGGAGCTGATTTTCAGCCCGTGACACATCCAGCCCGGCGGCTATCGCCCCCGCCTGGCGCAGGCGCGTGATTTTAACGGCGGCCTCAAAATAGGTGATGGAATCACGATAGACCGCGATCTGGGCATCCAACCCGCGTAGGCCGATATAAGTGGAGGCCAGTTCAGCCTGAAGCATCAGCCGCAGATTGGCGTAATCCGCCGCCGCCGCCTGCGCCAGATTGCGCTGGCCGCGCTCGGTATTGCGAATCTGATTGAAGAAATCCGGCTCCCACGTCGCGGCGCCACTATAGAAGACGTTTGACATGTAGATGGGTGAGGCACTGGATTGCGTGCGCCATAACCGCGTGCGGGACGCGCGGTTATTGCTCATCCCGCCTGTTGCACCGGCCTGCGGGTACAACTGGGCCTCCGCCTCCCGGGCGACGTCACGCGCCTGCGTGAAGATTTCGGCCTGCGCCTGAAGGTCCGGGTTATTTTCCGCCAGCAGCGTCTCAAGACGATTTAGTTCAGGGTCTTTGAAAACCGCCCACCATGTCCCGCGGGAAGCCGCATCATTCGGGTGTGCATCTTCCAGCACGCCCTGACCTTTCCAGCCATTCGGGTAAATATAATGAGGCGGCTGATAATGCGGTGCGAGATCACACCCCGTCAGCAAAATGAGGAGCGTTGAAAAGGAGCGACGCGCAGCGCGCCCTCTTTCACCGCGTTTTTGTCCCCGGACGCGCCTCATTTGCGGGTTGCACCGACATGTTCCGGCGCAGCGCGGTCCGGCAGCACCTGGATGGGCGCGACCGGATGGTTCGGCGGGGCGGCGGATTGCGCGGCCTTGTCATTGTAACCCTTCGTGGTGGGGACAATCTTCACTTCATCCCCCTCCATCATATCGGCGGTCGGGTTCCCGACAATGTCATCGCCCGGCTTGATACCGTCAATAATCTGGATCGTCATGCCGTAATTGATCCCGGTCTCGACGCTGACAAGGTGGATATGATGATCCACCACCGTGGCAACCTGCGTCCCCTGCGCTCTAAAAATAAGCGCATTGACCGGGATGATGAGGATATCCGGCGTTCCCGGCACGATGAAATGCGCCGTCGCATAAGAGTCCGGCCATAAAATATGGTCCTTATTATCCAGCGCCAGCTCCGTCACGACCGTGCGCGTCGCGGGTGAAAATGCCTGCGCCGTGGCGAGATAAGCCGCTGTAAACTTCCGACCCGGATATTGCGGCACAGTTATTTTGGCCGAAAGCTTGTCTGAGATGATCGAGGCATAGGCTTGCGGGATGGAAATAAAGACGCGGATGCGGTGAATATCCGCAACCGTGAATAATTCCGACGCGCCGCCACGCCCATTGAGGTCGCCACTGCCCTCATTGACATAATCACCAACATTGACGCGACGCGACGTGACAATCCCATCGAAGGGGGCGACAATTTTCTTGAAATTTTCCAGCGCCTCGAAGCGCTCAACCTCATGGCGCGCCTGATCCACCTGCGCCTTTTTTGCTGCCGCATTCGCCGCCTGGACATCAACCTCCTGACGTGAGACGGCCTGCGTATTGCGCAGCGCCGCCCAGCGTTCGGCGGTGATGACGGCCAATCGATATTGCGCGGCCACGACTTCGTAATTGGCCTTCGCGGCCTCATATTGCGCGTCAAGGCTTGGCGTGCTGATTTCCGCGAGGATATCGCCGGTTTTGACGTGCGCCCCGTAATCCTTGTACCACATCTTCACATAGCCGGAGACCTGCGCGTAAATCGGCGCCTGATACCACGCGGCCAGATTGGCGGGCAGGTCAAGCTTCCGCTCCTTCGGTGCCGGTTCGGCATGGATGATGGTGACGCGGACGCGCGCCAGGTCTTCCACCTCTTTGCGCAGGGCACGGTAGTGGAAGTGCCGTTCAATCATGCCGATCAGCGCAATCAGCAGCGCCGCCGCCCCACCAGCATCAGGATCTGCTTTCGTTGAAGCGTAATGTTATGGGCCAGCTTCATGTCCGCACTCCTTCTGCCGGGGTGGGGTCCGTCCGGCGATGATGGACCATGGCAAAAACACAGGGCACGAAAAGCAACGTCGCAACCGTCGCCACCAACAACCCGCCAATCACAGCTTTACCAATCGGCGCATTATCCGAGTTGCTCATTGACATCGGGATCATGCCGACAATCATGGCAAGCGCCGTCATGATAACCGGGCGTATCCGCTCATACCCGGCCTCCAGCGCGGCTTTGAGGGCGTCACCGTGGATTTCAAGCCGCTCCCGCGCGAAGGCGACGACGAGGATGGCATTGGCCGTCGATGTGCCCATACACATAATGGCCCCCGTCAGGGCCGGGACGGAAAGGGATGTATGCGTCAGGAACAGGCTCCACGCAATTCCGGCCAGCGCCCCTGGCAAAGCCGTGATGATGACGAAAGGGTCAAGCCAGGATTGGAAATTGACCACGATCACGAGATAAACCAGCACGACAGAAAGAATGAGCCCGATGATCAGCTGCCCGTAAGCCTCGACCATCGTCACTGCCTGTCCCCGCAACACAATGTGGGACCCGCGTGGTAATTGCGATCGCATGGAGTCTGCCACTTTTTTAACCTCATCCACGACACGGCCGAGATCCAGCCCTTCATTGGACCCATAAATATCGAAGACCGGGATAATGTTATAATGCGACACCTGCGCCGGCGTGCCCGTCATGCTGATTTTTGACAGCGCTCCAAGCAGCTGGGGTGGCTTGTTCTCAGGATTGCCATCCCCTTTATCGATCGGCAGCGTCTCCAGATCATTCATGGTTTGCAGATAGGTTGCGGGCACCTGCACATCGATCAGGCGCGCGATGCCCTGCGGACTCAGCCAGTAAACCTGCCCCACCTGCGCACTGCCTGAAAGCGCAACGAGTTCATTACGCGCGACATCCTCTTCCGTAATGCCTGTCCCCATGGCGTAACTTCTTTGCGCGGCCACGCGTATCGTGGGCTTCGTCATGGGTTGCTGGATGGAGAGATCCGCCAGGCCGGGGACGGTCAGAAGTTTCTTCTTCAACCTTTTGGCAAATTCATAATTTCCGAACAGGTCGCGCCCCACCACCTGCACATCAATCGGCGCGGGCAACCCGAAATTGAGGATTTTCGCGGTCAGATCGGCAGGCTGGAAGGTAAATTGCGTCCCCGGGAACGCATCCAGCAAGGCCGCGCGCAATTCCTGGCGGTAGGTTGCGATCGGGCTCTCGTCATTTTTCAGGGACACGGTGATATCGCAATCCTCGGCGCCCAAAGTCGGTGAAGGGATGAAGGCCTGGTTCATCTGGGAAAATGGCAGGCCGCAATTGCTCAGGACGGAGCTGATTTTACCGGGGAGTACCTCATGCATTTTCTTTTCGACAAGCGAGGCGATCTTGCCGGATTCCTCCAATCGCGTGCCAATGGGCGCACGCATGTGCAGCTGTAAAGTCCCCGACTTGATTTCGGGGAAGAAATCACGCCCGACAAAAAGATAGAGGCCCATCGACGCCACCGAAACAGCGAGGAAAGAAGGGATGAAAAGCCGCCGCGCCGCGATCAGATGGCTGAGGAGCACCTCATACCGGTCGCGAAAATCCTTGAAACCCGTCTCAAAACGCATCTGAAACCGTGTGAAAAACCCGGCCGTATGATGATCTGCCGGGTGCTCCTGCGCCTTATCATGACCGGCCAGCAAATATTTCGCCATGGTGGGCACGAGCGTTCGGGACAGGATGAAAGAGGCCGCGATGGCGTAAATAATCGCTTCCGCCATCGGCATGAAAAGCCATCCCGCCACCCCTGTCAGTTCAAAGAGGGGAAACCAGACGATGCAGATACAGGTCGTCGAGACAAAGGTCGGGATTACGATCTGATTGGCCGCGTCGATAATCGCGATTTCCAGATCCTTCCCCATTTCCAGATGCGCGTCGATATTCTCAACCATGACGGTCGCGTCATCAACAAGGATGCCGACAGCGAGGGCCAGCCCGCCCAGCGTCATCACATTGATGGACTGCCCCGAGATTTGCAGAAAGATCAGTGAAGAGAGGATCGCCAGCGGGATGGATGTCGAGACAATCAGGGTAGAGCGCCATGAGCCGAGGAAAAGCATCACAGCCAGACTGGTCAGCAATGCGGCGATCACCATTTCGCGCACCACATCCTCAACGGAGTCTTTGACGAATTTTGAGGCATCCGTCAGGATTTTTATTTTTGTCCCCTTGGGGAGGGACTCTGAAATCTGCGGCAGCAGTTTTTTCACCCCCGACACGACGGAAAGCGTCGAGGCGTCACCACTTTTCATGATGACCATCATGACGGATTGCCGCCCTTTAACGAGCACCATATTTGTTTGCGGCGGCCCACCCGGGTGCACATTGGCGACATCGCGCAGATAGACGACGGCATTCCCAACCTGTTTGAGAGGGAGGTTATTGAAAGCCTCGATCTCTTTCGGCTGGGCATTCGTCTCAACCATATAATCATAGGGACCGATGCGCTGATCACCGGCGGGGAGCACGATATTCTGTTTATTGAGTGCATTCCCGACATCGACCGCCGAAAGATTATGCGCCATGAGCTTGGATGGCACGATGTCCACGGTGATGTAGGGCGCAAGGCCGCCATAAGGTGCGGGTATGGCCACGCCCGGTATCGACACGAGTTGCGGGCGAATCAGGTTGGACGCCAGATTATAAAGGTCCGCACCGTTCATCGTCTCTGAATTGATCTGAAGAGTCAAAACGGGGACGGAGGACGCGTCATAGGCCAGGATCAGCGGTGGCGTCGCCCCTTGCGGCAACTGCTTGATAATTGTCTGGGAGACGGAGGTGATCTGCGTCTGCGCCGTTGAAACATCCGCGCCCGGCTGGAAAAACACCTTGACGATGCCGCGCCCGTAGAAAGAGCCACTTTCAATATGCTCGATATTATTGACCGTCGTGGTCAGGGCGCGCTCATAATAATAGACGATCCGGCCCGACATATCCTCCGGCATGAGGCCAAGATAGGACCAGATGACGGCCACAACCGGGATTTTAATGCTCGGAAAAACATCGGTCGGCGTCGTGATGGCCGCGCGCACGCCGAAAATGACAATCAGGACGGAAAGGACGACAAAACTATAGGGGCGCCGCAGCGCGGTGATGACAACTTTATTCATCCAGACGGTCCGAAAATCGAGGGCGTATGCGGGCGAAACGCAGCTTTATCACGTTTCGACGCATCGACTCCACACCGCGCCACATGAAACTATGGTCAGGTTTCTGCTCGGATTGGCTTGAAAATCGGCTGGTTATAACGAAGCCCGCCGGCGGTTCAGAGGGTTTCGGGTAGAGGTTCTGTCAGCAATGAGTCGGTCTCCTCCTCCTGATGCATCGTGAAAGACATCTGGAAAACAGCGCCTGGATTGGCCGTCCCCTCTCGATAAGACGAGATTTCGAGCGCAGTTCCATGCAGGCGGAGGATGGCCATGACCAGACTGAGCCCAAGGCCGCTCCCTGGGATGTGGCGACTTTTATCCGACCGGTAAAAACGCCCGATCACCGCCTTACGCTCAGATTCAGGGATGCCAATGCCGGTATCCGCGATACGCAGCACAATCTGATTGCCCTCACGATAGGCCGCTGCCTCGATGTGACCGCCAGCGGGCGTGAATTTGATGGCATTATCGAGAAGATTGGCCATGACCTCAATCAGCAGATCCCGGTCGCAATTGATCGGCAACGGGTCGCCACGGGATGATTTATCAATCAGGGTGAGCTGATGGGTCTCGGCAATCGGCTCGTAAAGCTCAACCATATCTGCCACGATAATGCGGAGATCATGCGTCGCAAAACCCGCCTTGCGCCGTCCGTCCTCAAGTTCCGCAATGCGCAGGATCGCCGTGATGGTTGAAAAGCACTGGTCAAGATCCTGCGTCGCTTTTTCGATTACCTCATGCAATTCGGCTGCGTTGCGCTCTCCATTCAAGGCCCGCTCCAACCGCACCCGCATACGGGAAAGCGGAGTCCTGAGGTCATGCGCAATGTCATTCCCGACATTGCGGATTTCAACCATCAGATATTCAATGCGGTCCAGCATCCGATTAACGGAACCCGCCAGACGTTCAAGATCATCGCGGGACCGGCCTGCAGGTAAACGGCCCGAGAGGTCCCCCTCCATGATACGCTCAATCGCCTCATTCAGCCCGCCAACGCGGGATAATGTGCGGTGACTGAGGTAAATCCCGACACTTAAAGCGAAGGCGATAAGTGGCAGGAGGGAGTAAACCATCGTGTGCAGCAGAGAATTGCGCAAACTATCAAGACGCCGCTGCGAAATCGCAAAAACAAGCACATGGCGTGACGGAAGGCGCGCTGTCAGAAACAGGTAATTATAGCGCGGGCGGAGGGGTGGCGCATAATTAAGCTGCTGAACGTCATCCTCAATACGTAACCCGTCGGGCCAGGAAGGGAAATCTCCGGCGATATAACTTAAATCCCGGTCAAAAAGCCCAACCCCATCAAGAGTCAGGTGGATTTTACTGCCATTGATACCCTCGAGCACCTGCACGATTGTCAGTTCCGGGCGCTGGGCGATCATGAAAGCCTCACGCCGCAGGACATTCTGAAGATAAATAATCTCCGAACTGACAAATCTCAGATAGAAGAAGGTCAGGTTGCTCGCGACACCCGCAACGACGGTAAAGACGACGGCGAGCGTCAGTCTGAATGTCGCGGTCCTGAAAAGCCCCAGAATCTGCAAATCAGTCCTGGATACGCAGCATGAACCCGGCCCCCCTGATACTATGGATAAGCGGCGTCTCACCGGGGGCATCCACCTTGCGCCGCAATTTGCCGATATGCACATCGACGAGATTTGTCTGGGGGATGAAACGATAATTCCAGACATCCTCAAGCAGCATGGTGCGGGTCAGGACCTGATTCGGGCGTCGCATGAGATATTCAAGCAGGCGAAACTCACGCGGCAGGAGGTCAACCTCGCGCCCCATGCGATCCACCTTGCGATCGATAAGGTCCATCTCAAGTGGTCCCACGCGAAGTTTAGTGGCGCGGGACGAATTCGGGCGACGCAGGAGCGCCTCCAGACGTGCGACCAGCTCATCCATCGCGAAGGGCTTGACGAGGTAATCATCCCCACCCGCCTTGAAACCCTGCACGCGTTCATCAACGGCAGATAAAGCCGAGAGCACGAGGACCGGCGTCATGATTTCACTCTGACGCAGCTCTTCAATGACGCTCAGCCCGTCAACATGCGGCAGCATCCTGTCCATCACGAATATATCAAATTGTCCGCTCCGCGCGGTCGAAAGCGCTTCACGCCCGTCGGCAGCGCGGTCCGTCTTGAAACCACGCGACTCAAGCTCCGCAACGATTTCGGCAGCCAATGTGTCGTCATCCTCAACGACGAGCACATGCGGCGCTTTCTCGTCACGATCGTCCTGCGAAACTTTTCTATCCTGTCTGACCATGGCTTATAATTACTTAAACGTTGAGATGTCTGAACTAAAAGCGAATTTAAATTTCATCCTCGAGGTCCCTTTCCGTCGCGTCCTCAATCGCATCGAGTTCACGAAGCCTCTTGCCGAGTACGCGCGTGCGGCGACGAGCAGCCTCAATTGTGTTGCTCATCGTTCCGGCGCCTTTGGCCAATTTTTCGAGAACGCTGTCCATTTTCATGATTTCCTGTCGGGTGACGCCAAGCAGCCGCGCGATGGTGTCTGTCCGCTCCTCAAGGGCAATCGTGACATAACCGAGATGCACTGTGCGCAACAACGCGGGGATGATTGACGGTCCCATCACTATAATGCGGGAAACGCGGCCAAGTTCGTCGATCAAGCCGGGGATACGGGCGATTTCCGAGTATAATCCGTCGGTCGGCAGGTAAAGGACGGCAAATTCCACGGTCGAGGGCGGCGAAATGTATTTTTCCGCCATTTTTCGGGCCTCAAGGCGAATCGCCGTTTCGAGATTTCGGCGCTCAATCCGCTCCGCGGGTGCATCGGCGCGCTCGATGGCGCTCAGAAGCCGCTCATATGAATCGGTCGGGAATTTACAGTCGATCGACAGGTAAGGTGCCGGATGGGCGCGTGAAGGCATTTTGATCGCAAATTCGACGAAGACGTTTTTCTCCGGGATGCGGAAATTACATTCATAAGCGTCGGGCGGCAGAATATCATCGAGGATCGCTTTAAGCTGCGCCTCACCCCAGCCACCACGGGTTTTGACAT
Source organism: Sorlinia euscelidii (assembly GCF_036452135.1). Classification (NCBI taxonomy): domain Bacteria; kingdom Pseudomonadati; phylum Pseudomonadota; class Alphaproteobacteria; order Acetobacterales; family Acetobacteraceae; genus Sorlinia; species Sorlinia euscelidii. Next base: position 176,843 of record NZ_JAWJZZ010000004.1, on the reverse strand, counting down.
TGGTGAATAAACGTTTGAGATCACCGATCTGGGCGCTGACAGCCGTTACTTCCCCGATCGCTTTCTGCATTTCGGCAAATTGCTCGACCACACGGGCGAAGGAGGTCTGCATCTGTTTTTCAACGCTGGCGCTCAATTGCTCATTGACGGAAGCGCGTATGGCCGCAAGCTGCGTCGCGTTGGAAGTTGCCATTTCCTTCAGCGCATCTGATTGCGCAAGTCGGGCCTCCGCGTGCTCTCGCCAGAGGCGTTGCGCGACATCGCCGAGCCGCTCATTCACGTCCAGATGCATGCGTTCCATGCGCGCGGTCAGGGCGCGCTCCGCCTCCCGAAATGCCAGTTGCGTCGCGCGACTTTCCGTGCTCTGCGTATCCTGAACATGCGTCTTCATCTGATCGAGCTGCGTCAGAAGATCCGCCGTGCCGCGCCTCCCCGCGCGTAACCAGACAGAAAGAGCGACCCCGAGGCAGAAAAACGCGATGAGCCAGGGGAGAAAGGAGGCGACGGCGACATGCATGGAGAATGATTCCGTGATCTGTTAATTTGTGAAGGATGGCGAAAGCCTGCCTCAAGACGGCGTCGCGTCAAGGGTCAATCACCGATTTGCGCGATAAAACTTTCCTGTCCCGCGATGGCAGGTTCGGGGATACCTAAGCATCGCGCCGCTATTCATTATTTTTTACCGTATCTTCCACAATAAAAACATGTGATGATTTGCTGTGATTTATACCACCTCGCCTTCGTGACCATGGTTATTATATGAGGCTCTTGATGAGATTATTCCGTACACCCTGTCTCTGCATCCTGACCTTTTTTACGATCATGCCGGGCATGGCGGCTGCTCAGGACATGGATGATCTCGGCCGCACCACCGACGCGCGTGGCGGGATCTTCTCCAAAGATCTGACGGAAGGCCAGGCTTATGAAGGCGCAGGCAGGCTTTTCAACCATCGCACGGCGAATGATCTCGTCACCGGTCCACGCAGTGATTTCCGCCTGCATCTGGACGCGTTGGGTCGCATTTCCGACGCGCGGGGCCGACTTTTGGCGCGTGTTGATAACGGGCGCTTCACCTCAGCGGAAGGCGGCATTCTCGGTCGGCAAAATTCGGACGGTCGCGTCTATGATGCACGGGGGGCGTTTCTTGGCGTGGCGCCGCAGGGTGACAGGATTGCCGCCTTTCATCTGCTCAATCACGCACCTTGACGCGCCGTAGCGGGCCTTGCCGACGGTTTGCGTTTTCTGGTCCCCGCGGCAGGTCGGGCTTTGGCCCCTTCCGCCTCACTACCCCGCTTCACTTTTGACGGGGCCGCGCGGAGGGGCCGCCGCCGCGGCTGCGCCTCGGGGGTGGGGCGTTCATATTGCCCGATAAGCGCCTCACAGAAGATGTCGAGATCATCAGGCTTGCGTGAGGAGATCATATTTCGGTCCTCAACCAGCGCTTCATCTCTCCAATGCGCGCCTGCGTACTCGAGCTCCGTCCTCAATGTGGGCCAGGATGTCATATGTCGTGATTTGACGCCCTTCGCCTCGATCAGAATCCAGGCACCGTGGCAGATGACCGCAATCGGCGCCTCGCTGCGGACAAATTTGCGGACAAAGGCAATGGCGGCGGGGTTTCCACGTAACGTATCCGCGTTGACCGTTCCACCTGGCAGGACAAGGCCGTCGAGGCGCCGGTCGGCAGCCTCCTCAAGCGTTAAATTTGCCTTATATTTCTTCCGAGGTTTGATATCGCCCCGCATGGATTGGATGCGACCCTTCTCCGGCGCGACGAGCCAGGTTTCATAACCTGCTTTTTTGAGTTTCTTCCAGGGTTTCAGGAGTTCAACCTCCTCAACGCCATGGGTGGCCAAAATCGCGATTACTTTCGTCATCCTTGTCACTCCGCACGGAATCTCTTCTCACGTAAGCGCATCAGGCCGGTGTCGGGTTCGTTTGCCTTACGTTGCACGGGGCTTGGATTTTATCAGGGCGTGACTGGCGCTCTGTCGCCAGAGTCGACGCTTCAGAAATCAAGGTCCATATAATAAGGCGGCGGGGTAAAGCCGGGCAGCTTATCATGCAGAAGAGCCCGGAAGCTGGGGCGGGATTTGACGCGCGCATACCAGTCCTTCGCGAAGGGGGCGCGTGACCAGTCAATATCCCCGATAAAATCGAGACAGGACAGATGCGCGGCAGCCGCGAGATCGGCATAAGTGAGCTGTGCGCCGCCCAGCCAGGCACGCGTTTCCGAAAGCCAGCCAATATAATCGAGGTGAAAGCGCAGATTGGCGTAACCAGCGCGGATCGCCGTCCCGTCCGGCGTGCCACGGCCGGAGATCCGCTTATCGACCTTTTCCCCCAACAGGTTTCGTGACACTTCATTATGAAATTTAACGTCGAACCAGTTGAGAAGCCGACGCGTCTCGATACGCTCTTCGAGAGTATGACCCAATAAAGTTGCGCCCGTATAGGCTTCCTCAAGATATTCCGCGATAACACTACCGCCAGGGACGGCAAGGCCGTACTCCTCAACCAACACGGGCACTTCACGCGCCGGGTTGAGTGCGAGGAAGTCCTCGCCACTTTCCCAGACGTTTTCCACGCGCGTCTCAAAGGGAATGCGTCTTTCCGAGAGAGAGAGCCGTGCAAGACGACTTTGAGGTGATAAAGGAAGGTGATAAAGAATGCGCATCCGGTACTCATTAATGGGCGTTGACGTTGGCAACAAGCCAAACCGTGTTACAAGCTCAAACTTTAAAAGCCCGCATTCGCTTCATGCTTTTTGAGAAGATTTAATGTCCGAGCAAACAGTCGACATCGCCCAATCCCCGCGTCCTATGACCATACGGGCCTGTGGGCGCTCATTTATGGCCCTCGTCCTTGCCCCTCAGGCCCCGATTGCGGATTGGCTGTCCGCGCTTGATCATCAGGTGGCGCGCTCATCCGCTTTTCTCAGCGGCAAGCCGATTATCCTTGATCTCGGTCTACTGGATGCTGCTGCTGAAGGGCTGGCGGACCTCCAGGCGGCCTTGCGGGATCGCCATATCATACCGGTCAGCATTGAAGGGGGCGACCGCACATGGCCGGCCCTGCGCAATTGGGATTTTCCGCCCGTTCTGACCGGGGGGCGCGCCCATGATATCGCGCCCCCGGACGCAACGGAGGCGGAGGGCACGGCAGGCGAATTCACCCTCACAGCAGGGCGCACGCTTTTTGTCGAGACGCCGGTGCGATCCGGGCAGATCGTGACCTGGCTGGAAGGTGACATCGTCGTCGCTGGTGGCGTGGCCCCCGGGGCGGAGCTGATTGCCTCCGGCAGCATCCATGTCTATGGCCCCCTCCGCGGCCGGGCCATTGCCGGGGTCGGCGGCAACGGGGCGGCCCGGATCTTCGCGCGGCGCATGTTTGCGGAACTCCTCGCCATCGATGGCTTTTACATGACGGCGGAGGAGATCGATCAGCAAAGTGTCGGTCAACCCGCGCAAGCCCTGTTGGATTCCGATCATGTCCTGATGCATCCGCTCACCTGAACTTTATTTCTGAATTTTCCGCGTTGCCGAGAACGTTTCAATGTCAGTAGACTGCGACGTCCTGATCGGACCATAAAACTAAGAGGAACCTGGAGCGCATATGGCCAAAGTGCTGGTAGTCACGTCGGGTAAGGGCGGTGTAGGCAAAACCACGTCGACAGCGGCACTAGGTGCCGCGCTGGCGCGGGATGGCAAAAATGTGGTCGTCGTCGATTTCGATGTCGGACTGCGCAACCTCGATCTCGTCATGGGGGCGGAACGCCGCGTCGTGTTCGATTTCGTCAATGTCATCCAGGGAGATGCCAAGCTCGGCCAGGCGCTTATCAAGGATAAAAGATGTGAGACGCTCTCCATCCTGCCTGCCTCGCAGACACGGGATAAAGACGCGCTGACATCTGAGGGCGTGGCCCGCGTCATGGCTGAACTGCGTGAGAAATTCGACTGGATCATCTGTGACAGTCCGGCTGGCATCGAGCGTGGGGCGCAGATGGCGATGCATCACGCCGATATGGCCGTAGTCGTGACCAACCCGGAAGTCAGCTCCGTGCGCGATAGTGACCGCATTATCGGCTTGCTCGACAGCACGACGGAGCGCGCCATTGAGGGTGAGAAGGTCGAGAAATTCCTCCTCCTCACCCGCTATGACCCTAACCGCGCCGCGCGAGGCGAAATGCTGAATACGGAGGACGTGCTGGAAATCCTCTCTGTCCCGCTGATCGGCATCGTGCCGGAGAGTGAGGAAGTGCTGAAAGCCTCCAATGTCGGGGCGCCCGTCACCCTCTCAAACCCCGATTCCGCCCCGGCGCGGGCCTATGTCGACGCCGCGAAACGCTTGAACGGGGAAAAGATCGACCTTCAGATTCCGGTTGAGCGCAAGGGCATCCTGGACCGGTTGTTCAAAAAGAGATCAGCATGAGCCTATTCAACTTTTTCTCCCGGCCCAAAACCAGTTCCGTCGCCCGCGACAGATTGCAGATTCTCCTCGCGCATGAGCGGTCCAATCACGGGAACTCTGAGCTTATCAAAAAGTTACAGAGCGAGATCCTTGCTGTCATCAAAAAGCATGTCGCCATTGATGATGAAAAGGTTCACGTCAAAATGGACAGCGCCAATGGTGAATGCGCCACGCTGGAAATTGACATTGAAATGCCGGGGCTGGAGAAGGCCAGTTAAGTCTGTGCGCACCCCTTCCCCGATCAACAGGATTGGGTGCCATGAGCGGATTTTTCAATAACATTCTTAATTCAGCCATAAGCGGCCTAAGTGGCCCGCTGCAGAAGAAACTGGGCGGCAGCCTGAGTGAGCTGCTTATGTCAGAGCAAGGTATCCAGACCCTTCTTCAACAGGCGAAAGCGGCGGGATTGGACGAAAAAGTGCGATCCTGGATCGGCAATGGCAAAAACCTGCCGATCTCCACGGAAGAAGTTCAGACTCTCCTATCGAACGAGCAGGTGCAGACGCTGATTTCCAAAACGGGAATCTCGTCGTCACTGATCATGCCCGCCTTGGCCATGATTCTTCCGCGCCTCGTCGATAGTCAGACCCCTGACGGCAAAGTCAATGGTGAGCCGCCGGCGACAGCCTGACCGGCATGTCCGCTGACCTGCCAGGGTTAATCCGGCTTTCTGCCGAGGCGGCCATGCTTCGCCGCGCAGTAAAAATCTGCGTGGCTTGGAAGGTCACGACAGCGTCGCGGCGCTTCCGATCGCAAGTTATCAACGCATTCCTGGCGGCCTTACTTGAATGACGGGACGGACGGCTCCCGCCGCCCGCCTCCCTTGTCCCGTGACTGGCACGGCGCGTGTCAAAGCTTCCTATCGGAAGCCCACGCGTCGCCTGCGCTCTTTAAAGTCACCTCTCCGATACGTATCGGCCGTCGCGCGCGCCGCGTTTCCATCGTCCCATCTCAATTGAGCAGGGATTCCGACAAAAATTCGGGTATGGATGGTGCATCATCAACCTCTCAATCAATGACGCACCACTCAGAGACGTTTCCGGCAATGAGTTTTTACTCAATAAAACCCAGTTTGAACTGTGTTTTCCCCGCGAGAGAGACGAGATCCGGGTCTTCCGGATAAGCGGCGAGCAGAGGGAAAAAGACAGAGCCGCCGACGATGCTGCGGCTCTTCCCGTTTTTGGGTCGAAGCCCCCAGAGATCCTGATAGGTCATCGGGACATTTTGCCCGTTCATTACCGTATTGCCGATATAAAGCATGATATGGCCCGGAATGTAGATGAGCGTTCTGAAGGGCTTACCGTGATCCCTCAGATAAGCCAGGCGCGCATCAACGTCCTCTTTGCTGAGATCAACCACGCGAGCAGCAGATTGGATTTGCGCGGCCGAATTCCGAGGCAGGAAGATGCCGAACGGCATGAGCAGACTGCGCAATTCGGCAGAGCAGTCATTATGGAAGTAGTCGTTCCCCCATCCATAAGGCCGGTCGCCCATTGTCCGTAACAGGGTCGCGAGATGGCCCGGTACCATTTGCCACGGCATCGGGACAAAAGCTTGATCATCCAGCGTCACCCAATGGCGCTCCGCACCCTCGCCCCGGCCTTGCGCTGGAACCGCAACCTGAAAAATACCATGCCGCAACTTTCGGAACGGCAATATCGTGCCCGGCCGCGCGGTGAAGAAGAATCGACCGCCATCGGCGACACTGACAGAATCCCGGATGATGGCGCCGAGATTGCGATTGGCCATCCCCACCCAATCCGTTACGAAACCCTGACTGACGGATGCAACATCCTCACTATGCACCCAACCTGTCACCGTGGGCGTGCGCACATATTTCCAGCGTTCATCGCGACTGGTCGTCAATATGTAAACCGGGACGCCGGGACGGATGGAGGACATTTGAAGATTATCAAAAGGATAGCCCTGCCCCGCCAGACGGTAATCGTCAAAGGCCGGGTCATCGGTCGGGAGCACCCTCACCAATGATTCCCGGATGGCGATGGCGCGATGGGCGGGGTGGTAGTCGTGGCTGATTTCCGTATCCGCATTCCCCCTAACTTCCGACTTCCAACGGGTTGAGTGGGGCCTGAAATTCTGCCCCCACAGAACTTTCTTATCTGAAAGCAACTGACTGACACTGGCATCTCGGACAGTTTCCGGCCCTTTTTTCAGGACAGAGGCGATGTAAGTCGCGTTCCAGGGTGAATTTTCATCCCGCCCAAGGCCGAAATAACGGGTTTTCAAAGCGGCAAAATATTTCTGCTGCGTCGCCTCATCCATAAGCGGCGTATTTGAGTCAGGCCCCGCAGGAAGCCATTTATCAACAATTTGCGGATAATTATCGAGTGGAAAGATTGTTTTTGTCGGATCAATGTAAAGAGCTGCCGCACGACCAGGATAGGCAGCATCCTGCGCCTCTTTACCTGATGGGACCGTTTGGCAGGAAGTTAAAATGAGGGTTATCGTCAGAAATAATAAGTTACGATTTCTGACGGCGTGATAGATTTTCATTTGGCATCTCCGTCAGTAGCCAGTCTGTTCGGCTCGTATCACGATCATACCTGGTTTAAAGCGGATGTAATCCAGAAAAGGTGAATCGATGACCTTTTCATTTTCAGGAAGGGAAGAGGCGTTTCGAAACCAGACGCGCCCGTCATGCCGCACGACGATGCCCACATGTGAGACATCCTCCTGTTCCCCAAAAGAATATATCCCCACATAGTCGCCCGTCCGGAGATGATGCAGAACGTTCTCATTGATCGCCGCCGCTGGGATATAGGTTAATTTGCGCGGCGTGAAGCCGATACCCGGCAAGTCGGGTTCGCCATTTGGCAGGCGATTAAGGTCTTTTTCGACCGTCACGTAATCCGGGCTGATTTCCGCTGTGACATCGCGCGCAATACGAGGCTGCCTCGAGTACCAGTCAGAGAAGAAATGTCGTCGGCTGGTATAAGTCACCTTGTCATTCGCGTAACGAATATGAACGAGGTTCCGTAGAAACGTCTCCCTGTCATGACTGCGCGACAGCGCTTCGACATATTCAATCAATGTCGTGCAATCAACGAAACTGAAATTCACGACCAGCGCCTCTTTCACGTCAGGTCCGCCAATGAGCGTGCCGCCGCGATAAGCTGTACCAAGAAAAGCAGCGGAAACGCGGTTAATGATTTCACCGTGATCCTGACCTTTTCGCGGGCGCACAAAGGTTCGAAAGATGTCATCCAGCTTCTTTTCCGTGGGGCTGCTGATAGGGGTCTGATATTCACGCGGTTCTGATGCGGCGCAGCTTGCCAGACATGCCGATAGCAGCAGAAGAAGCCATGTCTTTCCTCGCATCACGACGCACCTTTTCTTCAGAAAAATCCATCGGATCTTCTCAGATAATTTTGTCATTGGATAGAGAGTTAACCTTGTCGGAACCGGCCCGCTCATATTCAGGCGCCTCTCGTCACGCGGTGGCAACGCTTCATCCATCGAGCGGGAAGTGACAGGCCTCGCGGCGCGGGCTCAGTGATGCGCCTGAGAGTTCGGGCATGATCTCCCGGCAGATTGACTGCGCCCGAACACAACGCGGGTGAAAGGCGCAGCCAGGGGGTGGATGGACTGGGCTGGGCACTTCTCCCATCGGCGGCGCCGCACGTCTCCCTCGGCGTCCCGGCAGAGAGTCAATCAGCAGGCGTGTATAGGGATGACGCGGCGCATAAAGCACATCATCACTCGCGCCCCACTCCACAATCCGCCCCAGATACATAATTGCCACCGTGCGTGTGAGGTAGGGAACGGTCGCAAGATTATGCGTGATCACAACCATCGACAAATGATGCTGCGTGTTGAGATCCGCCAGTAACTGAATGATGCGCGCCTGAACCGAAACATCCAGGGCGGATGTGGGCTCATCAGCAATCAGCAATTCGGGGGCAATCGTCAAAGCGCGCGCGATATTAAGGCGCTGCCGCTGGCCGCCGGATAATTCCTGCGGGAATTGATGCATGACACTTAAAGGCAACCCGACAGCTTCCAGCACCTCCTGCGCACGTTGAGTCGGGTTGGCATGACGGATTATTTTCAGCGGCGCACGCAGCGCACTCCCCACCCGCCAGAAAGGATTAAACGCCGCCCCGCTATCCTGCAACACCATCTGAATCTTGCGGCGCAGCGCGTTCCTCTGGCGTCGGCGCGGTCGGGTGACATCAATACCGTCGAAAAGGATCTGTCCCCGATCCGGTGCCGACATCCGCGCCATGATGTGCCCCAATGTCGTTTTCCCGCACCCGGATTCCCCGATAATCGCAAGCGTTTCACCGCGCTGAAGCGACAGGCTGACACCGCGCAGTGCCTGGATCGGGCTACCTCGGCGGTGACCGGGAAAACTTTTATAAATATCGCGCATCTCGATCAGGGGTGTGGTCATGCTTTGATACATCGCACCTGCCGCCCGTCAATATCCCTTAATGCGGGGCGGACATGGCATTCCGGCCCTTCGCGCGGGCATCGCGGTGCAAAGACGCATCCCGTCGGACGCGCCGAAGGGTGCGGCAACGTGCCCCTGATGATCGGCAAAGGCGATGGCCGCCCTCCGCGCTTCCCCTCCAGGGTGGGGACGGTCGCCAGTAGAGCCATGGTGTAAGGATGGCGCGGGCGGCTTAGTATCAGGTGGGTCGGGCCGCTTTCAAGTATCATGCCGCTATAGAAAACAGCCATGTGGTCGCAGGTTTCGGCCACCACGCCGATATCATGCGTGACAAGGATCAGCGCCATGCCGGATTTCTGCAGGCGGCGTAAAGCCGCGAGGATCTGCGCCTGCACCGTTACATCAAGGGCTGAATTAGGCTCATCCGCGATGAGGAGGTCGGGTTGGCATGAAATCGCCATCGCGATCATCGCTCTCTGCCGCATCCCGCCCGAAAGCTGGTGAACATAGCGATGCTGCATCTCCTGCGGGTCCGGCAGGCCAACCATCTGCAGAAGCGTGATCAGCTCACGCCGGGCCATGTGACGGCTGACATTCTGATGAAGGCGGATCTGCTCCATGATTTGCGCGCCGATCGTCCGCACGGGGAGCATGGAAGTTCCGGCATCCTGAAAGACATAAGCGAGATCGCTCCCTCGTTTCGCACGCAAAGCTTTGGCGGAAAGCGCTGACAGGTCCTGACCCTGAAACACCCTTTGTCCCGTCACGATCAATTCCGGGACGAGGCCTCCGATCGTCAGCGCCGTCACGCTTTTGCCCGAACCGGATTCTCCCACGATGCCGAGTGAGCCACCGCGCTGGACAAGAAACGACACATCTTCGACCAATGTGATACCCTCCGGTGTTGCCACCGATAATCCACGCACATCAAGAAGAGGCGGCGCGGGGGTCATGGCGTGGACTTTAAACGGGGGTCGAGCCTGGCCAGAAGAATGTCGATCAGTGCCTGTGTGACCACGATGGACAGGGCCGCATACATGACGACGGCCATCAAAAGGGGCAGGTCAAAACTGTTCAGAGCTTCGAAGGCCAGATGCCCGATGCCGGGCAAAGCGAAAACAACTTCGACGAGGAGCGCGCCACCCCCGGCGAGCTGGGCAAAATCCATCCCGAATAAGGCAATGACACCGCTGAGGGAGAGCCGCAAACCATGCGCCGTCCAGACCCGGAACGGTCCGGCCCCCTTCGCCCATGCCGTCCGAATGGGCGCACTGCGCATCGCTGTCAGAAGTTCCGCGCGCAGCATCCGCGCATAAAGGCCCGTAAAAGCCAGGGACAACGTCCCGGCGGGCAGGATGAGGCACGTCAACCATCTGACAGGGTCCTGAGTCCATGGCGTGTAGCCCAGACCCGGCACCCACCTGAAAATCCAGCGATCATGCCAGGCACCCTGCGTCACCATATTAACGATTTCACCCAGCCAGAAAACGGGCGTCGCCACCATAAGAAGGCACAGAAACGCGAGCAGCCCGGCCCCGGCCCGGTGCCCGAGCAAAGCGGCGCCCATACCGAGGGACAGACACCCCAGGGCGGTCATCACCGCCGCGAGCCCGACAAGCGAGAATGTAACCGGCGCCGCCGCCATCACCTGCGACACGACATTCTGTCCGTGATGCACATAGGATGTCAGGCGGCGTTGGATGAAAATCCCATACATCATGAGGACATATTGCTGCGGAAGCGGCCTGTCGAAACCATATTGGTGACGCACTTCAGCCAGCAAAGCCGGGCTGGCGCCTTTACCAGCGAGCCGGGCGGCGGGGTCCGTGCCTGGCGTCGCGAAAAAGACTGTGAACATCACCACGGAAATACCCGCCAGGACCGCGAAACCATGGGCGAAGCGTCGGAGGATGAAGCTCATATCACGTCGCGCCGGCCCAGGGCGCGGGTCCAGCTTTCAGATAGGATATAGAGGCTGAGAACGGTCAGCATGATCATCATGCCCGGCAGGAGCGCAATGACGGGTCGGGTATAAATCAGCCCCTCCCCGTCGCGGATCATTGACCCCCAGGAGACATCCGGCGCCTGCACACCGAGTGACAGGAAGGAAAGAGCGGATTCCGCCAGCAGGCAAAGCGCCATCAGAAGCGGAAAAAACGTCATGAGGGACAGAAGCAGCCCCGGCAGGATTTCCCGCACCACCACTTTAACAGGCGACGCACCGAAAGAAGCGGCGATTTTAACGTAGTCACGATGCGCCAATTGCCGGACGCGGGTCGTCAGGAGGCGCGCTGCATAAGGAAGGTAAACGGCCGCGATGACGCAAACAGGGATGAGGCGGTTATCGGCTGTCAAAGTCACGGGGCCGAGATGGAGCCCGTCCCGCAACATCGTCATGGAGAGGCAGCTTGCGAAAAGATAGACGGGCACCGCCCATAACATGGTCATGATCCATGACACGATCCGTTCCACCCACCCCCCGGCAAAACCTGCCCAAAGGGACAGAAATGTCGCGAGTGTCAGCCCGAGAAGCGCCGCCGCACTGGCGATCATGAGGCTGTTGCGACCACCGTAAAGGAGGCGTGACGCGACATCCCGGCCTTGCGCATCGGCACCCAGCGCGTAGGGACCGGCTCGCCAGCTTGGTCCGATCGGCGTGTAACCGAGATGAAGCGAGTTGTCATTTCGTTGCATGACACCCACCCGATGACCATCCCGTTGGATTGTGTCGACGATATGACTTTCAAACGGCGTCATATCATAGAGGTGCGCATAGGGCGCTGCGAAGACCGCGCCCATCACGATGGCGCTGAGCACGGCGAGAGCAAGAAGCACGGAGATGGGTATACGCATGATCCACGCTCGCACCGATCTCCCTCCCCGTAATCTTCTGACGTCCAGCCTTGCCGCCATCGCGCACATTAACTCCGTAACATGAGCGTAGTACCTTGCCTGCATCGTCGCGTACGCAACCGGCACGTCAAGACATAATCCGCCTTGCTCTTTCCGAAAACATTCTCTCCCGCCGGGTGTCCAATCGCACCTGACCACTTTCCAGCGTGACAATGTGATCCGCGCCGCACGCCGCTTTAAAAAGGGGCGGCGCAACGCGCTTATAAATGTGCGCCGCCCACCCTATCAACGTCACCCCGGCAGCCCATTGCCACCCGTGATACCCCAAACCTGCCCCGTAAGGTAACTTGCCTCACTGGAGGCCAGGGTTACATATGTCGGCGCGATCTCGACCGGCTGCCCGACGCGTCCAATAACCGTGTCCTGGCCCATCGGCATATATTTTTCCTTCGGCTGCCCGCCACTTGTCTGAAGCGCCGTCCAGAAAGGCCCCGGCGCGACGGCATTGACGCGTATGGCGCGCGGCCCGAGCTGCTTGGCGAGGGATTTCGTCATGTTTGTAATGGCGGCCTTCGTCATGCTGTAATCGATCAGGATTTCCATCGGCTCATACGCATTGGTGGAAGCCGTATTGATAATCACCCCACCTTTGGGCAGAAGCGGCACAGCGGCGCGCACCAGCCAGAACAAGGCGTAAATATTCGTTTTCATCGTCCAGTCGAAATCTTCCGTCGTCATCTCGACGATGTCTTTGTAAAATTTCTGCCGACCCGCGACATTGACCAGCGTGTCCAGACCTTCAAGCTGGCGCGCCGCATCATTGACCAGTTTTTTGCAGAAAGCCTCATCGCGGAGGTCGCCCGGCAAGGCAATCGCCTTGCGGCCTTCCTTTTTTATCAGGGCAATGACTTCACGCGCATCTTCCTCCTCCTGAGGAAGGTAATTGATGGCGACATCCGCCCCCTCGCGCGCAAAAGCGATCGCGACGGCGCGCCCGATGCCGGAATCGCCGCCCGTGATCAGGCATTTACGCCCCGCCATCTTGCCGTTTCCGTGATAGGTTTCCTCCCCATGGTCCGGCCGCGGCAACATTTTACTCGCCAGGCCCGGCCAATTTTGCGGTTGTTCGGAGAAGGGCCCCTTCGGGTAAAGGTTCCGGTAATCTGAAATCGGTGGCGCGGCCATGTTCTGCCCCGCTGCCCGACTCTCGGCGCGGGACGATGTGGCGACCAGACCGGCCAGGCCCGCCGCGGCGCCTTTCAAGACCGAACGACGTGCATCCGACATCTTCCTGTCTTTCGCTTTTCCGTTACTCATTTCGCATCTCATTTGCTGAATGTTAGGTTAATTAAACGATCAGTGAGGGACGGTGTTCCCGCGATGAAATGTTGGAAAGCGCGCATTTTGACGCGCCTCGCCGACAGCTGATCGGCGACGCGGGTCATCCTATATCTTTTCTGTTTCGAGGGACTTAAGGCGGCGCCTGCGCAACGCGTGATGCCGGGATTTTCGGTCGATGACCGGGCTTGAAAACCAGGCCCGTCAAGCGGAGAAAGCGCGTGGCCCGAAACATAAGCGGGCCATATGCCGGCGCGCGAGGGCGTAATCAGGTGCCCCCGTCTGCTTACAGGCCAGCTCCAGCTCCTGCGTTGCGGAACAGGCAGCGAGAAGCGCGGCGCTGTCCCAACGCCGCACAGCCGTGCGAAAGAGATCAGCGACCTTAAAGAAAAGCGGCGGGCGCAAGCCGCGTTCCGCCTCGGAGGGGGATGCGCCCTCATCCATCGCGTGTCGGACCGTCAGGACACGCAGAAGCGCGTAAGAGCACGCGCGAGCAATGGCCACCGGCGCCGCGCCATCCGCGATGGCGCGCTCAATCGCCGCATCGGCCTGCGCACGCTCACCCGCCAGCGCGCTTGAGGTGGCATTGCTGAGGCTTTCCGCACGCGTGTCACCGATGCAGAGTTGCACATCATCAAGGCTGAGCGGTGCTGACGGTTCAGCAAACAGGATGAGCTTTTCAACCTCCTGACGGATGACGGCGCGATCGGCGGGAAGCACGCTTGACAGCCACGCCATCGCATCCCGATCCACCCGGATGTGTGCCGCGTCAAACATCGTGCGCAACGCGGCAGAAAGGGATCGCCCTTCCTCCGCGTAACACGCAATCACAGCGACATCTGGCCGCTTTTCCATCGCGCTGCGCAGTTTGGAGCGTGAAGCCAGCCCCGACGCTTCAATGAGAATGACATTGTCGGCTGCGCCATCAAGCGCGCGCTCCAACATTGGCAGAAGAGGATCCTGCCCATCCCGCACCCAGATGAGCCGCCGCCCGCCGATCAGGGAAAGCGCCGTGGCCTCCTCTTCAAGGCGGGCATGACCTTCCCGGTCCAGCACGACGACGCGGAAAGGATCACCTTTATCCGGCACGATCTGACCCGCGACCTTGATCGCCCGCTCACGGATCAGACCATGATCCTCACCATGAAGAACAAAGCCGCGCCATGATGAAGCGTCACCAAGCACATGGTCGGTGCGTCGCGGTTCGATCTTCATCCGGTCTCACTCATCATCAATACCGATATCCGTCCGGCCTGTTGCCGCCGCCGGGAAGCCATCCGGCCCCGCTTTCTGCATCGGCTGGCCATTGCGTGACGGCATGGCGTTCGGATCAAAATATTCCGGCACGACAGGTTTATTTTTCTGGGCGGGCGTGACGTGAGACGTAAACCACGCGGCCAGCTGCTCCGAAATCTGCCCGGCGAGGTTTTTGGAAATGCGGGCGTCCAAAGCTTCCATATTCAATGACTGCGCGAAATATTGCTGGAAGGTCGTCGTGTAGCCGTCGAGAAGCGAGGCATCCCCTTCCGCCAGGAGCTGCGGCTGATCCGCCACAGTGTAAAGGCGCCAATGTGCTGAGGCATTGGCGCGCATACGACCCGACGTGTTGTCCTTATGGATATCGACCGCATCAATTCCGACATTGCGACTAACGCTCAGCGTGTATTTCTGCGGGATCGCCCCATCGTCGGAACCGAGATCCTCCTGCAAAGCCAGCCGGAGCAACTGACCGCCACGATTACTGATACGATCCACGAAAATCTGCGACATCTCGCTGCGCGCCGACTGTTTGGTCGCACCCCCCTCACCGTAAAGCGGGCGAAACCCGCATGAGGCAAGAAGCAAAGCCGAAAGGATCGCAAATTTTTTCATATTTCAGGCCGATACGACAAAATTGACGATGCGTCGGGGCACGTAGATGCGCTTGCGGATGGTTTTACCCTTCAAAGCGCGTGCAACATTAGGCTCTGACATCGCGGCTGAGAAGACGGTCTCCTCATCGGCATCGACAGAAATATCGATCGTGCCGCGCAGCTTGCCACCCACCTGAACGCCCAAAGTCACATGGCTGACGGTCAGGAGCGCTTCCTCCGCGACCGGCCATGACTGACTGACCACCAGACCGGCCTCAGGTGCGAGGCGATGCATCAGCGTTTCCGCCAGATGGGGCATCATCGGCGCGATCAGCAAGGCCAGCGTCCGGCCGGCCTCACGCCGTGCCGCCGCCATGCCGGCTTCATGGCTTTTTTCCGCATCCGCAAGGGCGGAAGTCAGCTCATAAATACGTGCAATGGCGACATTCGGGGTAAAGCCCTCCATGGCCTGGGTCACGGCGGCGATGGTGCGATGCGTCACCTGCCGCAAGGCGCGGCCACCCGGGGCATGAGACGCATCCGGCGCGTCATTCTCGGCAATATGCGTGATTAATCGGTGCAATTTCTGGATGAAACGATGGGAGGCCGCAATGCCCGCCTCAGTCCACTCAATATCACGTTCGGGCGGGCTGTCGGAGAGCACGAACCAGCGCGCCGTATCCGCCCCGTAACGCGCGATGATCTCCGTCGGGGAGACCGTATTCCGCTTGGATTTGGACATCTTCTCCGAGCGGCCGATCGTGACCGGCGCGCCATTATCCCTGCGCACAACCCGGTTACCCTCCCGTCGCACATCCTCGGGTGAAAGCCAGCCGGACGCGTCGCGATAACTTTCATGCGTGATCATCCCCTGCGTGAAGAGCCCTTTGAAAGGCTCACTCACATCGAGATGTCCCGTCACCTTCATCGCCCGCGTGAAGAAGCGTGCATAAAGCAGATGCAGGATGGCATGTTCAATCCCGCCAATATAACGATCGACCGGCAGCCAGCGCTCAGCCGCTTCCCGATCAACCGGCGCGACGGAGTGAGGCGACGCATAACGCGCGAAATACCAGGAGCTATCAACGAACGTGTCGAAAGTATCCGTTTCCCGCGTCGCAGCCTCGCCGCATTGGGGGCAGGTCACGTGCTTCCAGCTTGGATGGTGATCCAGCGGATTGCCGGATATGTCGAAAGAAACATCCTCCGGCAATGTCACCGGTAATTGCGCGTCCGGCACCGGCACGGCACCGCACGTGGCGCAATGGATGATCGGGATCGGGCAGCCCCAGTAACGCTGGCGGGACACGCCCCAATCCCGTAGGCGCCAACTGGCGGACGCGACACCAGCGCCCATATCCTCCAACGCGGTGATCGCCCTTTTTTTGCCCGTTTCTGTATCGAGCCCATCAAGGAAACCCGAATTATAAAGCGTACCGTCACCGACATAAGCCTTGTCTTCAATGACGAAGCTTTCAGGCGATTCACCCGGTGGCAGAATGACGGAGCGCACGGGCAGGTGATATTTCCGTGCAAAATCGAGGTCACGCTGATCCCCGCAGGGGCAGCCGAAAACAGCGCCCGTACCGTAATCCATCAGCACAAAATTGGCGATCCACACAGGTGAGATCTCATGCGGCGCAAATGGATTGACGACCCGCAAACCTGTATCGACGCCGCGCTTCTCCGCGCTCTCGATCGATTCTTCCCGCGTGCCCAGCCTTGCACATTCCTCCGCGAAGAGGCGCACCGCCTCATTATGTGGCGCCAGTCGCGCCACGAGGGGGTGATCCGCGGCGATGGCGACAAATCCCATGCCGAATAACGTGTCAGGCCGGGTTGTGTAGACCTCGATCGCATCTGCCGTGGCATCAAACCCTTCCGGCGGGTGATGCAGCGGGAAAGTGATACGCGCGCCTTCTGAAAATCCGATCCAGCGTGCCTGCATGGCCCGCACACGCGCGGGCCAGTCCTCAAGCTCCGCCAACCCGTCGAGCAGTTCCTCGGCAAAATCGGTGATTTTGAGGAACCATTGCGCGAGATGACGCCGCTCAACCAACGCGCCGGAGCGCCATCCGCGCCCGTCCACCACCTGCTCATTCGCCAGCACGGTTTGATCGACCGGGTCCCAATTGACAGCGGATTCACGTCGCTCAACGAGGCCGGCCCGGAACATGTCGAGAAATAATTTCTGTTGATGCCCGAAATAAGATGGCAGGCACGTCGTGACCTCCCGCGACCAGTCAAGGGAGAAGCCCAGACGTTGCAATGTCGTGCGCATTTTGGCGATGTTGCTGAGTGTCCATTCCCGCGGGTGCACGCCGTGCTCCCGCGCTGCATTCTCCGCCGGCAGGCCGAAAGCATCCCACCCCATTGGATGCATCACCTGAAAGCCACGCGCCCTTTTATAGCGCGCCACGACATCCCCCAGCGCGTAATTGCGCACATGCCCCATATGGAGCTGGCCTGAGGGGTAGGGAAACATTTCGAGCACATAGTAAGTCGACGCGTCAGAATCCGGCACATCCCCGACTGAGAAAGCGCCGATTTCCTCCCAGGCTTTCTGCCATTTCAGCTCCGTCGTTTCAAAATCCAGGATGGTGTTTTCTGCGGTCGTCATGGGAGGTCGGTATTCTTTTCGTCAATTCACGTGTGTCGGGCTGTCAGATGCACTCTCGGGCCGGGCAGCGTCTAGTCCCCGCCCTTATTCTCGGCCCGTAACTCACGCGCGCGGTTAAGAATTCGGGTCGTGATATCGGAGACCGTGTTGGAAGAAACAGGGCTATCGACCCATTGCCCGCCCTGCCTCTCCTGCCGGAAGACGGCAACACGCAGGGAATCTGAGCGCAGGCGGCGGCTCATGACATAAGCAGCGATTTTAAACCGCTCATCCGGGCTGGTTGGGGGCGTATACCAGTCCGTCAGGATAATACCCCCGACGGCATCGGCGGAGGAAAATGGCATGAATGACAGCGTATCCAGCGCGCCGCGCCACAGATAGACATTGACGCCGTCTTTCAGTTGATCATCTCCCCCCGACGCACCGCGATCGACCGTCATAAGGTGATTTTTCGGCTTTGCAAGGCCGCTCGGGTCCCGGTCGGAGCCACAGCCTGCAAGCAGGGAAAACAGGAGCGCGCCCGCAAAAACATTCAGGCGCAGAATGTGGTGATGATGGCGGGACCAGTGGTCTGGCTTCGGGCGCGCGGATGCGATCATGTTACCTCTGAGCTGAAACGATTATGCGCGGCCCGGTGGGCGCGCAAGGTGGTTGGGTCCGAGTCTTTTCTATCCTGTGGTTCAGCTAAAGCCAAGCTTTGACACGGCGTCTTAACGCGGCAGGTCGGAAAGGGTCAGCATCTGACGCACCCATTCATAAATCATGGGGGGCAGGTAGCTCAAGCGCGCGAGGATGCCCGTCACGGTGGCGTCCGGCGCAAGACGTAGGAGGCGCTTGCCCGCCACGGCGGCGTCAACCGTCGCGCGACGCTGGATCAGCCCCATCAGATAGACGAGAAGCCCGGCTTCAGACCTGGGATAGAGGCAGATATAAGCGGTGCAGGCCTGGTGTGCTTCGGCATGTTCACCACAGGCATGCAACACCATGGCGCCGATCGGCTCCAGCAATGCCAGGGCCGCGGAGGCCATTTTGCGGGCGCTGAATTCCCTGATCTCATTCAAGGCCCGCACGCGATCCCCGTCCAGAAGGGCGTTGATCGCATTGAAGCAGTTTATGGAGGGCGACACATATTTGAAGGAGCGCCCCGCACTTTCCGAATAAAGTGCGCGTGCCTGTTCATATTGTCCCGGAAAGACAAGGCGCGCATAGAGCATGAGATTGATGCTGAGCGGATTATATCTCAGATAGGAACTGATACGATCAAGCGCGTGGGAGAGCGCCCTGCACTCTTCCTCTTCGATCGGATGCCATCGTGTGAAATACCGCACCAGCCCGACCAGCGCTTTGACGTAAAGCACAATGATGTTTTCACTGTCTTTCGCTTCAGCACGTCGGACAAGCTCATTCAGTTCCTCCGAACGCGCGGAGTCACAATGTGTCAGCAGGCAGGCGGCCCGCGCGGCGAGACGCGTGGCGCTCAATTCAGCGATCGGGCGGTTCAGGGCGCGCTGCCCTTCCCAGATCATCAACGCCCATTGCAGTGACCAGGCGATATGCCGGTTGAAGGCATTTCGTTCCGCCTCCTCCTGCGGAAGGTTCAGGCGGTCCGCCCAGATGACATAATCATCGTCTTTGCAGCTGATCAGGCGGATGGTCACCCAGTTCCGGTCAACGCCGCGCTGGGACGCCTCCCGCGGTTCTCCGGAATGAACGATGCTGACAACGCGGAAATCAATGGCCTGATGCGCCGCCTGAAAGAAGGGACTGGCGGATGACGCGCTTTTCTGCCCGGGACGGAAAACCACTTGCAGCGTATCAAGCCGCACGAGTTCAACCTCGAGCTGCTCTGCCAGGGCGAAAGCCGTGGGTGTCAGATGAACTTCCGACGGGGCTGAAAAAGCTTCGACAGCGACGCGTCCCAGTGTGCGGGGGACGTTGCCTGACACGACCGGATGTCGATGCGGGGCGGGCTTGCTTCTGATGGTCGGTGTCTCATTCGCTACCACCTCACGCGACGCGACCTCCGTCTCCTTGAACAGATTTTGACTTTCCGAAAATCCGAACTCGGCTGTTTCCGATGCCGCATGAGCCTGTATCTCACGGATCAATCGCATGGTTTCCGGCCCGGGCAATGCGCCCAGGCGGTAATTGAAAAGATCCATGATCTCTGCGCAGGTACGTGAGGCCTTGCCCATCTCACCTTTGGTGACATAGGCCTGAAGGCGTCCACGCCAGCCCAATTCGTTCATGGTGTCGCGCTGTAAGAGTCCTTCCGCATAGGCAAGCATGGCTTCCGGGTCTTCAACCTGCGCCAGGGCCTGACTGTAAAGAGACAGGACGTGACGATCGAGGCGTTTGCGCTGCGCCGCCAGCCAGTTGTCAAAAGCCGGGTCAATGGCGTTAAGTTCGGTCAGCAGCCCCTCACTGGGTGACGGGACAAGCTGAAGCGCCTCAATACCGCCATGCAGGATTTTCTCGACATCCACCCAGGTCAGGAAAGGCTTGAGTGTCAGGGCCTGACGCTGAACCTCGACAATATCAGCGCCTAACGGATTCAATGCGACAAGGAGGCGATGGATTTCCTGCCGGAGGGAAGCGCGCGCCAGGTCATCCGCCCTGTTGCTCCAGAGCAGGTCCGCAATGGTTTTGCGCATAACGGGTTTGCGGTCGGAAAGCGCCAGAATAGCTAACAGACCCCGCGTCTTGCCACCCACCGGAAGCACACTCAGTCCGCCGGATGTCTCTGCCCCCATCGTTCCGAGAAGGCGGATCCGGAGGAGGCTTCCCTCCGAAGTTCCAAAGCTTCTCGAAGGCAGATTATACATGACTCGGACCCCGTCTTACCTGGACTGTACCGGTGCGGCGAAGGTCGCCATTTTGTGACACAATCATACCTATTCGTACTGCAACAAACACACCCGCCGCAAAACGGTGCTCATGACATGCTTATACTTTCTTAACTTCCTTATAAACCCGGAAGCCAAACGGGCGACTCCGTGCGACTCGGCGCGTTGGCTTGCAGCCCTCTGTCTGAAGACGCGTGAATAATGGCGTATTATTTGCCGCTTGTTTCATATCGGGAAATAACCTAATCATCGGGCGGATGATGTCCGCGTAGCTCAGCAGGATAGAGCACAGGATTCCTAAGTAATTGGGCGCTAGAGGGGGAAACCTCTCCTGCGGATCCGCTCAAATTCGGGGAAAGCTCTGGCCATCGAAGGCCGTGCCAATCCCGAGCCAAGCGCACTGCATCATGCAGGCGAAGGTGTAGAGACTGAACGGGCGGGGCCTAACATTTCCTCAGGAAATCAAGGCCAAGAGACAGTCCAGACCACGAACGGCGTCAGAGCCGGCAGTGAAAGCTGAAGTGGTATGAATCCTGGGGCCGTGGGTTCGAATCCCGCCGCGGACACCATAATTACATCTTCATCATTTAAATCATTGGATGTTGTGCATTAATGCGGCAGCAGCAAGGCCCTTCAGCCCCAACAGGGCGCATCGGGCTCAAATCGGGCTTAAGTCAAACCAGTTGAATTGGAAAACGCGGGAAGTAAACCCGCATCTAACGATGTAAAACCGACGACGCGAGGATTGTCGCTTCAGTCAATCAAACGGTCATGCCATGCGCGCGGAAAATAATTGCCTTTTTAAGGGTTGCAAATGCCGAAATCGGCAGGCTCGAGAGGAAGACCAGCTGAAAGACTGAAAGTTATCCACTAAAAATCTCAACGCCCGCAGATCGCCGCTTCGGCGGCATTTTTGATGGAAGAACGGAGATATTTGAGATGCGGTTATCCTCCCGATGACCGGGGAAAATCCGCTTTAAAACGCCGTTTTTCCCGCGCCTCAATGGGAGAAGATCGAAACGGAACGACGCATCCCCGCGGCCCGTCTGCGGGTCGATCCTCGTGGCAGTTCACAAACACGCCGATGGCCGAAGGGCCTTCCTGCACTGACAAGTGAAGGCAAAGCCGCGCGCGCACGGCGTGGGTAAATCATCCTCTCAGCGCGAGGACCTGGCGCACCGGCTCAACATGACGGGGTCGGTGCTCTTTCAAAAACCTTTGACGGTGTCGCGTCTATAAGTGCGACCCGATCCGCATTTTCACACTCAAATCGAGGCGTCGCCTCATGAGGAAGTAGAGCAGAACGTACGCCACGATAATGGCCCCTCCCATCTGCGTAACATGCGCGTCGATCCAACCCGTCAATTTTGCAATGACGGGATGGTTGGACGCCCCCCAGGCGAGGAGTTCCTGCCCCCCGATAAAGAGGGCGATGGCAGCGGAAACTAGTGTGACGAGGCGACGGTAGGTGACACGTTGCGCAGGGCGGCTCCAGAGCTTCACCATCAGAAACGAATCAATCCCGTCGACCAGCATCATCCCCGCCGCGAAAATGACAGGGATCAACACGACCGCGAAGACTGAAGCGCGCTGCGCCGCCGTCAAGGCCATAAGGCCGATTTCACTCGCCGTATCGAAGCCGAGGCCGAACAGGAAGCCCACCACGACCATATGACCGGGTGAGGTCACCCGCGACATCAACCACCCCCATCCTTTCCGCGTCTGCATGGGCCTCAAAGGGTGGAAGAGACTGGCAAGGTTGGCACCACCGATGAAAAGAAGAAACATGGCGGAAAAGAGTGCACTGAAACGATTACCGATCAAAGGCGGCCCGTCTTCCAGGACATGGGATGAGGCATACCACGCGGCGATGCAGGTCGCTGTCAGGACGACAGCGGAATGACCGATTGAGAAATACAGCCCGACACGCTGCGCCGGACGGCCGCGCGACATCATCTGCCGTGATACGGCATCGATCGCGGCGATATGATCGACATCAAGTGCGTGCCTCAGCCCGAGCGTCCAGGCCAGCAGGATGACGGCATAAGGGATGCCGGGCGTCAGCGCAGCCAAAACCCACAGGCCGATATTCAGCAGGAGAAGGTTGATCACCATATTTGCTTCACCTTCCTTCAGGCTGCGACTTTCAATCCGCCTTTCTGCATGATGAAAGTCGCAATCTCCGTCACACCTTCATTATCGCGCAGATTGGTGAAGAGAAAAGGTCGATCCCGCCTCATGAGCCGACTGTCACGCGCCATGACGTTAAGATCTGCGCCCACATAGGAGGCAAGATCCGTCTTATTGATGATGAGAAGGTCGCTGCGCGTAATGCCCGGGCCGCCTTTGCGCGGGATTTTGTCACCTGCCGAAACGTCAATGACATAGAGTGTAAGGTCAACAAGCTCCGGGCTGAAGGTGGCGGCAAGATTATCGCCGCCGCTTTCAATCAGGATGATGTCGAGCTGTTGAAATTTTTCCGTCAACGTTTCAATCCCGGCGAGATTGATGCTGGCATCCTCCCGGATGGCCGTATGCGGGCAGCCGCCCGTCTCGATACCCAGGATGCGATCCGCCGGCAGGGACCCGGCGCGGATCAGAAATTCAGCATCTTCCCGCGTGTAAATGTCGTTGGTGATGACCGCAACTTCGTATTGGTCTCGGAAAAACAGGCATAATCTGTGCATGAGCGCTGTTTTGCCAGAGCCAACCGGCCCGCCGATCCCGATATGAAGAGGCCGGGAATGATCGGGTTTTTTCTGATGTTTCATCACGTTCTGAACAGCCTTGTTTTTTGCGTTTCATGCAGCATCGCGGCCAGGTCGGACGCGAAACATATGCTGCCGACATCATTGAGAGTTACATTCTGCATCCTCGCGATCGTCCGCACAATCTCGTCTTCCAGCGCCGCCAGAACGCGCAGCGCCTCTGTCTGACCCAGCGGGATCAGCCGCGCGCAGGCAGAGATCACCGCCGACACGGCACAATGAGCATAAGCGAGTTGCGTTATCTGTTCATCGAAACCATGTTGGCGGCACGTCAGTCCGAAAGCGACCGGCAAAGGGCATTGCGGCGGGGGTGACAACCGGCGCGTCTCCGTTTGGGGCGCCTCAATATCAGGCCAGTTATAGACAGCGCGCAGAAAGGCTTTGCCCTGCTGCAATGTCTCCTCCCATCTCTCCCGCGATGAGGCTTGCGCCAGCGTATGGGCCGCGGCGGAACGGGCCGCGTCATCATCCTCGGCGCGCCACGCCGTCAGCACCGCCGCAAGATCAACGCGGAAGGAACCATGGTGGAGGAGGTCCCGCACCCAGAGAGTCAGCGTTTCAGCATCCCGGATGTCACCCTTTTCAACGGCCCATTCTGTCCCGTGACTGTAAGCGAAACTCCCGATCGGCAAAGCGGGTGACACCCAGTTCAGCAGCCGCAACAGACGCACGGAGTCCAGTTCATGCTGTTTCATCAAGGTCTGATCACGGGTCAACTAGCGCGGAGATGCGTCATGCAGGGTGATGGTGATGATGGTTTGCGGGGCCGGGCGCGGCGTAAGCGCCATTTTCCGGATCAAAACCGCGATGCACGTGCGTCAGGTGTCCGCCAAGCCCCTCTATCATCTTCTCAATCACCGGGTCCTGCCGGATCGTGATGCGATCATGATGGATCATTGCACCGATATGTCGGTTACCCACATGCCACGCCAATTTGAGGAGGGCATCCATGGAATCGGCGCGGATTTCGACGAGAGGCTCGGCTTCCGCCACGATCAGGACAATCCGGCCATCCGTCAGAGCGAGCCCGTCCCCGTCACGCATGAGAGTCGGCGTGTCAAGATCAAGTAGAACCTCCGACCCATCTGCCAGCGTCAGGACCATGCGCCGCCTGAACCGGCCTTCATAATCGGCGCGATAAGATGTCGCAGCCCGCGCCGCGTCCCAACGCCCCGCGGGGAGGATTTTCGTGCCACGTATCATCAGTAGAGAAAGTACCTTTGCGCCATGGGCAGGGCCATTGCCGGTTCACAGGTCAGGAGCACACCGTCGGCCCGCACTTCGTAACTTTCCGCATCCACCTCAATATGCGGCGTGGCGTTATTACGCACCATATCCGCCTTGCTGATACCGCCGCGCACATTGCTGACCGGCAGGATAAGGCGTTTGAGATCAAGCGCGTGTTTGATGTCCTCCTCCACCGCCGCCTGAGAAACAAAAGTGATGCAGGTTTCAGAGACGGCGCGTCCCAGCCCGCCGAACATCGGTTTCGGCATGATGGGAGACGTGGTGGGGATGGAGGCGTTTGCGTCACCCATCTGCGCCATGACAATCATGCCGCCTTTAACCACGATAGACGGCTTCACCCCGAAAAATCCGGGCTCCCAAAGGACGAGATCCCCTAATTTACCGCTGGCGATTGAGCCGACTTCCCGCGCGAGACCGTGGGTGATGGCGGGGTTGATGGTATATTTCGCGATATATCTTTTGACCCGCTCATTGTCTGCCGCGCCATCCCCCTTCAGTGCGCCGCGCTGCGCCTTCATTTTATGCGCAGTCTGCCAGGTGCGGATGATGACTCCGCCCACGCGCCCCATGGCCTGACTGTCAGAAGACATCATGGAGAGCGCGCCCATATCGTGCAATATATCCTCGGCGGCGATGGTCTCCTTACGGATCCGACTTTCCGCAAAGGCCATGTCCTCGGCGGAACATTTATCAAGGTGATGGCAGACCATCAGCATATCGAGATGTTCTTCCAGCGTATTGACCGTATAAGGGCGCGTCGGGTTGGTGGAGGAAGGCAGGACATTTTTAAGTCCTGCGAGTTTGATGATATCCGGCGCGTGCCCGCCCCCGGCCCCCTCCGTATGGAAAGCATGGATCGTCCTTCCCCCGATCGCCGAAATCGTGTCATCGACATAACCACTTTCATTCAGCGTGTCGGAATGCAGCATAACCTGCACATCCATCCTGTCAGCAACGGAAAGACAAGTATCGATCGTGCGTAAGGTGGTGCCCCAATCCTCATGCAGTTTGAGCGCACACGCCCCGGCCCGCACCATTTCCTCCAAAGCTGAAGGCCGCGACGCATTTCCCTTCCCGGCGAACCCGACATTCACAGGCAAATTCTCAGCAGCCTGCAACATGCGATGGATGTTCCACGGGCCGGGCGTGCAGGTCGTGGCGGCTGTGCCGGTTGCCGGGCCTGTGCCGCCGCCCAGCAAGGTTGTCATCCCCGCGGCCAAAGCTTCGTCAATCTGCTGGGGGCATATGAAGTGAATGTGCGTATCCACACCCCCCGCTGTCACGATTTTACCTTCCCCGGCGATGATCTCAGTGCAGGGACCGATAATGACATCCACAGCCGGTTGCGTATCCGGGTTACCGGCCTTGCCGATCCCGCAGATGCGTCCGGCCCGCAACCCGATATCCGCTTTGACGATCCCCCAATGATCGATAATCAGCGCGTTGGTGATGACCGTATCACACGCCCCCTCCTCCGCGCTGAGCTGGGATTGCGCCATTCCATCGCGGATCGCCTTGCCGCCGCCAAATTTGACCTCCTCACCGTAAAGGGTGAAGTCCCGCTCAACCTCCACCAGGAGGTTGGTATCGGCAAGGCGGACGCGGTCACCTGTTGTCGGGCCGAAGCTTCTGACGTAATCCCATCGTCGCATGGATGTCATGGGTCAAGTTTCCCCATCACCGCCCCTTGAAAACCAATCACGACGCGCAGGCCGCGAAAAGGTACCAGCATGACATCGCGCGCCTGGCCCGGTTCAAACCGCACGGCCGCGCCGGAGGGGATATTGAGACGCATGCCGCGCGCCGCAGCACGGTCGAAAAGAAGCGCCTGATTGACCTCGGCAAAATGATAGTGGCTGCCGACCTGAATGGGCCTGTCCCCTGCATTGCGCACGCGCAAAACGCAACGCGGCACGCCGACATTGATCGGGACATCCGCATCGGCACAGATGATTTCACCAGGAACGACCTGATTGAGGAAATCCCGGTCATCGAATGGGGTCATGGACCGTCACCAGTTTTGTGCCATCGGGAAACGTCGCCTCAACCTGCACCTCCGCGATAAGTTGCGGCACGCCGGACATGACCTGGCCCCGCGTCAGAACGGTCGCGGCAGATTCCATCAATCCTGCAACACTCTGTCCGTCACGGGCGCCTTCAATAATGTGATCCGTCAACAAGGCGACGGCCTCCGGGTGATTCAGTTTCACCCCGCGACTCAACCGGTTACGCGCCACCATCGCCGCGAGAGAGATGAGGAGTTTTTCTTTTTCCCGTGGTGTCAGCCGCATGAACTTCCTTTGCTAATAACGCCAGGATGGCGGCATGTCGGCCCCGCGCCGCACCACCTTCAAGGCCGCTTCCCCCGCTTTAAGAGCATGATCCAGATGGCGGGCCAGAAGCCGAATAACCATCACGCCATTCCAGGCGGACGCCGCCATATGAACATGATTCACGCCACGAATTGCGGTCCTGACTTCATCAAGACAAATGGTCGCCTCATCAGAAACATGGAGGATAGATTGCTGGACATGCGCCCCATCGCCAATGGCCGCCCGATCAAGCACCGCATCGCTGATGGCGTCCGATATAACGGCGTCAATAAAAAGGGGCGCACCATCCCGGTAGACGCACATTCGCTCCTTCAATCGCAGGCGTTGCACGCGCTCCCCGGCATAAGATCGCCCGAAAACGCGCGTCTCCACGCTTGTGAAACGCGCATCGGCAGTCAGATGAACTTCAAAGTTCCGCGTGACATAAGCGTCATTATAGTAAAGCGTCTCACGCGGCAGCCATTCCAGTTGGGCACCTGCACCCACGTGACATATTGTCGTGACTTGAGAAGGTGCCTCGCCATCACGCACGCGCTGGTAGCGCTCCGCCCCTTGTGTCGAGAGGATGAGATGGGTGCGCGCGGGGCACGAGAACAGGCTTTCAAGGCGATCTGACGCGGCAATGCCGCCAGAGACATTGACAAGGATGCATTCCAGCGCCGAATGCGGCGAATGGGGGAAAAAGGTTTTCAGGCAACCGCTTTGGCGTAACTGATCAAGGCGCGTCCTCACCCCGTCCTTTTTTACGGACATTCTCAGCGCCCCCTCAGCGCGTTGCAGCTTAAGGGCGGGGGGCTGGATCATCGCCTTTTCGGATAGGGCTTGCAAAGCTTTTCTGGCTCCGGAGCAATATTCCCGGTCAGGTTACATGGTTGTTTGGCTTTTGCAACGAGTTGCAATGGCTGATTTTGATCACATTATGTGAGAGGATGATCTGACATGCGGATAGAAGCCGCGGAGATTATGGGCGTTTCACCAAATGGCCTCGCATCGGCGGGCGCAAATAGCCGTGTTACGCGGCTTTATCTCGTCACCGCACGATGACATGCTCCCGTCGCCCCATCGGCAAACGCCATCAATATGCAAGGATGATTCATGCGCCCTTCCTTTCTCTTCATCTGCACGGGGAATATTTGCCGTTCACCCATGGCCGAGGCCGCGATGCGGAAGGAAGCCTCGCAACGTGGCCTGTCCATCGACATCGCCTCCGCAGGGATTGATGGGTGGCATGTTGGTGACCCACCGGATGAGCGCGCGCAGCATGTTGCCGCGGCGGCGGGTCTGGAAATCGGGCATTACCGCGCCAAGCGGCTGGAAGATGAAGATTTTGAGCGATACACCCATATTCTGGCCCTTGATAACGGACATTTGTGCGCGTTGAGACGTCGCGCCCCGCCGGCCGCGCGGGATAAAATTCATCTCCTGATGGATTTTCAACCTGGGCAGAAAAATGTGAGCGTCGAAGACCCTTATTACAAAGACATGGCCGCGTTTGAAAAAGCCTGGGCGCAAATTACGTCTGCCTGCGCAGCCCTTGCCCGGTCCTGCCTCGATCGGGGTGAGAATGACGCCGAAACAGCACCCCGCTCATGACTCCGATGAAAACGACGCTGGCGGCGGTTCTCGCCCCACGGAAAATTGTCCGCATAGCGGAGATGCAGGGGGGTGACACGTCTTCCGTTTGGCATGTCACGCTTGATGGGGATGAGGCACTTATCGCCAAATCGAGCCCAGCGCCTGACGCTGAGGCCCGCATGTTGCAGGCTCTCTCAGCCTGTGGCGCGCCGGTTCCGGACGTGCTCCATGTGACTGATCACCTGCTGATCATCTCTTATATCCCGAACGTCTCCGCGTCAGAGGCGGGGTGGCGGGGTTTCGGCACCGCCCTTCGGAAGATGCATGATGTGGCGCAGGACGCGCCTTATGGTTGGTCTGATGATTATGCAATCGGGCGCGTGACCTTGCCGAAAGCACAATCTCACGATTGGGCCGCTTTCTGGATGCGGGAAAGACTTTGCCCCCTCGCAAACGCCCTGCCCCCGCATTTGCAGAGGCAGTTTCAAGGAATGGCGGCCTTGATGGAACGGCACCTGCCAAGCCACCCGAAACCCGCCCTCTTGCATGGTGATTTATGGTTGGGCAATGTCCTCTTCTCGGATCACGGTGTGAGCGCGTTGATTGACCCGGCCTGCATGATTGGCGATGCCCATGCGGAGTTTGCCGTACTGACGCTGTTTTCCACGCCACCTCAAGCCTTCTGGGACGCTTATCAAATTGATGTGACGTCATTACAGCCGAAATTCACCATCTACCAATTATGGCCCGCTTTGATGCATCATCGACTTTTTGGCAACTCTTATCTGGGGCTCGTCTCGAATTTGCTTGACCGGATCGCCGATCATTTCAATCCTGCGTGTGAATAGGGCGCCCGCGGGGCGTTGCTCAGCCCGTCGCAGCCATTGCGGCCAAGAATCGCGCAACGGCCTCAGCGCCGGGGTCGACGATATTATCAAGATGTGCGGCGGGGACATACGCCGCGCGCCCCGCGCCCGCCTTCATTTTGACCGTATCGTCTGCCCCTTTCCGTGCTGCCTCCGCCACTTCAGGCAGGGAGCCCCCCTGGTCGAGGCAGGTGATCGCGGGCCAGAGGGCGTCGAGCATCGTGCGATCCCCTCTCTGAGCCCCACCATAGCGCGTCATGGCTTCCAGACCGCGCTTCAGCCCCTGCACCGGATTTTTCGCCTGCCCGGCTGTCGTCAGCATAATGGAGAGCAGAGCGCCGCTTGACCCACCACTATGGCGTGCCAGCAACCGCCCCAAAGTCGCGCACAGCGCGTCGGGACAGGCAAAAGGCAATTTCGGGAAAGCATCGCTGATAATCTGCGCCGCATCCGCGAAAGTCGAGCCTGCATCGCCATCGCCGAGTTTTGCGTCAAGCGCATTCAGATCCTGTCGGGCGTTGATCAGGGCATCCAGACCAGTCCGCAAGTGGGCTTCCAGCGCGGCATGGCGTGATGCGGGCGATGTGAAACTTTCCGTCAATTCGGGTGCGGGCAGGGTTGCTACGGGTGAAAATGGGGCCATGCCGGGCCAGAAAGAAGGTTCCACCGGCGCGCGGAGCGCGGCCACAAACGCCTCTTCCGCCGGGAGGAGCGACAGGGAAAACCCGACCATATCCAGAGATGTCATGAGCGGGGCCGGGCCGATCACCCATTTTGTCCTTTTCGCCAGCGCAGTTTTAGTGAAGCTTGCAGCGATCGCACAGGCCTCCAGAGGCGGCACCGCGCCCAGCGTATTGACCATGACGATGAGATTGCCGGAGGTCATCGCGGTTTCGAGCCGTGCCACCACCTGGTGCATCAGTTGGTCAAGCGACGCGAGGGGGATCTTTTCCGCGCCGGGCTCCCCATGAACGCCGAGGCCCAGTTCCGCCTCGTGGGGGCCGAGGCGATCCTGATGATTCCCGTCATAAACATTGCAGTCGGTTAAAGCGAGGCCCAGGGAACGCACCTTACGGGAAGCATCCTCCGCGTGACGCGTCACCTCATCCAGCGCGGCCCCCCTCTCTGCGTGATAACCGGCAATTTTATGGATGAGGATCGTGCCCGCGATCCCCCTGGCACGTGCATTTTCACCCAGCGCAATATCATCCCCGACGATGATAAGTGCGATTTTATAGCCGAGCGCACGCGCCTGCTCCGCCGCGATACCGAAATTAAGACGGTCGCCTGTGTAATTTTTGACGATGAGGAGGCAGCCAGCCGGGCCGGTCACGGCGATGATGGCGGAGAGGATGGCATCTATTCCCGGTGAGGCGAAAACCGCGCCACAGACGGCGGCTGTCAACATACCGCGCCCCACGAAACCCGCATGGGCAGGCTCGTGACCCGACCCGCCGCCGGAAATCACAGCGACACGGTCCGGCGGCACATGTTTTTGAAGCACAACATTGATGCCGGCACCCGCATCGAGCCGCGCCAGATGCGCGCCCTGGGATGATGTGAGAAGCCCGTCAATGGCTTCGGAAACGAGTTTATCCTGCGCGTTGAGGAAGCGTTTGAGCATGACCTGTCTCCGATCCTATGCGGAGACGATGTCCTACATGCGCGCGGGTGGCAAATCACAATGTCAGGACGTGTTAATGCGCCATTTCCGCCATATGGCTGTAGCCGACATCATCCTGCGCCTGCCTGAATAACAGGACTTTCTGGGCAAGACTTATCATGATGACAGTGAGCAGGATAATCATGACGGCCAGCATGAGGCGCCGAACCGTCATAGAGAAGAATGTTCCGAGCGGGAGCCGAATTTCTGATCCTCTCGCGACGTCCGAGGCGCGCTCCTGTCAGAAAGCGAGGGGTCGGCCTCATTATTCGCGCAGCACGTTGCCGTCCCACTTTTGCCGGATTCGGGTTGTCCGCGTTCCGCCCGGATCATATCCACGAGGCGCGTTAAACTGACGGCCTCAGCCTGTGCCGTGCTCGTCGCGCGCTCCAGCATGGCGACGAGCGCGTAAGTCATTTTCTTTTCCTGCTGAAGACGCCTCATGTTTCGACCGACGCTCGCAGTCACGGCGATGGTGGCGACCAAGAGCATCGCGAGTAAGGATTCGAAGATAATTTGAAACGTTAACATCGAATTTCTTGCTCATGCTGTGGCAAGGACACCCCTCGACCGTCCGAAGACCGATGATGTCGCGCCGTCATTTAAAATCGGGAAGTTTACATTCCCATTCGGTCAACGCGGAGGATACGCTAGATGATGCGATCATAAATTTAAGAAACCGTTTAATTTACGAAAACTTTTCGTTTAGTTGTCGTAAACGCGGTTTCTTCACCGGAAGTTCATGCTCTCCGGGATAATTTGTTGAGTGGAAAGCCGCAATCACCTTAAATGCTGAAATAGGCCGCCCGGGCCAACAAAATTCAGGCGGGTGTGTGCCCTGACCGACCCGGATGCGTCACGCGTCGCCCCTTTCTGACGGTGCCCGACGCCGTCGCCTCAAGCGTTTTGACGGGGACCGCTCTATTGGCAAGGCGCCCGGTTTTCATTACGATTGCGATTTGTGTTAAGTGGCAATCCGCAAAGAGGGGAAAGAATTTTGACTCAGAATAACGCGGCGGATACCCCTCTCATCGACCCGGCCAATGAAGGTTACCACAGGGATCTCGGTCGTCGACAGATGCAGATGATCGCGATCGGTGGCGCGATTGGCACCGGGCTTTTTCTCGGTGCCGGGGCGCGCCTGCAGCAAATCGGCCCTTCCCTCGCGATTGATTACCTTATTTGCGGGTTTTTCTCCTTCCTCATCCTGCGGGCCCTGGGTGAGCTGATTATGTATCGCCCCACCGCCGGGAGTTACGTCTCTTATGCGCGTGAATTTTACGGTGAGCGCGCGGCTTATATCGCCGGATGGATGACCTTCCTTTACTGGACCATGGTGGGCATCGTCGATATTACCGCTGTCGCTGTCTATATGCATTTCTGGCCGGTCTTCGGTGACGTGCCGCAATGGGTCTTCGCGTTGATCGCGCTCTCTTTCATCGGGCTCGTCAATCTGATCAGCGTCCGTTATTTCGGGGAATTTGAATTCTGGTTCTCCATCATCAAAGTGGTGGCGCTCGTCTTTTTCCTGATCATCGGGATCTGGGTTTGCGGGTGGCATATCCCCGTCGATGGACGTCGCCCGGGCTTCTGGATGATCTCAGCTAATGGCGGCCTCTTTCCCCATGGCATTATGCCGTCGCTCCTCCTGCTTCAGGGCATTATCTTTGCTTACTCCGCCATTGAGCTTGTCGGGGTCGCGGCCGGAGAGTGCCATAACCCGCGTGAGATTATCCGCGGGGTGGTGCGGTCGATCTTCCTGCGCGTGACCGTGTTTTATGTTGGCTCCGTCATACTCCTCGTTTGCGTGATGCCGTGGTGGGCCTACCGCGCTGATCAAAGCCCCTTTGTGACGTTTCTGGACGCGCTGCATATTCCGGGCATTGAGAACGTGATGAATGTCGTCGTCATCACCGCCGCGCTTTCAAGCTTCAATTCCGGCCTGTATTCGACAGGGCGCATGTTGCGCGCCATGGCCTTCGGCGGCTCCGCCCCCCATGCCCTCAAGAAGATGAACCGCTTTTCCGTCCCTTATGTGGCGATCCTGACGACGGTCAGCGTCTATCTGATCGGGGTGGCGCTGAACTATCTGATACCATCCTCCGTGTTTGAAATTGCCCTTAATCTTTCAGCGCTCGGCATTCTGGCAAGCTGGAGCTGCATTATTCTCTGCCATATGCGGATGCGCACCCGCATCCGGGAAGGCCTCATCCCGGAGCAGAATTTCAAAATGCCGTGGTATCCCTTCTCCTCCTGGCTGACCCTGGCTTTTTTTGCGCTCGTTATCGTCATGATGGCGTTCGACTACCCCAGCGGCACGATCACCATCGCCTTCATCCCCGTCATCACGATCGCCCTCATCTTGGGGTGGAAAATGCGGGGGCGTTATGTGGATGAGAGCGTGGAAGAGTCCGCACGCATTCATCCAGTTGGATAGGCGGCACCTCGCTTCAGCGAAGCATCGTGCGCCGGGGGGATGGAGAAATCCGCTCCCCGGCGCGATATTTATGGCGGCTACGATGCTGGACGCGTCGCGCGGCGGTATCGCGTCCGCATCTCCATCGCGGGAACGGGGCGCGCGATCACTGAAGGCGGCCTCGAACTCATGCGATGGCACAGCGCGGCACCCGCGAAAACATTATAATCGGAAGACCGGACCCTGAAAGGAAGAAGTCAGGTCTTCGATAATTTCGCCATGGGCTTAAGTTGATTTTCCCACTTCGCCACCAGGGCCGCAGAAAGGGAATTGCCGATAACATTGGTTGAAGACCGCCCCATATCCAGAAACGTATCGACACCGAGGATCAGCACGACGCCCTCCGCCGGCAGGTCAAATTGCGTCAGCGTTGCCGCAATCACCACGAGCGATGCGCGCGGCACACCGGCAACGCCCTTACTCGTCAGCATCAGGGTCAACAACATCGCGATCTGCGTGCTCCACGCCAGGGGAATATCATAGACCTGCGCAATATAGATGCTCGCGAAAGAGCAGTACATCATCGTCCCGACGAGATTGAAGGAATAGCCGAGCGGGAGCACGAAAGATGAGATCTTCCGGTCGACGCCAAATTCAGCGAGACGTTCCAGGATAAGCGGGTACGCGGCTTCAGAGGTGCTGGTTGAGAAAGCGACAAGGAAGGGCTCACGCAGCAGGTCAACCAGTTTGAAAGCCGATTTGCCGAGAAAAATCAGAGAAACACCGACGAGCGAAAGCCACAGCACGAAGAGCGCCAGATAGAACTCGCCCATAAACTTGCCATAACTGACGATAATCGAAAGACCATTGACGCCAATCGTCGCCGTCAAAGCGCAGAAAACAGCGATTGGCGCCATCAGCATGATGAAGTTCGTCATTTTGAGAATGATGTAGGAGAAGCTCTCCACCCATTCGAGGACAAGTTTCGACTTCTCAGGCAAGGCCGCAGCAGCGCAACCGAAAATGATAGAGAAGACGACGATCTGGAGGATCTCATTATCGCTCATCGCACGGAAGATGGAATCCGGGACGAGATGATTGACAAAGTCGAGGAGGTTGAGGCCACTTGTCGAAATGCCGGATGCGGATGACATGGAGATGCGGTGCATACCGCCACCCGGCTCAAAGAAATTGACGAGCAACATGCCCAATGTCAGCGAGAAGAGTGACGAACATATAAACCAGAGCAATGCCTTGCCGCCGACACGCCCCACACTGGCCGCGTCAGTCATGCGCCCGATTCCGACCGTCAGGGTGGAAAAGACCAATGGCGCGATAATCATTTTAATCAGGCGGAGGAAGATTGTAGAGCCGATGGAAACATAATTGGAGATTTGCTGCTGCATGGCCGCGGAAGCACAAAGGGCATGGATGGCACCCCCCGCCGCGATCCCGGCAATCATGGCGATGATGATGGCCCACAACATCCAATTTTGCTTCATACGATACCCTCGATTTTTAAATGTTCAGGGCTCTATTAACCGGACTCGCCTGTAACGCCAAATCCCGTGACGCCATGAAGGCCGTCACGGGTTCATCTCCGCGCTGGGTCCGGCCATTCAGCGAGGATTCTGGATTTGACACTCTGCGGCAGAGGGACATAATCGAGTCCACGTGCTTCGGCATCGCCCTCCATCAGGCCCGCGGCGAAAAAACGCCGTACAGCTTCCTTGACATGGTCGCGCGGGACGAGGACGTAGGTGGCGCTCATAATCGGCCATCCATTCGCCCCCCCGTATCGAGCAGGTCAACGACATTCCCCTTCGCGCGCTGCCACGGCGCCGCGCGCGCTGCGGCCTCGAAGCTGGCCATATCCGGCTTGATAAAAGCGCCCGTTCGATTGGCGAGCGCGACCACCGGCAAATGATTCTGCTTTGCGTAGGCATATTCGACATAACCAATGCCGCCATCCGTCTGCCGCACACCCGCCGCCACACCGTCATTCCCCCTTGCCCCTGCGCCGCCCGGCCACGCGACGGAAGCCCCGGCGCCAATCCCGCGCTTCCAGGCTGGAGAAACTTTGGAGAGATAGGCGGTGAAAACGAAAGAAGTGCCGGAGGCATCCGCACGATGCAGGGGCGCGACAGATGTTTCCGGCAGGTTCACGCCCGGGTTCAGCCGTTTGATCCGCGGGTCATCCCAATCGAGAATCGAGCCGTCAAATATGCCGGCCAAGGTGGGCCCATCAAGACGCAGGCGGGAAACATCCACGCCCGGCAGGTGCGCAATAATGACGATCGCGCCCATAACGCTGGGGAATTGGTAAAGGTGGCCCGCTGCCAGACTTGCCGGCTCCAACGGTTTATCCGTTGCACCAAAATCGACGGTTCGGGCGAGGATCTGGTTGACACCGGCGCCCGAGCCCACGCTCTGGTAATTGACGAAGATATGGTGCGAGGCTTTGACGGCCTCACCCCATGCCCCATAGATTGGGGCCGCGAAGCTGGACCCAGCCCCCGTGATCTCATCCGCCGAAGCTGCCTGCGCCATCAGGCAAAAGGCCCATCCCGTGAAAAGAATAGTCCATCGTTTGAGGCGCATATTCAGTAGCCTTTTCTGAGCGGCGTCGTTCTTCACTTTTCATCTCTCACATCGGACATTGTTTTTTGCGCGATTCACCCGGGCCTGACAAGCATCGGAATGATGTTCACGCATGATCCATGGGGGGCGTGGTTTCGGCGTCATGGTTTGTCACGGCACCGGGAAGCCACACCTCGCAACGAAACCCCTCCCCCGCCGCGCTGCTGATTTTCAACCGGCCCGCGTGCCGATCGACAATTTGCTTGACGATGGCCAGGCCAAGCCCGGACCCGCCAATATTCTCACTGGCGACGCGATAAAATTGTTCGGTCAATCGGGGAAGGTGCTGCGCGGCGACACCTGGCCCATCATCCGATACGCTGAAAATAATGCCGGACGTGGCTTCACGACGCACCGACACCTCAATTTGACAATGCGGCCCGGCATGTTTCACGGCGTTTTCGACCAGGTTGAGAAGCATCTGAACCAACTGATCCGCATCACCGGGGAAAATGGCTGCGGACACCGCCTCCGGCATCATCACCTGACCGGCATATTGTCGGCTAAGTCCGGCAATTTCCTCCTTCATACGTGGCCAGAGCCTGTCGAGATGCAATTCCGTCTCCGGCCGCCAATGGGCGAGTCGTTGCGCGCGGGAAAGATGCAGAAGCCGGTCAATCAGCCGGCCCATCCGCGCTGCCTGGCGCGACATGATCGCGAGGAATTCCTTCTGCGCCGCCGGGTCATCAGCAGCCTGCCCCTCGATTGTTTCCAATATCGCGGAAATGGAAGCGAGTGGCGTGCGCAGCTCATGGCTGGCATAGGCGACGAAATCCGCCTGCTTGCGCTGCGAGGTGGCGGCCTCTGTATAATCGTCCAGCACGACAATCATGAAATCTTCCCGCCTGCGTGCCTTGCGTGTCTCAGTCTCCCCCCATCTGTTCAAACGAATTTGGAGGACACGCTGCACCGGCACGTCAACTTCCAACTGTGTGGAGACCGGGTTGCCGGATCGCGCCGCGCTGACGGCCGCCTGCAAAGCGGGATGTCGCAGGACCGCGCCCAGCGCGTCCCCGAACATCGCGACCGCACGATGATTGGTGACGACAGAACGCCCCGCTCGATCGAGAACAATCAACGGGACTGGCACAAATTCCGCAAATGAGAAGCGCGATTCATCCGTGTCCGTCGGGCGCGACGATAAATCGGGGCGTGACGGCGTGACGAGCCGCCGCCCCCTCTCCCTGTCGCGCAAGATCCGCCAGAAAAGGATAAGGATGACCCCTATCATGACGAGCCATATGATCGTCAGCATGGAAAGCCGTCAGGCCTGATCGTCAAGCGCGTAGCCTGCCGACCGGACTGTCCTGATGTAATCAATGCCGTCATGGGCTTTCATCGCCAGCCTCAAGCGCCTGATATGCACGTCGATCGTCCGCAATTCGACGAAGATATTTTCATTCCAGACACGTTTTAAAAGTGTTTCCCGCGAAAAGACCTCCCGCGGGTGACGCATGAAGAATTCGAGAAGACGAAATTCGGTCGGGCCGAGATTCAGAGGATGCGGCCCGCGTGA
This sequence comes from Sorlinia euscelidii, assembly GCF_036452135.1. Taxonomy (NCBI): domain Bacteria; kingdom Pseudomonadati; phylum Pseudomonadota; class Alphaproteobacteria; order Acetobacterales; family Acetobacteraceae; genus Sorlinia; species Sorlinia euscelidii. The sequence continues at coordinate 139,424 of NZ_JAWJZZ010000004.1, read as the reverse complement.
GGCGCGGCGCGTCTGCGAATTGAGTGTGAGATCCTGAAAACGCAATACTTCATTGCGTGACGGGGTCGCGCGGCGCAGAAGGGCGCGCAGATGGGCTTCCAGCGCTTCTACGCTATAAGGTTTGGTCAGAAACGCATCGGCGCCGCTATCCAGTCCCTCAATACTGTCCTCCTCCGCCGATCGCGCCGTCATCAGGAGAACGGGAAGGGTGCGCAGGGCCTCGGTCAGGCGGATCCGGCGACAGAGATCGGGCCCCGACAGGCCGGGTAACATCCAGTCGAGAATGATCGCGTCCGGCGGCGCATCCTGAAGGCGCGCCCAAGCCGCCTCCCCCATCGTGAACGCCTCGACCCGATAGCCCATTTTGCTCAGATTATAGCGCAGCATGGTCTGGAGGGCGGAATCATCCTCGACAAGAAAAATAAGGGGCGCCACGGACGTCACATCACTGGTCGATCGCATCCGCGGCCGAGCTCTTCCCTCTCGGGCGCACGGGTGGGAGGTTTTCACCCTTTACCGCGTAAAAGACGCGCTCGGCGATATTGGTGGTGTGATCACCGATCCGCTCCAGATTTTTGGCGATAAAGAGAAGATGGATGCAGGGCCCAATATTGCGCGGGTCTTCCATCATATAAGTCACCAGTTCCCGGAACAGAGCCGTGTAATATTCATCGACCTCGCAATCCGCCTCCCAGACTTCCTGGGCGCGTTCCGGGTCCTGCAATGTCATGGCATCGGCGCCGCGACGGAGATTTTCCTGCACCATCCGTCCCATATTACGCAGACCGGAGAGGGAGAGACTATCGGTCAGGTCCACCCGCGTGCTGCGTCGGGCAATGGAGGCGGCGTAATCACCGATACGTTCGAGGTCACTGCTGATTTTGAGCGCCGACACGATTTCCCGTAAGTCGCCCGCCATGGGGCTGCGGAGGGCGAGAAGGCGGATCGCAAGCCCTTCAATATCCCGTTCAAGCTGATCAACCATCGGATCATGGTCGATCGCCTCCTGCGCTGCGGTGACGTTATGGTCGAGGACCGCTGAAACGGCCTGAGAAACCTGGTTTTCAACAATGCCGCACATGCGGGCCATCATGCCGCGCAGATGGTCAAGCTCATGCTCAAAACTTTTAACGGTGTGTACGCCATCCATACCCATCTCGACACCTCATGAAAACCGTATCAGCCAAATCGTCCTGTAATATAATCCTGCGTCTGTTTCTGGCGGGGGTTGGTGAACATCTTGTCGGCGTCTCCCACTTCCACCAGCGCCCCCATATAGAAGAAGGCCACCTGGTCCGCACAGCGCGCCGCCTGCTGCATGTTATGCGTCACGATCGCGATAGTGAAATCCTCCTTCAGCTCGTCCAGTAGCTCCTCAATCCGCGCTGTTGAAATCGGGTCAAGCGCAGAGGTTGGCTCATCCAGCAGCAGGACTTCCGGCCGCGTGGCGATGCTGCGGGCGATACAGAGGCGTTGCTGCTGCCCGCCGGAAAGCCCCGTCGCCCCGTCTTTCAGGCGGTCGCGGACTTCCTTCCACAGTGCCACACGCGTGAGGGCATCCTCAACGCGCATATCCATTTCAGAGCGGGATAATTTCTCATGAAGTCGCACGCCGAAGGCGATATTTTCATAGATCGACATGGGGAAAGGTGTTGGCTTCTGAAAAACCATGCCGATCCGCGCCCGCAACACATTCACGTCAAGTGACGGGTCAAGGATGTTGACCCCGTCAAATGTCACCTGCCCTTCGGCGCGCTGGCCGGGGTAAAGATCATACATCCGGTTGAAAACCCGCAGCAATGTGGATTTGCCGCAGCCGGAAGGCCCGATCATGGCCGTGACACGCTGTTTCAGAAAGTCCAGATTGATCTTTTTAAGTGCCTGGTGATGTCCGTAATAAAAACTGAGGTCCCGGACGGCGATGGCGGCATCCGCCTTGATGCGCGCCGCGTCCCGCTCTTTCAGTGCTTCAGAAGCCTGACTCATGCAATCTGCCTATCCTTTAACGACCAGTGTCGCGAATACAGAACCGTGCGATAATATTGATGCCCAGCACGCCAATCGTCACGATCAGCGCGCCTGCCCAGGCAAGGCGAACCCAATCCTCATATGAGGCCCCGGCATATTGATATATGGCGAGGGGAAGACTTGCCATCGGCCGGTTCAGGCTGAATGACCAGTTCTGATTTCCCAGCGATGTAAATAAAAGCGGAGCTGTCTCCCCACTGACCCGCGCCAGTGCCAGCAGGATGCCGGTCAGCACGCCGGGCGCGGCGGCGCGCAGGCATAAAAGCAGCACGACGCGCCATTGCGTGGCCCCGAGGGCCGAGCCGGCCTCACGCATCGCAACCGGCACGAGGCGCAGCATATCCTCCGTCGTGCGCACGATGATCGGCACAGCCAGGATGGCCAGCGCCACCGCCCCCGCGAAACCGGAAAAACGATGGAAGGGTGCGACAAGGATCAGATAAACGAAAAGTCCGATCAGAATGGAAGGCGCGGAGAGAAGCACATCGGAAACAAAGCGCACCGTAAAAGCGAGGCGCCCGCCGCTTCGACATTCAGACAGATAGATCCCGCAGCCCAGCCCGATGGGCGTCGCCATTAACAGGCCGATAAATGTCTGGATCAGGCTGCCGATGATCGCATTGGCAAGGCCCGAATGATGGCCCGGCGGTCCCATCGGAACCAGAAACGTCGCCACGGACATGCCGGCGAGGCCATTTTTAAGCAGCGTCCATAAAATGGAGACGAGCACGATGACGAGGCTCACCGTCGCCAGAGTGCCGAGGAGTGTGGCGAAACGGTCCGCCATATGGCGCCGCCGCAGGATACCGCTTTTTCGCCATCCATGCTGCTGGGGATGCGGTGCCTGATGAGGGTGTTTCATGCCTGTTTACCGCGCAGCAGCCAACGTGCTGCACCGAGTGTCGCGAAGGAGAGGACCATCAGGATAAATCCAAGCGCAAGCAGGGATGATAATTTGAGGCTTCCCGCAGCGCTCTCGGGAAATTCGAGCGCGATAAGCGAGGCCACGCTGTTCCGGGGGGAGAAGAGTGACCAGCCCATGATGTTGACATTGCCGATGACGAAGGTCACGGCCATCGTCTCTCCCAGGGCGCGCCCGGTGCCGAGGACGATCCCGCCGATAATCCCCGTCCGCGCCCAGGGCGCCACGATGCGACGCATGACTTCCCACCTGTTGGCGCCCAGGCCGAAAGCACTTTCCCGCAACATGGTCGGCGCGACTTTAAAGACGTCGCACATGATGGCCGTCATGAGCGGCGTGATCATGATTGCAAGGACGATCCCGGCAGACATCAGCCCGAGGCCATAGGCCGGTCCGCTCACAAGATGCTGGATGAAAGGCGTGTGCCGAAAGTAATGATGGAGAAAAGGCTGCACATGACGCGCCATGAAAGGCACTATGACGAAAAACCCCCACATGCCGAAAATAATGGACGGCACGGCAGCAAGGAGCTGAATGGCGGAAGCAAAGGTGGAGGCCACAATGCGCGGTGCAATGAAGGTCAGCCAGAAGGCGGTGCCAAAAGCAATCGGCACGGCAAAGAGCACCGCGATGAAGGTTGATGCCACTGTCCCGAAGACAGGCGCAAGCGCACCATATTGCTGGGTGACCGGGTTCCAGACATTGGAGATAATGAAATTAAGGCCGAAATGGCGGAAGGCGGCGAACCCGCCAACCCCCATACTGACAACGAGCCCGCCCAGAGCGAGCAGCACAATGAGCGCGCAGAGGCACGCTACACCCCGAAAAAGGCGATCCCCTTTCCAAAATGGCGTCTCGCCAATCTGAGGAATGGATCGACCGACGTCTCGAGCATCGGGGATAAGCGCCATATGTGTGTCGGACCCTAACCTGACGGGAAAGCAGACTGAACAATAAAAACCAATCCGCTTTGCTAATGACCCGGTTATAACGCGAATGCGCCTGAAATCGTCAAGGGTTCGAAGCGCGACCCTTACGACGTAGCGGGTCAGGCGCTGCTTGCGCGCCCTGTCATGCAACCCGTTAAGGGGCGTTCCTCACAATGATTTTCCTTGCCTGTTCTTGGGGCAGGGTTTTCCAGCGACCTTTATGCAACGGATTTGTGAAGTTTTTTTGAAAACGCCTCCGACGCCCCATTCACGCGCGCTGCACGACATTGCCACACTGTGAAATAATAAGGCGGCGCGAAATCGGGCGACCATCAGGAAAAGCTTTTTTGACAGCGCATAAGGGAGACACCATACATAAAACAGGGACATTCCCTGTCGATCATTCTCAGGCTACAGGTTCCATCATGACGGCGCAGAATTCACCATTCCGTGGACTGGTTGATTTTTACGAAAACGGTGTGGCACGCGGTTGGGCCATCCATCTCAATCGCCGCGGCCCCCTTCACATCCACGTGCTGATGGATGGGCAGGAAGTCGCCACGGTGGAGGCGGCGGCGGCGCGCCCGGACCTCGGTGGTCTTATGAAATCAGGCGAGCAGAATATCGGATTTACGTTCGAAATCCCCGCGACTTATCTTGACGGTCAGGCACATGCCCTTTCCTTCCGCTTTCCTGATGGCAGCATTGTGCCTGTCAGCGCCTCCGGCAGCGGGCAGGACTTTACGGAAGAGCTTCTGATCGGCGAGTACGCCGCCCAGCAGATTACCGGCTACTTTGAAGGGCTTCGCCAGGGTCAGGTGGTGGGTTGGGTCCTCATCCCGGGGGAAAGCGGGGCGTTGGAAGGCGGGGCAACGGTCGCTTTATCGATTGACGGACGTCATATTGCGCGTGTCAAAGCGGATCGCTTCCGTGGGGATGTCGGTGAATCCCTCGATGCGGACGGGCTCTGTGGTTTCTCAGTGCCCGTGCCCACGGCGTTTCGAGATGGAAAGCCGCATCTTTATGCCGTCACGGTTGAGCCATCAGGCGTGGCGCTTACCAACAGCCCGCTGCGATCATCCATCGCCGACGATCGGCTTGAGGCGGAACTTGTCGATGTGACAGAGACGATTGACCGCCTGCATCGCGATCTCTCAGCGCTGCGTCGCAAAATCCGCGACATTATGCCGCATGGGGGATATAATCTCTCAGATTACGACGCCTGGGCCCGCGCTTACTATGCCCGCCTCCGCACAGCGGTTGATCATGAGCGGACACACGCTCCTCTGCCCCATTCGCCCCGCGTGTCGGTTCTCTGCCCCGTTTACAAGCCCATTCTGACGGATTTTATCCAGGCGGTGCAATCCGTCATGGCGCAGACATACCCGCATTGGGAGCTTATTTTTATTGATGATGGCCGCGCTGATGCGACAATTTCACGCCAGATCGATAATTTCTGCGCGGCGGATAAGCGGATTCGAGTCATCTCGCTCCCGAAAAATCAAGGCATCGCCGGCGCCACCAACGCGGGACTTATGAAAGCGAAAGGCGATTATTTTGCGTTTTTCGACCATGACGACGTGCTGGTTGATGTCGCGCTGGAAGTCATGGTCCGCGCTGCGCTGCGCACAAACGCCCAGTTGCTTTATTCCGACGAAGATAAGATTGACCTGCGTGGGCGCTTCCGCGACCCGAATTTGAAACCGGACTTTTCTTACCGATATTTACTGGGCTGCAATTACATCTGTCATCTGACAATGGTTCACGCGGGGCTCGCCCGCAAAATAGGCCTGCTTGATAGCACTTATAACGGTGCGCAGGACCATGATTTCCTCCTTCGTGCGGTCGAGATATTGCAACCCTCGGACATCTGTCATGTGCGGGATATTCTCTATCACTGGCGCATTACTGAAAATTCGACGGCGGCCAGTCTGAAAAATAAAAGCTATGCCGTTGAAGCGGGGGTGCGGGCTGTCGCGGCGCATCTGAAGCGGCGCGGCCTCAAAGCCAAACCGGCCTCTATCGATAAACTGACGATTTACGACGTGCGCTGGCAATATCGGGCGTCGCCACGCGTGACGATCATCATCCCGTTCAAAGATGAGATCGATATGACGGAACGCTGTGTCACAGCGCTTCTCGACCGCACACAATATGCCGCCTTCGATATTATTCTCATCGATAACTGGTCAGTCACCCCCGTCGCAAAGCGCTTTGTCTCACGCATGCGTAAAATCAAGGGCGTGACGGTTTTACGGGTGGAAGAAGCCTTCAATTTTTCCCGCCTCAATAATTTTGCCGTTCGTCATACAGATGCGCCCTTTATTTTGTTCATGAATAATGATGTCGTCATTGAAAATCACGACTGGCTTCGCCTCATGGTCAATGAGTGTCTCGCGGCGGAGGATGTCGCCGTCGTCGGGAATATGCTGCTTTATAAAGATGAGACCATCCAACATGCCGGTGTCATAATCGGCCCGGATGTGATTGGCGCGCATGCTCATCGCCGCTTTGGACGCCATGATAAGGGCTATATCGGGCGCATCGCTTTGACGCATGAGGTCTCCGCCGTGACGGCGGCCTGCATGCTGGCGCGACGCGACATTTTCCTCGCTGTCGGTGGATTCGATGAGGATCATCTCTCGATCGCTTATAATGACGTCGATCTGTGCCTCAAAATCCGTCAGGCCGGACATCGCGTCCTTTATGTGGCGGACAGCGTGGCCCATCATTATGAAAGCCATTCCCGCGGCACGGATGATCGGCCTGAACATGAGACGCGCTTCTTCCTGGAGACGCAGTTCATGCGGGAGAAATGGGCTGGATATGAGGATTTCGAGGTCGACCCGTATTTTGCGCGTTACTTCCGCACTGATGCCACACCTTTTATGGATCTGCGTCGACCGGAGGAAATCCCCGTGCCGGACAAGCTTTAGGCCCGCTTCATGCGGGCCTCGCCTGTTGGGTCACTCCATCTCGGTTATTGATTTGCCGCTGGTGCGATATTCCTCCGCGACGCTGGCAAGGTAAATCCCAAACCCACCGAGGGATAGAAGCATCCCGACCCAACCAACGGCACTCCAGCCCAGGCCGGACGTAATGGCGATGCCGCCCAGCCACGGCCCGACCGCATTGGCGATGTTAAACGCGCTCTGATTAAGCGCCGCCGCTAATCCTTCAGCCCCCACCGCCACAGCAAGAAGGCGGGAATTGACGACCGTGGCGAGTCCACCACTGGCGCCGATCATAAAGACATTGATGCATAAGGGGATAAAACGGTGCGCTGCCTCCGGGAAGCCCGCCATGGAGGCCGCCCCCATCAGCAGCACGCCGCCCAGCGTCGGCACCATGCGTCGGTCCGCGAGGAAGGCACAGACAACCGTGCCCACCGTCATCCCAACCCCGAAAATCGCGAGGAGCACAGGCAGAAGCGTGGCGGGGACATGGGTCACATGGGTCAGGATCGAAGCGAGGTAGGTGTAGACGCAAAACACCCCCCCGAAACCGACCGCCCCAATTGCCAGTGTCAACCAGACCTGCTTGAGCTTCAAGGCTGACATTTCCGAGACAATGCTCGCATTCTCCCGCGGACGGACATCGGGTGAGAAGCGGGCGATCAGCGCCATGGTGAGGGCGGCCAGGGCGGCGATAAGGGCAAAGGCCCAGCGCCACCCCACAAGCTGCCCGAGGAAATTGGCCAGCGGCACGCCGCAAATGGTCGCTAATGTCAGGCCGAGAATGACACGCCCCACGGCCTGCGACCTTTTATTTGGCGGGACAAGGTAGGAGGCGACAATCCCGGCAATGCCGAAATAAGCCCCGTGCGGCACGCCGCTGAGGAAGCGGAAGATCAGGAATGTCTCAAAATTGGGCGCCAACGCGCTCAGGCCGTTTGCGATGCAATAAAACAACATCATCGCGATCAACATGCGCTTGCGACTCATCCTGGCGGAAAAGAGTGCGATGATGGGCGCGCCGAAGCACACGCCGCAAGCATAGAGGACAATGGCGTAACTGGCCTGCGGGTCCGTCAGGCCGAAACTATGCGCAACCATGGGCACGATGCTCATGGCCGCGAATTCGGCCGTTCCGATCGCGAAGGAACCAAGACCAAGGGCGATAAAAATAATCAGATTTTCTCGGGATGTGCGGGGGATCACATCGTGATGGGAAGCGCCCATAAACTCCTCATTAAGTCTCACCCACCGGCGACAAACGCAGGCTTCGGCAGTCTATGTACCAAGAGCATGCCCCTAGGAAATAGTTAAGCCGGTTCAATGCGTCGATTGACTATTTTTTTATTCAACTCGGCGCGCGCTCAATCGTTCATCCCCGACGACGCGCAACGCGGCGGACAATCATTGGGGGAATCCGCGCGCAATTTAAGTTGTCGCGCCGCAGACCCCTCTTGATTTCAGCGCGCGGGCGCACAACGATTAAGTTTGAAGCCCTTGAAGGTCAGGGAATTTCCCGCGTCAGCGTGGCGGCGGGCTGGCCCAGTTTACAAGGCAAAGGACAATGTGATGACTTCCAGAAATATGATGCACACGACGCAGAATAACCTTAAATCCAATGCCAAAGCGGTCTCGATCGAAACGCTCAATGCGCGTCTCGCCGATCTGATTGATCTTTCGCTCATCACGAAGCAGGCGCATTGGAATTTAAAGGGGCCACAATTTATCGGCATCCATGAAATGCTTGATGGCTTCCGAGACAGTATCGACGCCCTTGTCGATGAAGTGGCGGAACGCGTGGTGCAACTTGGCGGGACCGCCCTCGGCACGGCGCAAGATGTGACCAGCACATCCTCCTGCAAACCGTATCCGACCGATATTTCCATGATTTCCGACCATGTGGCCGCGCTGATTGATCGTTATGGCACCGTCGCCAATAATGTTCGCGACGCGATTGACAAAACGGATGATGCTGGCGACGCCGACACAGCAGACCTCTTCACGGAAGCATCGCGCGCCCTTGACAAGCATCTGTGGTTTTTGGAAGCCCACGTCCAGGCGCCGACGGGCACCATGCGGGATGGCGACCATAATGGCGCACGTTAAACGGAACTTATAAAATGAAAACGCCCCTTCGGGGGCGTTTTTTTGCCTGAAAAAGCGTCAGCAATTATTTGGGTGAGGCCCCTGTAACGTCCAGCATGCCTGACTGGCTGGCGCAACATTCGCGTGCCCAATGCGCCGCCGCGCTGCGGATCGGAACTGCGCGCTGCCTGCGTTTTCAAAGCCACAAAAAGCCTTTCATCAATTGACCGTGCTAATGGGACAGGTCCGAACACATGGCTCCGGACGGATCGGCGCTGCCCGATGACCGCGCCCATGCGGATTGGAACAGGCCGCTTGACCGCCTGTGGCAAGACGGACGCAGTCCTGCGAATCATCGAAAACGTCACCGCCGCGATGACGGTCGACAAACCATGGCGCTTTGACCAACATTTGAAGATGATCCGGCCTTGGCACGACCCGGGCGTAACGCGCTTTAACGACTCAGCGCCTCCCCTTGGCGATTCGAAGCAATGCGCGGCGATGGGGGGACGTTCCTATGCCGGCATTTGCCAACTGCCGGTTCGCGCAGGGCCGCCAATATGACACGTCACGGCCGGGCAAGATGATAGTGACCGTCAGAAGCACCTCTCCATCGCGCGGCCGCTTCACGCGACTCATTATAGTTCAGCAGCCATGGCAGAGCCGCGTGTGACCCGGGCCTGATGAGGCTCGTCGCGACCATCCGGTAATCACGCGTCACGTTTGAGGCCGATTGCATCATGCCCGCGTCACCCGGGCTGCGCATGGTCCTGGCTCACGCGCGGAGCGGCACGTTGCGTAATCAGAATTTGGCAGGGGCCTTGAAGGATGTCTCTACCGACTCGAGTCGGGCGATTCGCCTCATGGTCGAGGGGCAATGCGAGATCACGATGTCGCGCGGAACATGAACGACTTGTAATGTTGATATGAAATTAAGCCGCCACTTCCGGGGACCAGTCGTTCGATACTAACCGGGATGGAAGTTCTTCGGATTAATGAGGGGCAAAAATATTTCCTGTGAAATCGATCAGTAGCAAAGCTCTTAAAGTCAGCAACCTTAAGTTGCGTTTGGGCTGCTCTACACGCCAGAGGACTGAAATCCCTTCCCCTAATATACGAGAACTATCTGTGTCTGAACTTTTCGTGAATAAAATGCAGTAGCATTTTGAAACTAGATTGTTATGCTCGCCCTCAGGTTTGAGAGCCCCGACAACTCAGGCGGGCATGCTCACAACGGCTTCGGGGAACAGGACACATGTTCAAAATCAAGATGATGCCAAGCGAGACCGAGGTGCTGCTTCCGGCAGGGGTGCAATTGACGGAGTTGGAACACGAACTGCGTGAGGACAACATTCCGTTCGGCTGTAAATCAGGTGCTTGCGGCGCATGTGTCATCGAGGTGTTGGACGGCCTCGCAAATCTCAACAGTAAAGAAGAAGACGAGGACGAATTTCTAGAGATGCTTGGCTTCTCTGGTCCAGGCTTCAGGCTGGCATGTCAATGCCAACTGAATGGTGCGGTCACATTACGTGTCGCGAAATAAAACTATTCGATTTTTGGTTGAAAAACGAAAGGAAATTGTCGTGAGTATTCAAAATCGTGTGAAGCATGTGGGTTATGACCATGATGGTGCACCTTACATTAACGCGCAGCGTTCCGCGCAATTGCGTGCGGAAATTGATGCCATCATCGATCGCCAGGTTGATAACTGGTATGAAACCGTGCCTTACGCCGCGCACCTTGAAGGCAAGACGGTCAACTCCGCCTATTATCAACGTCACCTGATCGAGACCGCATGGCGCATCCGGCTCCTCCGTGTCGCGGAGTCCAAGGCTTTGGCGGAAATAGCCAAAATAAGTCCGCGGGCCGCGCAGATCTGGGCGAATTATGAAAATGAAGAAATGCTCCATGACGAGCTGTTCATTCAGGATCTGACGCGCGCGGGCGTATCCCGGGAGACCTTCCTGTCCACCGAGCCCTATCTGTCGACCAAGCTGCTGGTTGGTTACTTTTCCTACCTGCTCGACCATGAGGGTCCGTTAGGTGTCGTCGCCTACTCCTATCTGGTGGAATATGTGAATGTGAAGCTGGAGCCACGCAAGATCGAGGCGCTCAAGGAATCTATCGGCGAGCAGAACATCTCCGGGCAGATCTCCCACTCCCACACGGACATTAATGACGATCATCCTGGCGAAGTCTGGCAGGCCGTGCGCCACCTGCTGCGCAGTGAGGAAGATATCGCGTCACTGAAACGCTACCTCCGGGAGCATCAGGACATTCTGGCGATGTACTTCAAAGAGCTTCACGACGACAAGGTCGGCGCGCTGACCGAGACGCTCGCCGCATAAAATCAGCTAAAGGAGTACGCATCATGGAGAACGGTGGCGTTCTTATCTTGAGCCATTGCGGCTTCTCATTCGCGGAAGATCTTATTGCTGCGATTGAGAAACGGGGTTTGCATCCGTGGGTGCTGAGTTCCAGGCCATTGCCTGAGCACGGGGATCAGCGTTTGCAGATCCTCCGATCAAAGGCATCGCTCCTCTTCACCGTGGATTCCCACGAGCTAAAGCAAGGCGATGTTCTGAACACCATCGATTCTCTCCACCGGCAGGGCCTTCACGTGCGGGCATGCATCTCAGTGTGGGAGGGTTACCGACACTTGATGGCCTATGCCAATGAAAGGCTGGAGGTGCAGGACGTAGCGCCTGCCCTCGTGCCGCTACTGCGCAACAAACTCTATGTCAGAAACGTCCTGCACGCCGCGGGCCTCAGCCAGGTCAAAGCCGAGACGTTGACACCTGAACGCCTGCAAACCCTGCAGGGGACAGGCACTGACTATTTTATCAAGCCGATCCAGGGTGTCGCGTCCTACGGCACCTTCAAGCTGACGCCGGATCTGACCTGGTCGACGCTTGAACGGATTTCTGAACAGATTCGTCAGGATACGGTCTACGCCAATGTCATTGGCAACGGCGTGGAGTTTCTCGTCGAGGACTATCTGGACGGGGCCGAGTTCAGCTTCGAGGTGCTGGTGCTGGGAGGGGAAGCTTTTATCCTCGCCATCCACGAAAAATGTGGTCTGACCGAGAATCAAGTCACCGTCCTTGAGGATAGTTGCACGAGCCCACCGATTTCCATCGGCCGGGAAGCGATTGCCGCTGGCATAAGGTGGATACGGAGCGCTCTGCATTGTCTGGAGGTGAATGATGGCTGCTTCCACATCGAGACCCGTTTCAACGGAAGTCGATGGGATCTGATTGAGGCCAACCCGCGTATCGGTGGCAGCCTGATTTCCCACAGCGTCGAGGCGCTGAATGGCGAGGCCAGTATGTTGACGCTCTGGCTCGACTTACTGCTGGAAGGCGCGGCCTTGCGTCCCACCCTGCAGCGACTGAGCTACCCGGATAGTGGCGAGGTGCCGGGTGAGACAGCCACGTTCTTCCGCGTTTATTTCGCGTCGCCAGGGCGCATTGAGCGCATCATTGAAAACCCGATGCCATGGTCGCCACGGATCAAACAGGTCCTGTTGCAGGCGGGAGACGAAATACCCGATGCCGCGCGCGAAGTCTTCCTCGGCCAGTTCCTCTGGCAATTGCCGAGGCAAGAGCATCAAACGGCGTTCCCGACTCTTCTGGCCAGATCCGCCGAGGCTCTTCAGATCGTCTATGAGCCGACTGCGGTTGAGGCTGGCACTTCGTCGCCGCTGCTGCTGATTGTCGATTACAATCTTTCACGCGTCGGTGATGTCGCCCACATCGTGCATCTCGTCCGCGACACGTACGGCGCGGGAACCGTCCTTGTCCGACATCGGCCCGGAGAACTCGACAGAGCCCTATGCGACCATGTCGTCGATCTTGACCCGCTGGCACCGGACTTTGCTGAACAGGCTCTGCTGCAATTGCAGCCCCTGCATTCCCGCCTCAAGGCAGGCCTGGTTTTCTCCGACAATGCCGTTCAGAGTGGCGCGCTGTTGCTGGAGAAACTGGGACTGCCGGTCGATTCGGCGACGCTTGCCGCGGGTGCCTACAGCAAAAAGGCTTATCGCAAAGCAGAGACCGGCATTCGGGATCTGTTGAAAGCCCAGCGGGTGATGGCGCCAGCCCATGCTGAAATCCGGTCTCTTGAAGATCTGTACGCTTTCGCAGCCGGATATCCTCAGGGATTCGTCGTTAAACCGTCATGTGAAGGCAATAATCGCGGTGTCGTCGCCGTCCGCCAGGGGGATGATCTGGAGACGGCGTTTAATAAGGTCGTTCCCTATCTTTCAGGCGGCGTCCTCTGCGAGAGATTGATCCCTTACGAGCGCGAATATTCCTATGATGGTGTCGGCGAGACCTTTTTTATCACGGAAAAGGTCAGCGCCCCGAGACCTTACCCGGTTGAGGTCGCGCAAATTCTGCCGGCGCGCTTGAATGAGACGGAGCGCGCCAGCCTGATGCGGGCGGGACGTTTGGCCAACCTTCTGGTCGGCCAGCGCCGCGGCCCTTTCCATAATGAGATCAAATTAAGCGATGATGGCGCCGAGGCCGCCGTCGTGGAGCCCAACCGGCGTCCGGCGGGGATGAAGATCTGGACGCTTGCCAGGGCCGTTTATGGCATTGATTTCTATCATTTGTGGGTCGATTCAGCCTGGGGGCATCCGCATGATGTCACCCTTCCCCCCTCCTCAAAGCAGGCCGCCACAGTCATGCTCGGGGTACCCACAGACGGCGATTTCACCCCGCTTTCACCCGCCCTGGGCGCTGCCATATTCGACCGTGTTCTTCTTGAGTCGGCGACGGCTTTGGGCATCCCCACCATGGCCTGTCGGCAATTGGAATTCGCGTGGATGCACACGGAGGAGCGCTTCATACCGGCCTTACCGCGCGACAACGCCGATTTTGCCGCCTCGGCCTGCTTCCTTCTGGAGGACTCCACGGCAGACATCCGTCAACTCGTCAACGTTGTTCAATGCCGGTGGCTTCTCGCCCTGACTGAGCATGAGAGTAGCTTCTTTGCGCAGCATGAACCGGCTCATGAGAGGGCTTACGCATGAATATCCTCATCCTCCACCGCGTGCCTTATCAGCGCATCGATTATGCCAAAGGGATCGACCACCATCTTCATCACGTCACTTATTTCGGTGTGCAGAGCATTCTGGATAGTTTACCGGACGCGCTTCCGTGCAGACGTGTCGCGCGGCCTGGCGATGCCACCGCCTATGAAGAGGCGCGCGACTGGATCGAAAAAAACCCTCAATCGTTTGATCGGATCATCTCGCTGTCCGAATATGAACTTCTGGACGCAGCGAAACTGCGTGCATGGCTGGGGGTTCCGGGCGCCTCGGTCGCCGATGTCACGCTTGTGCGGGACAAGGTGCTGATGAAGCATGCCGTCAGCGAGGCCGGACTTCGGGTTCCGCAATTTCTGCCATTGCCGTCACTGCTTGACGGCGCGGGACGCGCGCCGTGGACGGGCACCACCGTGCTTAAGCCACATAATGGCGCGTCGAGCGAGGATGTCAGGGTTTTCAGTTCCCCAAACCAGGCCCGCGCAGCGGTCAAGTTCCGTACAAGCGGGATCGCACGACTGGACAACGCACCCTCAGCCATCTCGGATTATGAGGTTGAGGAGTTCGTGACCGGCGACATCCTCCATTTTGACGGGCTGGTGGCGAATGGTCAGCTCCTGACAATCACGGCCAGCCGCTATGTCGGCACCTGCCTTGACTTTGCTCAGGGCGAACCGCTCGGGTCGTACCATTTTCCCATCATGCCATTCCAGCGGGAATGGGCCGCGAGGGTGCTCGCCGCCGTGGGCATCCGACAGGGCAGTTTCCATCTGGAAGCTATTGAACAGGAGGGGCTTGTCTTCCTCGAAGTCGGCAATAGGGTCGGGGGGGCTGATGTCGTGGAGACGTTTGAGCGCGCGACTGGCGTCCATATGCCGTCGCAGGAACTGGCCATTCTACTTGATGGCAGGCCGCTGCGCCCTCTGCCCCTGACGCAGACATCGCCCATCTGGCACGGCTGGTTCGTTTTTCCCGGACATGTGCATGCTGGAGAGCCCTATCACGGCATCGCCGGTATTGATCAGTTCCGCGATGATCCCTCCGTCATCCGGTGGGCGGAATTGCCGCCAGGGACGCCGCAAAGTGATAAAACGACATACTCGGCGTACGAGGCCCCCTTGGCCGGCATCATCGGCCATGCTGATTGGCGCAGCACCCGGGACTGGATCAAGCAGGTTTTTGAACAGGCAAGCGCGGCAGCGGATCAGGAGCGCGCGCGCACCGCACAGGATGCGCCGCAGCCGGACTTCCGTTTTTCCAGGGTGTCATCATGAGAGCCAGTCACCTGCTCCTTGCCGTGTTGATCACGGCAATCTGGGGCGTCAATTTTTCTGTCATCAAGTTGGGTCTGCAGTCGGTCGATCCTTTTATGCTGGCTGGGATACGCTTTGTGCTGTGCGCTCTTCCGCTGGTGCTGTTCTTCCGCTTTCCCAAAGTCAAGGCCAGTTATGTGGTTGCCTATGGGCTGCTCTTCGGCGTCGGTCTCTGGGGCGTCGTCAATCTTGGGATTCAGGCCGGCCTGTCCGCCGGTATCGCCTCTTTGGTGCTGCAATTCAGCGCTTTCTTCACCATCCTTCTCGGCGCGGCCATCTTCCGGGAATCGGTATCCGGTTACCAATATAGCGGGATCATCATCGCTTTGCTGGGGCTGGCGCTGATCATCACCATCACGGACGGTTCGGTCACGCCCTTCGGCGTCGCGCTGGTCATTGCCGGCGCTGTGTCCTGGAGTGTCGCCAATATTGTGATCAAAAAATCCGGCACCAAAGAGGTTTTCTCATTTCTGGTCTGGTCAAGTCTGTTCTCGCCGATCCCGCTCTTTCTCATCGGTTACCTGCAACATGGCGCCGACATCTATGCGCGGACACTGGCCCAGATGAGCGGGACCGCGATCTTCTCGATCCTGTTCCAGGTCTATCCAACCACGATCTTCGGATATTGGATCTGGAATTCGCTGCTGAAGACCTATCCGGTCTCCACCGTCGCGCCATTATCGCTGCTCGTTCCCGTCTTCGGGCTCCTTGGCTCAGCGCTCATTTTTGATGAGCCGATCGGGATCGTGAAAGGCATGGCGGCGACCCTGATCATCCTCGGGCTGGCGGTCGGACTCTATGGCCGGCAACTCGTTGGCGCCTTTCAAGGAAGCCGCCAGCGCGACGCCTCACATAGCTGACCCCGGCCCCGTCTCGATCTGATTCATCAAGGAGAATCAGCCAGAAACATTTCGCCGCAAGTTTCCCCACGGGCCAAAGCAGATTGGCGCCGCAGGGACAAAGTTTGGATCTGAAGGCGGCAACGCGCCGACCGCGCAATGCCTCGCCAGCCAGGTCCTTAACCCCGCCCTGAATTGAAACAATCAAGGAGTAGAAAAATGGAAACTTCTCGCCGTAAATTCCTTCAAGGGTCCTCGACGATTGCCACTGCGGGCATGATGTTGGGATTGGCCGGCGGCAAAGCGCAGGCTGCACAACGTAAGCCGTCGCTTGACCCGTCCGATTGGAAATCTGTGCGTGCACAGTTCAAGCTTGATCCTAAACTGGCTCATCTGGCCAACTTCTTCCTCGCCTCCTATCCGGCACCTGTGCAGGAAGCGATCGAGCGCTACCGCAACGCGCTCAACGCGAACCCTTACTCCTACCTTGATGATCATATGTTCATGAAGGAACGCGACATGTTGTGGCGCGATGTTGCCCAGGCAACTGCGGAATATGTCGGCGGTAAGCCGGATGAGATCGCCCTCACCGCCAGCACGACATGGGGACTCTCGCTGATCTATAGCGGCCTGCAACTGCGCCCCGGTCAGGAGATCCTGACAACAACGCACGAATTTTACGCGCATCATGAATCCATTCGCCTCGCTGCCGATAAAACGGGCACCAAGGTCCGTAAGGTCACGCTTTATGACACGAGCGCCAAAGCTTCGGCTGATGAGATGGTGAGCCGACTGATCTCCGCCATCCGACCCGAGACGCGGGTTGTGGGCGTCACGTGGGTGCATTCCGGCACGGGCGTCGTGCTTCCCATCCGGGCCGTTGGTGACGCTCTGGCCAAGGTCAATCGTAATCGCGATGACTCGGATCGCGTGTTGCTCGTGGTGGATGGCGTGCATGGTTTCGGCGTGCTTGATGAGGATATTGCGCGCCAGGGAAGCGACTTCTTCTCAGCAGGCACGCATAAATGGATCCTGGGGCCGCACGGCACGGGCATGGTGTGGGGACGCAATGAAAGCTGGGCACTTCTGAAGCCGACCGTTCCTTCTTTGATGGCCAGTGAGCTAATGGCCGCCTGGCGCGAAGGTCACCCGCCGAAAGGGCCTGTTACAGCCGCCCGGATCAGCCCCGGAGGCTTCTTTGCCTATGAACATCAGTGGGCTGTCACTGCGGCCTACGGATTCCATAAAAGCCTTGGCCGCACCCGGATCACCAATCGTATCCTTGACCTTAATGGTTGGCTGATTGAAGGTTTATCGAAGATGAAGCATGTCACAATGCACACGCCTTCCAAACGGGATCTTCATGCTGGCTTTGTCTGCTTCGAGGTGGATCAGATGGCGACTGAAGAGGTCGGCGCACGTCTGCGCAGCAAAGGCATCATCGCAAGTCCATCACCTTATGCGAATCCGTCCGTTCGGTTCGCGGCAGGCATCGTCAATAGCGAGGCCGATATTGAGCGCGCCCTGAAGGCGGTGCGGTCGCTCGCCTGATAAGGTTCCGCTCATGTCGCGGGCTGCAGGCGCGGCCCCGTCCCGCTGGGTGCGCGCGCCCGGCAGGATGGGGCAAGGCGGGTTCCCTGGTCTGTTCATCGCCGACGCGCCAGCAGCTCCGACATTCAGGCAGAAAGCGCCGCTCGGCAGCGCACAATGCGACTCGGCAGCGCGGAAGCGACCCTCCAGGGATCATGCCCGTTCAGGCGAGAGCCTGCCGGGTCCCATCCTTATGCAGAAGCGCGGACATGATGAAGGCTCCGCGACACCGGGCGCTCGCAACGATGAGTCTGCCACATCTGATTGAACCGCCACTGTAACGCCGCGCCGAGGAGGTCGGGCTTCACGGTTCGATGGTGCACCCGGCCGCAATGACTGGCCGGTAATCGCCACAATCCTCGGCTTCAAGGCAAATATCCGACATTGAAAGCGGGATATTAATGCCCAGCCAGCGACCGGTAGAGTCCGCGTCCGTCAGATGACCTTTTCCACATATGCCGCCTCGGGCGTCAAAACAGTTCCGTCCCGCGCGATGGGAATCATCAAAGGCACCGACTTGCCGGTAGCTCTTTCGAGCAAATGGGAATGCCGCTCCCCGCAGGTAAATAAATTGCGCTCGCCCCATTGCCGCAACGCGACCACGATGGGGAAAAGGCGCTCACCCTGAGCCGTCAACACATATTCCTGGTAGGCCGATCCATCTGAAGCGGACTGCGTCTTCAGAATACCCGCATCGACAAGCTTGCGCAGGCGATGCGACAGGATGTTGCGCGCGACTCCCAGACTTCGCTGGATGTCGCCGAAACGGCGATGGCCATCAAAAGCATCGCGCAGGATCAACAGCGACCATCGGTCCCCAAAGATATCGACGGAACGCGCGATGGGACAAGGTTCGTAGAGTTTTGGCTTGCGCTTAGACATAGAACATCCGGGTTTTCAGTTAAGTGACCTCTGATGAGTTGCTTTTTAAAACTAAGTGACGTAGCATTCAACTAGTTGTATTTTGCAACCGAATTATCTGGATGGCGGAACATGAAAGTTTCTTCCGAAACGTCGGCATTGCCCAATCGGGACTCTGCCTCTTCCCGAAAGTCGACCATGTCGCGCGGGTTAACGGTGATGTTTGCGATCGCCAGCGGTATGAGCGTCGCGAACGTCTATTTTGCGCAGCCTCTGCTGGACACGTTGGCGCACGATTTTTCCATCAGCCGTGCTGTTGTCGGCGGTGTGGTGACCTCAACGCAGGTGGGTTGCGCTTTGGCCTTGTTGCTGTTGGTACCGCTCGGCGACCGCGTTGATCGTCGCCGGTTGATGGCATGGCAGTTGCTGGCGCTCGTCGGCGCGCTCATCGTCGTGGCCACGGCGCCGTCCACGCCGGTGCTGCTGGCCGGAATGCTGGCCGTCGGCATGCTTGGGACGGCAATGACGCAAGGTTTAATTGCCTACGCGGCGAGTGCCGCGCTGCCTGAGGAGCAGGGGCAGGTTGTTGGCATGGTGCAGGGCGGCGTGTTCATCGGCTTGCTTCTGGCCCGCGTTTTTGCTGGCGGAATCAGCGACATCGCCGGTTGGCGCGGCGTATATGTCAGCTCCGCAATCCTCATGCTGGCGATCGCGCTTCCTTTGTGGCGGCGCTTGCCAGCTTTGTCGCGCGACCCGAATGCGCTGAGTTACCCCCGGCTGATCGCCTCAATGCTCACATTGCTGCGGCAGGACAAAGTGCTTCAGGTGCGCGGCATTCTGGCCCTTTTAATGTTTGCAGACTTCAATATTTTCTGGAGCGCACTCGTTTCGCCGTTAAGTGCCCCCCTTATAATTTTCATCACACTGCAATCGGGGCCTTCGGGTTGGCGGGCGCGCTCGGCGCTTTGGCCGCCGCGCGCGCCGGGCATTTCGCCGACCGTGGCTATGCCCAATATACGAGTGCCGCAGCATTATTGATTTTACTGGTTGCGTGGTGGCCGATATCGCTGTTGGGGCAATCCTTATGGGCTTTGGTGATTGGCATTGTGCTGCTCGATCTGGGTGGACAGGCCCTGCACGTCACCAATCAGAGTCTGATCTTCCGCAACCGACCGGAGGCGAGCAGTCGGCTGGTCGGGCTCTATATGATATTTTACGCTGTCGGCAGCGGACTTGGCGCAATCAGCACGACGGTCACTTATGCGCATGCTGGCTGGCAGGGCGTCTGCGTCCTGGGCGCGGCGGTGAGCCTGCTGGCGCTGGCATTCTGGGGGATCACCCGCCTCTTCGCGACCGGCCACAAATAAGGAAGAGGGGTCGCATCCTACCCCACCAGGATCCTGGTGGGGCGTCAATCTGATCGCTTCGGATGCCGATCTCCGTTAGAAGCCATCCCTTTAACGCGCAGTCTGAGGCTGCGCGTTCTGCGTTTCAGAGGGCGGTCACCCTCCACGCTGAGATAAAATATGGCCGCCCAGCAGCCATCGCCACCACGGCGCGACATGATTCGGAGCTAAGCCGAACCCGCATCCTCAGGGCGATCCCGTCCTTCAGGCGATTTTTGTGCGCATTCTGTCCTTCGTGGCCCCATACTATAAGCGTGGCTCCATCGCCGCGTCGTTGATTTCGGAGTTGGCCTTTCGGATGAGGAGAGCGCTCCAAAAAGAAACGGCCCCTTTCGGGGCCGCTTTTCCGCCGCTCTTTCATGCGATGCTCTTAAGCCAGAGCAGCTTCTTTCTGACGCGTTGCCGCGGGGTCCGGCGTGCGGATAAGGTAATCAAACGCCCCTAAAGCCGCTTTCGCACCCTCCCCCACCGCGATGACAATCTGTTTATAAGGCGTCGTTGTGGCATCACCCGCGGCGAAAATACCGGGGACGGATGTCGCGCCATGCACATCAACGATGATTTCACCCTGGGGATTCAGGGAGAGCGTGTTGCCGAGCCAGCCTGTATTGGGCAGCAAGCCGATTTGGATGAAAACTCCCGAAACGGGCAGCGTGACATCCTGGCCGGACGCATCTCGATAGGTCAATTGCTCAACCGTCTCACCATTACCCGTAATGGATTGCGTCAATGCCTCCATCTTGATGTCGACATTCGGCATGGAGCGCAATTTATCCTGCAGAACCTTGTCCGCTTTAAGTTGCGCGCTGCGTTGCAACAGGGTCACGTGGCTGACGATCCCGGCCAGATCAATCGCCGCTTCGACACCGCTATTCCCACCACCGATCACAGCAACACGCTTGCCTTTATAGAAAGGACCATCACAATGCGGGCAGAACGCAACCCCCTTTGTGAGATATTCAGTCTCACCCGTCACATTGAGGTGACGCCAATGTGCGCCTGTTGCAAGGATAATGGTGCGTGAGGACAGAAGCACATCCCCACTCAGGGCGATCTGGTGGTAAGCGCCCGGATTTGACGCGGGAATAAGCCGCTCCGCCTTCTGGCCGGAAATGATTTCCACTTCATAAGCGCGTACGTGGGCTTCAAACTGAGCGGATAATTTCGGGCCATCCGTTTCCGGGATCGAGATATAATTTTCAATGCCCGCTGTTTCCATGACCTGACCGCCGAAGCGATCCGCGATGATGCCCGTCCTCAGGCCCTTGCGTGCCGCGTAAATCGCGGCCGCGGCGCCGGCAGGGCCGCCGCCGATGATCAGCACATCGAAAGGCGCCGCATCCTTATATTGTTGCGCGGCTTTCGCCGGCGCTGCAACATCAAGCTTGGCCAGAATTTCCATCGCATCCATACGCCCGGAGGCGAAGGGGGCACCATTCAGCTCAATCTGCGGCACGGACATGATGTTCTTGCGCGTCACTTCGTCCTGAAAAAGCGCGCCATCGACAATCACATGTTTGAAGGCAGGGTTGAGGACACACATCGCATTGATCGCCTGCACCACTTCCGGGCAGTTCTGGCAAGAAAGCGAAATGTACGTCGTGAATTGGAAATCGCCCTTCAGATCGCGAATCTGCGCAATCGTCGACTCCGGCAATTTGACAGGAACACCACCCACCTGAAGCACGGCGAGGACGAAAGACGTCAGTTCATGCCCCATCGGGATGGCAGCGAAATGAATGGACGCTGTCCCATCCTGCGCAGCGACAGAGAAGGAAGGCCGACGATCCCACCCACCATCTTCATGCACCGCGATGTTATCGGACAAAGCGGCGCATTCCGTCAGGAACTGCCTCATCTTTGACGCGGCGTCGCTTTCATCAAGGGATGCACGCAAGGTAACGGGCGTTTCGATTTTCTGAAAAACATCCCGTAATTGCGATTTGAGGGTTTCTTCAAGCATTCATACCTCCTCTGCCGATCCTGCATGGGGCGCGGCACTTTCACCGCGCCCCCAAGCCTCAGATCTTGCCGACAAGATCCAATGAGGGTTTCAGGGTCTCACCACCCTCTTTCCATTTCGCGGGGCAGACTTCACCCGGGTGCGACGCGACATATTGCGCGGCCTGCACCTTCTCGATCAGCTCTTCCGCCTTGCGGCCGACGCCACCGGGGGTGATCTCAATATATTGGATGCGCCCTTCCGGATCGATCAGGAAGGTGCCACGATCTGCAAGGCCTGCTTCCTCAATCATCACGTCAAAATTGCGTGAGATCTGGCCTGTCGGGTCCGCCAGCATCGGGAATTTGATTTTGCCGATCGCCGGTGATGTTTCATGCCAGGATTTATGGGTAAAGTGTTTATCCGTCGACACAGAATAAATCTCGACACCGAGTTTCTGGAATGTCGCGTAGTTCTCAGCGAGATCTTCCAGCTCCGTCGGGCAGACGAAGGTAAAGTCCGCCGGGTAGAAGAAAATGACGGACCATTTGCCCCTGAGGGCCTTATCCGTGACCTTTGTGAACTGTCCATTATGGAAAGCGTCGGTCTCAAACGGTTTGATGACTGAATTGATGCGCGGCATATTTTTGCTCCCTTAAACACGTTATCGTTGTTTAACGACCCTTTCATCCCACGTCTGGATAGGGTTGGGAAACAGTTTATATCGATGAGTTTAATAGACAAAACCGTTTGTAAATAATTTTAAATAGATGTAACCTGTCAGTATGACTTACATGACGCTCTCCGGACTTTCCCTGCGCGATATTGAATATATCGTGGCTGTCGATGACCTGCGGAATTTCTCCCGCGCTGCTGAACGCTGCGGCGTCAGCCAGGCGGGATTGTCCGAGCAGGTGCGCAAGCTGGAAGCTTTCCTCAATGTCCAGCTTTTTGAGCGCACACGCCGTCATGTCGCGCCCACGCCGGATGGGGCGCGAATCATCCATTCCGCGCGCCATGTCGTGGCGGCCGCCCGCGCCATGGTGGAAATGGCGCGCTCCCTTGATGGACCATTGGAAGGTATTTTGCGCATCGGGGTCATCGCGACACTCGGCCCTTATTATGTTCCGCGCCTGATCCCCTTGATCCGAAAGAAATACCCTCAGCTTCAGCTGCAATTAACGGAGGGCCTAACCGATAGATTGCTGGAGAAGCTGGCGCAGACAGAGCTGGATATTGTCCTCGCCGCCCTCCCCTGCGATCAGACGAATCTTCAATCCCTGCCGCTTTTCCATGAGCCTTTTGAGGCGGTTTTCCCTAAAAATCATCCTTTGGCGCGCAAGCAGCGCATCGACATCAACAGTTTACGCGGTGACGACCTTCTTCTGCTTGAAGACGGGCATTGCCTACGCGACCAGGCCCTCTCCCTCTGTCATTCTTCCGGCGGGGAAAATCGTCGCCTCGCCACCAGCCTAGAGATGTTGTGGCATATGATTGGTGCCGGGGAAGGTTATTCTTTGATTCCGAAACTGGCCTTGCAACATCGGACAGAATGGGAAGGCTTGATTGCCTGCCTTCCCTTGTCGGAAGGTGGCCGCCAGATTGGCATGGTCTGGCGTGCGTCAGACCCGCGACAACAGGCCTTCATGGAGTTTGGGGCCTTCCTGCGGCAGCACATCCCGGAGGGCTGCCAGAAAGTCGCCTGAGAAGGAACGCGAAACGCCTGGCTGAGGGAGTTGCCTGGCCATCTCGGACTTAGAATAACCAGCTCCAAAAACCATGTTCCTTGAGGGACTCACGACATTGGGCAAATTGGCGTCGATATCGCGCGGCGCGTCCACCGACATTACGCGCCACACGCATCAACCATGATTTTCGGCGATATGTGCCTTTCTGATAACCGCCCCACCCCTCATGATAGGCAAGATATTGGCGGCGCGCGTCATAGACAGGCACGTGATTAATGCGACGCGTCTCCGTCACATACCAATTAATGAATTTGAGCGAGTCCTCAAAATCTTCCCGGCTGCCACTTGTATCTTTCGCCCGCTCATAATCCGCCCATGCGCCGTTCTGCGCCTGGGGGTAACCATAAGCCGATGTGATGTGCCCCCACGGGATTACCCATAAAAAATAGGTGCGTTGCGTGTGGAGGTTACTATGGAAGCCTGATTCCTGATGGATAATGGCCATCGGTACGTTAAGCGGCACACCTGATTTCTTCTCCTGCCTTATCGCCGCCCGATACCAGCTGCGTTTCTCCTTGAAAATCGCACAGATATTTTCCGGGTGGGAGGGAGGAGATGGCACGCAGCCCGTCAGTAAAAGAAAAACGACGCCGAGGCAGGCGGGCCACGCGCCTTGCCTGAAAAGAGGGCGGCCGTTGAAAATTGATACATGTCGACCCGACCCTGTTATGGCTGGATCTCCTCATTGGACGTGCAGGGAATGCTCTTATCCGACACGTCGAGCCGGAATTTGTCAATCCTGCAGCGCGTCAAGTCAGGCCGGCATCAAGTTGAATCTCGCTCGGCCCCAGCATGCAGCAAGGTTGTTACGATCGGGGGATTGGCCAGAAAAAATGGATCCCTGCCCATATGGCGATCAATGCCAGCGCCATGACGACGAGAAGCGTGTAACTTGGCGCGCGGGGCGGGCCATCATCCGGAGGGATGTCAGGCGGGTTGCGGAAAAGATGTTTGAGGTCTGACATCTCCCGGTCAGCCACCTTGCAATGCGTCCTGCATCTCCTGCCATTCCCGCTTTGACAGACCGGAATTCTCAACCGTCACCGCCTCACCCTGTAATTGTCGTCTCAGAACGGAGAGCATGGAGGCGGAGAACATATAGGCGCCGACGCGGTAATCCTTGAAAGCCTCGGCGGTTTTGGGAACCCACGCCTTAAGAATCTCCATCATGACTTCCGCATAAGCCCGGATCTCATATTGCGCATGTGCATCAACCCGAAGGCTGAGGAAGTGCATGAGATTATTGAGGTCAATTTTCCAATACCATTGGGTATATGTGTTGAGCGTCAAATTCATCCGGGCCAGCTCACGCGCAACATTGAGGCCGTCCGGATCGAGCATTTCCTCATAGTGGGCGTAACAACGCTGCGCGTCCTCACGCAGAATATCGAGCACTTTTGCCGCCTGATCCGGCGGAAGCACCTCCCCACGCCCCTGACGATTGACCTTGCTTTGCTGCGCAAGCTGATCCGGCGCGGGAATATAGAATTCCCGGTCAAGAATGGAGTATCGCGCGGAATATTCATTGACGTTGGCGGTACGATGGCGAATCCATTGTCGCGCGATGAAGACCGGCAATTTGATGTGAAATTTGATTTCACACATCTCAAATGGCGTCGAATGGCGATGCCGCATGAGGTAGCGGATCAGGCCCTTATCTTCATGCACCTTCTTCGTACCGCGCCCGTAAGAGACGCGCGCCGCCTGTACGATCGCCGAATCATCACCCATATAATCGATCACGCGCACGAAGCCGTGATCAAGCGCAGGAAAGGGTTTAAAGAGGATTGCCTCCAATGCCGCGACGCTGGGCCGGAGCGTTTCGGAGGGCGCGCATCGTAGCGCTTCAATCTCGGCGATTTGTTCGGGAGAAAGTGCCATGACATCACGCTACACGGTTTTTGCTCGATGACCAATATCATACCATCACATCCACCGGATTTTTAGGGGCGCGTCTGACGCAGGCGCATCGTGCTTGTGTTTCGCATATCGAACATTTATAATCGTCTCGCCGGAGGGGAAACCCTTGGCTATGGCGATAAACGGTAAGTGGAATAATCGTTACGGACCCGGGGGCAGTGCCCGGCGTCTCCACCATATCAGCCGCCTCTCCGCGGCCAATGGGGACGAAACAGTCTCGACGTGCGTGGTAAAGACTTGTCTTTTGCTCGGCATTGTACCGCCGTTATCGGGCTAACTTACAAGTGCCAATGACAACTCAAAGGTGCTCGCTGTCGCTGCATAAGCGATAAGCGCGGTTCGGGAGGCACCGGGCAACAGAAGCCTCCCACAATCAGGTGACTTAACAAATGGGTTGCCTTTGGTGTAAGGTGGCCCCGTCCTTTACTGGCTCAAGATAAGACGACATGGGCAACCTGCAATGAGCGATTTTTCCGACGATAATGGCCAGGGCGACCTGCCGACGAGCCTCCTCCCCTATGATAAATGGCTGGAGGACTCCTACCGCGAGGTCATGATACGCGCCCTTGAATTCGCACAGGCCAACGGGTTGCCGGGTGAGCATCATTTCTACATCGCTTTCCAGACGGATGACCCGCGCGTCGACATCCCCGCAGCGCTTCGCGCTCAATATCCAAAAGAAATGACGATTGTCCTGCAACATCAATTCTGGGACCTCAACGTTGATCGGGCGGCACACCGCCTCACGGTCGGACTCTCCTTTGGTGGTGTCGCCAGCAAATTATCGATCCCATTCGGCGCGATCACCGGCTTCACCGACCCCTCCGTCGGCGTCGCATTGGGCTTCCAACCGGTTGCACCGTCGGATATTCAACCGGTTGCGGATTTAACGTCTGAGGCAGCGCCGGAAAATAAAGCGGCAGAAGCCGCAACGGCAGCCAGTGATGGAGATGCGCGGATTGTTCGGCTGGATGCGTTCCGCAAACGTCCCACGCCGTAGCGCGTATTCCTCACAAGAGGTGTTGCGCGTATAACACTCCGTCGCGTCGCGCCTGGCCTGAAACGGGAATGCGGCCTGGAGCCATTCGGGACGCGGCCTTTGGAATGAAAGACGCGCGCACTCATCGCCGTCCAGGAGTGATAAGCTGAAAAACTTTATCTTTCTCGCCGCCACTTCAGCTCTTGCGGCGACAATTCTTTTCTACCTCCAGCTCCCTGCAGCTCTGCTTATCGGCGCGATCATATCGGCCGTGATCTTTGCCTCGCTCGATCGCATGATCGCGGTCCCCCGTTCGGCCTTCGTCGTGGCGCAGGCTGTGGTTGGGCTGTTGATGGCCCACGCCCTCCATCTCGACTACCTGAAGGAAATTGCCTCCCAATGGCCGATTTTCGTGGTCGGTGTTTTTTCGGTCATCGTGCTCAGCTACATTATTGGTTACGTCCTGGCGCGTTTGCAGGTGCTGCCGGGCAGTACGGCGCTGTGGGGTGCGTCGCCCGGCTCTGCCAGCACAATGGTGCTTTTATGTGAAGCCTTTAATGCGGATCAGCGCCTCGTGGCGTTTATGGCGTACATGCGGGTCATACTTGTCGCCTGCCTGACGACGACGGTCGGGCATCACTTCATGACTGGCCACACGCCACCCGTCTGGCTGACCATGCAATCCCCCGGCTCCCTGCTTCAAACTTTGATCGTTCTCGTCATCGCTGTCGTGATTGGGGGCGGTTGCGCCTGCCCTCCGCGCCGATGTTGCTGAGTCTTTTCATCGCCATTATCGCGCAAACTTATACCGGGAAGACAGCGGATCTGCCTTTATGGCTGCTCGCGCCGAGTTACCTGGCTCTTGGCTGGGTGATCGGGGGGCGCTTCACGCGGCAAGCGGTGCACCATGCCTGGCGCGCCTTACCAGCGGTGATCACGGCGAACCTGATTCTGATCATCGGCTGCGCCCTTATCGCGTGGCCGATTGCGAAGCTGATGCACACAAGTTACCTCGCTGCTTACCTCGCGACCAGCCCTGGCGGGTCAGATTCGGTCGCGATCATCGCCATGGCGCTTCCCGTTGATCGGGGCTTTGTCATGGCCATGCAGATATTCCGACTCTTCGCCGTACTCGCGATCGCACCACCGCTTGCGATGGGGCTGGCGCGGTTACTGCCGCCGGAACTCTCAGAAAAACCGCATAAGCGTGCCTGACGTCACCAGTTTTTGCTGATGAGCCAGAATTCCTCCGATGTCAGGGTGATGAGATTGCCATGCGGGCCCTGCGTGCAGGTCGCCGCTTCCGCTAGAGCGCGAACGCGTTCAACCAAAGTTTTCCGGCGAAGATGCGCTTCTGACGGCGCATCAACCTGGCCCAAAGCGATCAATGACATCTTCGCGGCTTTGGCGACACGCGTCGCATCCAATAAAGCGTATGACATGTTATTTCCCTCCAAACGTCGTTAATAATCGACGCTCAGTCTTTGGGATTACAGAATTTTCAACCTTACGACAACAAAACGCGCTCCAAACTTGATGGCTTTGAGGAGGCGGCCGGACTCGCTGCCAGTTTCCGTCATCTGCCCATCATCGACGTCGAAGCCGGCCTCCACCCTCAAACAATCATCACCTTTCAATGCGCGTCGATGACAGCCAACGTCTCGACGCCGCCCCGCCTCTCACATCAAACGCAGGCGCCTTTCAAGCTGAGGCCGCATCAAGGTCAAAACGTTTTAAGCTGGCATTTACCGCAGTTTTCAGCCTAAACGAGCGGCATGATGCGGACAGCCGATTTTGATTTCCACCTTCCCCCTGAAAATATTGCGTCAACGCCCGCGCGACCGCGTGAGGCGGCGCGCCTGCTCGTTATTCCGGCTTCACAAGCACCTGAAACCCCTTTGCCGCGCGGTGTAACGACGGGGACCGTCAAGGATTTTCCCAAATTCCTTCGCCCGGGTGACCTCGTTGTGGCGAATGATACGGAAGTCATCAAAGCGCGCCTCGACGCCATGCGAGGTCATGCAAAAATCGGGATCACCCTCGACCGCATCCTGCCCGATGGGAGCTGGCACGCTCTGGCACGCAATGCACGGCGGCTTCATGCCGGAGACCGTCTGACATTTTCAGATGACAGCGTCACGGCTGAGATCATTACAAATGAGGGTGATGGCGGCGTTGTGCTGCGCTTTTCTGCGGAGGGCGCGGCATTTGACGCTTTCCTGACGCGGTGCGGGGCGTTGGCCCTGCCACCCTACATCGCCCGGCCTTCCGGCCCGACAGAGCAGGACGCCATTGATTACCAGACGATTTTTTCGAGAGAGAAAGGCGCGGTCGCGGCACCGACAGCGGGGCTGCATTTCACCCCCGCCCTTCTGGACGCCATCGACGCGGCCGGCGCTGAACGGTGCACGGTCACGCTCCATGTCGGGGCGGGCACCTTTCTGCCTGTCCGTAGTGACGACCTGTCTCAGCATGTCATGCATGCGGAATGGGGCGAGGTGTCGATGGAAACGGCGCAACGCATCAATGAAACACGGCGTCGGGGCGGCCGCGTCATTGCCATCGGAACGACCACCCTGCGCCTGCTCGAAAGCGCGACAGCGAAGGATGGCACGGTCGCCGCATGGCGGGGGGAAACATCGATCTTCATCACTCCCGGCTATCGCTTCCGCGCGGTGGACGTGCTTCTCACCAATTTCCACTTGCCGAAATCGACCTTATTTATGCTTGTCTCGGCTTTCGCCGGGATGGAGACGATGAAGCGCGCCTATCAACAGGCCATCACGGAGGGTTTCCGCTTTTATTCCTACGGCGATGCCTGCCTGATTTTTCGACGCGAGGATGTCCGCCATGACTGATATGCAATGGGTCGCCCACGCCCAGGATGGCCAGGCACGTGCCGGAATTCTGCAGACGGCGCATGGTGATGTTCCGACGCCGAGTTTTATGCCCGTCGGGACGGTGGGCACGGTCAAGGCCATGATGGCGGAGAGTGTCCGCGCGACCGGCGCGGGGATTATTCTCGGCAACACTTATCATTTGATGCTGCGTCCCGGCGCTGAGCGCGTGCGCAAGCTTGGCGGATTGCACCACATGATGGACTGGCCCGGCCCCATCCTGACGGATTCCGGCGGGTTTCAGGTTATGTCACTCGGTGCGCTGCGCAAGCTGGATGAAGACGGGGTGACGTTCAACTCCCATATTGATGGCAGCAAGCATCGCCTGACGCCCGAAAGCAGCACGGATATTCAGCACGCGCTGGATGCGACCATCACTATGGCCTTCGATGAATGCCCGGCGCTGCCCGCAACGCCGGAGCACCTCGCGCAGTCCATGGAGCGTTCCATGCGCTGGGCGGCCCGGTCCCGCGAAGCCTTTGTGCCACGCCCGGGTTACGGGCAATTCGGCATTGTGCAGGGTGGGACAGAGCCGGAATTACGGGCGCAATCGGTTAAAGCCCTGATGGATATCGGTTTCGAAGGTTACGCGATTGGCGGGCTCGCGGTCGGGGAAGGTCAGGCGCTGATGTTTCAGACGCTGGATGTCACAGCCCCCCGCCTCCCGACGGATAAACCGCGTTATCTGATGGGGGTGGGCACGCCGGATGATATGCTGGGCGCGGTGGCGCGCGGCGTTGATATGTTCGATTGCGTCATGCCGACACGCGCCGGGCGCACCGCACGCGCTTATACGGAACGCGGCACGCTGAATTTACGTAATGCCCGCCATGCGGAGGATCTGCGTCCCATCAGCCCAACATGTTCCTGCCCCGCTTGCACGAAGCATAGTCGCGCTTATCTGCACCATCTTTTCCGCGCGGGTGAAATTCTGGCGCCCATGCTTCTGACCTGGCATAATCTCACTTACTATCAGCGCCTGATGCAGGAGATGCGCGCCGCGATTATGGGCGGGACGTTCGACGCGACCGCCCGGAAGATGCGCGATGACTGGGGACGCGGCGACTGGTCGCTGGATGAATGGCCGCAACCCCACCTTCCTCCCGTGCCGTGACGCGCTCACTGGAAGATCACATCCGGCATCACGCGACCCTACTGGGCTTTAGCAGCGTGGGTTTCAGCCCGGCCAACCTGCCTGAAACCGTTTTGTCACGCTTACAGGAATTCGTCGCAGCGCGGCGGCATGGCACCATGTCATGGATGGCAGAGCGCATGGAAGCCCGTGCGCAGCCGAGCCATCTCTGGCCGGAGGTGAGAAGCGTCATCAGTCTCGGCCTGTCTTACGCACCGGAAGGAGATGCGCTGGCGACGCTGCACAAACCGGATTGCGGCAATATTTCTGTCTATGCCCGCCATCGGGATTATCATGATGTTGTCAAAGGTCGATTGAAGCAACTGGCCAGTCAGATCATCAAATATAACCGGGATGCCCAGGTGAAGGTGTTTGTGGATACCGCGCCCGTTGCTGAAAAACCCCTTGCCGCGCAAGCCGGGCTGGGGTGGCAGGGCAAGCATACGAATCTTGTCTCACGGGATGCGGGGTCATGGCTCTTCATCGGCACAATCTACACCACGGCCCTGCTTGAACCGAGCCCGCACCGGGCCGGGCAATGCGGCAGCTGTGCACGCTGCCTGGACGTGTGCCCCACACGGGCTTTCCCGCAACCCTATATGCTGGACGCACGTCGTTGCATCTCCTACCTCACGATTGAGCATCAAGGCCCCATCCCGATGGCGCTGCGCCCTCTGCTGGGGAACCGAATTTATGGTTGCGATGATTGCCTCGCTGTCTGCCCATGGAACCGCTTCGCCCAGATGACGGCGGAGATGAAGCTGACCGCTCGCCCTGACTTGGTCGCGCCGTCCTTACAGGCACTTTCCCGCCTTGACGATGCGGCATTCCGCACGACATTCTCAGGCTCCCCAATCAAACGGATCGGCAGAAACCGATTTATCCGGAACGTCCTTATCGCCATCGGCAATGCGGGCCGTCCCGCGCTACTGCCGGAAACGCGGCGTTTGCAAGAAGATGCCGACCCCGTCATTGCTGAAGCGGCGCGCTGGGCCGAGACACGCTTGCGCGGCCGCGAAATCTGCGCTGAATAATGCCGCGCCGAAGAGGATCCGCCTATGTCGCAATTGGTCAAAAAGAGCTTCTCATTAAATGGCCACCGCACGAGCATCGCGTTGGAGAACGCTTACTGGGCGCGTCTTCAAAAGATGGCGGGTGAGCGCACTCTGGCGAGCATCATCGTCAAATTTGATACGGAACGCGATCAGAACCAGTCCCTCGCCTCAACTTTACGTCTCGCCGTGTTAAAGCATCTGGAGGCGCAGCTTGCCTCATGCAATGCGGCAGAGGGTGACGCATCGTGATGCCTGGATTGTCTCGCGGTCTCGGCGGGTGGGGTCCGGAGATAACCCGCCGCATCCAACGTTTCCGACGCCTCTCCTTGTCACTTTGTGTTGTGGCATGGATGATGTCGGGTGCCGCGCCCCCTCCAGTGCATGATCTCACCCTGTCAACCACCAGTCCGACCATCGAAATCGAAGGTCGCGTCGCGCGGGATTCGATGCAGCGTTACCAATTCACTCTTGATCAGCCTCGCGAGGTCCGCATTCATCTCGCCTGCGAGGCGTCGGATGTCTCGTTCCAGTTGGTTTCTCCGGCGCGCCTGCCGATTTACGATAGTCGCTATGGGGTGGCGGGACGTGACTTCGATATGCTTTTAACCATCAAGGGACGTTATGAAATTGACGTCATGCCCGGGCTTGACCGGTCACCCAGCCATGACACCGCAGCACCCTTCACCCTTTCGCTCGCCGCTGACTGACACCGCGCGCGCCAGCTTCCCTGTCGTGATTGATGCGCGTTCAGTGCTCGTGATAGGTTGAGGGCATGGGCATATGGGGCAAAATGTTTGGCGGTATAGCGGGCTTTGCGGTTGGCGGCCCGATCGGCGCGTTGATGGGGCTGGGGCTCGGCCATGCCGCCGATAATGGCCGCCTGCTTGAAGGGCCTGCCGGGGGTTGGGGTGACAGATGGCGCAGCCAGGGCACGCCGGACCCGCACGGCGCCGCGTTTCTCGGTGCGGCAAAAATGGCCGCGCTTCTGGGAAAGACAGACCAGCTTTTTGCCATTGGCCTCGTCGTCTTGAGCGCCAAATTATCCAAGTCAGACGGACCTGTGAATCGGACGGAAATTGCCTGTTTCAAGCAATTATTCCAATTTCCACCCGATAATGTGCGGGAAATCGGCATGTTGTTCGACCAGGCGCGCCTGCGTGTCGATGATTTTGAAATGTATGCGCGCGAGCTTGGGCGTGCCTTCCGTCATGACCCGTCCCCGCTCGAAAATCTCCTCACCGCCCTTTTCACGATCGCGCGAAGCGATGTACGGCTGGGACAGGATCTTGACCCGGCTGAAATTCGTTTTCTGCGCCGGACGCATCAGCTTTTCGGCCTTCCGCCCGGGAGTTGGGACCGGTTTTACGAAGGGCGTCCGCCCCCTGCGACCCACGCTGCCGAGGCTTATCGCATTCTGGGGCTGGACCCCAGCGCAAGTGACGCGGAAGTCAAATCCCGATGGCGGGCGCTTATCAGGCAACATCACCCTGACATCGCCCGTCAGCAACCCCTCTCCGACGCTGGAAGAAGAGAGGCAGATGATAGGATGGCGCAGATTAATGGCGCGTGGGACCGCATTAAAAGGGATCGCAGATTGTAAGTTCCCTGCATCGATCACGACAATGCCCGCGCTGACAAACCGGCCATACCCCGATAAAACGCCATGAAACTGTGCTGGGGCTGACACCTTCGTACCACGGCACCACATATTTTGAGGCTTTCGCAATTGTGGTATCTTGTTTGAAAGTGTAGATCCGCACTAAACAGTTATTTAGCATCGATGCTCTATCCTGGATTCCGTTATAAACGGACCTGGCGCCGTCAACCGACGTCTGCGCATCATCGTGATGTATGAAATCTGGGGGCGAAGACGCCAATTTTGACTTGCTGGGTGGCAAAATGCATCCAAGTGACGGAAAGACTCGTTTACAATGCCGTTGTCTTCCCCACGATTAGAGGACCCGAATGACAAATTCCTGTGATCAATATTACCCTCCCATCGTTGGAAGACGTTTGAAATTCGCGACGATTTTCCGTCGGTTTTATTCTTTCAAGACAGCGATAACCGGTATGGCCGTTGCGCTGTTCCTCAATGGATGCGCGTCCTGGCGTGTTGATCCACCCAAAGACCCGGAAGCACTTGCTGATTACAAGGAAGCCAACGACCCCTACGAGCCAGTGAACCGCAAGATGTATGACATCAACATGTGGGCCTACCACAAAGCATTGCGGCCACTCGGCAAGGCTTGGGCATGGGCGGTGCCGCGTCCCGTTCGCAATGCGATCGGCAGCATTAATGAAACCTGGTATATGCCCTCCGTGTTCTTCAGTGATGTGGGTGCTGGCAAGCCGCGCCGTGCCGGGGATGACTTCACGCGATATGTCATCAATATGACAGTCGGTCTTGCAGGCATCTTCGACGTGGCGAGTTCGGTTGGCTATCCGCATCATGACAGTGACCCGGGCCTGACGCTGGCCTCATGGGGCGTGCCAAGCGGCCCGTATCTCTTCCTTCCCGGGGTTGGTCCCAATACGTTCCGCGATGCGTCGGGCTTCGCCATCGCACAGGGCCTGTCCCCCATTAATTATGTGCCGCGCGGCTATTACCTCCTGACCTTCAATTGGGGCTACAATGTCACGGGGGCCTTTAATAATTTTGCGAACCAGATCGACTCACTTGATCACCTTGAGCAAGACTCTCTGGACCCGTATGCGTTTCTTCGCAGTGCATGGCAGCAAAATCGCGCCAGCCAGGTTGAAGCTTTACGCAATGATCACCGCGCTACCGTTCCAAATTGGTATTGATTGAGGACCGCATTCAATGAAGCTCTCCAAACTCCGCAGACTTTCAGTTTGCATTCTTGCGGTTTCAGGCTTGTTTGCGCTTTGCGCGCCACAGGCATCTGCCCTCGATAAAGACGCCTCCCACTTTGTCAGTGATTTCGGGGGTCAGGTCGTGGCCGTCGTCAATAGTGACCAGTCCATGGCGGCCAAGAAGAAAGCCATCCTGCCTCTGGTGCAGAAAAACGTCGATATCGAAGCCATCGGCAAATTCTGCCTCGGACGCTATTGGCGCATTGCCACACCAGCGGAGAGAGCCCGTTACCTCGAATTGTTCAATCAGGTGCTCGTCAACGCCGTGTCCGAGAAAATCGGCCAATATCGCGGTGTCTCGCTTGAGGTGACGGGCAGCCTCCCCTCATCGAACGGCAATGGCACTGTCGTCAGCGCAAAAATCATGCGCCCACATCAGCCTGTCGCGAATATGCAGGTGCTCGTGGTGGATCATGACGGGTTCAAAATCGTTGATCTCATGGGTGAAGGTACGAGTATGCGCCTGACCCAGCGTCAGGATTACTCGTCCTACCTTGCCCGCAATGGTGGTAAAATCGAGACGCTGATTGCCGCCCTTGAACGTCAGATTTCCCGACACCGTTGATTATCAGCATTTTCTGACCATCATCTCTTGAACGGCGCGCGGCCCTCCCTGCGCGCCGTTTTATTTCTGGTCGAGCACCGCCTCGTAAACGCGCATTTCACGTCCATCACGTTGGAAGATTTCACATTGTCGCATCCCGATTGAGCGGAGGACCGTTTGTGAGGCGAGATTATCCGCGCTTGCGACAGCGATAACCCGATGGATCCCGGCCGTGCGTGCGTAGGAAAGGGCGGCGCCCGCGGCTTCCCGCGCGAGGCCGCGCCCCTGTAAATGGGGGAAGAGCGCGAAACGAAGCCCGATCCCGCGTCCGTCCGGCCTTTCATGAAAACCGGTCAGGCCGACAAAAACCCCTTTTTCCAATATTGAAAAAATTCCGATTTTGCGGCGCGCCCAGAAGGCCATATCTTCCGCGAGTTCCGCCTCCACCTGCCCTGGCGTCCGCACACCGCCCAGCATCCGCCCGAAGGACGCGGCACTCCCTTTAAGCCGCCGGAGATCGGCGAGATCCTGCCAGGATACGGGACGCAGGAAGAGGCGCTGCGTGCGGATGGTGCGCAATGGGCTCATCGGCTCAATATGGGTCTGACGCCGCTGCGGCACGCGTCGACGTTGGATGCCGGGCACCCGTCACAACATCTCCGCCTTTAAATTTCCGATTTCGTGCCATGTCGAAATGCGGGAGAAAGGCGGAACGTGTCGTGACAGCGTCCGCGCGCGCTTTGATCAGCGTGCGAGGGGGCGATATCGGATGCGGCTCGGCTCCGTCGCTTCCGGACCGAGGCGACGCCTTTTGTCTTCCTCATAATCCTGGAAATTCCCCTCAAACCACTCAACATGACTGTCGCCCTCAAAAGCGAGAATATGCGTCGCGAGCCTGTCGAGGAACCAGCGATCATGCGAGATCACCACGGCACAGCCCGCATAATCCGCGAGCGCGTCCTCAAGAGCACGCAGAGTATCGACGTCGAGATCGTTGGTGGGTTCGTCCAGCAAAATGACATTACTGTCTGTCTTCAGCATTTTCGCAAGGTGAACGCGGTTCCGCTCACCACCGGACAGAACGCCGACACGCTTCTGCTGGTCGGCACCTTTAAAATTGAAAGCACCGACATAAGCACGTGACGGCACGGCGCGCTTGCCGAGATGGATCACGTCCGTCCCGCCGGAAATTTCCTCCCAGACCGTTTTATCATCCGCGAGCGAATCGCGCGACTGGTCGACATAGCCGAGTTTAACGGTGTCTCCGACTTTCAAGCTGCCTGTGTCGGGATGTTCCTGCCCGGTAATCATGCGGAAAAGCGTGGATTTGCCCGCGCCGTTCGGCCCGATCACACCGACAATGCCCCCTGGGGGGAGTTTGAAGCTGAGATTATCAATGAGGAGGCGATCACCAAAGCCCTTCGTCAGATTTTCAGCCTCTATGACGGTCCCGCCAAGGCGCGGGCCGGGCGTAATGACGATATCCGCCGTGCCGCCAACACGCTCCTGACTGGCTGCGAGCATTTCCTCATATTTGGTGATACGGGCCTTGCTCTTCGCCTGACGTGCTTTGGGGGAGGCGTTGATCCAGTCCTGCTCCGCCGCGAGGGCGCGTTGACGGGCGCTTTCCTCTTTTTCCTCCTGCGCCAGTCGCTTCCGCTTCTGCGTTAACCAGGAGGAATAATTGCCCTCAAACGGGTAACCCCGCCCGCGCTCGATTTCGAGAATCCAGTTGGTCACATTATCGAGGAAGTAACGGTCATGGGTGATGACCATGACGGTGCCTGCATAATCGCGCAGGGTTTTTTCGAGCCAGGCAACACTTTCCGCATCCAGATGGTTTGTTGGCTCATCCAGAAGGAGCAGGTCGGGTTTTTCAAGCAAGAGGCGGCAAAGCGCCACGCGCCGCCGCTCCCCACCTGAGAGGTTGGAAACGGGACTCTCCGCGGGCGGGCAGCGCAGCGCGTCAAGCGCGATTTCCAGCTTGCGATCAAGCTCCCACCCATCACCAGCATCAATCGCTTCCTGCAACTCAGCTTGCTCTGCGAGGAGGGCGTTCATCTCCTCATCGCCCATTGACTCCGCGAATTTCATGGAAATTTCGTTGAAGCGATCCACCGCTTTTTTGAGGGCACCGAAGCCCTGCGCCACATTCTCCCCAACCGTCAGCGTTTCATCCAGCTTTGGCTCTTGCTCCAGATAGCCGATGCGCGCGCCTTCAGCGGCCCAGGCTTCACCCCCATATTCCTTCTCAATCCCGGCCATGATTTTCAGAAGGGTGGATTTACCGGCGCCATTGACACCGAGCACGCCGATCTTCACGCCGGGGAGGAAGGACAGGGTGATGCCCTTAAATACCTCTCTCCCGCCGGGATAAGACTTGGTGAGGTCCTTCATGACATATACATATTGGTACGAAGCCACGTCAGGACCCCCGATCAAGAAAATTGGACATGCCGCATGAAGAAGAGTGCATCATACGGAATAATGCGGCGGAAAACCTATGCGCCCGGCAGGACTCGAACCCGCAACCAAGCCGTTATGAGCGGCCTGCTCTAACCAGTTGAGCTACAGGCGCCTAGGTGGTCCCGAAATTGCGCAGTTTGCAGATCTTTGCAAGCGATTAAGTGCATTTCAGAGATATTTTTGCGCATAATAAAGCTGAAGGCGTTGCGCGGATTTGTCGTCCTCCCACGGCATCGCCTTCGCCTGATTAAGGGAATGATCATGATGATGACGTCGAAAACAGGTCACGTGGCCATCTATTACTGCACGCAATGTCATTGGCTGCTGCGGGCTGCCTGGCTCGCGCAGGAATTGCTGCAGACTTTCGGAGAAGAGCTCGCGGAGGTCGCCCTAAGGCCCGACCATGGTGGAAGGTTCGAGATCATGATCGATCATCACGTGATCTGGGAGCGCAAGGCCGATGGGGGCTTCCCGGAGGCGAAACAACTGAAGCAGCGCGTGCGCGATGTGCTCTTTCCTGACAGAGATCTCGGCCATTCGGACCGCCATCGAGGCGCGGACTGAAAATCCGTCTGTGCAAGCCTTCTGACTAAGGGTAAAAGAGGCTTAAATTTCCGCCATTCCAACGTAAGACAGGACGCTCTCCATGGATCTCTCAAAAATCCCGACAGGCAAAAACATGCCGGACGATATTTACGTCGTTATTGAAATCCCGGAGGGGTCATCCGTCAAATATGAGGTGGATAAGGAAAGCGGCGCTGTCTTCGTGGATCGCTTTCTCTTCACATCCATGAGTTACCCGGCTGCTTACGGGTTTATCCCCGGCACATTGGCGGCGGATGGTGACCCGGCCGATGCCCTTGTCCTTGCGCCCGGCCCGATCAGCCCCGGCGCGGTGATCCGCGTGCGTCCCGTTGGTATGTTGAAAATGGAGGATGAGAGCGGTCAGGATGAGAAAATCATCTGCGTCCCCCATGACAAAATCCATACACAATATAGCGACGTTAAAACGATCGACGATTTGCCCGTCATTACCCGCAGCGCCATCTCACACTTTTTTGAGCGTTATAAAGATCTCGAAAGTGGCAAATGGGTTAAAATCACCGGATGGGCCGGACCGGAGGAGGCCAAAAAGATTATCATCGCAGCGCATGAAGCAGCGCGGAAATAATATCTGCCCATCAAGGTCGGCGAGAGTCCCTTCCGGCCTCGCCTGACCTCTTTCCTGATGCGGGCGGAAAAAAGGACGGCCCGACGCCCCTTCCTGCTACGAGATGAGGCGGAAGAAACTCAGACCGGTCACGTTGCGGCGTGACCTCCCGTGCATTTTTAGAAGCGCGCGACGTCCGAGATGATACGCTCATAATGATTGAGGTAGACATCGAGATCGAGATGCGCCTCAGCCTCACGCCGGGCATTCCGACTCAGTTTATTCGATAATTCCCGATCGGTTAAAATCTGGAGGATACTGCCTGTGATTGCATCCGGATCAAGGCAGGATGTCAGAAGGCCCGTCTCCCCATTTTTAATGAATTCCCGCACGGGTTGGGTGTCACTCCCGACAATCGGGCAGCCAATGGCGAGCGCTTCACGAAGGGACCAGGAGGCGACGAAGGGATAGGTTAGATAGATATGCGCATCTGATCGTTGAAGTAACTTCAGGTAAAGCGGGTAAGTGACCTGCCCGAGGAAATGCGTGCGTGTCAGGTCGAGCCTGCCCCCCAATTCGGCCAGAAGAGCTTCACGCCAATTGGGGAAACCCTTCCCTGGCAGGCGACCGTAACTGACGCTGTCCCCGCCGACAATCGCGACTTCCACATCCGGCCTTTCCGCCAGAAGGCGCGGCAAAGCACGCATGAAACTATGGAAACCCCGGTAAGGCTCAAGGTTGCGCGCGACGTAAGTGACGAGTTTTTTCTCGGGCGCAAAAATATGCCCGTTAATTTCTAGCGGACGCCGCGCCGCATTCGGGTCAGGCCGACAATGTTTGAGATTGACCCCTTCCCTGATCAGATTGATCTGCGGACGCGCCCAGGATGGATAGGTTTTCAGCTGGAAGTCGGTTGGTGTCTGCCCATGCTCATTCAGATTGAGCGCCAGTAAATTGACGGCGTTTTTCTGTCGCACGACCGGAAGTAAATCCGCCTCCAAAGGGAATTCGGGGTCAAAATCAACATCGTAACCTTTGGTGTGATAGAAGAATTCAAAATAGCCGAGGAGCGGCGTATTTGGGTAAACATCTTTGATGTCCAGCAATTCACCCCAACCATGATGCCCGATAATCACGTCGGGGGTGAAGCCGAGTGCTTTCAGGTTACGCGCCGCACGGGCCACGGCCTCCGCGCGGAGTAGGCCGAGCTCATATTCATGCAGCCCGGGCATCGACCTGACCTCCGGCGCACGCGCGATGCGGTAAAGCACGCGGCGGACATTTTCAATCGCGGATTCATTGACTTCCGAAATGAAAACAATCTCATTCTCCGGATTTCGTCCCAAATGGCGAATAATATGCAGAAACTGACCGGGAAAATTCTGATGGATGAAGAGAAAGCGCACGTTTTGTTCGTCCTGGGTCTCAGCTTGGAGCCTGTTCTGCGAAATTACAGGCGCATTCATCCGCACCGACCCTTCCCATCAGGGTCATGAGCGTCGCGGAAAATGCGCGTGTCGCGGTCAGGCGGTTTTTTTCCGTCCGCGCCCTGCTACGGGAGACGCGCCTTTGCCCACGGCTTTCAGCGGGACGATATCGAGTTTGAAAGCCTCCAGCGCGGCATGGCTTTCAGCGGAAATGACCGCATCCGCGTTGGTTCTCTCAACCTGTGACCCATCGACGAAGTAAGCCTCGACCATCACGGCGAAATTTTCTGCCGCCGCGTTTCTCAGGCGGACACGCAGCCCCAGAATGGGCAGCGCCATCCCGCGGGAACCGCAGAAAGTGCCGCCCTCCACCCAGGGTGACAGCCAACCTTTTCCCAACATCGCCTGATATTCAATATCCTCAGGTGCGATGTCTTTTTTCGGCGACAGGCCGAAGCCCTCAATCCATTGCTTGCTCCCCGGCTCACCGACCCAATTTCCGAAACTTCCGGTAACGTCCCCTGGGACCGGATATGGGCCGAAATCTCCGGCATGTTCTGCGCGCCGGGATGCGCGCCGCTTGCGATATCGGATGCAGCGCCCTCTTCTGCCGGGCGAATGACGGGGCCACTCAAACGCGCCACCTGCACATCCGGGATTTCAGTCGTGTCATTGGGGAGGCTATATGTCGTGACCAGCACCTGCGCCGGGCCCCGATTGACCCGCACGAGTGCCGCGCCGCCCGGGTTGCTGATAATGCCGTCTTCATCAAGCCCTGAGATCGTAACGAGACCTTGCGGAATATTCGGCGCCTGCGTCACTTTGACAGCCGGAAAACCGGGAGCGGCGAAATGCTCCACCGGCTTACTCATGAAAATACAATAGAGGCCTGCATCAAAAGTCATCAAAGATGCATTAGACTGTATCTGTACGATCGATTTCCCTGATTCCGAACCGTTCGGCATGACAAACCTTCCTGACTGACTTGTTAAACCCCGCGCGTTAACAGCGGCATCCAAAATAAGTGATAGCTGATTGCGGCCCCAATACAAGACGCCGTTAAGAAATTATTTTCCTCCATTTTCGGGCGTTTCAAAGCCATCGCCTGACGCCCCTTCCGATAGCGGTTGAAACATGTCGGCCAATCGTGAAACATCAATGTCCAGAGGCAGAATCACGGCGCCGTGAACCTGACGCATCCGCTCCGCCTGCGCCCCTATGTCAAATACTGCAATCCTCGAAATTTTCGCCATCAAAAGACTTAACGCAAAACACCAGGTCTCCGGCCAAATGGAAGGCAGAAAACCCCAATGCGGTTGAAACGCCTTAATCAGGCCGAGGGCTTCCTCATCATTTTTATACTCACCCGTCACCTGAACTTTACCTGTCGCAAGGAGGCGATCATCATCAACGCTATGCCCAACGATGAGAATATCGAGCGCGCGGTGCGTGCGCTGGGCATAACGCGCCAACGTCAGGATCACATCGTAACCCTTATCCTTGCCAATCGCGCCGACCACACAGATGCGCACGGCTTCGTCTCTCTTCCGCCGGGGCACAGGACGATCCGGCATTATGGGCAGGTCGCGCGGCGAGATGACAATAACGGGCACGCTGACAAAATGCCGCATCATGCGTTTGGCCGTATCATCGCACGGTGCTACAACGCGGCGCGCCCCGCGTAACAAGGCGTCAGAGCGCGCCACGCGCGCCGCCACGGGGAGATTTTCTCCCGTCAGGTCACCTAATCGGTCCACGCATTTCTGACAACCCTCCAGATCCGGCTCTCCACAATAACGGTTTCCGACACTGAGGAGCGTGACACGCGGGCAGAACCACGCATAATCATGCACGTAAATATCGCTCGACACGTCAAGATCGCGCGGTAATCGATGCATGATCGCGGCATGACCCACCATATGATGGATCTCGACGAGCGCAGGTGACATTTCCTTGAGGAACTTTACCAAATCCCCCCAACTCTCCGGCAGGCGGTAAATGACGTCGCCATCATCGCCACCGAAACGCGACACGCGACATCCCTCATAATGTGGTCGGATGATCAGCGTCGACAGGCCTTGACCCTGGAACCACTGAGCGCGGTCCTTGACGATGCGTTCGACACCCCCACCCGCATCATGCGTCACTAATATCGCGGTGCGTCGCGGGGCTTCCTGCCATGTTGCCATGATCGCGCGCGCGATGACGTCGTTGCGGAAAGCCGCGAGCGGGTCTTTTTCAATGAAAGCGTCGATAGTGGCGAGGTAACCCGGATGCAATTTTTCGATCAGTTTGAGGTTGCGCGCCAAAAGGTCATCTCGCGCGCCTTTAAATGACAGGCTGCCATGATGCGCCACATAGACTCGTGTCGCCGCGATATGACGCCATCCCAGGCCGGATGCGCGCAGGCAGAAATCATTTTCCTCCCCATAACCTTGCGCGAAGAGCGCGTCCCGGAACAGGCCTGTTTCCTCAAGACATGCGCTCTTGATCGCCATGCAGAACCCATGTGCCGTGGGCACATCGAGGCCGGGTACAAAGCGGCTCGCCGATAAGATACGGTCCAGAAAAGCGCCACGCGCCGGAGAAGGGAAGGGATTGGGCTTATCCGCGTCTGGCAGGGAGAAAATTGTCGCGTGGTTTGAGAAGGGCGTGGCCGTCCCGACATCCGCGGCACTTTGCAGCGCCTCGCGCAGGCGGCGCACGCCATCACTGAAAAACTTCGCGTCATTATTCAATAAAATGACGTCCCGCCCCGCGGCCTGCTTCAGCCCCGCATTCACGCTTGCAACAAACCCCTGATTTT
This sequence comes from Sorlinia euscelidii, assembly GCF_036452135.1. NCBI lineage: Bacteria > Pseudomonadati > Pseudomonadota > Alphaproteobacteria > Acetobacterales > Acetobacteraceae > Sorlinia > Sorlinia euscelidii. The sequence continues at coordinate 96,507 of NZ_JAWJZZ010000004.1, read as the reverse complement.
CAGCATGCGTCAGGAGGGTGATGTCGCCAGAGGCGGCTAAAAGATGCAGCGCCTCCCGCAATTGTGGGTCCGGGGTCGCATCATTGATAACGAGAATTTCCAGATCATCGGTGCGCGCATCCAGCACGGATTTGATACAGGCGCGGCTTTCCGCCAGGCCGCGATAAACAGGGATGATGACGAGACAGGCTTCCCGTCTCTCCCGCGACCTTGCGCGCGTCGATGACACGGAAAGCCTTGCATCGCCAGGCGGCACACGGGGAGGACGCGTGCCCAACAGGGCCCGCAGCGCTGGCGTGACCGGGCTTCCCATCAAATGGCGCCCATATCGGTCCGTCACGTCGATCCGCGCATCGCGCGGGATCGATGTCATCGGAAAAGTGAATCGCCGGGCGGTGCGAAACATCGCGTAACGATTAATGTTACCCGCATCTTCCCGCGGCAGGATATGATGCGTATGACCCTCGATTCTGATCAAAATCTCGGCCGGGGTTTCAGGGTCATGAGGATACCAGATCCAACCCTCTAATTTCCCATTTTTGCAGGTGACAAAACCTTCTGACTGCCGGATGGCCTGCAAATCGATAGGTGCGCCGAAGAGGGGCTTATTGTCCGCCAGGACGGTAAGATGCGTCGCCGCCACCCAGTTTTCAGGCAGGGTGAAGGGCAGAGAGACATTCTGCGCAATGAAATGATCATCCAGTTTCAGGCTGACCAACGCATCGCTCTGCCCGATAACAGCGCCCTTATTGCTGACACCGCACCACCCGGCTCTAAGGACGTGTCGCCTTACGAGATCTGCCGTCGGGAAAATCTCGGGCGGTGGCGCGTTTTGGTGAAGGAGCGCCTCAGTGACCGCGCATGCCTGGTCAATCCGCCGCAATCTGAGCCAGGTGACTGCAAGTGCGGCTGCGATGCGGGGCGACGCCGTGATGTCCGCAAGTATGCTGAGCTGCACGCAGGCGGCCGCCCAATCCCCTGCAGCGAAATAAGCGAAGGCGCGCGCAGCGGCAACGTTGAGGTCATCAGGCGCCATACGGGCCGCGCGGTCAAGCCATGATATGGCCTGCTTGTGATCCCCTGAGAGGGCGGCCTCCGTGCCCCGTCGGTAAGATATCTGGGCGCGCTGATCGGCCCAGCTCTTCCAATCCGCCCGCTGACGTGCCGTGACTTTATGGCCGTATCCGGTAAAAAGCGGCCGCGGCCTTTTTCGTCGGGCAGGGCCGTCATCCGGCATCGACAACCATCGACTTATTTAACGCGATAAGGGCCTGCGACGCCTCCGGCACACCGGATTTCTCGGCGCGCTCGTACCAGAGCTGCGCGCCTGCCAGGTTGACCTCGCCGCCCAGGCCACGCTCAAGATATCGGCCCAACATTAATTGCGCCAGACCGTGACCGCGTTCCGCCGCGAGGCGAAACCAGCTTTGCGCCTCCGCGCGATTTTGCTCCTCAACATGATGGCCGCCGCCCAGCATCGCCCCGAGGCCGAACATGCCATCGACATTGCCACGCTGCGCGGCTGATCGATAAAGTTTAAGCGCACGCGGGTGATCTTCTCCCAGAACAGATGTTCCGGTCACGAGAAGTTGGGCCAGCGCAACCTGCGCCTCCGGCATTTCGGCATCGGCTGCTTTTTCCAGCCATTCGACGGAAGCTGCCGGGTCGGGTTCGACGCCGAATTCACCGCCATAAAGGCGGCCCAGCCAGTATTGCGCATTGACAACGCCCTTCGCCGCAACCTTGAACCATTGGATGGCCGCCTGCGGATTTTCCTCCGTGCCCACCCCTCGCGCCAGGCAGACGCCAAGATTGAATGCCGCCACCAGGCTCCCATCTTCAGCTTCAGTCATGAAGCGCTTGAACAGATCTGATTTCTGGGATTCCGACCCGACACCAATCAGGGCCAGATTGCCGAAATCCGCACTTGCGACTGAATCGCCCATCTCCGCCGCCGTGTGGAACCATTGCGCCGCGAGGTCGAGATCCCGCTCGACACCGGACCCGGTGAGGTAGAGAAGCGCAAGCCCGCGCGCCGCCGCTGCATGGCCCATCTCCGCCGCAAGGCGATACCACCCCCCTGCATCCTCAAAGTTCGGGGCGTGGTCAAATCCACGGATATTCAGGTCGCCGAGTATTGCAGCCGCCTCGGCCTCCCCTTTCAGCGCCGCACGGCGGAGCCATGTCTCGGCCTGAAAAAGGTCTTTTTCGACGCCGCGGCCATGGAGCAGGTAAACGCCGTAACGCAAGGCGGCCGCCGTGACGCCGCCTTCAGCCGCTTTGTGAAAATTCCGCGCGGCGCGGCCATCGTCGCTCGGCTCAATAATCCCGAGTTCATAAACCCAACCAAGATAGAAATAGGCGGTTGGCAGGCCGGCATCCGCCGCCTTGCGCAGCAGCCTGATGGCGGTTTTATCCGGCGATGTTTGGAGGCGCGCAATGCCGAGGCCAAGGCTTCCCTGCGGCGAGCCCTTTTCATTGGCAATTTTATACCATTTGAGCGCTTTCTGCTCATCCTTGATATCATGCGGACCGGACGAATAAATATAACCGAGAAGACCCGCCGCCTCGACATGTCCGGCCTCAGCCGCTTTGAGGGCCCAGGGCAACGCCCCGGCCAGGTCGGGCACCCGCTCCTCCATTGAGACGCCGCTATAGACATCGTCACGCGCGGGATCGAAGCCCTTCGGGTAACCGATGAGGTAGAGTATCGCGAGAAAATACTGCGCCTCCACATGGCCGACCTCCGCAGCGCGGCGCAGCCAGCGCTCCCCTTCCCGAAATTGATAGGGCGTGCCGCGTGCCTCAAGGTAGGCGCGCCCGACGCGATATTGCGCCTCGACCATACCTTCTGCCGCCAGCGTCGCGAGGCGGGAAAACCCCTCGACGGCGCGATCATCCTCTTCGAGAAGCGCGATCGCGTTCTGCAGGCGCCGCGGCTTCGGGACAAACATGTTCAAGCGTGGAGAAATCGCCACTGACTTTTACCTCAACGTCTTTGACCTTTTTACGAGGGCTCTCTCAGCCCTGACGAAGTTGCCGCTGTCAAACGATTGAAGAAATATTGCAGCATCGTCCGTTTGCCCACCTGAATATTCGCCGTGACGGGCATACCCGGTATCGGATGAAAGAAGGACGGCACGCCATGCAGGGTGTAACGATCAATCCGCAGACGGACGCGATAGAAGCCATTCGCCATGGATTGTGGTGACTGACCGCGCCCCGCCGCGCCAGCAACGTCCTGAGGGGCATCCTCACTTGAAAACGTATCCGCACTGATGACGCGGACGGTGGCATCCGCGCCCCCATATTGATTATAGGGAAAGGTGGAAAATTTGAGTAAAGCGTGGTCACCCAGTTTCACGAAACCTGCATCCTGACCACGCAATACCGCCTCCATTTCAAGCGCTGCGCCTGTAGGGACAAGACTGACGAGAACCTGCGCCCCCTGCACCACCGCCCCGACCGAAACTTTTGCGACGTTCAGAACAACACCATCCTCCGGTGCCCGCAATAAAATCAGCTCACTGCGCAATTTGGATTTTGTAAATTCGGCCTCTGCCTCATCATAGCGGTGCTGGGCTTCACTCAGTTTCGCGTATACGTCGGCGAGCCAGTTTTCCTTGAACGCGGCGAGTTCCTGCTGTGTTGCGGCAAGTTTGGCCCTGGCCGCATTGGCATTTTGCTGCGCCTCAATCTGGGCACGCTCCGCGTCAATCAGTTCACCCTGCGCGCCCAGCGTCATCAGGCGGCTTCCAACAGCTTCCTTCTGAAGTTTCTGGCGCATTTCGAGGATCTGACCCCCAATATTTGCGCGTCCTCGATACATGGCGGCACTGGCAACATAACCCTGGATCTGACTCTGAAGTGAAGCAATTTCCTGCTCATATTGTTCGGTCTTCGCCGCAAATTCGAGCCGTCTTTTCAGGAAGGCGGCCGCCTCATTGACGGAATAGGGGTTTTTAATGTCCGCCGTATATTCCTTGCTTTCGGCCTCCGACTTGAGGCGATTAACTGTCGCCTGATAAGCGTCTCGCTGGGCGCGTTTATCGCCGATATCCGCCGTTGTGATCGTGGGATCAAGATGTGCGAGGATCTGCCCCTTCTGCACAACATCGCCCATATTGACGTCAACAGAGCGCACAATGGACGTCTCAAGCGGCTGCACGATGATGGTGCGCTCGACAGAGACGAGCCTTCCGGGGGTCGAGACGATTTTATTCATGGGGAATAAAGCCGCGGCCAGGAAGCACATGATAAACAGCCCCCCCACGACCCACATGATGTAAAGCGCCGCCGGAGAAGGTGGCATATTGACGAGAGATGCCGTCGGGGAGTGGAACTCTAGCAGTGCGAGCGGCATATCCTGTTGCGCGAAAGGGTCGTCAGCCTCACGCGGCGCGATCGGATTGACGGGGCCGTCATTTTCCTTCTCGGGCTCCCGCTCAACAATATCTTTGTCACTCATTTCTCTTTCCCCCCGGGAGAAACATCGCGCCCGGAATCATTGTCCGACGATCCGGAGGATTCATGGTGATGTGTATGACGATTCTGCTGCATCCAGAGCGTGCGATAAACGTCGCAGCGCTCCAGCAGGACAGAATGGGGCGCGACATCAATCACCTGCCCGCGATCCATGACGCAGATCATGTCGCAATCCACCAGAGAGGAAAGTCGGTGCGAAACGATCACCATCGTGCGGCCCTGACTGATGCGCTTCAGATTGGCGTTCACGAGGGCCTCACTCTCCGGATCAAGGGCGGAGGTCGCCTCATCGAGGATCATGAGTTTCGGGTCGCTGATCACGGCGCGGGCGATGGCGAGGCGCTGACGCTGACCACCCGAGATATTGGTTGAGCCTTCCTCAATCTGGGTTTCGTAACCTGCGGGCATACGGTCGATAAATTCCTCAGCGCCTGCCAGACGTGCGGCGCGGATCACGTCATTCATCGTGTAACCGGGCCGACCGGAAACAATATTATCGGCAATCGACCCTCTGAAGAGGAAGTTATCCTGCAGGACCACGCCCAAAGAACGCCGCAAATGCGTCAGATTGATTTCCCGCAATTCTAGCGCGTCCAGACGGAGGAAACCTGTATAACCCCGGCTGACGCCCTGAAGGAGACGCGTAATGGTGGATTTGCCGGAGCCTGACCGCCCGACAAGTCCCAACATTGTCCCCGCTGGCACTTCAAATGTGACGTTGTTGAGGGCCTTATTGGAAGACCCGGGGTAAGTGAAATCGACATTCTGGAAAGATAACGCGCCGCGTAGAATCGGACGCATACCGGTTGTGAGCGCTTTCGTTTCCGTCGGCTGATTCAGGACGATACCCGCTTCATTGAGTGAGGTCGTCACCTGATTGACGTCTTCGAGGATTTTGGCGAGGCTGACGAGTGGCGACGCGACGCGTGAGCCCAGCATCATGAAGGCCAGAAGCGCACCGACACCGACACCGCTATTTGTCTTGAGGGCCAGATAGGCCCCGACAAGGATGATCCCGCGATTGATAAACATATCAAGCGGCATCACAAGTGTGGCGGGCCAGTTCGACATACGGCCCGAAGCGAGCTTCCAGCGGATGACATTGGCGGTCGTCTCGTCCCATTTCTCCCGCCTTGTCTGCTCCAACGCGAGGGTTTTAATGGTCCGAATACCCGCGACGGTTTCATAAAGGACGGAGCCCCGCTCCATCTCCGCATCAACCATCTTCGTGTAAACGCGCGTCATGGGCGGCAGGAAGACGACGACAATCAAGCCGATCAGCCCCGCACAGGCGAGGGTCATCCACGCGAGCGTCGTGCTCATGTAAAAAAGGACGGGCAGAATCACGAACAGTGTGAACATATCGAGAAACGTTGAAAGCAGCTTGCCTGTCAGGAAGTCGCGCACGCGATAGAGGGCCATATAACGGCCAATCACACGACCCGTCTGCTCTCGCTCGTAAAATTCAAGTGGGAGGGAGAGAAGGCGGTTGAATGCGTGCAAAGAGATGCGCGCATCCACCCGTGTCGTCATGACAAGAGTCAGTTCCCGACGCGCGTAAGTCAGCATAATTTCGTAGAAAGTGAGTATCACCACGATACCGGTGATCGAAATCAAAGTCGCGGTCGAGTGATAATTGACGACGCGATCCACCACCTGCATCACAATCAGGGCGGGAAAGATCTGAAGAACGGCCAGTATCATCGAAGCGAAGATGATGTTGCGGAGACTGACTTTCTCCCGCAGAACGATCTTCGCGAACCACATCATATCAAAGCGCGCATCGGCCTCGGAAAGGTCACGGCGGCGTTTGACGAGCAGGATATCCCCCGTCCATACCTCGGATAGGCGTAATTCATCGACCGGGACGGGTGTCGCGTTTTCAGGCGCAAGCGGGTCACGAAGCCAGACGATATTGCGCTCCGGGTCAACGCGCACCATGAGGGCCGCGGAACCGTCACGCAGCATCAGCACCACGGGAGGCGTGTTATACATCCGCACAAGAAAGCGCCATTTAATGCGCATTCCTTTGGCGACAGCACCAAAATCATTAAGCCACCGCGCAAGCGTCGCCGGAGAGGGAGATGTTTCACCGGGTTCAGCCGCGAAATCCTTGATATCGAGCTCGATACCGTGGAATTTTGCGGCGGCCATGGCTGCACGTATCCGGATATAAGCCGGACTTGCCTCGCCCGTTAATCCAGTTTGTTTACCAGTCTGATCCACCAATTGCCCTCATACGATGCAATGAAAAACGCGGAAACACTCACTTGGGATTTATAAGATGCCGCTCCTAAAACAAATGCGCGCATCTGCAAAGCGGCCTATAGCACAAAATAGGGCTCTCGAGTGAGAAAACACAGTGTCAGGATTGTCACATTAACTTTAAATTCGTAATGTGAGCGCCACAAAACCCACTAAGAACCCGGCATATCAAGCGCGACACGCGATGCAAGCATAGGTTGCGCCGCGATGCCCGCACGTAACGACGCCAGTAAATTTCGAGACGCCACATAGACAAGCTCTCTCGGCAGCGGTTCAGCGGCATTGAGGAGCGCGATCACTTCACGATAAATCTCATCCACACCTCGATGCCGGACCTGACAGCACGGACATTGTGACGCGTGCCGCCAGGGTGATGGCGGGATAGAGGACGTTTCCGCGATCTCAACAATGCGGTGCCAATGGTGAGATGAGGGCCTTTGACCCTCCTTGAGGAGAATCGCGCTTGATCGTCTTGCTGCGGGCCAGTCCGGCACGCTCGCGGCCAAAGTGAGGTGAATGCGGCTCAATATATTGCGCTCCATGCTGGGCCCATCAGAGATGGACCTGCCTCATTTAAGCGTTTCGCACTCTTGCGCTCAAGCCGGGACGCATTTTAGTTTGAGTTCCGGTAGGGGCTGACGCGCGACGTCACGCCCTGAACGCGTCAGATCTACACCGAAAGCCCTTTATATGACCCGCCCAGCCTTGCTTGAGATTCTGAGGGACCGCGTCCTCCTTTGTGACGGCGGGATGGGCTCAAAAGTGCAGATGCTCGATCTTGATACGGAGCGGGATTATTGGGGGCAAGAGAATTGCACGGAAATCCTCTCCCTCTCACGCCCTGAAATCATCCGGGATATTCACCGCAGCTATTTTGAGGCCGGGGCGGATATGGTCGAGACGAACAGTTTCGGGGGCTCCGTCATCACGTTGGCGGAGTTCGGCCTTCAGGACCGTGCGCGTGAAATTAATAAGGTGTCCGCCGAACTGGCGCGTGAGGCAGCGGAGAGCTTTGCCGATGGACGCCATCGCTATGTTATCGGCTCAGTTGGCCCGGGCACCAAGCTCCCCTCCCTCGGTAATATTGATTATGACAAGCTTGAAGCGGGGCTCGTCATTCAATGCCTTGGCCTGATTGATGGCGGAGTTGACGCCATCCTGATCGAGACATGCCAGGATACGTTGCAAATCAAGGCCGCGGTCAATGCCGCGAAAATCGCGCGCGGACAACTCGGTAAGGAAACGCCTATTTTTGTTCAGGTGACGGTGGAGACGACCGGCACCCTCCTTGTCGGGCCTGATATTGCGGCGGCGGCCACGGTTGTGAATGCGCTGGATGTGCCTTTGATGGGCCTCAACTGCGCCACCGGCCCGCAGGAAATGGCGGAGCATATCAGCTGGATGGCGGAGAACTGGCCGGGCATGATCTCCATTCAGCCCAATGCGGGCCTGCCGGAGTTGGTAGATGGCAAAACGCATTATCCGCTTTCACCCGATGACATGGCGAGCTGGGTTGAACGCTTCGTGCTGGAGGACGGCATCAACCTCGTCGGCGGATGTTGTGGGACGTCAACCCCGCACATCGCGGCGCTTGACACGATGTTACGCAAATTGGGGAAGGATTCCTGGCGCCCGACACCGGTGAAGCGCAGCGTCCATTGGGTGCCCTCCGTCGCCAGCCTCTATACACAGACCGCACTGCGGCAGGAAAATAGTTATTTTTCCATCGGTGAGAGATGCAACGCCAATGGCTCGAAAAAATGGCGCTCATTGCAGGAAGCGCATGACTGGGATGGATGCGTCGCCGTCGGGCGGGAGCAGGCAGCTGAGGGCTCCAACGCGCTCGATGTGTGCACGGCCTTTGTCGGTCGAGATGAAATCGCAGAAATGAATGAGGTGATCACGCGCTTCACCGCCGCTGTCAATGCGCCCCTCGTGATCGATTCAACGGAAACGAACGTGATTGAAGCCGCGCTGAAACGGCATGGCGGCAAACCCATCATCAACTCCATCAATTTCGAGGATGGGCGGGAGCATGCGGATGCGCGGATGCACCTGGCACGGAAATTCGGGGCCGCCGTCATTGGGCTCACGATCGACGAAGTCGGTATGGCCAAAACGCCGGAAGATAAACTGCGCATAGCCGACCGCCTGATAGAAGTGGCATGCGGCGAATTTGGCCTGCCACAGGCCGATCTGATGATCGACCCCCTCACCTTCACGATCGCGACCGGCGTGGAGGATGATCGCAAATTGGGGCTATGGACGCTCGAGGGCATCCGCCTTATCCGGGAAAAATATCCGGAGGTGCAGATAATCCTTGGCCTTTCCAACATTTCCTTTGGTTTGAATGCGGCGGCGCGTGCCGTGCTGAACTCTGTCTTCCTCGACCACGCCGTGAAAGCGGGTATGACAGGCGCGATCGTGCATGTCAGTAAAATCCGCCCGCTTCATCTGATCGCGGCGGAAGAGGTGCAGGTTGCGGAAGACCTCATTTTCGACCGGCGTCGGGAGGATTACGACCCTCTGCAGAAACTCCTGTCTCTCTTCAGCGGACGGAAAGCGGAGGACGCTACCGCCAAGCGCCGCGCGGAGACGCCGGAAGAGCGTTTGAAGGACCGCATCGTCGATGGAGACCGGAAAGGGATCGAGGAGGATCTCGCGGCCGCGATGGAGAAAATCGCGCCGCTCAACATCATCAATGACGTCCTGCTTGACGGGATGAAGGTCGTCGGTGAGCTTTTCGGTGCCGGTAAGATGCAATTGCCCTTCGTGCTGCAATCCGCCGAAACGATGAAGCACGCTGTTGCTTATCTGGAACCTCACCTTGAAAAAACCGAGGGGCAGGCGCGCGGCACAATGGTGCTCGCCACGGTCAAAGGCGACGTGCATGATATCGGAAAAAATCTCGTTGATATCATCCTGACCAATAATGGTTATCAGGTGATCAATCTCGGGATTAAAGTGCCCGTCGCGGATATGATTGCCGCCGCGAAGGCGCATCAGGCGGATGCCATCGGCATGTCAGGACTCCTCGTTAAATCCACCGTCATCATGCGGGAAAATCTGGAGGAAATGGCGCGCCAGGGTTTGAAAATCCCCGTTTTTCTCGGCGGGGCGGCGCTGACGCGCAATTATGTTGAGGATGACTGCGTCAAAGCTTATGGCCAGGACGTGGCGGGACGCGTGGCCTATGCCCGGGACGCTTTTGACGGCCTGTCCTTAATGGATAAGGTCGTGCAGAACCAGTTTGACGATTACCTCGCCGCGCTCCAGACGCAGAGGGCGGGGCGCAAGTCACGGAATGTCTCCCGTGTGATTGAAAATGCGGAGGCCCGTGGGTTCGCGCCTGTCGATGTGGCTGTCGTGCGCGCGCGGCGACAGCGGATCAATCACGATGTCACCGTGCCGAACGCGCCATTCTATGGCCCGCGCGCGCTTGAGGCTAAAGTGAACGCAGTGCTTCCCTTCCTGAATGAGCGGTCACTCTATCAGTTTCAATGGGGTTTCAAGAAGGACGGACGCTCACTGGAGGCTTTTCTTGCCTATGCGCGGACGGAATTCAAACCTGTCCTCAAGCGCATGCTGAAAATCTGTGAAGAGGAAGACATCCTTCAGCCTTGCGCCAGTTACGGTTATTGGAAAGCCGCCGGTGAAGGTAATAACCTCATCCTGTTTGACGAGACCGGCCAGAATGAGGTGGCGCGTTTTGCATTGCCGCGACAGCCGAAAGAGGATGGTGACTGCATCGCCGATTTTGTGCGGGATGTGGATGACGCCCAACGCGACGTCATCGGCCTTCAGGTCGTGACCGTCGGGCAAAAAGCCTCGGACCTGGCGCGGGACTGGTTTGAGGCCAATCGTTATCAGGATTACCTTTACCTACACGGCCTCTCCGTCGAAATTGCGGAAGCGATGGCGGAATATACGCATAAGCGGATGCGCGCCGAACTCGGATTTTCCAGCGAGGATGCGCGCGACCGGGAAAAATTGCTGGCACAGGGTTATCGCGGCTCGCGTTATTCGTTCGGTTATCCCGCCTGCCCGCGATTAGAGGATCAGACTTGCATTCTGACCCTGCTTGAAACCGATAAAATGGGAATTTCGCTTTCAGATGGCTATCAACTCCACCCGGAGCAATCGACCTCCGCGCTTGTGATCTTCAACCCGAAAGCGAAATATTTCACGGTCTGAGGTCGCCTTGAAGTGTGACGACCGCCGCGCCAAACCAGCGCCATCCCGGTCGAAACCGGGATGGGTGTGGGCTTACTTTCCGTACGTCGGGTAGTCTGTGTAACCTTCTTCTGTCTGGGTATAGAAGGTCTTTATATTCCATGGCGCGAGGGGCAGGTCCTTCTGCAATCGCGTCACGAGGTCCGGATTGGAGATGAAGGGCCGCCCGAAAGCAATACCGTCCGCCGTGCCATTCGCGACCGTCTCAATCGCCTGAGACCGCGTGTAATCGGAATTCAGGATCAAAGGCCCGTTGAAAACTTTACGGATCGCGTCGTGGATTTTCGGCTGGTCCGTGCTGCCGTAAGTCCCTTCCGGCCCGATCTCCCGAAGCTCCAGGAAGCCGATCCCGAGATCACTGAGCATTTTCGCCGCGGGCACAAAGACGGACTCCGGATCAGGCTCAAAGCAACCCTGCGTGTCCCCGTTGGGCGATAGCCGCACAGATGTGCGCGCCGCACCAATCTCCTTGATGATCCGTGCCGTTGCCTCTTTCAGGAAGCGGATGCGGTTTTCCGGCGCGCCACCATATTCATCATCGCGGAAGTTAGAGTTGCTCCGCAGGAATTGATCCAAGAGATAGCCGTTGGCGCTGTGAATCTGGATGCCGTCAAAGCCTGCCTGCATCGCATTGCGGGCCGCGACGCCGTAATCCTCGACGATCTGCGCGATTTCCGCGATGGTCAGGGCCCGCGCTGTCTCAGCGTCTTCTTTCCCGGCATGAATATGTAATTTCATGTCAACGCGTGTTGCTGAGCTGGAAACGATGGGCTGACCCGTGACGGCTGAATGCGCCATGCGGCCCATATGCCAGAGCTGCGCAACGATTTTGCCGCCTTTTTCATGCACAGCCTGCGTAACCGGACGCCATTTTTCAACCTGTTCATCACTCCAGATGCCAGGGGAGTGGGGCCAACCGAGGCCTTGCCGGGAAATGCCGACACCTTCCGAGATGATCAACCCGGCTTCGGCGCGTTGCGCATAATATTCCACCATCATAGGCGTGGGGACATGTTCACGCGTTGCGCGCGCCCGGGTGAGAGGCGCCATCAATATGCGGTTTTTAGCTTCTATGGCGCCGAGTTGGATCGGTGAAAAAAGATCTGACATAAATTTTCCTATTTGGTCATCTTTCCATCGGAATTGACAGGAATGGGATGTGGCCAGCCCTTTTTGACAGGCTAGGGAAGGCGCGTTGCCGCCTTTCACTTGACCGAACTGCGCATCGCGTCGGGCGATTTCAACCCTTGAGGTCGAAACATCTTAAATTTATTATTAATGAATGATTGACGCGTCGATGACCGTGCGGGACGCAGTTGACCTAATTTTCGTCAGGGTTTTTCTGCCAGATCGCAAATTGCAGCCACGTGGCGAAGCCAAGCCATAACACCATCGGCGTGAGAGCGCATGTGGCTTTAATGTCGCGCCGGCAGGATACGGCGACGCCCCCCGAAGCCAGGAGGGCCATCGCCGCGGCAAGCCCGGTTGCGACCTGCAGACGTCGCCATTGAAAAGCAACGAGGGGGAAGGCCAAAATCCCCGCCGTGAGCAGCGCCCATAAAGTGATGCGGGTCCGTTTTAAATGGGATTGCGTATCGGTCATGGCCCGATAGCCATAAAAAGCGAGTCCCAATCCCAAAATCGGCCAGATCGTCGCGAAGATATATGGCGGGGGTGTGAGATCAGGCTTGGCCAGATCTCGATACCATCGCGCCGTCGCGGCGCCTTGCCGCGCGGGCCCCATCCATCCGCCAATGGCCAGAGATGTAGCGACAGCGGAAAAAGAGATGATCGCAGGGAAAGGTCGCATCACATACTCCAGCCAGGCTGACCGCATCACGGCGTTGGAACGAGATCCAGCTCCGCCGAGATACGGCCCGATGAGGGTTCCCAGACTGCAACGCGCTGATCCCCGTTTTGTCCCGAAATCTCAATGATAACATCACCATTTGCACTTGGCACGATATTGGTGATGCGTGATTGACCGCCGATATGGAGCAGAACCCGCTGAACTTCATGCGGGGGCGCGACTTCCGGATGAAGGTGGCGGGAGATGATGACCGTCACCAGCGCGGCGAGTCCAACAATAATCAGAACCCCCATGACGATGACGAGCCCTGTCAGGACGCGCGATGGGCCGGGATTCGGGTTTTCCAGATTCATGACACGCCGCACCTTTTATTTGCTAGAACCACCCTGATGAACCCCCTGCCCCACCCTGAAATCGATACGAAGCTGGAGGTCTCGCCGGAGGATGCCGGCCAGAGGCTGGATCGCTTCCTTGCCGGCAAGTTGAGCGCCTACTCCCGCAGTCGTTTGAAAGCCCTCATTGAGGTTGGACATATCACCTGCAATGGCATTGCCATGACGGAACCGTCAAGTTTGACGCGCGCCGGCCAGGTGATTCGCGTCATCGTGCCGGGCGCTCTGCCCGCCACTTTGATCGGCCAGGATATTCCGCTGAACATTCTTTTTGAGGATCGCGACCTTATTGTTTTGGACAAGGCGCCGGGACTGGTCGTGCATCCTGCACCGGGCAATGAGGCAGGGACGCTCGTCAATGCGCTGATTGCCCATTGCGGTGACCGTCTGGAAGGGATCGGAGGCGAAAAACGTCCGGGGATTGTGCATCGTCTCGATAAAGACACGTCCGGGCTGATGGTCGTCGCTAAAACAGCCTTGGCGCACAACGCCCTTTCAGAGGCTTTCGCGGCCAGAAACATTGAACGAGCCTATCACGCGCTTGCCTGGGGCATTCTCCCCCCTGAAAGCATTTTCGAGGGTTCTATCGGCCGGGATCGGCGGGACCGCAAGCGTATGGCCGTCGTCACCGGGCAGGGAAAGCACGCCTTGACGCGGGTGCGGACCCTTTCAGTCCATGCGGGATGCGTCTCGAAAATTGAGTGCCGTTTGATGACAGGTCGAACGCATCAGATCCGCGTGCATCTTGCCCATGCCGGCCATCCGCTTCTGGGTGACCCGGTTTATCTGCGCCGTATCCCCGCAGCGGCGAAAAACCTGCCTCTCTCCGCGCGCCAGGCAGCACTGGATTTTCCGCGTCAGGCTTTGGATGCCGTGGTGCTCGGCTTCACCCATCCCCGCACCGGAGAAATGTTACGTTTTGAGAAAAATTTGGCACCGGATATCGTGCAACTCCTTGATACCATTGGTGTTTAAACCCGAGTAATACGGTACTGTTTATTGACAGATTTCGGTACTTTTGTTATAGAAGGTTATCTTCAGGGCGTGACGCAAACTGAAGGCGGGGCATCAAATATGTCGCTTAAAATAAGGGCATATTTCGAGGGCAAATTCCCAAAATGCGTCTCAGGGTCGCGGCCTGTCCGTCCCTGATGTCAGGAGTGAGAGCATATGGTTTCTACCCCAGCGATCTCTATGGGTCCGGAAGCAGGCTTGACCCGTTACTTACAGCAGATCCGCCGTTTTCCGCTTCTTACAGCGGATGAGGAAAATCGCCTGGCCCGCCTTTGGCGCGACCGGCAGGATGCAAACGCGGCCCATAAACTTGTAACATCTCATTTGCGCCTGGTCGCAAAAATTGCGATGGGCTACCGTGGTTATGGCCTCCCCGTCAGTGAACTCATCAGTGAAGGCAATGTCGGGATGATGCAGGCGGTCAAACGCTTTGACCCTGAGCGCGGCTTTCGGCTGGCGACATATGCGATGTGGTGGATCCGCGCTGCCATGCAGGAATATATCCTCCATAGCTGGTCTCTCGTTAAAATCGGCACGACAGCAGCCCAGAAAAAACTGTTCTTCAATCTGCGCCGCCTGAAAGGCCAGATGCAGGCCATTGATGATGGGGATCTCAAGCCGGAACAGGTGGATCGGATCGCCAAAGCGCTCGGCGTGTCGGATGCTGAAATCGTCTCAATGAACCGCCGCCTGACGGCCCCGGACCGGAGTCTGAATGCGCCGCTGAAAAGCGATGGCGAAGGGGAATGGCAGGATTGGTTGGTGGATGAAGGTGCTGATCAGGAAAAACGCCTCGGAGAATCCGAAGAATTATCCGGGCGTCAGGACATGCTCTCCAAAGCCCTGCTGACACTCAACCCGCGTGAGCGTCATATTCTGCAGGAGCGTCGACTGAAGGAAGAACCTTCAACTTTGGAGGATCTCTCCCATCACTATAATGTCTCTCGCGAGCGTATCCGCCAGATTGAGGCGCGGGCGTTTGAGAAACTGCAAAAAGCCATGTCGGCGGAAGTCGAGGCGCGTCGCCTCTCTAACGCGAAGCTGGTCGCGCAACGTCATGCCGAGATGGTGAAATAAGACCTTATCGATCGGGACAGGGTCCGGGAACGGAGCGGGTCGCAACTCTCCCCGCTCCAATTTCGGCCGTTTACTTTGGATCCGTCTGGTAATCCTGGATTTTAATCTTCAAACGGGTCCCGCATCAGGATCGTGTCATCACGTTCCGGGCTCGTCGAAAGCAGAGTAACCGGCGCTTCGATCAGCTCTTCAATGCGGCGGATATATTTGATGGCCTGAGCCGGTAGATCAGCCCAGCTGCGGGCACCGAAGGTTGTTTCTTTCCATCCTTGAATCGTTTCGAAAACAGGCTTGACCCGCTTTTGCGCCGCCGGGCTGGACGGAAAAACACTGACCGCCGCGCCATCAAGCATATAACCCGTGCAAATTTTGATTTCATCAAAACCGTCAAGCACGTCCAGTTTCGTCAGGGCAATGCCATTGACGCCGCCAACTTTCACAGCCTGACGCACTAAAACCGCATCAAACCAGCCGCAACGCCGGGGCCGCCCTGTATTCGTGCCGAATTCATGCCCGCGCTGGCCGAGCGTCGTGCCATTCACATCAAATAATTCGGACGGGAAAGGCCCTTCCCCCACGCGGGTGCAATAGGCTTTGGCAATGCCGAGCACAAATCCGACATGCGCCGGCCCGACACCGCTGCCACTCGCCGCGACAGCCGCGACCGTATTGGAACTTGTCACAAAGGGATAAGTCCCATGATCAACATCCAGCATAACGGCCTGCGCCCCCTCAAAAAGGATGCGTGCACCACTGCGGCGCGCCTCATCAAGTCGTGCCCAGGCCGTGCAGCCATAGGGGAGGATGCGGGGCGCGAGGCGCGCGATATGTTCTTTCAAAGCCTGCTTCGTGAAAGTCGGTGCGCCAAGCCCTGCCAGTAAGGTGTTGTGATGCAGGAGGAGCTCGTCAAGCTTCCAGTCCAGTGTTTCCTCCTCCGCGAGGTCGCAGAGGCGGATGGCACGGCGCGCCACCTTATCTTCATAAGCCGGTCCGATTCCGCGCCCGGTCGTGCCGATTTTACGATCGCCTCGGGCGGCCTCGCGCGCGCGATCCGTGGCCACGTGCACGGGCAGGATCAACGCGGCATTATCCGCTACCCAAAGTGTTTCCGGCGACACAGTCAGGCCTTGGGCAGTAACGCGCTCAACCTCAGCCAGAAAGGCTTCCGGGTCGACCACTACGCCATTCCCAATCACGCCGGTTTTGCCGCGGACGAGACCGGAGGGGAGGAGCGACAATTTATATGTCTGGTCACCGACAACAAGCGTATGGCCCGCATTATGTCCGCCCTGAAACCGCACCACAATATCCGCGCGGCTTGCCAGCCAGTCAACGATTTTGCCCTTGCCTTCGTCACCCCACTGAGTGCCGATTACGGTGACGTTGGACATAAAACCCCCTTAAACCTCAACTAATTTATCTTGCAGAATGTAATATGCGCAGCGTAACCGACGCGCTTCCGCGCAGGGGCTCGAAACTTCGTTGAGTCCGGCGACAGTTGCGAAACCATCTTCACGCAATTTGTGAGATCGTGCGGCAGAAGTGCCGTGCGGCAGGTAAACCCGTTTTTTCAGGGAAACAGGCGGCGTCGCTTTCAGAAGTGCCTCGGGCCGCAATGTCATGCCACAGGCTGCCTCCTGCTCATAAGAGAGATAGCGCCCGCCACGCCCGATTTCCTCCCGCACATCCGCGGCGAACACCGTCATGCACAGGCCCGTATGATACTGCCAGCCCCGAAACTCAGCCGGGTCAATCGTCAGGATTATTGTCGGGTCAGCCGTCCATACGGCGTTCACAACTTCCTGAAGTCGTCTGACCTCGTCAGCGGCGGAGAGCGGCAGATCCAGTTGCGTCAGAATTTCCAATGCGTGGCGCGCAGGGCCCGTGGCACGCAGAAGCTGAGTCAGGACGGGCGCGAGCGTACCGCCAAGATCCCGCACCGCCGCAACATCTTTCCGGTCAAGGGCCTGGATCAGCGTGGCCTCCTGTGCTGCCGTGAATGTCTCGGTGGCAATCAGCGCCTTCGCGATATTCGGGCAGGAGAGGTCAATGGAGACATTCGCCACCTGTAAGGCGCTCAATGCGGAAGAGGTGACGAGGATCACCTCCGCATCAGCCTCCGCGCTGTCCGGACCGATCAGTTCAAGCCCGACCTGGGTGATCTGCCGGGCGCCATCGCGCCCCGGCGTCCCGACCAGCACGCAGCTCCCCGCATAGGACAGGCGCAAAGGGCGTGGCCTTTCGGCCAGGCGCGTGGCGGCAATGCGGGAGATCTGCGTCGTCATATCCGGCCGGAGCGCCAGCATGCGGCGGGAATCCGGGTCCAGAATACGGAAGGTCTGCGCCGAAAGCGCCTGCCCGCCCCCCGCGAGCAGTGACGCTTCAAATTCGATAAGAGGCGGCCGGACCTGCTCATATCCATATTGGGAAAAGACATCCATGATCCGGGCGATGCCTTGTGCCTCCGCCTCCGCCTCATGCTGTAAGAGGTCGATGAAGCCGGTCGGGAGGAGGGTGACGGGGGGTTCCTGCGGTGCGTTCATGCGGCGGCCTCCGCTTTGACCTGCGCATACGCCCATTCAATCCAGGGCAGAAGCGCCGCGATATCCGTATGTTCCACCGTGGCCCCACCCCAGATGCGCAGCCCCGCTGGCGCGTCCCGGTAATGGGCCAGGTCATACCCTGCCCCTTCCCGCTCCAGAAGCCCGACCAGTTTTTTGACAATGGCGGCCTGCCTGTCAGCGCTAAGCGACGTAAACCATGATGCCGTGAATTTGAGGCAGATGGATGTCGGGGAGCGTATCGCCCGTTTTTCCGCGAGGAAGTCGATCCAATCTGTCGCCTCCACCCATTTTGTCACAACGTCAAGGTTCTTCTGCACCCGCGCTTTGAGGCCCGTCAGCCCGCCAAGGGCGCGCGCCCATTCGAGACCGTCCCGCGCATCTTCAACGCACAACATGGAGGGCGTGTTGATGGTATCTCCCTTGAAAATACCCTCAATGAGCCCTTTTGCGTTTGTCAGGCGGAAAATCTTGGGCAGCGCCCGCTTCGGCGCGCTTTCAAGCCGCGCTACAGCACGGGGATTAAGCGCCAACATGCCATGCGCCGCCTCCCCGCCCAGCACTTTCTGCCACGACCATGTCACGACATCGAGCCGGTCCCAAGGGAGATCCATCGCGAAAGCCGCTGACGTTGCATCGCAGATGGCCAATCCCTCTCGCGATGCGGGGATGGTGAAGTCCTGCGGCATACACACGCCGGATGTCGTGCCATTCCAGGTCAGGACAACATCGTGAGACCAGTCAATCCGGGTAAGATCGGGCAAGGTCCCGTAGGGCGCAGCGAGGATATTGAGGTCTGAGATTTCCAACGCATCGCGCAGGTCGGCAGCCCAGAGGGCGGAGAAACTCTCAAATGACAGGACATCAACAGGCCGTGTCCCAGCCAGCGCCCAGAGGATCATTTCTACCGCGCCCGTATCGGAAGCCGGGACGATTGCCACCCGCCAGTCGGGCGGAATCTCGAGGACCTCCTTTGAGAGTTCGATGACGTCACGCAGGCGCGCGCGCCCTTCCGCCGCACGGTGAGAGCGACCGAGAAACGCTTTTTCAAGGTTTTGAAGGGACCAGCCAGGACGCTTGACGCAAGGACCGGAGGAGAAATAAGGCCGCGCAGGTTTCAGAGACGGGCGTTGAAACATAATCGATCCAAAAATGGTAAAGGGCCGACAGAAAACCGCCCGCGGCGATTTATGCGCACAACCTTTGGTACGAGAGGGGGGACTCGAACCCCCATGCCTTGCGGCGGTCGATTTTGAGCCGACTACGTCTACCGTTCCGTCACTCTCGCATTGCAGCGATCCATATAATGTCTCAGCCGGAAACGCAATCTCAGACGTGGAATTTGTGGCGGCCGTTGGCGGGGAGAAACGTTACACCGCCGCCTTGCCGAGCATGAGGCGGATATTCTGAAGCGCGGCCCCGCTGGCGCCTTTGCCGAGATTATCAAGGCGCGCTGTCAGCACAGCGTGGCGGCGCGCATCATTACCATGAACGCGTAATTCCAATATATCCTCACCCGCGAGGGCATCTGCCGTCAACCGCCCGGAAGGGTCGTCCGCAACCCGGATGAAGCGGCTCTGCCGGTAAGCCGCGCGGAGACATTGACGTAAATCCTCAGAGGTGATTGCACCAAGCTGATCAAGATGAAGCGGAATGGAAACAATCATCCCCCGCGCGAAATGCCCGACAGATGGCACGAAGACCGGACGGTGGGAGAGACCGGCATGGCGCATAATTTCCGGCACATGTTTGTGCTCAAGTTCGAGCTCGTAAAGCGCGAAAGCGGGGCCGCCATCGCGCGCGTGCTGCTCAATAACACGATGCCCGCCGCCACTATAACCACTCACCGCGTTGATCGTCAGCCTGATGTCGGACGGCAGGAGACCTGCATCCACCAGAGGGCGCAGCAGTGCAATGGCGCCTGTCGGGTAGCAGCCCGGATTGGAGACGCGGCTGGCCTGCGCGATGTGCCGGGCCTGTGATGCCGCGATTTCCGGAAATCCATAAACCCAGTCCGGCGCCACGCGATGGGCCGAACTCGCATCAAGCACCCGGATTTCGGGATATCCGGCCAGCATATTGACCGCCTCACGCGCCGCATCATCCGGCAGGCACAGAACGACGAGATCTGCGCTGATCATCTTCTCGAGTCGGGCCTTCGGGTCCTTTCTCTGCGCCGGGTCGATCGAGATCAGCGCGATGTTCTGGGCTTTGAGTCGGGCTTTGATATCAAGACCTGTGGTGCCGGCCTCTCCATCGATGAAGATGCGCGGCATCCAAAATCGATCCTTAAAAATGTTTCTGTAGACGAAACGGTTGGAAATGTGGCTACTGGATTTTATGACGAATACGAAGATCATCTTATCGCAGAATAACGTCAATAGCGATGTCCATGCCGCATCGGCCTCTCATAAACTCAAGGATCGACATATCCGCATGATCGCCCTTGGCGGGGTGATCGGGGCGGGTTTATTTGTCGGGAGTTCAGCGGCGATCCGTCAGGCTGGCCCGTGCGTGCTGATCTCCTATCTCGCGACCGGGATATTGATTATCCTCATCATGCGGATGCTCGGGGAGATGCTGATTTCCCGCGAGAGTGTCGGGAGTTTCGTCGATTGTATCCGTGTTGCGATGGGCAATGGCAGCGGCTTTGTCGCGGGTTGGCTTTACTGGTCTTTCTGGGTTGTGACGATCGGCGCGGAGGCTATTGGCGGCGCGATCGCCCTGCGGGACTGGGTCAGCATACCTGTCTGGATATTGGCCCCAACGTTGATATTGGTGGTGAATCTCGTCAACCTCATCTCCGTGCATGTTTTCGGTGAATGTGAGTTCTGGCTTTCTTCCATCAAAGTCTTCTCACTCGTGATTTTTTCAGCCATCGGGCTTGTCGCCCTCGCGGGGTTTATCGGCCCGCAACCTGTCACGCCGGTCGCCAACCTGATGGTCACACATACGCTCGCCCCCTATGGCTGGAGTGCGATTTTTGCGGCCATCCCCACGGTGATATTTTCCATGATGGGGTCAGAATCCGCGACTGTCGCTGCGGCGGAATCCAAAAATGCGGGTGAAAATCTGGCGAAGGTCACGCGCTCCATCGGTATTCGCATCACGGTGTTTTTTCTCCTCTCCATCGCGCTGATCCTGCTCCTCTATCCATGGTCTGCCCTTCAATCAGGTTATTCTCCCTTCGTGACGGTGTTGCGACATCTCGGCATTCCGGGCGCTGCGGAAATCATGCAATTCGTCACGCTCAGCGCGATCCTGTCCTGTCTGAACTCCTCCATCTATATTTCATCACGCACTTTGCGGGGGCTTGCTGATAAAGGCCAGGCGCCGGAGCCGTTTTCGCTCCTTTCCGTGCGTCTTATCCCGAAACATTCCGTTTTTGCGTCGAGCGTGATTGGACTTGTTTCGGCTTTCAGCTCCATCTTCTCGCCTGACCTCGTCTTCGCCTTCCTCCTGAGCGCGACAGGCGCCGTGATTTTGATTATTTATGGTATGCTGATTGTTTCTCACGCGATCTTCGTGCGGCAGGATCCGAGCAATAAAGCCTTCATTCTGCCCATGAGTGGCGTGCTGCATGTCATCATGACCGGCGCCATTGTCGCCGTCTTTGTAGCGATGCTGATCCAGCCCGGTAATCGCGGCACAGCGTTTTCAAGTCTTGGCAGCGTCGCTTTTTATGCCATCATCTATCTTTGCACACGCCATCGGCACCGTGAGGTCCCGGCTTGAGGCGTGCGACGTTATCAGGATAAACGATGATTTCGGGCAGTCATATCGACCGGCTTCTTAAGATTATGCAGCGGCTCCGAGACCCGGAAAAAGGCTGCGCATGGGATCTCAAGCAGAATTTCGACTCCATCGCGCCTTACACCATCGAAGAAGCTTACGAAGTCGCGGAAGCCATCCGGGAAAAGGATGATCACGCGCTTGCTGATGAATTGGGGGACCTGCTTCTTCAGGTCGTTTTCCTCAGCCAGATCGCGTCAGAGAAAAACGCTTTCACCTTTGCGGACGTGGTGGACCGGATCTGTGACAAGATGATC
The DNA here is from genome assembly GCF_036452135.1 of Sorlinia euscelidii. Classification (NCBI taxonomy): domain Bacteria; kingdom Pseudomonadati; phylum Pseudomonadota; class Alphaproteobacteria; order Acetobacterales; family Acetobacteraceae; genus Sorlinia; species Sorlinia euscelidii. Next base: position 74,621 of record NZ_JAWJZZ010000004.1, on the reverse strand, counting down.
CGCCGTCACCCCCATATTTTCAAAGGTGAGACGCCTGTTGGCTGGGAAGATCTCAAAGCCGCTGAGCGACGCGATAAAGCGCAGAATGGCGCGCTGGAGGGTGTGGCTCAGGCTTTACCCGCTTTGAAACGCGCCGCCAAACTCTGCCAGCGCGCCGCTCGCACAGGGTTTGATTGGGAGGACGCGGCTGACGTCCTTGAAAAAGTGGATGAAGAGGTCGCGGAAGTCCGGGCGGAAATGGCGACACGCGATCGTGACCGGCTCGAAGATGAAATTGGCGATGTGCTTTTCACGACGGCAAGCCTCGCGCGCAAGCTGGAACTTGATCCGGAAGCCTGCCTTGAACGGAGCAATCGGAAGTTCATCTCCCGTTTTGAAGCGATGGAGAAGAAACTCGCCGCTGAAGGCAGCCATCTGGAAGAAAAATCTCTTGCGGAGCTGGAAGCCCTTTGGCAAAGCGTGAAACGAGACCTCGCCCAATCGGCGTCGTGACGCTTTTTACGCGTGTGTTTCGACGCTGATTGACTGAACATCTCGTCAGGCCATGAGGCCGTGCCCCCGCCTTTCTTTGCGGAAAATATGACCAAGATTGAACTTGCCTGGAGGACGCCGGAGGCGCTTTTAACGGCGTTTGAAGACGTCCCACATCTTGCGTTTCTCGACAGTGGCGGCATCGTTTCAGCGCGTTCCCGATGGTCCATTCTCTGTGTTCATCCGCGAGAAATTCTGAGCAGCAACGAACCGGACGGATGGGCTCAGTTGCAGAGGTTGTTACGCAGGAAACGGGATGACGTGCATCATGACGTTCCGTTCTCTGGCGGTGTCATCGGTTTGGCATCTTATGAGGCGGGTTTGGCGCTTGAGGGACTTCAATCCCGTTTCCGCCCTCTTATCCCCGCCTTAACCGCGATGGCTTTCGATGGCGCGTTTATATTTGACCGTCGGGAAAAGCGCCTTTTCTGGTGCAGCGACTCGCACAGCCCGATGCCGCCTCTACCACCGCCCGGCCGGGTAGAACGCGCCCGCACCCTGTCACGCGTGCCCCTGTCACCGGACATGTCGGCGCGTGACTGGAAAGATGCTGTCGGAGCCACGCGTGCATCCATTGGCAGGGGGGCGCTGTTTCAAGCTAATCTGACATCGCGGTGGCACGGTGACCTGCCGGATGATGCGGATATTTTTTCCCTCTATCTGCGCTTGCGGGAGACCTCCCCCGCCCCTTTCGGGGGTTTCCTCAAGCTCCCCCGATTTTCCCTTCTCAGCGCCTCGGTGGAGCGATTCATTGCGCTTGATCGTGATGGTTGGCTCGAAACCCGCCCCATCAAAGGCACAGCGTCAATCGGCCGGGATGAGCAGGAAGACGCGCGCATTGCTGAAAATCTTGCCCGCGATGCGAAGGAATATGGTGAAAATCTGATGATCACCGACCTGATGCGTAACGATATTGCACGTGTCTGCGCGGTCGGGAGCGTGTCTGTCCCCGCTTTATGTCAGGTCGAACGTTTCACCCATGTGCATCACCTTGTTTCCACTGTGCGCGGCAAGCTGGCGTGCGGTCAAACGGCCGTGGATCTCCTGCGGGCCAGCCTTCCCCCCGGGTCCGTCACTGGCGCGCCAAAACATGCGGCGTTAAAATTGATTGACCGGTTGGAGGGCTCGGCGCGCAATGCCTATTGCGGCACGATGTTCCGGATCGGGAATGATGGCGCGATGGATAGTAACGTCGTGATCCGTTCCATCCTGATCTCGGGTGGGAAAGTTGAGATTGGCGCCGGGGGCGGGATTACCTACCCGTCCGACCCGCAGCGGGAGTTTGACGAGATGTGCTTGAAAGCCGCGCCCCTTTTAAAGCTGTTCAGATAATGCGCGATGTCTGCATCAATGGACGTTTCGTCCGTGCTGCGGAAGCCTCCATCCCGGCGGATAATCGTGGCTTTCTACTCGGTGACGGGATTTTTGAAACAATCCGCATTGCAGACGGGGTTTTGCAGCACTGTGACCGCCATATGGCGCGCCTGTCTCACGGACTTGACGTGCTGCGCTTCCCGTCCATCCATCAGGACGATCTTGTGGAGGATATGTTGGCGCTCCTGCGGCATAACGCCGTGAAATCGGGCGCGCTACGCTTGACCATTTCGCGCGGTTCCGGTCCGCGCGGCCTGACGCCGCCAGACCCTGCCTCTCCGCATTACGTCATCACGACGCATGACACGCCTCAGACAATGGCAGAGGTGCGACTCGCTGTCGCGCGCTTCCCCAAGGATCATCTCTCACCGTTGGCGGTCATCAAACATACAAACTATCTTCCGGCGATCCTCGCGCGGTGCGAAGCGATAGAGCAGGGTTTTGATGACGCGCTCTTCCTGAATTCCGACGGATTTGTGGCGGAGGCGAGCGCCGCCAACATCATTGTTCTTTCTGCTGGCAGGTTGGTCACGCCGCCTGTCCGGGACGGCGCCCTCCCCGGCATCAGCCGCGCGCGCCTGTTGGAACAAAATCTTTGTTCAGAGAAATCGTTGACCGCCTATGAGCTAACTGAGGCAGATGCCATCTGGCTGAGTTCAACTCTGGGGCTTGTCGCGGTCTCTCACATTCATCATCACGCGATACCGCGAAACGCCATGATGCATCGCAAATTGACAAGATTTTTATTCGGATAAAGCCGCGCGCCGTTCGTCAGCGCAATTCGTCGCGGTCAATGCCGTCAACACCTATCAGGCGGAAGCGCAGACGCTTGATGGATGCCCCCAGATAGGCCCCTTCGCCTTTCCCCCTCATATTGACGCGCGTGCCATATTGATTTTCCATCATGAAGACGTTGCCCCCGCGTCCGAGGGCTGCATCGGCACTGAGTGACCAGTAAGTGCCGTCAAAATCAGTCAGTTTTTTGATGTCGAAAACCCGCCCCTGGCCCGTTACTGAAGAATAGCCGAGGGCGACAATGCCGCCACCTTCAATGCGGAAGTGATAGGTCTGACCATCATAATGAAGCTCCCCCTGACCCCAGCTATAACCGATACCGAGAGCCACCTGCCGCAACGTGAATTTGAATGTCAAATCTTTGTTACCTGTCGGCACCTTACCGTCGATCGACGCAGAATTCTCCGCCGCACGCACTTGTGCGCTTCCGAGCGCAAGGATCAGGATGGCTCCGAGGAAACAAATTAGTCTCTTCGTCATATGCGGCCCCTTTCTTAGCGCCGTCTAACGGCGTCAATATGGAATAAGAGTTTGCGCGGACGGGTCTCTGACTTAATATTTACGACGATTCCAAAAAATAGCCAGACGCGAAAACCGCTCGATCTCAACGCGCCCTTCTGTCATAAGATGCTTTGCATATTATGACATGAAAGGCGATCCTTCACGCACCCATCCTGACCGGCACGATTGTGGAAAATATGCGTGTTAAAGCCCATTATACCGACGATCATTTAAAATCCCGGTTATATAGATGGAAGGACCGGTTTTTACCATGAGCTTCATAAGTTGTCTTCTCGTGATGATCGGTGGCGCCATTGGAACGCTCGGTCGGTTCCTCGTCGGCTATGCATCACGATCCATCAGTCATGAATTTCCCTGGGGGACTGTTCTGGGCATCAACGTGGTCGGATCATTTATCATCGGTTTTTTCGGCACATTGACTTTGACACATGGGCGATTTCCCGTCTCGGAAAACACCCGATTATTTGTGATGGTCGGGTTGTGCGGAGGATATACAACCTTCTCAAGCTTCAGCCTGCAAACACTGGACCTTATTCGTGCAGGCGCATGGGAGAAGGCGTTGGCCAATGTCGTCCTCTCCTGCGCCCTGTGCGTTCTGGCTGTCGCTGCCGGACATGGAATTGCCTCTCATCTGAATGGCCACGCGATTGAGATTGCCCAGCTGGATATTGAAGAAGAGAGCTGAACAGGGTCCGCCGCAGGCGCGCGCTTGCGAATCGTGAAGCAGCGCTATCACGATATTGGAAGTCCGTAAAATCCGCCACGCGGGCAAGAGCGACGGGATGGACCGAGGCATTTCACATGACACATCCAATACAGAGGTGTCTTAACGGCAATATGAATATAAATATGGCGTTGTACGCGCCTGACCATTAGCGAAGACGCGAGAGACGTTTTGACAATGAGCGCGTCACCTCAACAGGCGTGTCGATTGACAGCGACGTCATCCGATCATATCAGCTTCCTGACATGCATCGGGCCCTCTTTCGTCGCTTTCATGCGCGGGGCACAGGGTGCGATGATGGGACGCCATGTCGGGTCGTTCTGAATCTTCAAGCATAGACGCGCACGAATCCAATATCGTTTTACAGTTGCCCCCATGTCGAACTTATAGTTTAAATCAAGTGAAAATTTATCTCTACTATCTCGATATTTTGATGAGTATTTGAGAAATTTTTTGATATAATCCATCGTCATGGATGATTTTGATCGAAAAATTTTACGCGTCCTCCAGAAGGAAGGTGCGATTTCTCAACGTGAACTTTCGGACCGTGTCGGCCTGTCGCAAAATGCATGTTGGCGACGTATGCAGATCATGCGCGATAAAGGCATCATCATCGGTGAGAGAGTCAAACTCAGCCGGGAAGCGCTTGGCCTTGGCCTCACCGTATTTCTTCTGATAAGGACAAGGCAGCATTCGGAAAGCTGGCTTGAGAAGTTCCGGCGCATCATGCTGGACATCCCGAACGTCATCGATTTTCATCGCCTCGCCGGGGATTATGACTATCAGGTGAAGCTCGCCGTGCCGGATATTAAGGAATTTGATCGCATCTATCGCGGGTTGATTGCGCGTATCGATCTGGGAACGGTAACCTCATGCATCTCGATGGAAGATTATTGCGACGACCGGGAATACCCAATCTAACAACCTCACCGCGTTTTGCGAAATGCACCGTCCGATCCATGATATTCCTTGAACCATGTCGCGAATATTTTGAGCCCATCTTTCAGGGAGGTCTTCGGTCGCCAACCGAGGACTTCACCCACATAGTCGAGCGATGCCCAGGTTGACAGGACATCCGTCTTCGGAAGGGGCGATAAGGATATATGGGCTGGTTTACCAAGGCATTCTGCCAGAAGCGCCACCATGTCACGCACGGGCGTCGGCTGGTCACCACCTAGATTGAAGATGCGCGCCGCGCCTGCCTTGCCTGGATGGTCCATTGCCGCGACAACGCCATGAATAATATCATCAATAAAAGTGAAATCGCGCGCCAACCCCTCAGCGTCATAAAGCCGAACCGGCATGCCTGATAAAATCGCCTGTGCAAATTGGTAATACGCCATATCCGGCCGCCCCCAGGGTCCGTAAACCGTGAAAAAGCGAAGGCCCGTCTGCGGAAATCCGTAAAGATGCGCGTAAGCCTCCGAAATCAGCTCATCCGCTCTCTTTGTCGCGGCGTAAACGGAGCTGGGCCGATTGACCGCATCTGTTTCCCTGAAGGGAAGATTCGTATTCAGACCGTAAACGGAGGAAGAAGAAGCGTATACGAAATTCTGCAATGCCGGCATGGTGCGCGCGCATTCAAGCATCGTGACATGCCCCTGCACATTGGACGCGACATAACGCGCCGGCGCCGCCAGGGAATGACGGACACCTGCCTGCGCGGCAAGATGGACAATATGCGTTATATCCTGATGCGGCTTTAACGCGGATGAGATGGCTTCAGAATCAGCGAGGTCCCGCTGATAAAACGTAAACGCCCGGCTTTGATGTAACTGCGTAAGGCGCGCTTCCTTCAAGGTGACGTCATAATAATCATTGATGTTGTCAATCCCAATCACGCGGTCTCCGCGCGCCAGGAGGAAGCGCGCAAGGTGGAAACCGATAAACCCGGCAACGCCGGTAAGGATGACGACTTTTTGAGAATTCAAGGCGTCTGACCTTTGAAGCCATTATAAGCCAGTTTATCACCCACTCGAATGCCGTATTTCGCCGTTGTCATGGCGGGAAGCTCCAGCACAGCGACCGAGGCGCCATGCCCCCAGATCAGCGCTTCACTCAGGGGCACGGTGTTTTCAGCGATTGCGGCAATTTTATGCGACGCGTCGATAAAAACAATATCGAGGGGAATGTAGGTATTGCGCATCCACATGATTGAATTGCGAGGCGCGGGCCAGATAAACAACATGCCATGATCAGCAGCCAGGCTTTTGCGGAACATGAGCCCCCGCGCCTGATCCGATGATTTCACCGCAACCTCGACGGTAAATCGATGGGTAACGCCATCCCGCGAGGTGATTGTCAGGCTCTGCGTCGGCAAAGGGTGGGTTTCGCCATCCTCACTGATTGATGGCGCGTCATGGGGAAGGGCCTCAGCGCATGTCGCCGATTGCGACAGCGTGATCTGCACCGTGAAGGCGATGGCGATTCCGTAGAATAGCGTCCGGGACGATTGAAGGAGTTTGCGCATTCATGGCCTTTCAAATGTTCGTGACGCGTTATTTGAGGTAGTCGTTATACTGCTTCTCAACGTGGATGAAACTCGGCAATCCGTGCCCAGGCATGATTTTATAGCGGTCAGGCAGGGACATGATTTTCTCTTTAATACCTGAAATGAGGAGATCATAATCGCCATAAGCAAAGTCGGTCCGCCCCACCACGCCGCGAAACAACGTGTCTCCCGTCATGACGACTTCTTCCGTCTCATCAATCAGGATGATATGGCCCGGCGTATGACCGGGGACGTGCCGGACACGTATGACGCGCCCCAATAAATTCAGCACGTCGCCTTCTTCAAGAAAACGATCCGGTATGACCGGCCCTGTCTCAAACCCTGACGCGTCGACCAGAAAAGCCGCAAGCTGCTCCGCCATCGTATTGAGAAGAAAAACATCATCCTTATGTGGCCCGTAGACCGGCACATGCGGCTGCCCCTTCTGGGCGAGACGGGCCTTGAGGGTATTGACACCGCCAGCATGGTCAAAATGTCCATGCGTCAGCAGGATGGCCTCAACACGCGCATCGCCCAGCACCTGCATGACGAGATCAATATCGCCACCAGGGTCGATCACGACAGCCTCCTGGCGGGTGGGTATGGCTTCTTTTTTCCAGAAAATGGCGCAGTTCTGCCGGACCGGGGTGACCCTCACGATCTGCATGGGCATTTCAGTGTCTCTCCTTGTCCAGACTGACCATCTTGACGGGAAGCGATAACGCGGCGTTTCCGCGCTGGCAAGCGACATGGGTGCTTGACCCTGAGGTCCGTGACCGGCAAAATTACACCTTGTGCGTCAGCAAGCTGTAAAACGCCATGACCACCTGTTACAGAATCGTAAGGATACGATAAATGAGTCGCATATTGAGGTCCGACCCGACACCCAGTCTCTCTAAAGCTGTCGAATATCATGGGTTTATTTTTACGCAAGGTGTCGTTTCGAGTGATCTTGCGGGTGACATTACTGCGCAAACTCAAAATATTTTCATGCAACTTGATGCATTGCTCGAGCGTCATGGCACTGACAACACACGTATTCTGCAAGCACAGATCTGGTTAAAAAACATTGAGGACCGCGCAAAATTCAATTCTATCTGGGAAAATTGGCTGCCAGAAGGCCAGGCGCCCGCACGTGCCTGCGTGCAGGCTGTGCTCGCCGATCCCCGAATGCTCGTTGAAGTCATGCTGGTCACGACAAAATAACGCCGGCCCCTCCCTGCTATGCACCAAAATTTTTTTGGAAGAATCGCACAGGAAAATGGGCGCGAAAGCTTGTCAGATTGCCGGTTTACAGTTACTTCCTTGCAACAGGTGATGGTATCAGAAAGATGGGAAGCCGTTCGTGAATAAAAAACTCCGCCCAGCGCGCCCGACTAATCGACTTTATCTAACGTGCCTTTCCGCCTTATCGCTCCTGGCCGCAAATATTTTCGGTGCCGCTGACGCTTCCGCCCGCTCGAAGACATCTTCCCGCCATGGCAAGGCTTCAGCATCTCATCACGCGCGCAGCCATCACGTGACGCGCCTGGCGCATCACCGTATCCGTCACAGATACCGGGGGGACGCGTTATTCAATGCGTCGCCTATGCGAAAACGGCCTCTAATGTTCACCTGCATGGCAATGCGCGGGATTGGTGGCGGAATGCAGCGGGGATTTACGCCCGTGGCGCAGCGCCTGAGGCGGGCGCCGTCCTCAATTTCCGCCCGATCCGCCGGATGCCCCTGGGCCATGTGGCGGTCGTGCGCCAGCTCGTCAATGACCGCACCATCATTATTGACCAATCTCACTGGGGACAACGCGGCGTCGCGCGGAATACACGGGTGATCGACGTCTCGCCGAATAATGACTGGAGCGCGGTGCGCGTTGCCATTAATGGCCACCCTGAAAGCTTCGGCAGTATTTACCCGACTTACGGATTTATCTATGAGCGCCCGGACCAAGGCATGATGCTCGCGCATGAAGACAGCTCCAGTGCGGCGCGCAAGTCGGCCGTCGCTCCCAGAATCTCTTCCTTGCGGAACACCGAGGTCGCACAAGTGCCTGAGACGGCGTTCAGCGTCGATGGACCGGAGCATCGCTTGCAATAAGCTGCCCCGCACCCTTTTCCCAACGATGCAAAACGCCACGGTGTCCATCACGCCGTGGCGTTTTGCTTTAAACGGATGATAGTTTCAGGGACGTGTGGCGCGATGGTAGGGATGCCCGCTTGAGATTGATCGCGCCCGGTAGAGCTGCTCAGCCAACATGCAACGCACCATCATGTGCGGCCATGTCATCCGACCGAACGAAATTTTAAGAGCGCATTCATCGAGAGCTGCTTGGTCCAGACCTTCCGCGCCGCCGATCAGAAAAGCGACACCCTTGCCATGAGACAATATTTTATCAATGGCCGCGGCAAAGCCAATACTGTCGAAGACAGTGCCCCCTTCATCCAGAGCGACGCGTTGATAATTCCCGCGCGTCGCATGAAGCAGAGCTGAACCCTCCTGACGCCGTTTTTCCGTAAGTGCGCCCCGCGCTTCCGAAAGTTCCGTGATCTCAAGCCGGGGACGGATACGCGTCCGGTATCGCGTCACAAGCTCACGTTCCGGCCCCTGACGCATTTTACCAATAGCGGCGATCAGTAACATCGGATTCAGTTTTCGGTATCGTCATCCAGCTCCGGCGCCCACATCTTCTCAAGAGCGTAATGCTGGCGCGCTTCGGTTTTGAAAAGATGGACAACGATATCCCCGGCATCAAGCAGGACCCAGTCCGAGCCCCCTTCCCCTTCAATCCAGACGCGCTTGACGCCGGCTTCTTTAAGTTTTTTCTCAATATGCTCCGCCATAGCGGCAATCTGACGATCCGCCAGGCCCGTTGCGATCACCATCTTGTCCGCGAAGCTGGCGCGCCCGATAAGATTAATGACGGTAATATCCTCCGCCTTGTCCGCCATGAGGCTTTCACGGATGACATCCATCAGAATATTGGTGTCGACCTCCGGCACGGCGGAGCGGGATCTCGCTTTTTTTTCCGGTCCGGCTGAAACGCGCTTTTTCCGGCTTGTTTTGTCGGCGACCTGACGCGCATCCGTCGTCGCGATGTGAAGAGAAGCTTCGTCCTGAGGCTCATGAGAGGGAAGAGACGCGGCGTTCTTCAACCGCGGGGAAGGTTTGGTAGGGATGGGTTCATACTCCAGTCGGTAATAGGTCGATAATGTCCCATTGCGGGACGCTGACCGACGCAGATCGGTCGAAGATATACCGCTATGCGGCGTCATAAGGAAAGCCCACCCCGGCGCACCCAGCTGCGCCAGGATCGGCGCACAGCGCGCCTGCTTGCGTAAACGTCTTAACCTTTGCGCCGTTTTGCCAAAAAGGGCACCGCGCGTCTGTCCTGGTCGGGGCACGACAGCAACGGCCACCATCTGGATGATTTCCTGCCAGTGATTCCAACGTGTCAGGGAGGCGAAACTATCTGCACCCATGATCCAGACAAAGGAGATATGCGGAAAACGCCGGCGCAACATGGTTAATGTCGCGGCGGTAAACTTCGTGCCCAGCCGCGCTTCAATATCCGTTGCTATGATGCGCCTTCCGTCAGAGATGCGCCGTGCGGAACGCAATCGAGCCTCAAATGCCGCCGAGCCCTGAAGTTTCTTGAAAGGGTTGCCCGGCGTAACCAGCAGCCACACCTGGTCAAGTTTCAGGTGCTTGAGAGCATAGGCGGCGAGGCGCTGATGGCCCTCATGAGCGGGGTCAAAACTGCCGCCCAACAGGCCGACCGTCATACGCCGTCCATCCCCGAAAACGGGGAAAGCGCCGACATCAGGGGCGCGTTTGGCCATCGCCCCGAACTTCGTAACGATAAGTGGTCAATTGCGCGACACCGACCGGGCCACGCGCATGGAGCCGCCCCGTGGAGATACCGATTTCGCCACCGAACCCGAACTCGCCACCATCACAGAATTGCGTCGAGGCATTCCACATCACGACGGCACTCGGCACACCGCGCATGAAGGATTCCGCCGCCGCCTCATTTTCCGTGATAATCGCCTCTGTATGTCCACTCCCGTAACGCCTGATGTGCGCGCATGCCCCTTCGACACCATCCACAATGGCGATGGAAAGTTCAGCATCGAGCCACTCCGTTGCGAAGTCGCTCTCCGAAGCAGGGTCAAGTGTCGGCAGGATGGCGCGGGCCGCCGCATCCCCTCGGCAGTGACAGCCCAAAGCGTGGAGATCCGTGACGAGAACGGGCAGAAACGTCGGCGCGATGGCGCGATCCAGCAGTAAGGTTTCCGTCGCCCCGCAAATGCCGGGCCGCCGCATTTTGGCATTGGCAGTGACAGCGCGCGCCATTTCAAGCCGGGCATCCTGATGCACGAAGCTATGACACAGCCCCTCCGCATGAGCCAGAACCGGCACACGGGATTCCTGCATGACGCGCGTCACCAGAGATTTACCTCCGCGCGGGATCAGCAAGTCAATCTGCCCCTGCGCGTGCAGCATCTCTGTCACGCGGGCACGATCCGTATCCGGCACGGATTGCACTGTGGCGCCCGGCAGGCCCGCATGGCGCAGGCCCTGTTGAACGGCGCGCATCAGGCTTTGCGTGGAATGAAAACTCTCCGAACCGCCACGCAATATGATCGCATTGCCCGATTTGATGCATAAAGCCGCCGCGTCCACCCCGACATTCGGGCGGCTCTCAAAAATCATCCCGATCACACCGATCGGGGTGGAAACCTGCCGGATGACGAGCCCGTTGGGCCGCGTCCATTCCTGCATCACCTTGCCCACCGGGTCAGGAAGTGCGGCGATGCGTTCAACGGCTTCGGCCATGTCTTGCAGGCGCTGGGAAGTGAGGGTCAGGCGATCCAGAAAGGCGGCATTGCCCTCGGCGTGGGCAAGGTCAAGCTTATTGGCCTCGAGGATCTCCGCCTCATGCTTCCGCAACGCGGAAGCGATCTCCATCAATGCTTCATGACGTTGCGCGGCTGAACTGACGGAAATGACATCATATGCCGCGCGCGCCGCTGTCATAAGCGCGGTAAGATCCCGTATAGAAGCGTCTTCCAGCATCAGCCGAACCTTCTGAAATGCAACGTTCTCAGCATCCTCGAAACATGCGGAGTTTGCAATCCCGTTCCGGTCACCACGCTGATATTGGGGCGGTGCGCGTCATACATTGAAGCGAAAGAGAAGGACATCGCCGTCTTTAACGACATAATCCTTGCCTTCGATGCGTAATTTACCGGCTTCCTTGGCACCGGCCTCGCCTTTGAACGTCACATAATCGTCGTAGCTGACGGTTTCACAGGCGATGAAACCACGCTCAAAATCATTATGAATGACGGCAGCCGCCTGCGGTGCTTTCGTGCCCGCGACGATGGTCCAGGCGCGTGTTTCCTTCGGGCCGACGGTGAAATAAGTTTGTAAGCCGAGGAGTTGATATCCCGCAGCAATGACCCGGTCCAGGCCCGAATTTTTCAGGCCGAGACCTTCAAGAAATTCGCCACGTTCCTCCGCCGCGAGCTGACTGACTTCGGCCTCAATGGCGGCAGAAACCATCACCATGGCCCCACCTTCCGCCGCCACACGAGCCGCAATTTTATCAGAGAAGGCATTGCCCGTTGCCGCATGGTCCTCATCGACATTGCAGACATACAGGACGGGTTTCGTCGTCATCAGCTGAAGGCGACGCGCCGTTTCCTCCTCCCCCTCCGGGATAGCGGTGCGCGCAGGGCGGCCTTCACGCAGTGCCGTCAGGATAGGCTGCATGACGGCGAGAAGCTGCTGGGCTTCACGATCATTGCCGCGCGCGCGCTTATGCAAAACGGGTTCCCGCTTCTCCAGCGATTCCATATCGGCGAGCATCAATTCAAGCTCGATAATCTCCGCATCCCGCTCGGGATCGACGGAACCTTCCACATGGGTGATGTCGCCATCTTCAAAACAGCGCAGCACATGAATGATCGCATCGACTTCCCGAATATTGGCGAGAAACTGGTTGCCCAGCCCCTCCCCCTTCGAAGCGCCACGCACAAGCCCGGCAATATCGACAAATTCTAAACTTGTTGGCAGGGTGCGTTGAGAGTTGCCGATTCGCGCCAGAATTTCGAGCCGCGGGTCCGGCACAGCCACGCGCCCCACATTCGGCTCAATCGTGCAGAAAGGGTAATTGGCCGCCTGCGCCGCGACAGTTTCTGTCAACGCGTTGAACAATGTCGATTTACCAACATTTGGCAGGCCAACAATACCGCAATTAAAGCCCATGAGTGGCCTCCCTGACCAGAAGGGTCGTTTTTGTCATAAATTCTTCCGGCTGACTGTCCGCCAATAAGGGGCAGGCTGCGGCGATGGAATCGAGGTAAGCGGTCAGGAAGGGCGTTTCTGCCTTACTGAAATCACCCAGCACGTAACCATGCACCCGGTCCCGGTGGCCCGGATGCCCGATCCCGAGGCGCACACGCCAGTAGGATGCGGAATCCAGATGCTGGTCGAGGGAGCGCAACCCGTTATGGCCCGCAGCGCCCCCGCCTTTTTTGACGCGTGTTTTACAGAATGCCAGATCCAGCTCGTCATGAAACACAGTGATGTGGTCGAGGGCGAGCTTGTAGAAATGAACGAGTTTCTGAACGCTCTCACCAGAGCGGTTCATATACGTCATCGGTTTGAGGAGGAGGATCTTATGCCCATCAATCACGCCTTCAGCGGTCAGCCCGCCGAGGCGGGCCCGCCAGGGCGAGAAGCCATAGCGACGGGCCACCTCATCGACCGCCATGAAACCGATATTATGGCGCTGACGCTGCATTGAGGGCTCGGGATTTCCGAGCCCCACCCAGAGAAGCATAAGCGCCCCCTCGTCAGTTTACTTCTTTTTATCGTCGGCGGCCTCGGCCTCAGCCTTCGCTGCGGCTTCTGCCTCCATTTCCGCATCCACAGTCGGTGGCGCGATGGTGACGATCACAACATGAGAAACCTGCCCGACAGGTGTCACGTTTTCCGTGCCTTTCAGGTCAGCCCAGCGAATCGTGTCATGAATATCGAGGCCGGACAGGTCAGCCGTGAAGCTGGACGGGATCTTATCCGCATCGGCCAGGACTTCCACCGAGTGACGCACGATATTGAGCACACCGCCGCGCTTGATACCGGGGGCGGATTCCTCATTTTCAACATGGATCGCGATTGTGACGTGGACTTTCTCACCCGCGGCGAGACGCTGGAAGTCGACATGAATCGGCACATCCGTCACCGGATGAAGCTGGACATCGCGCATAATGGCGCGCACCGGGCCGCCCTTCAGCTCAAGCGAGAACAAGCGTGAGCGCCAGCCATTACGGTGCATTTCACGCATGATGACGCGCGGATCAATCTCGATCAGCGTCGGCTCCTGCTTGCCACCGTAAACAACGCCGGGCACCATCCCGGACCGTCTCGTTGCGCGCGCTGCCCCCTTACCAGCCTTCGCACGCGTCGAGACCTCTAGTGACGTCATGTCAACCACGTTAAAACTCCTTGCAGATAGACGAAGATCAGGCCTCCAGGGGTGCCGGATCCGAACCGGCGACTTACCCGAAAACCCGCATCCTTGCAAGTTTTACCCGCCCGGCGATAATATGCTCATGCCCGCGCCCTGTCGCACACTCGTGGATAACGCGGCGCCTGGCTGGTTGCATCGTGACCTCAGCCCGTGATCTCATAAGGCGTCAGGGACCACGCACCCGCGTCAAAAGCGCAATAAATCGGGGTTGCGTTGGGCAGGCGCACATTGACAGGCAGGTTCATCGCCGCCCGTATCGCACGGAAAAGCGCGCCATGGGCGACGATGAGCGGTAAGCCTCCATGCGGCTGTTCCAGCGCGCGATTCACAGCGGAAATAGCGCGGCTTTTAAGATCGTCAAAAGGTTCACATCCTTTGGGCAGGTAAGTCCCGGCAATCCAGGGGTCATACCAGTCTCCCATGGGATGACCCTCTTTTTCCCCGAAGGAGACTTCGAGCAGATCATCATCATCGGAGAGGGGCACGGCTTTACCTTGCACCGATTCCAGCGCGGTTTGCGCTGCGCGTGCCGTTTCCCTGGCGCGCCCTAAAGGGGACGTGACGATATGGGTGATGGGTTTCGCACCGCGATCCCAGCATTTTTTCAGCTCTTCTCCCGCCGCGACCGCCTGTTGACGCCCCACCGCATTGAGGGGGATGTCACTGCGCCCCTGGGACAGGTTCCGGGCGTTCCAATCCGTCTGACCGTGGCGCAGATACCAGAAGGGCTGTGGGAGAATCATGCATCAATCCTCAATGAAACAGGGAGGAGACTGAACTCTCCTCAGATACGGCCTTCATCGCGTCAGCGAGAAGGTTCGCCGTGCTGATCTGCCGGATATTCGGTGCGGCGATCGTGGCTTCGGTGGCCGGTATTGTATCGGTGATCGTCAGCATTTTTAAGGGCGATTTTTCAATGCGGGCCACGGCGTCATTCGTCAGAACGCCGTGCGTGACATAAGCCTCGACACCGGCCGCGCCGCAGTTCATTAAAGCTTCCGCCGCGTTGCAGAGTGACCCGCCGCTATCGGCAATATCATCGACCAGAATACAATAGCGCCCCGTCACTTTACCAATGACATTCATCACTTCAGAGACACCTGGCTGCTCACGCCTCTTATCGATGATCGCCAGATCCGTCGCGAGACGTTCCGCCAATTGCCGCGCGCGGACCACGCCACCCACATCGGGTGACACGACCATCAGTTTTTCATTGGCATGACGTGCCTGAATATCCCGCGTGAAAAGCGGCGCGGCATAAAGATTATCGACCGGGATGTCGAAGAAGCCCTGTATCTGCATGGCGTGAAGGTCAATCGTCAGAATACGGTGCGCCCCGGCTTCCACCAGAAGGTTCGCGACAAGCTTGGCGCTGATGGGCGTGCGGGGGCCGGACTTACGATCCTGCCGCGCATAGCCGAAATAAGGCATGACCGCCGTCACCCGCCGTGCAGAGCCGCGACGCAGCGCATCGAGCATAATCAGTAATTCCATCAGATTGTCATTTGTCGGCGCACATGTGCTTTGAATGACGAAAACATCTTCGCCGCGAACATTTTCCCTGATTTCAACGAAAACTTCCGCGTCCGCGAATCTGCGGACGGAAACTTCGCAGAGTTTCATATTCAACTTCTGCGCGACGGCAGAAGCGAGCGGGAGGTTACTGTTACAGGCGACAATCTTCATCGAAAGACGACTCCGGTTGGAGAAGGCGGGAATGCGGGCTTCTAACAATGCTGGGCATTCATGTCACCCGAATGACGTAAACCGAAGCAACTTCGATAAATTTCTCGCCTCATGCGTGTCCTGACTGCACCGATTTCGCGGGGGCGTCATGTCAATGCGCATCTTTCGGCAATGGTTGATTATTCCGCCCGGAATAGGCGGAAATGATCTGCCGCACGGCGCCAGCCGCCTCCTGCGCGGCCGCAAGGGCAACATCCCCCCAGGCATGGTCAAGCGAGCCGGAAGGGACATCATGGAGTTGCGTCGCCGCCCCGGCTTCCTTCCCGGCTTTGTCACGCACATGCCATATGATTTCGATATGCTGGCTTGATTTGCCCGTGGTGCCTTTCGGGCCGTCCGTCATTTTAACGCGCCCGTCCACAATAAAGTCAGCGGTCTCCTTTTTATTCGTGATCTGATTAAATTGATCGGGCAAGGATGTCATGAAAGCACGCGACAAGGAGATATCGCCGTCGCCCGGCGCGCCCTGCACACCGAGGAACTGGATTTTCGCAGCACGGCGCTTGAGGCTGTTCGGGTCCGCCATCATGGCTTCTGCCTTGATCCCGGTGAGGAGGCTGGCGATACGCGGGGCAGCCTCCATCGTGAATTGCCGGCGCGCGGCTTCCGACAGGCTCTTCCATTGCGACTCATTTATGGCGGGGCCATCAATATGCCCCCTTGCCTTCCCGTCCGGCGCAATGATGGTGAAACGCGACACTATCCCCGCCTGCGTCTTTTCAGGCACGACTTTCAGCCACCAATCACCCTGACTGGTCATTTTCGTCACGGCGGGCAGGGATTGTGAAACGAGGGCCTGCGTCATGACACGCGCGAAATCGGTAGATGATTTCCGGTCGGCGAAGAGCTTATCCGGCGGCGGCACCGCCAGGCGCGGCGGCGGAAGGTTGGCGACCAGCCGCTTCCCTTCCCGGCCCGGGTCGAAAAAAGGTTTGGGCACGGTAACGCAGGCAGCAAGACCTGTCATCAACGCGATCCCGAAAAATGCGCGGAGAGCGCGTTTGCCTGGCATCATATTTTTTTTCCTGCCTTGATTGCCGAAATCTGGCGCCCTGTATGCGTGTGACCGCCAAGCGTCATGCGGCGATGGCTGAAGAAACGACGTGAGTCACTGAGCGTGTCCAGTCTGATCTGCGAAATATGGCGCAATCCGGCGTGGCGGAGGCGAAGGGCGCAATAGCCGCCAAGGTCAAAAAGATAGGCACCAGCCCGCTCAGCATTCATGAAAAAAGCGCGCGCCTTGTCATCCTGCGCCAGCACTTCAGTGCGCATATCCTCTTCAACCTCATAGCGTCTCTGGCTGATACACGGGCCGATGACAGCCGTCAGCTCCTGCGCACCGAGGGTCTGCATTGTCCAGATCGTATTTTCGATAACGCCACGCATGGCGCCGCGCCACCCCGCATGAATGGCCGCCACAATATCGCCCGACGCGTCGGAAATCAGGATGGGTCCGCAATCCGCCGTCTGCACGCCGATCGCGATGTCACGGCACGTTGAGACGATGGCGTCGGCCGGATCGGCGCTGGAGGATCGCTGAAGGTCCGTCGGATTTTGCAGCGTCAGCACGTCAGAACCATGGACCTGATGCACCGTGACGAGATTTTGAGCAGGAACGCCCATGAAATTCGCGACCCGCTCCCGATTGACCGCAACATTCTCCGCACGGTCACCGACGGAGGTCGAAATATTCAGACAATCATAAGGGGGTGTGGAAACGCCGCCCTGGCGAGTAAAAAACCCATGCACAATATCCGGCAAAGCCTGGGCCTGTAAGACATATTGCGGCGAGAGGACTTTAACCATGATCGGCGCCCCCCGCCATCATGGAAGTCTCACGCGGGTGCCGCATGGCGTACATCATGAGGCCGATCCCGGCAACGGCCATGGGTATGGAGAGAACCTGCCCCATGGTCACTCCGAAAGGCAGATAACCGATGAAGGCATCCGGCTCCCGGAATAGTTCGCAGAAACTGCGCGCCACCGCGTAACCGAGGAGGAAAAGACCTGACAGAAAACCAAATCGCGCCCGCACCCAAGGGTTTTGAACCGCCCAGAGCATCACGGCGAGGAGGATCACCCCTTCCGTCAGCGCCTCATATAGCTCAGACGGGTGGCGCGGCAGGGGACCCGCATCCGGAAAAATCATGGCCCAGGGAAGGTAATGCGCCGCGGGACGCCCCCAAAGCTCACCATTGATAAAGTTGGCGCAACGTCCCAATCCGAGGCCGATCGGCACAACGGGCACGATGCGGTCCGAAAATGCCAGAAAATTCAGGCCATTCCGCCAGGAGAAAATGGCCAGTGTCAAAATGACGCCCAGCGCGCCCCCATGAAACGACATGCCGCCATTCCACACCTGCAGGATCGCCGCCGGGTGGGTCAGATAATATCCCGGCTGGTAGAACAGCACGTAGCCGAGGCGACCGCCCAGAACGACGCCGATCATGGCCCAGAAGACGAAATCATCCATCTGCTCCCGCGTCGCGGATTGGGGTGGGAGGGCTGCAAGGTGAGTCGCAATCTTCCAGCCGATATAGATGGAGACGATGTAGGCCAGCGCATACCAATGCACGCTGAGGGGCCCCAAATTAAAAGCGACCGGGTCAATTTGCGGAAAATGCAGGGCGCTTTCAGTCATCAGTATTTCCGATCATGAGAGATGGCATCAAGGCAGAGGAGATTGATTGCATGATGTCGGCCCCTGATGCAATCTCGCCTGGACATTGAACTCACGCAGCCAACGCGCTAAACGACCGGCAGGCTCAAGCGTTGACCTGTTTTCGGTCGCGAAGCGGGCACATCGTGCTTCCGCAAGGCGGGTCGCGATCCGCAGGCCGCTTCGCCTTACGTAACGGGCGCGCAGAACGCGCAGCGCAGGAGAGTATCATGAGAGACCGCCCCAGAATATTTGACGATATGTCCGGCCTTGCCGGCGGCGCCTTCTCCGCCCTGACGGGTTTGCGGGAGGAGCTCAAGGCGCTTGTGCAGAACCGCGTCGATGAGTTTCTCGCCCGGCTGGAAGTCGTGCGGCGAGAGGAATTTGACGCCATGGTGCAGATGGCGAGCCACAGCCGCATGGAGACGGAGCGCCTGGCCCGGCAGGTCAAGCTACTGGAAGAACGCCTGAAGGCAGCAGAACCACATGGCTCTGCCCCATCAAAGAAAAAACCGGCATCACCCTGATAACGCTGCCGCCTCCCGCCTGCCCCTCCCTGGAAGAGCCCGTCTTATGCCGTCAAAACAACTTCCCTCGATTCTTCTCATCGGATGCGGGCATATGGGGGGCGCCCTCTGGCGGGGGTGGCTGCGACACGGTATCGCGCCTTCCATCATCGTGGATCGCCACCTTGAGACGGTTCCCGCAGGTCATCATATTTGCCGTAAAGCGTCCGATATACCGTCAGAATTCAAGCCGGACTATATCATCCTCGCCGTGAAACCTGCGCGGATGGAGGACACGCTCAGAGAGATTGCGCCATGGGTCGGTGACGCTGCCATCATCTCTGTCCTTGCCGGTCGCAATATCGACGACCTGCGCAAGGCCCTGCCCCCATCGGCGCGCGGAAATCCCATCATTCGCGCCATGCCGAACACGCCGAGTGAAATCGGCCAGGGTGTGACTGGCGCATACGGGGTGGGGTTGTCGGATGCGCAGCGCGGGATCTGCGATGCGATGCTCGCGACGGTTGGTGTTGTTCTGTGGCTTGATCGGGAGGATGAAATTGAGATCCTGACCCCTCTTTCCGGTTCAGGCCCCGCATATGTCTTTCTCTTCGCGGAATTACTTGAGCAGGAGGCGGTGGCGCGAGGATTGGCGCCAAAGGCGGCCCGCATTCTGGCCCGGCACACTGTGGCAGGGGCCGGTGCCCTCCTCGCAACATCCGAGGAAGACAGTGCGACACTGCGCCGCAACGTCACAAGCCCTCATGGCGTTACACAGGCAGCTTTAAACGTCTTCATGCGCGACCATCAGGGGATGAAGCAACTTGTCACCGAAGCTATCGCGGCTGGGCTTCAGCGAACGAAAGAGCTTTCCAGGTCCGCCTGACCCCAACGTCGCGACCGCGCCCGATGACAGCCGACATGCAAGATAGGATGAAGAGATTGACGGCAACGCACCACCGCCCCGATGACATCGAGAAAAAGATCCTCCGCGCCATGATGACGCGCGCCGCAGAGCAGGGCTGGGCCCACGCATCCGTCTACCAGGCTGCGGAAGAGGCCGGTGTCGCCTTGAATGAGGCGCGACGGCGCTTTCCCAACAAGAACAAGGTTTTGATCTATCTGGGTCACTATGCGGATCAGCTCGTTTTAGGGCATCACGCCAGCGGCACCCCGCGGGAGCGTCTGTTTGACCTCATGATGCGGCGTCTAGACGGGTTTCAGGAGTACCGCGAGGGCGTCCGCGCCGTGTTGCGGCACATCCCTTTCGACCCGAAGCTCGGCCTGATGCTGGCCATCATGACGGAAGGGTCGATGGAATGGATGGCGGAAGCTGCGGGGATGGATGTCAGTGGCTGGATGGGAAAGCTCCGCCTCAAATCGCTTCTGGCCCTGTGGGGATATCTTATCCGCATCTGGGAGCGTGACGATAGTGAGGACCTGGCCGAGACCATGTCCGGACTGGATAAAGCGCTCGACCGGGCCGAGCGGATTGGATTGCTGAGATCAGCGACATCTCACTTTAATGATGAGGCGCCGGCGTCCTTTTCCGAAAATCTCGACCGGCAGGCGAAATAGAGGCTTTACCTCCGGGCCGTCTCAAAGTAGAAACGCGCCGAGATTGGGGTGTAGCCAAGTGGTAAGGCAGCGGATTTTGATTCCGCCATGCGGAGGTTCGAATCCTCCCACCCCAGCCAGATCCTCTAGACAAGGAAATCCGGGTTGCGCGCGGCCTCGCCCCATTAGGGCCAGTAACGCACGTTCAGAGACCACGCCATGGTCACCACGCTGGACAAGGCATATCCGATTGTGACGACATTCCAGAGGCGATAGGTGGCAGGACGGGTGGCGATCAAAGCCGGGTCAGGCCGCATCGCGACGATCAGGAAAGCCGCCACGGGTATAAAATATCGCCCCTGTAATCCGATGATTTCATCCTGACCGACGATTGTCCATATGACGTAAAGCGATATGCAGACAAGTATCGTCGCACAGATTACCACGGTCAGCGTCATCACGACGCGTCGCGTCTCCCACGCGGACTGTCGGATTTTCGGCAGGTAGAATGCGAGCAGGATGAGGGCGAATATCACGGAAGCAACATAGAAAGCGCGCGGCAGAAATGTATCAAGCCAACCGAGGACACCGATGAATTGCTCGCTTAAATGCTGGCCTTGCAGATGAAATGTGCGCAGCATGGTGCCGGGGAACTGAAGGGGATGGTGCAGCAAATATTGTATCTGGCCGTGCTCGGACTTGCCGTCGACCGATTCATAGGCCGCCTTACCCCATCTTATACCGGTCAATGCCCAACCGATTGACACGATAAACGGGATGGCAAGCGAGACAAGCCAGCGCCAGAACCAGATGAGCGGCGTTGTCAGAACAGGTAAAATGGCGAAGACCAGCATGGGCGGTTTGCCGACAAACGCAATAAAGCAGAACCCGACTCCCCAGATGAGCGCCCAGCTGGGCGGCGCTCCATCCCCTTGACGCGTCAGAAGCGCCGCAGCCAGAAAGGCGGCTGAGATCAGCAGGGCATCCTGTGAGCAGCTCCCGAAAAGATGCAGGGTCATGGGCATGGAGGCCAGCGCGACGAGGAAGAGAGCCCCCCTGCGGCAGAGCGCGATCGCCAAGGACGTAAGCGTGACGGCGAGAAGACCTGTCAAAGCCCGCGCCAGCATGAAGGTGGTGAACACCGAAAAATGGAAAGCTCTGCCAAGCCAGATGCCGACCACCACGCCGGGATAGGACCAGGGAGGATTAACGGCCGTATTGGCGATACCATAATATTTAACGGGACCACCCCAGCCATTTTGTTTAACGAAAGCCAGCCTCCCAGCTGTAACACGTTGATCGGCATGGAAGTTAACATCGTCATAGGCGTGAAGCACCCGCATCATGTCAGCCGGGAAATAACCGCCTGAATCATTCGGCGCCACTCTTTTACTGTAGAAATGGCCTTCCGAGATTTGAAGCGCCCTTGCGAAGTGATTGGGCTCGTCCGGGATTTCGCTGATCGGCGTGAACCAGATATTACTTAAAACCGCGCTTAAACCGATAATCAGGTAGATGATAGCGGTCTTTCGACAATTATGGAGCAATGGCCATGAAGCGCTCAGACTGCCTTTCATAATGAGGCACAATTTCTGTAAATCCTGGCAATCTCATCCGCCTGGTCTTCAAGCGTCATCAGGTCACCTTTAAGAGGATTGACGTAGAAATCAAAACGTCCGGGATTGTCGATCAGATTTTGCATCGCGACCATGAGAGGCTTTGGATTTTCACCCATGGAAATGAGATTGCCATTGACACCTTCCACGATCGGTTCGCTTTGTCCCCCCGGCATTGTTGCGATGACCCAGACATCTCGCGCCAGTGCCTCGCGCACGGTGAGCCCGAAACTTTCCTCCCATTGTGAGGGAAACAGCAGGACGTCTATCTCGTCGAAAAAATCATCAATATTTTCGGTTCTGTATCCGGGAACAACAGTGATTTCTCCGCTACTTTTGAAATCACTATCGCGAATACTGGTCAATCCAAGGTTGGAGCTGCTATCGACAATACGGCACGACCAGTTTGATGATTCGAGACCATCCAACGCGGCTCTAAGCACTCCCCAGCCTTTTGCAGGGGCGATGCCGCCTACATAGCCCATCCGCAGGGGACTTCCTATTTTGCGAGGACGATGCGGCCTTTTAGGGGGGAAAAATCCATTATTATTGACGATGATTTTTTCCGGCGAAATGCCGTTCCGCACATAAGCGCGCTTATGAGACTCAGACGGCGCGAGAAGCGCTGCCGCATGTGTTAGTATGTCATAAGACAAACCGCGCCGCGCCGCTGAGAAAGAATCGACGCGTGAAAGGGGCGGCGTCCTTCCCGCCTGTTTGAGATCATACTGTCCATGATCATCGGTGATGAAGAGATTTTCAGAGATCCACCAGCAATCATGCAGCGTGATGATGTAAGGAATCTTGCGAGCGCGACACTGCATGGCGAGGTCCATCCCCATTGTCTGGATCGCGTGCAGATGCACGATATCGGCTGACCAGGCATCGAGCCATTGCCCGAATATCTCGCCCGTTTTCGTATTGGACGTCCAGAGACATGGCTCAATGGGCGCAGCGATAATGGGCATCCCGTCAAAATCATAGCGAATGGCGTGATGATCATCGTTGCTCGCGTCAGCCTTTGTCGTGAACATACTGAGGTCGAAGCCGCGGTCCTTTAATAATGGTTGCAAGGCTTCAACCAGAAGAGCGGCCCCGCCGAAAGATTGCGGCGCGTAATAAACGCTCGCGGAAAGCACCCGCAATTTTTCCTTTAAGAAAGTCGGGGGCTTACCGAATAATTCGAGCACCTGGTGGCTGATAATATTTTCGGACGAGAATCTCGTTTCCACGGTCTGGCGTGCTGCTGCCCCCATCTTAATCCGCTTCTCAGGGTCCGCGCATAGCATCATGATTGCGCGATACCAGGCTTCCTCTGTATCGGCGATGAGGCCATTCACGTCATTCTCCATCACGTCGCAAATGGTTTGCGATGGGGAACAGATGACTGGTACGGATAAAATGCCCGCTTCCATGAACTTGATCACGCTTTTACAATCATTGAAGCGCGATTTTTCCAGAGGCGCGATTGTGAAATCAGCCGCGCTGAGGTGACGCAGATATTGCTCGAATGACGTTTCCCGTGAATGGCGGAAACGGTCTTCGTAACGATGGAGCGCGGTTGACGGCACAAGATTCCCAACGAGGTGCAGGTGTAATCGAGGCTCATCCGCCATCGCGCGCAGGATCGCGCCTTCAGCCTCTCGAAAATCAACATTTCGCGCACGGCTGCCCGTACCGAAGCAGAGCCATATTGGTCCTGTTTCTGAAGATTTTACCGGGGGCTTGGCCGCGATTTCTCTCGCGACTTCCATCGTTTCGTGATCAAGCGCGTTCTCAATGACGTGGACCGATTCCACCCCGGCCTCGACCATAGATTCGGCGAGGGCACGTGTGGATGCGATACCACGACCCGCATAAGTAAGGCTTGCGCGATGGCGATCCGCCTCTTCAAAGTAAAAGGCGCGCTCCAGATAGGAGATCGTTTCGAGATTGCCGTTTTCTTCATAACTTTGGCGATCAAAAATCAGGTCATCAACTTCCCAATATGTCGGAATGCCCAGATGCTTCGCCAATTTCATGGCGCGCTCAATGCGAGGCGACAATGTCAGGCGGTAAAATACCGCGATCGTCGCTGACAATATCGGGGTGAGGAGATCACGCTCCCGAAATGGGTCGATGACGAGGACTTTCCAGCCGATCGTCTCAAGATGCTCTTTTCTTTGCGTCACACGATATTTCGTGCAAGCACTAATACCCTGATCAGCGATAATGACAATAAAAGGTTTGACGAGACCGGGATTTGGCGTGACATCCCGGCGGTAAACCTCTGCACATTTCTCATAATGACGCGTTTGTACAAAATGGCGACCGCCCGTTTTGGCCAATAGCACTGAGCGCTCCCAGTTCTGACGCAGCCATTGGAAGCATGTTTTAGCGCCGTGCTCCCGCAGAATGGCGCTGGCATGTTGGAGGAATTTCGACGCGACGTCCCGCTTCACCCCATTTGAGAGGAGGGTTTTGGCGAAACGAAGCGGCCAGGTGAGGCGCATCGATATTGAGTTATAAACGCATTCCTGATGATGCCTGAGGTCCGCAACCTCAACCGTCAATCGATATATGTCATTTCGGAGAACGGTTTCCTCGTCACTACTTCCGTTAAGAACGCGAGGAATGTCTTTATCAATTATGTCGAGCAAGTTGGACCCCAATGCTTTCTTCGCACAAAGGAGTGTATAACGAAGATAGGCAAGTGGAAATACGGTATTTGGTAAAAAAAAGCCTCGAAAACAATGGTTTCCGAGGCGTTAAAAGTTATAAAAACTTATTAAAGTTTAACTAATGTCGAAAATCGAAGCATTGAGATGCGTAATACCAACGAAAGTCACGGTCATATTGTTGTCGAGAGTAATCGTCGTATTGTTACCATTAACTACAGCTGTGTCGAGAAGCTTCTGGACGGCCTGCGCCGCATTCGCCGGCTTGTAATTATACATGAAGAACTTGTTACCAGCATTGGACATGAAGTCCTCGATAGTAATGTGCCCGCCAGAATGTCCCTTAAGAACACCAAAATCATTGAGACCCTGACCAGACCGAACAGTTGCGAAACTGTCACCGCTCGTCCCCTGGAAGGCCGTGCCGAAGACGAAGTGGTTGAAGCCCGAACCACCAATAAGTGTCTGGCTGCCAGGACCTGTCCAGAACTCGACTTTGCCAGTCGAATTGGACGCATTGACATTCTGATCACCGACAGAGCCAGGCTGGTTTGTGGTGTAGATCAGATATTTATCCGCGGACAATGATAGATTGAGCCCCGACGCGCCCCAAACCGTCCCATACTGAGTCGTGACGCTGGTATTGCCCGTTCCGTTAATGAAGCTGAGTGCGCCATTGACACTGATCGTGTGGTTAGAGCCCTGAGCCAGGTAGAGATCGCCTGCCGCAGAAATCGTGTCGCCCGAACCACCAATGATTGAGCCTGACGCCCCGGAGAAGGTAATCGTCGAGTTGATGGCACTATCAACTGTGCTCGCATTACCAACGTTGATTGTGCTTCCGACAGTAACGCTGGCATCCGTGTGGACGAAGGAATTTGTTGCGAGGTTAAGATTGGTATTGCCACTATAGACGGTGACGTTTGCGCGCCCGCCAATCGTGCCATCGACCGTATCCGTCCCGTAAAGACTGACGTTATTCGTACCTTTGCCGAGGCGTATTGTATTATTGCCAACACCCGTCTGGATCTCGTTATTGCCATCCGAGGTGTAAATCTGATTGCTGCCCTGCCCGGTCACGATCGTCCAGTTACCGGTCGTCCCCGTCGCCCTGAAAGCATTATCCCCCGTCGTCGCGACAAAAGAGCCGTTATAATTGCCCGCCGTAAAGTCAACACCCGCCAGGTCACCCGACAAGACGGAGAGGAAGGCCGAGTTTATATTGATGGCGTTGACAGTAACACGCTGATTGAGCTGCGGATCGACGGGCGTATCAGCCGAAACAGATGCATTTACGCCCGTGCCGATAACGAGGTGGGTGTAGTCTCCCGAAACAGTGTAACCGCCACCCGCGGAAATAACGCCCTGAGCCACGGTGATCGGCTGAGAAGGCACTTGACCAATATTATCGCCTGACGTCGTGAAGTCGTCCGACGTGAATTTACCATCGGTATAAGCCGTCAAAATCTGCTGCGCATAGTCCTGGGCAAGGGTTTGCGCCCGCCCACCGTCGACAGTTACCTGAACCGCCCCGCCTGAAGACCCGACAACTGTTACAACGGCCATACCCGTATCCTCATTCAAGTTATCCCGCCGTTGAGCTCGGCGGCGTTGTTGCGACCTCTGTTCTACTACTTCAAGTTACAGCTAAACTAAAAGTTAATTCACTGTCAAACTAAAACGCACAGTCAAAAAGGTAAAACTTAAAGTTTCTTTTCCGCTGCACCTTATCTTGACTCGACAAATACGTATGGCCGAACCAACAACCGCGAATGACACAGCTTAAAAATGGTTAACGCGAATACACAGACTTAAACGGACAGCAACCCTCTATCCGCGCTGTTAAGGCGCGAAACCATTGCTATCCGAAATATGTTTTTAACCATTTAGACCAACTCCAGCAAGAAAATTCTGTCTGAATCACAAGTTTTTTATTAAATTCGTCATTTTTTAGGGAACTTTCCCGAAAAGCTCGTTCAACCATAGTTGCGCTTGCGAATCGGAAGGCATCCGCCAATCTCCTCGAGGGGAGAGCGCGCCGCCGGGACTGATTTTCGGCCCGTTCGGCATAGCGGAGCGTTTAAATTGACTGAAACTAAAGAATCTTTTTAGAAATACTTCCAACCATCTCCTGATATCAGCCAAAGTATAACATAACTTTCTTCCCTCCGGGTAGTTCGCAGGCCATTGGCCATGTGACGGGTCCAACCATGCGTGCATTGCGAGAAATGCGATTTTTGACGGTTTCAGACCGTATCGCAGCGTAAAATACAAAAAGAAATCCTGCAGGTCGTAAGGCCCCACAATGTCCTCAGTTCGCTGCACGCGACCATTTTGCGCCGGTATAAGCTCAGGCGAGATGTCTGCGTCGATAATCATCCGGATAATCGGTGCTGCCGCTGCTGAAGGAAGTTCCTCGGCCGCCAACCAGCGTAATACATGTTGAATCAAGGTCTTCGGCATCCCGCTATTGACATTGTAATGCGACATCTGGTCACCGACGCCATAGGTGCACCAGCCCAGCGCCAACTCTGATAAATCGCCTGTGCCGATAACGATTCCGCCAACCTGATTGGCGATGCGAAACAGGTAATCCGTCCGCAGGCCAGCCTGAACATTTTCGAACGTCGTATCGAAAATATCCTCCCCCCGCGCATGAGGGTGGTTCAGATCGCTCAGCATACGCGTCGCAGCGGGGCGGATATCCAGTTCACGCGGTTCAATATCCAGCGCGCGCATTAATTCCACGGCCAATGTTTTGCTGGCGTCGCCTGTGGCGAAACCCGGCATAGTGTAAGCGTGCATCGACTCCGCGGGCCAATCCATCTGCTGGGCGACACGGCGGCAGACAAGCAGCGCGAGGGTCGAGTCGAGCCCTCCTGACACGCCGATAACCATCCTGGTGACGCCACTGGCGCGAAGACGCTGAACCAGGCCCGTGACCTGTATCGTCCAGGCCTCGAAACAATCCTGAGCGAGGCGGGATGCATTATCCGGGAGGAAGGGGAATCGCGGAACCTCCCGCTTCAGACCGACATCGCCGCGCGGCGGTTCCGTATGGAGCGCGATGTCACGCCAGCTTCGGGCCGCGTGACCTGCATCACTCGCCTCAACACTCTGTCGCCTGAGGCGCTCCTGCACAATGCGCTCAAGATCGATATCAGCATGAACGATCTTCGCGCCGGAAGGGAATCGCTCCGATTGCGCGAGGATCTCACCCTTTTCATAAATGGAGACCTGCCCGTCCCAGGAAAGGTCCGTCGTTGATTCCCCCTCCCCCGCGGCGGCATAAAGATAAGCGGAAATTGTTTTAAGTGATGCCGCCCGACAGAGGAGATCTCTCGTCTCCGACTTTCCAATGGTTATGCTGCTGGCTGATAGATTTGCCATGACCGTTACGCCCGCGCGCGTCAGGTGAATATGAGGCGAGTTTGCAACCCATAAATCTTCGCAGATTTCCACGCCGAGGATGAAATCAGCGATGTCCCTGAATCTGAAAATCAGATCGCAGCCAAAAGGCACTTCGTCACCCGCGACGGAAATCATCGCGCCATTTATCCCTGAGCCGGCGGAGAAGTGACGGCTCTCATAGAATTCCGCATATTCGGGTAGATGCGCTTTCGGCACCACGCCGCAGATCCGGCCGCCCTGGATCACGACCGCACAATTATAAAGTCCGTTTCGGAAACGCAGCGCAGCACCGACGATCAGCGTGATCTGCATAGAGCGCGTCTTATGGGCAAGTGCCCGGATCGCCTCATGGGTCGCGTCGATCACAACCGCTTGATGGCGAAGATCCTCCAGACTATAACCTGTCAGACAAAGCTCAGGAAAAACGGCGAGGACACTGCCTTCCTTCTCACATTGTGCTGCGATTGCGGCGATGATTTCCGCATTTTGAGAGGGTACGGCGAGTTGGACGGGAAAAGTGCAAACACTGACCCGCGCCATTCCGTGACTGTAGATTGAATAAAAATCTTCCATAATATCAACACCCTTCAAACGGCTCGGCAGAGATGACGTTGCACGTTTGAAGGATATATCACAAATCGGCAGCGGGCCTGGGCGCCCGCAATGCCTCCCTACCGCATCTTATCTGAAAGAAGCACTATGGCGAAATCGTTTCCGCGGTGTCGTGAAATAAGCGTGCGCCCAATAGATCAGGGCGATCATCACAATGATGGAAACGACCCCACCCATCAGGGCCATCGAAAATGGCAGATGAAACAGATAGGTTGGCGCGTCACAGGGTTTGACGGGGCGCAGGGGCATGGCCGCCAAATGCTGTGAAAAACTACCACCTTTAAAAACGGGCGCATGACAGGCGGGAAAGGGGCTCTCCCACCATTTCTGCTCAACCCCGATATTAATGGCGGAAAGCACGACCCCGACAAATGTGACGGGAATCGCCAGGACATTCGAGATGGCGCCGACACGTCCGCTGACCAGCAGCGCCACTGCACCGAGGAAAAAGGTGATCTTCCACGGTATGCGTTCCAGCAGGCACAGTTCACAGGGGGGCAGCCCCAGGATGCGCTCCGCGAACCACGCCGTAGCGAGAGCAAGAATACTGAGCAGGAAAAGAAAACCTCCACAGGCCCGGACGGACATCATGTCACCTCACTTCCTTCAATACGGAGAGGAATTCTGCAGCCCAGCGCGCCGCCGTGTTGCGTTGCACCTCGACGTTGAGAAAACGCCATCTTTTTTTCCGTACTTCTTTTTTCATTGTCAGCG
Organism: Sorlinia euscelidii; assembly: GCF_036452135.1. Classification (NCBI taxonomy): domain Bacteria; kingdom Pseudomonadati; phylum Pseudomonadota; class Alphaproteobacteria; order Acetobacterales; family Acetobacteraceae; genus Sorlinia; species Sorlinia euscelidii. The sequence goes on along the minus strand of NZ_JAWJZZ010000004.1, from coordinate 45,175 downwards.
CAAGATGAAGCGCCTCAGCGATCTGATCGGGATCATAGGGATTAACCTGAAGAGCGGCCTTTAGTTCAGGCGCCGCACCGGCAAGAGACGATAAAATGAGGACACCCGGGTCATCCTCGTCCTGCGCCGCGACATATTCCTTCGCGACGAGGTTCATCCCATCGCGTAACGGCGTCACGAGGGCGATATCGGCGCGACGATGAAACCCTGCCAGCACATGTCTGGGGACGGACTGCGTCAGGAAGCGGACGGGCGTCCAGTCAAACGTGCCGAACGTGGCATTGACATGTCCGCTCAGCTCATCGACTTCACGTCGAAGATGTTGATAAGCGGATACGCCCGCACGGGAGACCGGGGCGATCTGCAACATGACAACCTTCGCCTCATGCTGCGGATAACGCTGGATCAATTTTTCGAAACCTTTGATGCGTTCCGGAATACCTTTGGAATAATCGAGGCGATCAACCCCGATCACCAGTTTGCGACCACGCAGACTATCCATAAGCCGGACGACTTCCGGCGCATCGACATTGCGACGCGCCTCTTCCCGAAATTCCTCCGGCGCGATGCCGATCGGAAAATGCTCTACGCGTGTGGAAAGTCCGGTCGCTGAAAAACAACTATTGAAGTTCTCGCGATCTTCCTCAGTCTGCACGCCGATCAGATCGTATTCCGAGAGGGCAGACAGCAATGCCCCCGCACAGGGCAGCACCCGCGTCACACTCCAGGGTGGAAGGGGGATATGCAGAAAATAGCCAATACGGTTTCTGATATTGAGTTTCTTCAGCTCAGCACCCAGCATCATCAGGTGATAATCATGCACCCAGATGACGTCATCTTCCCGGAGGAGGGGCGCCAGCTTCCGCGCAAAAAGCGCATTGACCTTCTTATAGGAATCATAATCCTCCTGGCGATAGCGAATCATCTCAAGGCGGTAATGACAAAGCGGCCAAAGCGCACCATTCGCAAAATTCTCGTAAAAGCGCGTATATTGATCCGTTGTCAGGTCAATCGTCGCGAATGTAACGCGGTGAAGCTGCTCAATCTGCACGTCAGAGGAGACAGCATTTTCATGATGTTGTCCGGACCAGCCAAACCATAGCCCCTCTGTGTCGCGCACGGCTTCGCCCAGCCCAACGATGAGCCCGCCGGCCGATTGCACGCGCTCCTTGACATCCGGCACGCGATTGGACACGAGGACGAGGCGACTCATGGTCGCATCTCCGCGCATTGCCGTAACCAGGCCCTGAATATCTCTGCGGTCGCGAAATCTTCTGGAATGAGATACCCCTTCCCGCCCATTGCCTGCGCTGCATGCACACCATCGAGATCCGTCCTGTCGTCACCGACAAAGATCGGAAGTTTATCACGAAAATTCGGCAATGACATGATGCGCCTCAGGGCCTTGCCTTTGTCAACGCCTTTCATCCGGATTTCCCACGCCATTTTCGCGGGTTGAACATAAAAATCAGTGTGATCCGTGATGAGCTCACGCGCGAAACGCTCAAAAACGCCCGCGGCATCCGGGCATTTGCGATAATGCAGCACCAGCCCGTTTTTTTTTGGCTCGATGATGCTGCCCTCATGAGCTGCCCCGAATTGCCGGGCCTGACGCAACCATTCATCGGGCGGCGCGGGCATATCGAGATGCGTGATGGCCGCGTCAGGCGCTTCCCGGAGGGCGGCGCCATGTTCACCGGAAATAGCGTAGGCGATATGAGGAAGAAAGTGATCAATCTCCTCAATCGTCCGGCCTGAAATAATCGCAACCGCATCGCCCGTCGCGCCTCTTAGGCGTTGCAACGTGTCAGGCAGGTCCGGCGTGACCGTCACAGCGTCCGGGGTGGGCGCGATATCGACGAGCGTGCCATCGAAATCGAGAAGAAAAGCCGTTTCGGCAAGAGTCAGGGGGAGAGGCGGCGCAGGCGAATTTCTGGCAGGGTCAGAGGCACGGCGAGAATGCATCTTATGTCAACTTCTCCGGCTTCTACGGGTTGCGCGACCTCAGCAGGGATCAGAGGTCACGCGAGGAAAAATCTTCGGATCTGCCGGAGGAAAAGCCCGGAGATTTTATCTCTCGCTTCCATTGAATTCAGGGCGGAGCCAATTGCAGCGGCGCGTCCTGAGGCACCTTGCCGGACGGGGACGGGTTGGTGGGCGCGGTCAGGCCCTGCCCCCGGGCGCGAGCTCGAAAGGCGCATCTTGTTGCGAAGCCTGGACGTTCGGGCTTGAAAGCTGCGGCCCGGCGGCGTCCCGCGTCGGTCCCTGCGTATCTTCCGGCTTTTTGACCGCATTCGGGTCCGGCTTTACCGGTCCAGGTAAAGGTGCCAGCAGTGGGGCCACCGGGTTGCCCTCACATCGCACGACACTGACGCCGTAAAGCGGGTTGGTGTAAGTGGAAAGAGCGGGGGCACTCTGCACGATCCACCCATCAAAATGAAAATCCGGATTCGTGTCATCGCGGATGGAGAGGCGGGCCGCCGCGTCTCTCGGCAATGTCGGCGGCTTTTCAACGCATTGTGCGACATGAAGGTGCAGCGTTTTATATTGCCCCTCCTGCCCGACCGGGATGGTCAATTCCTCGATATGAGAGTCGACCCGGCGCAACACGCGGATGACGGCCACGCTTTTCCCCTGCCACACATTTGGAAGGTACATGACCGGCGGCGCGACGAGATCCGCCGCGCGGGCCGTTTCCCCCCAGGCAAACAGCCGACCAGCCCCAATAGAGCCATCGCGATCAACCGGCCTTCCGCCCGGCGCGCCCTTCGCATCATGAAGCTGACCCTTCCTTCAACCCAGAAACCAGTTTCTCCAGATAAGTGCGCATGATGGCCGGCGCCACGCCCATCAATATGGCGTCATCCCACGCATCCCGTATCACCTGCTCAAGCTCCACTGCATTCTCATTGAGGAGGCGCCGTTTTTCGAGACAGGAGATCGGCACACCATGCACGTCTTTCCAGTCAGGCCGCATCATTTGAGGGATGACCCGCCATTATCACCATCTGATGACCGGTCATTTTTCTGGATGCTGTCCGTCACGGAGAAGATGAATTTGCTCAGAAGTTGCTCCAGACTGATGGAACCCTGGGTGATGGACATAAGTTGCCCGGATTTCAGCAGCGTCGTGTCCCCCCGGGAGAAAGGGCAATATATTTGCCACCCAGCAAACTGTCTGACGTAATGATCGCCGCACTGTCCACCGGCAGGGCGACAGATCGATCAACCGTGAAAGTGACGTTGGCGCGATAGGTTTTCGGGTCGACGCGCGTGGTGGCGACATGTCCGACCGTGATCCCGGCAAGCCGGACATCCGAGCCGATGGAGAGGCCGTCAATCTGGTTGAAATCCGCTTTCAGATTATAATCATCCCCGCCACTGCGATAGCGACCAGCGATGGCAAGGATTAGCATCAGGAGAAGAACGGCAAGCACCAGCATACCAACAATGATTTCAGCGGTCTGCCGTCGTGTCTGAATGGCTGATACGCGTTCCATATTCCTCCGCCTTACCTCAAATTGACATGCCCGCCACGCATCCACGCGCCCGGCATGATCAGCGCCAACGCAGCTTCTGACCATCGCAGACAGCTTGCGCGCCGATCAATATCAAGTTATCCACCTTATCCTCGTTATACAGACCATTAAACGCCTATCATGCGGTTCGTATAGCCTTTTTATCTCGCACGACCTCACTTAAGCTGACGGTATGACGATGATGGAAACAATCAAAGCCCTCCCCCTCCGATCCGTCCGCATCAGTGCAGACCCGGATACCGGCCCGCTAGGCAGCGTCACCCTCCCCATCACTTGGGATGATGTGGCGGCGCGCGCCATGCTGGATCTGTCCCTGTCGCAAGGCCCCCTCACCTTTGAGGATGCGGTCATGCCCTGGCTGACGATGATCCAGGCCAATATCTCGGGCGATGAGAAACTGGGCGTCGATCGGTGCAGGGAATTTCTAGATCTGCTCCTGCAGCGTCAGGTCGCGCCGACGGCCGGTTTATGGCAGGGACAGCATGACCGTCAGGGGGGCTTCATCGTCAATGTCGCGTCCTTCTGTGGTCACGGCTCGTTTGACGGGCCAGGTTACATCGCGGCTTTGCGACGCGTCTGCGACACGCTGCGTGAGATTCACGCCCATACCGGCACGCAGCTCAACGGGGAATTGCCGCTTTTCGACTCGCCGGATGAAGCCGATATAAACGCCTCACCATTGGAGGACACGCTTCTTCCCCGTCGGGCGGGGACGCTCCTCCTCACCAATATCGATGCAGCCCTTGCCGCGCTCGGCTTTGATTATGACAGCGATGCGGGGCGGGATGCTGCGTGCTACATCGCGTGGCTGACAAGCTCCGTCGCGCGGCAGAATGCGGGGCCGGTCCCATTACCGCCCACCGCATGCCCCATTGCCGGACTTGCCTCAATTGGTGAGCAGATCCGCGATGAAATCGACCATGCGGATGACAGCCTGCCGTCACAGCCATTGATCGAGACCGGGTTTTCAGCGCCAGGACCCATTGACTGCATCCTCGGTGTCGATGCATGCGGCTTTGCGCCGATTTTCTCACCTTTGAACGAAAATGGCGCGCTCAGGGCGAGCACACTCGCGCGATTGGCTTATAAAGGCTTTACACCCGAGACAGCCCTCGCGGCGGCGTTTGCGGGGCAGGCGCCCCTCACCCAGCCCGATATTGCGGCCCATCTGGCAATGCATCGCGCCGTGGCGGGTTTCGTCGATCGCATGCCCGCGCGCCCTGACCCCACGCTTGTCCTGTCGCCGCAATCCCGGCTGGAGCGCGGGCAACGCAGGCTGTTACCGCAACGGCTTAATGGCGTCTCCATGCGTGTCTCCATCGGGGGGCAGCGCCTTTACCTCCGGACAGGTGAGTTTGACGACGGCTCTCTGGGTGAAGTCACGATCAATGCGGCGCGCGGTAATTCGATGGTGAAAGGTTTGATTGACAGTCTCAATCAGGCCGTGTCCATCGGGCTGCAATATGGTGTCCCGCTGGATGTCTATGTGGATCAATTCGCTTATGCACGTTACGGAATTGGCGGCACGGTTGAGGGCGACGCGGCGGCTAATCATGCCTCGTCCATTACGGATTACGTCTTCCGCAGCCTTTCAGAAACCTATCTGGGTGTGAAACTTCCGGATATCGGGCCGGAATTGGAGCATGACCCCATGACATCCGCTGACCCCTTCCTCCCCTTCGAGGCAAATTCAGAATCAAGTGATCGGGACGGGGCGCATCGGCAGCATTTACGTGTCGTGTAAATGTTTTACTAAAGCGACGTGGCGCTCTTATATCGACTGACCTATAAATTAAGCGCCATCATGCATACCGCATGCGTGACGCTAAAAAAGCAAAGGGTCGCTCCATGTCACTCGATATTGAAAAAAAAATCGCCGAACTGGGCCTGACATTGCCGGAGGCCGCAAAACCGGTCGCCAATTATGTCGCCTGCGTGCAGACGGGCTCTCTTCTCATCATATCGGGCCAGTTACCGCTTGAGGCAGGCGCCCTCAAGGCGAAAGGAAAGCTCGGGGGCGAGGTTTCGGATGAGATCGGCATTGCCTGCGCGCAAGCCTGCTTCCTGAACGTGGTTGCCCAGGCGAAGGCGGCTCTCGGTGATCTGAAGCGAGTCAAAAAAGTTGTGCGCCTCGGCGGATTTATCAGCTGCGCGCCCGCTTTCACCAACCACGCCAAAATCATGAATGGTGCGTCCGACCTTGCTGTTGGGCTCTTTGGAGAGCGTGGCATCCATGCGCGCTCAACCATCGGCGTGCCCTCTCTGCCATTAGATGCCCCGGTGGAAGTCGAGGCGATTTTCGAAATTGCGCCCTGATGAGTCGTTACAGGGGGCCAAAGGGTTTCGGCTCTCCCGCCCGCCCTTCCTCTTATGACAGGTGACGGCTTCAGCATTGCACCCGGTGCCGAGGCCATTCCACCGGCAGACTGGCGTCTCTGTGCCGGCGATGACGTTCTGACGGGGCGCGATTTCTTCCTCGCGCTGGAGCAGAGCGGTTCCGCCGTTCCCTCCCGAGGGTGGCATCCCTGTCACGGCGTTTTGCGAGAAAACGGTCAGGTTCAGGCCATCGCCCCGCTCTACGTCAAAAGCCATTCACTCGGTGAATATGTGTTTGACCAGCCATGGGCAGAGGCTTTTATGCAGGCGGGCGGTCAATATTACCCGAAGCTCTCGGGATGCGTTCCCTTCACACCCGTCAGCGGGGCGCGCATCTTATGCAGCCCAGCCGGGCTGGCGGCAGATTCGGTCAAGCGTCGCATGGCGGCATATATGGTTGAAATGACGCGATCAGCCGGGCTTTCATCCGTACATCTGACATTCTGCACGAAGGAGGAGGCTGCCCTCCTCGCGAAACTGGGCTGGCTGACACGCCGTGGCCTGCAATTTCACTGGACGAATGACGCCTACGCGGATTTCAGTGCGTTTCTCGATTCCCTCACCTCGCGTAAGCGAAAAATGATCCGCAAGGAGCGGGAATTGGCGTCATCTTACGGCCTGAAATTTTCAACCCGAAGCGGTGACACGTTACGGCCGGATGAATGGCGGCGTATCGACGCGCTCTATCGCGCCACGACGGATCGACGATGGGGAAACGCCTACCTCACCCCGGGATTTTTCGCGACACTTGCAGCGTCACGCGGTGAAAATATCATCCTCATGACCGCCTCCCACCATGAGGAAATAGCCGCCGCCGCCTTGAACATATGGAGCGGTGACACGCTTTACGGGCGTTATTGGTGTTGCGCAGAGGATTGGCCCGCTTTGCATTTTGAGCTTTGCTATTATCAAGCCATTGAGTGGGCCATCGCTCATCAACTCAAGCGCGTTGAGGCCGGTGCGCAAGGCACGCATAAAATTTTGCGCGGTTATCGCCCCACATACACTTGGGCGGCGCATCACATCGCGCATGAAGGTTTGAGAAACGCCGTGCGGGATTTTCTGGTGGAAGAGACCGCTCAGATGGCGGCGCAGAAGCGCGCCTTTGAGGCGGCGCTACCTTACCGTAACATTTTTAGTTGCGAATAATTCTCATACACACTATTGTGGTCCTCTCTTTTGCAGCTTAATATTCGGAGGTCACCCCGATGATCAGATGTCTTGCCACCGGACACGACGTCATCGCACGACTCATGAATGACGCTTCCATATCGCCTCCAGATGCGCAGCAAATGGAGTGGCTGCAATTTCTCGGCTTCGCGCCCCCTGCTTTGCCGGAGAAAACCGCCGTTACATCCAGACCCCGAAGCGGGTCCCGGCGGAACGACAAGACTCATTGAATAATTTCGGTTAAAAGGGCCGTGCTCCTCGATTTGGACCTGGCTCATGACACGTCACCGCTTAACAATTGCTGCGCTCTATCATTTCACGCCCTTTCCCGATCCCGCATCGCTTAAAGCGCCGCTTCTGGAAAAATGCAGGGCGCACGCTATTTGCGGGACGCTTCTCCTCGCGCCAGAGGGGATTAACGGGACCATTGCGGGCCAGGACGATGATATCCACGCTATCCTCACTGAAATCAAAGCCCTGCCCGGTTGCGACTCCCTGGAATGGAAATTGTCTTACGCGGACGCACCCCCTTTTCACCGCATGAAAATACGGCTCAAAAAGGAAATTGTGACGATGGGGCAGCCCGCGATTGACCCCTTGAAATCAGTGGGGCGTTACGTCGCGCCGGAGGCATGGAACGCACTGATTACCGACCCCGATACGATTGTCATTGATACGCGCAATGATTATGAAGTCGCCATCGGCAGTTTCAAGCACGCGATTGACCCTGGCACGAAGAGTTTCCGGGATTTTCCCGATTGGTTCCGTCAATTCCGGGCGCAGCGGGCGCAAGAAGGCCGGAAGGCTAAACTCGCCATGTTCTGCACGGGCGGCATTCGCTGTGAGAAAGCAACCGCCTTCGCGCGGGAGGAAGGGTTTGAGGACGTCTATCACTTGAAAGGCGGCATCCTCAAATATCTTGAAACCGTGCCGGAGGCGGAAAGTCTGTGGCAAGGGGACTGCTTCGTTTTCGACCATCGTGTCAGCGTGCAGCATGGTCTCAAGCCCGGCAAATATGCGCTGTGCCATGCCTGCCGCATGCCCCTCTCACCGGATGATCGCGCATCGCCCCATTATGTGGAGGGCGAATCCTGCCCTCATTGCCATCACGAGCGCAATGCGACGCAGCGCGCACGTTATGCGGCGCGTCAGCGGCAAATGGCTCTGGCGCAGGCGCGCGGCACTGTGCATCTCGGGCATCCATCTGCGACGCAGGCCCCATCCGGGACAAAGCGCGACGCGTAAGTGCTGACTTCGAAGTAGAATCGTTAAGACGTGTCGACGTGTCTCAGCGATTAAGCCCTATAACAGGCGCGCGACTTTCAGGAAGATCCATGTCAGCAACATAAAGACCGCGCAGACAATTCCGGCCCAAATCGTACCGAGCGCGCCGGTCTGGAGGAACATCCCGCCCGTATTCATGCCGAAAAACCCGGTCACCAACGTTGCGGGAAGCATCAGGATTGTCGCGACGGAGACGATATAAAGGCGGCGATTTGTCTCCTCAACCTGCATGGAGGAAAGCTCATCCTGCAAAGAGCGTGAGCGCTCCTGCACCGCCAGCAAGTCGTCCAACGCAGCATGGACCTGATTTTCGAGGCGGTCACGCAGCTCATCTTCTGCCCAGAGCGGCAGGTTGAGATCCGCATCACGTATCACGCGGTCGATCGGGGTCACGACGCGACGCAGTTCCGTAGCGCGGCGGCGGGATTTACCCACGATCGCGCCGAGATGGCCGAGATCGCGCTTTCTCTCAAAGCGCAAAAGAGCATCTTCCGCCCGGTCAACCTCATCATCCAGCCGACTGATCTGCCGCCGGACACTCGCGATAAAGACGCGTATGGTGCGTTCAATGACGCCAATCGGCCCCGCCGAGACTTTCCCCGCCTTGAGGGAGCGGAAGGTGCTGCCGAGAACCGGGATCGGGTTACGGCGGGTCGTCACCAGCAAATCCCGGCGCATTGCGAAGCGCCAGGCGCAGAAATCGCGATCTTCCTCCAGCACCGCATCATCGAAAGCCGGCATCGCGCCCCAGACGACGTGGTCCGTCGCTTCGAGCGTGATGCCGTATTCCGTCTCCGCCAGGACCAGACATGCCTCCCGCGGGAAGCATGTCAGATGCGCAACCTGAAGGCGCGCGGCACTGTGGACCGTGTCGAAATGCAGCCAGAACCATTTATCGACAATGCCCGGGACTTCATCCTCCGCTGGCATACTGCCATTGAGAATGGCGTTGATTTCCTCATCCGTCAGGGGATGCGACTCGCCGGATGACGCGACGCTGACCGCCCAGACGAGTCCATTCACGACACCACTGCGCTTGCCGCGCCGTTTGACGAGATCCGTTCCGCCAATGATGGGATACGGTTTTTTCACACGTGGGGATGACATCTTACCCTCCCGGGTCTGCTTTGCCCGAAACCCGAAATTTGAGGCCGCCCATGGCGCATCAAAAACTCCCAGCCCGGTCAGATGTTTCCAGAGTTCTTAAAATTCAGCGATCTGTATACAAGTTCGAAACTTAATGGGAGTAAAAATGTTCACAGGCTTGAGGCCCGTCGGCGCCTGGTTGTCCGGCATATGAAACATTCTCCGTCATAAGGTTGCTGCATGACATCCGTGCAAAAGAGTTTCCTCACCCTCGCTATATTGGCGGGCTTTTCCCTGGCCGTCGCGGCGCAGGCGCAGCCAACCTCCGAACCTTCAAACGACGCGCCCCCCACTGCTGAAAAGGCAGACCGGATGCGTCAGCAATCTGCGGGCGCGCATAATCCGACGGAGAAGAACCCAACCTACCGCAATCAGGCGATGGAGCAACCGACTCCGGCGCGCCCGGGCAAACCGCAGGTCAAGACCAAACCTGGCGAGAAAACGACGGCGAAGCACGAGCATCGGAAATACCGTCGCGCACCGCATCTCTAAAAGCTGATAACGTCGTAATCGCGCTTCAGGTGCCGTTTTTGGCGCGCGATTGCTTCCCGTCATCGACGCGCACGGGCTGAAATCCTGACATCGCCGCTTGAGATACAAAGGAGCTTTGCAAGGTCAGGCGGCGCCGATCCGACTTATCGTCGCGGCAATTCCCGTGGCTTGCATCCTGGCAAAACAAGGCCACTGGCCCTCACGCCTCACTCGCTTTATAACCCTTGCGAGATAAGACTGCTAACAAAGTGAGGCGCCGCGCATATGAGCGATTACAAAGTAAGTGACATGTCCCTAGCCGAATGGGGCCGGAAGGAAATTTCCATCGCCGAAGGCGAAATGCCAGGGTTGATGGCCCTTCGGGAGGAATTCGGTGAAAAACAGCCCCTGAAAGGCGCGCGCATCGCGGGTTGCCTGCATATGACGATCCAGACGGCCGTGCTCATTGAAACGCTGATCGCTCTCGGCGCGGAAGTGCGCTGGTCATCCTGCAATATTTTCTCCACGCAGGATCAGGCCGCCGCCGCGATCGCGGCCGCCGGCATCCCGGTTTTTGCCTGGAAAGGCCTGTCTGAAGAAGAATTCTGGTGGTGTATTGAGCAGACCATCAAGGGCCCGAATGGCTGGACGCCCAATATGATCCTCGATGACGGGGGTGATCTGACCGTCCTGATGCATGATAAATATCCTGAAATGCTCAAAGATGTGCGCGGCCTGTCGGAAGAGACGACCACAGGTGTGCACCGGCTGTGGGAGATGGAGAAAGCGGGAAAGCTGCTCGTGCCCGCCATCAACGTCAATGACAGCGTGACCAAATCCAAATTTGACAATCTTTATGGCTGCCGGGAAAGCCTGGTCGATGCCATCCGACGTGGCACGGATGTGATGATGGCGGGCAAAGTCGCTGTCGTCGCCGGTTATGGTGATGTTGGCAAAGGCTCAGCCGCCTCCCTGCGCAATGCAGGTTGCCGCGTTCTCGTGACGGAGGTGGACCCGATCTGCGCGCTTCAGGCCGCGATGGAAGGTTACGAAGTCGTTTCCATGGAGGACGCAGCCCCGCGCGGCGATATTTTCGTCACCTGCACGGGCAATGTGGACATCATCACGATTGAGCATATGCGCGCCATGCGTCACCGCGCCATCGTGTGCAATATCGGGCATTTTGACAGTGAAATCCAGATTGAGGCGCTGCGCAACTTCAAATGGGACAATATCAAGCCGCAGGTGGATGAGGTTGTTTTCCCGGACGGTAAGCGGATCATCCTTCTTTCCCAGGGCCGTCTGGTCAATCTCGGGAACGCGACCGGGCATCCTTCTTTTGTCATGTCAGCTTCTTTCACAAATCAGACGCTCGCGCAGATTGAGCTTTGGACGGCGCAGAAAGGACAATATGAAAATAAGGTCTACACGTTGCCGAAAAAACTTGATGAGAAGGTGGCCGCACTTCACCTCGCCAAAGTCGGCGCCAAACTCAGCCGCCTGAGCCCCGAACAGGCAAAATATATCGGCGTGCCGGTGGAAGGGCCGTTTAAACACGAGCTTTACCGTTACTAAGACATCCAATCAACGCCGTTGAAAAAGGGGCCCGCGCGGCCCCTTTTTTTTGCGGTCAATAAAGGTGTTGTCTGTCGATCAAACTGTGGAAATGCAAGGGAACAGTTCAAGACACGCAACGTTAAATATTTGACAAATTTTTCCCGGATTTTCTTAATATTTTGAGGTTAATATGAGTATTTTCAGCACCCTCGTTTCCAAGATTTTCGGCCGTGCCGACGCGAAAACGCCTGGCATGATGGAGGGGAGTTCAACTGGCACGGATGTCAACGCCATCCTGACCGATCTCGCCAATAAAAAAGGTGGTGGCGCTTCCAATTGGAAGACATCCATTGTGGATCTCATGAAGCTCCTGGATATGGACAGCTCTCTTGAAGCGCGTCAACAGCTCGCGAAGGAACTCGGCTATTCAGGCGACATGAATGACAGTGCCAGCATGAATATCTGGCTCAGCAAGCAGGTTATGCAGAAACTTTCGGAGAATGGCGGTAAGCTTCCCGATTCATTTAGGAAATAAGACGCGTCCTCAAACCCGTTTCGATGACGCCCGCCTTCAGGACGGGCGTCAATCGCGTCGCCGCTAAATCGTCGGCATGACCAGCGCGCCAAGATAGGCGTCGAGGTCAATACGCAATGGCATAAAGTAAATATTGCTCTTCTCCCTTATGACGAAGTCGAGCATTTTCTGCGCGAAGGCAATATTGGCGGAGAGGGACGCGTCAAAGTCACGCGCAAACACGACGTGATTGACGTTTTCCCAGTAAGCACGGCTCTTCTCACTTACGACAGGGGAGACACCCCAGAAAACGGTTTGCCCCTCCAGCCACCTTGCGCAAAGCTCCAACGCAGGTAGGTCAAAAAGTGGCTGCGTGAAAAACCCGACAGCGCCCGCGTCAATCTTACGTTTGACGGCCTCAAGCTCCTGATAAGGTGCGCGGCGATACGGGTCAAATGCAGCGTAGACTTTTAAATGCGGCGCCTCACGCTGGTAACGCCGGATGATATCGACACTGCCATGAGGGTAAGTCGGGCGGGACGGGTCGGCAGGTGGATCGCCTTCGACCACCAGAATTTCATCAATACCGGATTGCTGGACGCAGGGCAGCGGCGCGTTTGGGGCGATATCAATCGCACGTATATGCGGAATGACAGGGACATTGCCCGCCTCATTCAGGAGTTGCGCTGCCTCCCAAGATCGCATTTTCATTCGTGTGAGATCAGGTATATTGACCAAACCCGCTTGTGGCAAAGTGCGCCGCGCCGTGTCAAAATCCTGCCGCAACGATGCCGCATCACGCGGCACAAGCTCGATGGATATTCGCGTCATGTCAGACGCCCTTATTCGCTTCACACGCCGCGTCGAACGTGTTGCTGAGCAGGCAGGCAATGGTCATCGGCCCGACCCCCCCCGGCACGGGCGTGATGAAAGCGGCTTTTTCAAGCGCATCATTGAACGCCACATCGCCAACGAGACGGGTCTTCCCATCAGGCAGGTCCATGCGGGTGATGCCGACATCAATCACGGTCGCACCGGGTTTGACCCAGTCACTTGGGACGAGCTCGGCTTTCCCCACGGCGACGATGAGGATATCCGCCTGGCGCGCCAAACCACCTGGATCTTTCGTGTCGATATGGGCGATGGAGACGGTGCAGCCCTGCTTCAACAGAAGCTGCGCCATCGGCTTACCAACGAGATTGGACGCGCCGATAATGACAGCATGGAGGCCGCGCAACGTCCCCAGCGTGTCTTGAAGCAGCTTGAGGCACCCCAAAGGTGTGCACGGCACATGCCCATCCATACCCAGGCTGAGCCGACCGGCATTAACTTCCCCCAGTCCGTCAACGTCCTTATGTGGCGCGATCGCATTGATGACGATATTCCGGTCAAGATGCTGCGGCAAGGGGAGTTGAACGAGAATTCCATGGATCGCCGCATCGGCATTGAGCCGCGCGATCAACGCCAAAAGCTCCTCCTGTGCGGTCGTCTCCGGCAACATATGCATGAAGGAGCGCATACCCGCGCGGTGTGTCTGAATCGCCTTGTTCTTGACGTAAACTTCACTGGCCGGATCATTACCGACCAGAACAACCGCCAGTCCCGGGATTTGACCCGTCTCAAGGCGAAAATTCTCCACTTTTTCCTTGATGGAATCGGTTAAAGCCCGGGCGATGGCCTTGCCATCAATGATTTTGCGCCGATATGCGTCGTCAGGTTTCATCGCACACAATACCTCGGTTTCAGGAAACGTCTTGTCGCGTCCGGGTTTTCTCTACAGCAAATTGATGGCGCAAACCACCTTGCCCGCCCGTGAGATATGGGGCGCGCGTTGCGGAAGATAAAGAAGCGCCGGATGCGATGGACCGCATCCGGCGCGTCGCCTGGTTATAATAATGGATAATTTCTACTCATCATCCTGATTATTATTCTGCGCGATCGCGACAAAAATTCGTAGCCCATCACGGTAAATCCGAAGCAAGACAGGCTTGTTTTTCCTGAGGACGGCGCGCACGGCCATCGTTGCCGCTTCCGGGTTCGAGATGGGTTTACGATCGACACTTTGCACAATGTCACCCGGGCGAATGCCAGCCTGTTCCGCGGGGGAACCCGGCGTGACCGCGCTCACAACGGCTCCCTTAACGGTTTTGTCAGCGCCGAGTTGATGGCGGATATCATCCGTGAGCGGGGAGAGCGACACGCCAAGCTTTGTGGATCCCGCATCATCCGCATTATCGGACTCTGACGTCGCGGCCTCACCGTTTTTAGGGAAGCTGCCAACCCGCGCCTTGATGGACTGGGTTTTACCGTCACGCAGAATCTGAATCACAATTTCAGAGCCAGGCTTATTGGCGACCGTCTGCATAACGACATCATGATCGTTTTTCACCTTTACGCCATTGACCGACATGATGATGTCACCACTGCGAATGCCGGCGTGATCCGCGGGGCCGCCCGCGATGACATTAGCCACCAGCGCCCCTGTCGGCGCGATACCGGGTGACGGGTTTGTCAAGCCAAGCGCTTTCGCCATTGTTGGCGAAATCCGTTGGACGGTGACGCCGATATAGCCGCGCGTGACATGCCCCGTTTTCTGAAGCTGATTAACCACATCCTTGACGGTATTGGAGGGAATGGCAAAACCAATCCCGATTGAACCGCCGGATGGCGAGATGATGGCCGTGTTCATCCCGATCACGTCCCCGCTTTGGTCAAAGAGCGGCCCGCCTGAATTACCATGATTGATCGGCGCATCAACCTGGATGAAGTCATCATAAGGCCCAGCGCCCAGGTCACGGCCCAGAGCGGACACAATCCCGGATGTGACAGTGCCACCCAACCCGTAAGGATTGCCGACAGCCACAACGAAGGCGCCCGGCTGCACATTGTCGGAATTACCCAATCGGATGAAAGGCAGCTTGTCCGCGGTTTTGATTTTCAGCAGGGCGACATCGCTCTTACTGTCACGACCGATGATTTTCGCGGGGAAGCTTGACCCATCATCAAGCGTCACCGTCACTTTTGTGGCGTTTTTGACGACATGGTTATTCGTCACCACATAACCATCCTGCGAGATGATGAAACCGGACCCACGTGCTTCCACCATGCGCTGGCCGGTCGGCGGTGCAAATTGGAAAGGAAACGGAAAGGGAAAGGGCATCGCGCTTTGCGGCGACTGCCCGTTATCATCAAAATTACCCTGATCATCCGCGCCGACACGGATGCGCGCCGTAATGGATACAACAGCGGGTTTCACGGCCTTGACGAGCCCGACGAGATCCGGCGCATTCTGAAGCTGCGCCCCGGGTTTAATCGGCCCATCGGCGTAAGCGTGCGACGCCATGTTTGCGCTGAGTGCGACAAGCGGCACGGTCATCAACGCTAAATGTCTCGATATGGAAAGATAATTGGAAATCGGACGAAAACGAATTTTCACGGGCCCTCTCCATCAGGATTATATGACCGACCGTCGGCGCATCCTGATCAAATAGTGTTATTTGCGCAACAAGTTTAAGAAAAATGTCTGGCGTCGTAAAGATTCTCTTGGTTTCTTTTTTATAAAAACGAGGTCAGGGTTTTTCCGCCCCTTTCTTCGTCCTCAACCGACTGAAAAATTCCGTCAGCAGGGTAGCGCTTTCCTCCGCGCGGATGCCGCCAATCACTTCCGGCCGGTGCAGGCAGTTTTTCTGCTCGAAAATGCGCGGACCATGCTCAACCCCGCCCCCCTTCGGGTCATAGGCGCCAAAAGCCAGCCGACCAAGCTTGAAATGCACCATCGAGGCCGCGCACATGGGACAGGGCTCCAACGTGACATAAAGCGTGCATCCCGTCAGATATTTCGTCCCGCAATGTCGTGCGGCCGCCCGCATCGCACGCAACTCCGCGTGGGCGGAGGGGTCACTATCGGATTCGACCTGATTGGCCTGCGCCGCGCAAAGGCGCCCCTCTGCGTCCAGTATGACGGCCCCAACGGGCACCTCCCCGGCCTCACCGGCATCCCAGGCGAGTTGCAGGGCCCGCTTCATCGCCTGTTCGGGTGAAAGCACTTCCCGCACCTTGCAGAGATCCTTTCCCGTGAAGAAATTCGCTTTTTTCTCAGTCATGGTTTGATATTTGCACATCATATGATGCAAAAACCATGTCGTTTACGCGCGAACGTGCGAAGACATGCTTCTCTTGCCGCGCCCTGAGGGCGATTTGCAAAAGCCCGACCGGGCGCGAACAAAGGTTGGAAAGTCCCTCCCCGGGGCTTAAAAGGATGTTGAAATCATGACGGACGACGTCAAAGGCGAACGTATCGCGAAGTTTCTGGCGCGGGCCGGTGTCGGAAGCCGTCGCGATGTGGAGCGTATGGTGGCGGAAGGACGGATCATCGTGAATAACGAGGTCATCCAGCAACCTGCAACCTTTGTCACCGCTCAGGACATGATCCGCGTGGATGGCGCCGTCATCGGCCCGCAGGAGCGCACGCGTGTCTGGCGTTATCACAAACCCACCGGATTGGTGACAACCCACCATGACCCGCAAAATCGCAAAACCGTTTTTGAATCCCTCCCCCTCGGCTTACCGCGCGTCATCAGCATCGGACGATTGGACCTGAATTCTGAAGGGCTGCTTTTACTGACGAATGACGGTGCCCTCGCACGTCGGCTTGAATTGCCGTCTCACCAATGGGTCAGACGCTACCGCGTGCGTGTTTTCGGCCTGGTGGACGAAAAGCGCCTCGCCGCCCTCGCTGAGGGCTCGGTTTTCGATGGCGTCCGCTACGGAGCCATTCAGGCCGGACTCGATTCGCGCAGAGGCGATAATTCCTGGCTGACCGTCAGCCTGCAGGAGGGAAAGAACCGTGAGATCCGCCGTGTTATGGCGGCGCTGAACCTGCATGTCAGCCGGTTGATCCGGGTGGCCTATGGTCCGTTCCAGCTCGGAACCCTGCAAAAACGTGCGTTGGAGGAAGTGCCGATCAAAACATTGCGGGAGCAGATCGGGGGCTTCGAAGCCGCACCCCGACGCAAAGCCGCGCGTTCCGTGGCGCGCTGATGCGCGTGATCGCCGGCATGAGACGCGGCCTTATCCTCGATGGCCCGGATGATCAGGTGACACGCCCGACTTCAGACAGGGCGCGACAGGTTATATTCGACGTGCTCGCCCATGCGGGCTGGGCCGCCGCGCACGCGATACAGGATGCGGTGGTGCTTGACGGTTTCGCGGGCACCGGCGCTTTCGGCATTGAGGCGATGTCGCGCGGGGCCGCGCATGTCACTTTTATGGACCACCATTCTGCCGCACATCGCGTTCTGCTCAAAAATCTCAGGCGCGCGCGCTTTGAAGATCATAGCGTCGTGCTGAAATGCGACGTCACGGCGCCGCCGCGCGCCACCCGGCAGGTGGATATTGCCTTCCTCGACCCGCCTTACGGCCTAAATCTTCTGCCGCTTTCCATCACGGCGCTTATAAGGTCCGGCTGGATCGGACCCGATACATTGATCCTCACGGAGTCGGAGAAGAATATGAACTCCATCAATGCCGAACCGCCTCTCGACCTGCGGAAAATCGGGGTGGCGCAGATTTCCTTCTGGAGAGGTGCGCAATGGAAGGGGATATAAATGCAAAACCGGGACAACTCTGTTTTTATTTTAGCGACGTATCCGCGCTTCAGATGTTAACTTGAACAAAACAAGCACGCTCCCCGTCGCGCATCCGACCTTAACAGGACACCAAGATCAGAGGTTACAGTGAGTTTATTCCGGCGTCGCGCAGCTTCAGGCGACACAACTTCCCATTTTCGTTACGCCGTCTCACTGCGTCTCATAGAATGTGGCGGGCTCGCTCTTGTCGCGGTGGCCCTGTGCCTCGCTGCCGCACTCTGGTCCTATAATCCGCAGGACCCATCTTTCAATACGGCCAACGCCAATGTGACCCCCTCCAATTATCTGGGCCTTTTCGGCGCCTTTATTGCGGATGAATTTGTCCAGTGGCTGGGCCTGGCCAGTGCCTTGCCCACCATTATCTTCACGTGCTGGGCATGGCAGATTATCCGTTACCACCAACTTGCATCGCCGATCCTGCGTCTCATCAGCGCGGTGGCGCTGATCCCGACCGTGGCGATGACCGTCGCCTCACTCCAACAGCTCATCCCGCTGACGCAGGTCGCCTGGCCGTCCGCCTCAGGTTTTGGCGGGACGGCAGGTGACTTGCTGGCTCGGAAACTGATCGAATCGGGGCGATCCCTGCTCCATGGTTATGGCGCGACGGGGTTCTTCCTTCTCGCCATCGCGCTCTGCTTCCTCCTCGTGCCTCTTGCTTTAGGTCTTCAGCGTCATGAGTGGCGCGCTCTGATGATCACCATCATGCGCACAAGTCGGGGCATCGCCTCACTTTTCCGCACGATCGGGCGGCGGGGCGTCGCGCACGCCACCCCCGATATCGCTGGATATGCACCGGAGGAACCTGCGCGTCGCGGCTACGCGGCCGTATCGCCCGCTTATAACTCGCCATCGAGCCGCACGCAGAACGCGGCGTCTCATCACGGCGATGGATGGCTTCACCCGCCCGACACGCGCCGTGAGCCGCAAATCTCACCCGCTCAGGCTGCGAGTCAGGCGGCACCGGGCGCGCCTTCGCGGACTGATAATCCCTATGCGCGCCAATTAGCGCAGATTTCCCCGCAGGAACGGGACGCGGCGCGCCACCATCCGGAAATTCTGCATGCTGAAGAGGAAAACAGCGTCGACCCCATGACGACGCAGGTTGAACCCCAGAAATCAGCGCCGGAGCCACATGCGCGGCGGGGTTTTTTCAGCTTCGCGCGTCCACGTCAGGCGGCGTCGCCAGCAGAGTCGCCTTCGCGCCCGGCACCAATGGATCCGCAGCTTGATGGTTGGCAGCTTCCATCCCTCAACCTTCTCAAACCCGCCCCGCCAGCCGCGAATTCAGGCCCGACGCGGGAAGTCCTTCAGGCGAATGCGCGGCTGCTTGAGCAGGTCCTGGCCGATTACGGTGTGCAAGGCCAGATCGGCGATATCCATGCCGGGCCGGTCGTCACGCTTTATGAGCTTGAGCCCGCGCCGGGCATACGCTCTGCCCGCGTGATCGGACTGGCGGATGATGTCGCACGCTCCTTATCGGTGCTGAGTGTGCGCATCGCGACGGTGCCCGGACGCAATGTCATCGGCATTGAGGTCCCAAATGCGATCCGTGAGACGGTTTTCCTTAGTGAAGTTCTGGACACGCCTGAATTCAAGGAGCCCGGCTCTCACCTCAAACTGGCGTTGGGGAAAGATATTGCAGGAGAACCGATCTGCGCCGATCTGGTGAAAATGCCGCATCTCCTCATCGCCGGCACGACAGGATCAGGCAAGTCGGTCGGCGTCAATGCGATGATCCTCTCACTTCTCTTCCGTCACCCGCCGGAAGAGTGTCGTTTAATCATGATCGACCCGAAAATTTTGGAATTATCGATTTATGAAGGCATCCCCCACCTCCTCACCCCGGTTGTCACCGAGCCGCATAAAGCGGTCGCCGCGCTGAAATGGGCAGTGCGGGAGATGGACCGGCGTTACCGCGCCATGGGGCATCTGCAGGTGCGGAACATTGCCGGTTATAATCATCGTGTCCGTCAGGCCCATGCGCAGGGTGAGATGCCGATGCGACGCGTCCAGACCGGCTTCGACTCCGAGACGGGGCGACCCGTCTTTGATGAGCAGCAACTCAATCTAGAGACCATGCCCTTCATCGTTATCATCATCGATGAAATGGCGGATCTCATGATGGTCGCCGGGAAGGATATTGAAGGCGCCGTACAGCGTCTGGCGCAGAAGGCGCGGGCGGCGGGCATTCATGTGATTATGGCCACACAACGCCCCTCCGTCGATGTCATTACCGGCACGATCAAAGCGAATTTCCCGACGCGTATATCGTTTCAGGTCATCAGCAAATTCGACAGTCGGACGATCCTCGGTGAACAGGGGGCGGAGCAGCTTCTCGGCCAGGGAGATATGCTTTACATGCAGGGCGCGGCACGCATCACGCGTGTCCACGGACCCTTTGTGGCGGATAGTGAGGTTGAGGCGGTCGTGGCGGACCTCAAATCCAAAGGTGAACCGATATATAATGATGAAATCGTCGCCGCCGATCCGGATGAGGATCTCTCTTCCGCCGGGAATGGCCTCAGCGGCGGGTATGACGGGGAAACCACATTATTTGACCAGGCGGTTGACCTCGTTGCGCGTGAGGGCAAGGCGTCAACGTCATTTATCCAGCGTCATCTCTCCATCGGCTATAATCGTGCCGCCAAAATCATTGAGGAAATGGAAAAACAGGGCATCGTCAGTGCCGCCAACCATGTCGGGCGGCGTGAAGTCCTGGTGAGAAGCCGACGTGACGAGGGATGATGCCCAGCAGCATCGAAGACACCTGCCGGCAAGGGAAGCGCCCCCTTTTGATCTGGACATTCTCTATCGCAGCACGCATTTCGTGGCTATCAACAAGCCGGCCGGGCTTCCGGTACACCCCAGTCGCGGGACAGCGCTTTCGGTTGAGGCGTTTTTCCCCTCTCTCTCAAAACGGAAGGACGGACCCTGGCTGGTGCATCGGCTCGATCGGGACACATCGGGATGTCTGCTCATCGCGCTTCGGAAGCAGGCGCTGATCGCGGCGCAAAACGCGTTTTCGCAACGTCAGGTCACGAAAACCTATTGGGCCATTGTGTGCGGGCAGCCGGCCGAAGACGCTGGGACCCTCGACCTGCCACTTTTGCGGGTTGAGAAAAACCGGCTATGGAAGATGGAAGTCAATCCCGAAGGGCAGGATAGTCACACGAACTGGCGCGTCCTGTATCGGGGCTGCGGCGCGACCCTCCTGGAATTGCAGCTTCTCACCGGCCGTACGCACCAAGCCCGCGCACATTGCGCCGCGATGGGCCATCCGATTATTGGCGACCCGATTTACGGCGCGACGTCCGGCGACGCTGAACTCCTTCTTCATTGCCGCGCCCTGCGGTTGAATTGCAATGGAGAAGATATTTCCGTAACGGCGCCGCCGGGCGACGCCATGGCGGACTGGATCAAGGCTGTTCCGGGCGACGGGTTTTAGGACCGCGCCTCGCTTTATCAATGTCGTTCGGTGCTTGCTTTATCCGGCATCAATTTCGGGGTGAGCGCGCGCGTTTGATCATATCGACGCGTTACCTCCTTCACACGGATGGGGGACTGAGACGCGCGCCGCAGGATAAACCACAGGCAAAACACGATATGCTCCAACCGGCCCTGCCGGTGCAGGGCACGATGGCGGGACAGTAATTTGATACGCGCCAGTGGCGACGCCCTGAGCGCTTCCTCAATCTCATCCAGAAACGCGCAATATTGCTGCGCGGGGAGATGACGCGCTTTTGACGCGTGCTCCGACATTAGTGATGAAGGAGAGGCAGACGCGACCTGCCGCAGAGACGCGACATTGCCAGCAAAGCGCCGCATAAAAACAGCTGGTCCCCGCCGCATCGCGCGATAGGCCCGTATGGGGAGGTGCGCGGTGGCGCCGACCGTATTCTGCCGATGTTGCCGGTAAAGACTTGCCGGGCGATTATCCGTCATGATGTCGCCATCAAATAAAGCGACGATGAGATAACTCCACCAGTCGAGAAGCACATCCTCCGGCACAACACTTTTCTTGATAAGCGCGATCGCGGCGGGATTGAGAAGGATCGTGTGACCCACGGCGAGATTCTGCGTCAGGGCCGCCGCGAGATGAAGGCTTTTACCGGCCGGCAGCCTGGGGGAGAGGCGACGATGACCCAGATTTTCATCAACGATGAATTGACGTGCACAGTATAGGGCCGGTTTGCGAGAAGTTTTCAGAGCATCGAAGGCGCGTGAGAGCTTGTCATCCAACCAGACATCATCCTGATCGGCGAAAGCGACATAGCCATTATCAGGCACGTGCTCCAATAAAAGCTCGTAGGAACGTCGCACGCCGATGCGACGTGGTGACAGGGACACTTCCATGCATTGCCCCGCCGCGCATTTTGCCGAAAATGCCCGCATCAAAGCCCGGGACCCATCTTCAGACCCGTCATCCCGCCAAAGAAGCCGCCATGACCGTAAATCCTGACGCAGGAAGCTTTCCAGCTGGTCAGGAAGATAAGCTGCACCATTATAAAGCGACAGGAGGATGTAAATAACCGGCGACTGAGATGCCCGAGGCAATGGCGCCTCTGCGATATGAGAGGCGCCATCTTTGAGAGAAAAAGTCAAACCGATTTACCTGTAAAAACCTCACCAACGGCGCGTTTGAGACTGACGCGCCAGTCCGGCAGTTCAACCCCGAACACTTCTTTCAATTTCTGACATGACAGTCGTGAATCCATCGGGCGCTTTGCGGGCGTCGGCCAATCTTCCGTCGCGATCGGCGTGACTTCCTCCGGGAAGGGCTGACCATGCGATACCGCATCCTCAAGCGCGGCGACAGCGAGCCCATGCCATGTGGTTTCTCCCGTCCCCGCCGCGTGATAAATGCCCCCCAACGCGTCGCCTTGCTCTTTAGAAAGAAGTCGATGCATGATTTCAAGGACGGCTTCAGCTAGATCATCCGCATTTGTCGGGTTACCGCGTTGATCCGCAACCACTTTAAGACGTGGATTTTTAGCACCGGCATTCAACATCGTCCGCACAAAGTTTTTGCCGTGCGGCGCGTAAACCCATGATGTGCGCAGGATGACGCTCTCAGGGTTAGCGGCCATGACCGCCGCTTCACCATCAGCCTTTGTCCGGCCGTAGACGGTGCAGGGCGCGATCGGATCCGTCTCCTGATAAGGTGCGCCCTTATCCCCGGAAAAAACATAATCCGTCGACACGTGAATGAAGGGCACGCGCGCCTCACGACAATATCGCGCGATGATTTCAGGCCCCGTTTGATTGGCTGCCTTTGCTTCAGCTTCATGACTTTCAGCAAGGTCTACCGCCGTCCATGCTGCCGCGTTGACAACCGCGGAAGGCCGGTAGCGCGCCAAAGCTTCCAGGATGGACTTCGGGCGATCAAAATCAAATTCAGGCCGACCGATGATAATAACCTCACCCGGTGCACGTTTCCTGAGAGAGGTTGCGAGTTGCCCGCTTCCCCCGGTGACGAGTATTTTTTGTTGGTTATTCTCAGTCATCAATATTCGAACCAGTCTTTGACTTCCGTGAAATGGGGCGCTTCCCGGTCCTTTTCAGACAGGACGATATCGGATGACGGCAAGGGCCATTTGATACCAAGATGCGGGCAATTCCAGATAACGGCGCGTTCAGACGCCTTATCATAGACGGACGTGCACTTATATTGCACCATCACATGATCCGTCAGGGTCATGAAACCATGCAGAAACCCGGGCGGTACCCAGAGTTGAGACCAGTTTTCCTCAGATAATTCCGCGCCGACCCATTTCCCGTATGTCGGGGAGCCGGAACGCGCATCCACCGCGACATCCCAAATGGCGCCCTGCGTGCAGCGCACAAGTTTTCCTTGCTCAAAAGGTGCCAGCTGACAATGCAGCCCGCGCACCACGCCTCTCTGGCGCGAGAGGCTTTGATTATCCTGCACAAAGGGAAGCGCGATTCCCGCCTCCTCATAACGCGCCGCATTATATGTTTCGGAGAAAAACCCTCGTGCATCGCCGAATTTCGGGGGGGTAACGAGGATGACATCAGGGATGTCCAGTCGCGAGACTTTCATATTTTATCCTTTGGACGACCTGGCTTTAATTTTTCAGTTCATGAAGCATCCGGGAGAGCATCGTTTTGCCGAGCGTGGCTGCGTGGTGGTCCAGCTGCGCCTCATCAACAAAACCCATGCGATAGGCGGCTTCCGATGGAAGGCCCACCAACATGCCCTGACGCGATTGAATCGTCTGCACAAACAAACCGGCCTGCATCAGGCTGTCCGGCGTGCCCGCATCAAGCCAGGCACAACCCCGCCCGAGCTTATCGACCTGAAGCGTCCCTTCCTCAAGGTAGATCTGATTGAGGTCCGTGATCTCCAGCTCTCCACGCGCGCTGGGTTTAACCTGCTTTGCAAATTCGACGACACGATGATCGTAAAAATAAAGTCCCGTGACGGCCCAATTTGATTCGGGATGCGCAGGTTTTTCGACGATGCGCAGCGCTTTCCCGCTTTCGTCGAAAGTGACGACGCCGTAACGCTCCGGATCACGGACCTGATAGGCAAAGACGGTCGCGCCATGGGTCCGTGTCGCGGCGTCACGCAACATGGTGCTGAGATGCTCAGCGAAGATAAGATTATCACCCAGGGCCAGCGCGCAGGGATGCCCGTCAATCCAGTCTTCCGCGATCAGGAAGGCCTGGGCCAGGCCGTCCGGGGAAGGTTGCACGCGATATTCAAAACTGACGCCGAATTGGGATCCATCCCCGAGCAGCCGTTTAAACTGCCCGATATCCTGAGGAGTCGAGATGATCATGATTTCGCGAATCCCGGCGAGCATCAGCGTCGTCAGGGGATAATAGATCATCGGTTTGTCATAGACAGGAAGGAGTTGCTTCGACGTCGCCAATGTCATGGGATAGAGGCGCGTCCCCGACCCACCGGCCAGCAAGATACCCTTCATGGCGTTATTCTCGTTTTTCGACGACATGTTTTCAGTTTCCCAATCTTTGTCCGTCATAACGCTTCTGACGGATCGCTTCCCACCAACTCCGATTTTTGAGGTACCAAGCAACGGTCAGCCTGATCCCCGTTTCGAAATCATGTTTCGCCTTCCAGTCGAGGGCGTCTTCCGCATGGCTCGGGTCAATTTCATAGCGGAAATCATGTCCCGGACGGTCCTTGACGAAGCTGATCAGGCGGTCCCGCTTGCCTTTCGGGTCGGGGGAAATCTCGTCGAGCACATTGCAGATCGCTCTGACAACCTCAAGATTTGACCGCGGTTGCCGCGCGCCAATCGCGTACGTTTCCCCGGGGACGCCGCGCTCGACAGCGCGTACGAGGGCCTCTGCATGGTCATCGACGAAAAGCCAGTCCCTGACATTGCTGCCCTCCCCGTAAACCGGAAGGGGACGGCCCTCAATCGCGTTGATCGTCACGAGCGGGATGAGTTTTTCGGGGAAGTGCCAATATCCGTAATTATTCGTCGTGTTTGTGACGAAACTCGGCAAACCGTAAGTATGATGCCACGCGCGAACGAGCTGATCGGAGGATGCTTTCGAGGCTGAGTAT
This sequence comes from Sorlinia euscelidii, assembly GCF_036452135.1. Lineage (NCBI taxonomy): Bacteria > Pseudomonadati > Pseudomonadota > Alphaproteobacteria > Acetobacterales > Acetobacteraceae > Sorlinia > Sorlinia euscelidii. The sequence continues at coordinate 19,912 of NZ_JAWJZZ010000004.1, read as the reverse complement.
GGACTGCGCGGATCATACGGCGTCGTCTCCGTGAAAGGCGGCGCATCCGGCGCGAGATGCCCGAAGACCTCATCCGTTGAGATGTGATGAAAGCGGAAACTCTTCTGCCGGGCGGGATCAGATTGCTGCCAGTAGCGCCGCGCGGCTTCCAATAATGTAAAAGTGCCGACGATATTGGTTTCGATAAAGGCGCGCGGCCCATCGATTGAGCGATCGACGTGACTCTCCGCCGCGAGATGCATCACAGCATCAGGCTGGTAGGTTGAGAAAACGCGATCCAGTCCCGCTGCATCAAGGATATTGAGTTTTTCATGCCGATAACGGGGGTTCGATGCGGCAGGTCCGACGGAGTCTTCTGTCGCGGCGTAGGTCATGCAGTCGACATTGACAACCGAATGCCCTGTCGACTGGATGAAATGTCGAACAACTGAAGATCCGATAAAACCACAACCGCCTGTAAGTAGAATAAGCAAATTCTTTTCCCGCGAAACGATTATTGTTAGAACAATGCCCTGACCGCCCGGAGGCCCCGTTTCAGACGCGTTCCCCGCGCCCACCGCCCAAATGGAGGGGTGAACATGGCAATCGACAAAACGGATACCCTTGCGCAGAACGCCAACGCGTTTATTACGTCGTCAACAGACGCTTAATATACACACATTATGGATTCGTTAAATGAGTTGCACCTTTTTTAATTGTGTTCGTGACATATTTTTTCTTCACGATTTTGATGCCGCATCATGACATCGCATGGACATTTTCTTGATGCTTTCGATCTGGCGGAGGGGCCGACGCGATTTTGGCTGATTCGTCACGCGATTGTTGACCAGGCGGCGCGCCGTAAACTTTACGGCACGATTGATGTGGCGCTGTGCCCTGAGCACCTTGAGGGCCAAAAGGCCTATTATGCCCGCCTCGCCCGGCGCCTCCCGAAAAACGCCGTCTGGTTCAGCTCGCCCCTGAGTCGCGCGCGTAACACGGCACAGGCTATATTTGATAATGGTTACGGCGCGCGGGATGTGTCGATTGAGGGGCGGTTTATTGAGCAGTCGCTAGGTAACTGGCAGGATCTTCTGCTGGAAGATGTCCCCCAGCAACTGCAACAGAAGCCGCATCCATTCTGGTCCCTTTCCGCAACTGAGTGCCCGCCTGAAGGTGAGAGCATGCTGGATGTCTGCGCCCGTGTCGGGCATGCTCTTGACGAGCTTTCGGAAAGTCATGAGGGTAAAGATATCGTCATTGTCAGTCATGGCGGCGCTATTCGTGCCGCGATCGCCCATGCGCTGAAACTTCATCCTGAGACTGCTCTGCATTTCTGTATTCAGAACCTGTCTGTGACGATCATAGAACATATTGAGGGTGCCTGGCGGCTTGTGACGTCTAATGAGATCCAAAATCCGGGCTGACACTGACTTTGAGGTTGCCGAGCCTGGATATGGAGCGGGCGGATAAAGCAATCGTCCGCCCGTCTCGGAATTTCAGGAAATGGAGAAATCCGTCAATTTGAGGTCGGTGACGCCGAGGAAGGTGACGCGCGCATTGCCGTCAACCAGAATCGACGTGTTACCGCCTGAAATCGTCGCCGCATCTAGGAGTTTTTGCGCAGCCTCTGTCGCATTCGCCGGATGATAGGAATAAAGGAAAAACTGGTTGTTCGCGGCGCGGAAGTCGGTGATGTAGAAGTCGCCCGCCGTGTGGTTGACAAGCATCCCGAATTTGTTGCCGGCGCCGGTTCCTCCGGTGACGGTTGCGGCGACGTGGCTCGTATTGACGCCTTTGAACGCGGTGCCGAAGTAGAAACTGTCCGACCCCGTCCCGCCAACGATTGTTTGATTGCCGGCGCCTGTCCAGAACGACATGGACGCGTTCGAGCGGGATGCGTCGACATATTGATCTCCTATGGCATGCGGCTGGTTCGCGGTGAATAATGAGCCGAAATTTGAGCTGAGTGTTAGGTTGAGACCCTGAGCACCCCAGACTGTCCCACCGCCTGACGAGACTGTTGATTGGCCCGTGCCGGCGATGAATGTCAAATTGCCTGCCACGGAAAGGTTGAGATCGGCGCCGTGCGTAACGGTCAGATTGCCCGCCGCGGAAATCGTATCCCTGACCGCGCCAACGACCGTCGCATCGCCGCTTGTCACCATGATTCTAGAGGCTGTCCCACCGAAAACCGTGCTGTTATCGGCGACGCGGATGGTATTATTCGTTGAAAGATCGACGACGGCGGCATTGGTATAAAGCGTCGCTGTGGCACCGCCACCGATCAAACTGACAGTGTCGATAGCCCCCTGCACGCCATTAATCGTATCCTGACCTTCCGACCGAATGTAATTGTTAGAACCGCCAAGGTTGAAGACGCTTCGGCCCTTGCCGCCTTTGATCATATTCGTGCCGGCGCCGCCGGTGATCGTATTATTGCCGTCACCTGTCACGATGTCCCAATTCTGCCGGGACCCGGAAACATCGATATTGTTGTCACCCGCCCTTGCGGCGATCTGGCCGCCGACATTGCCGAATTTGGCGTCAATCCCGTAAGCGCTGTCTGAAATGAGACGGACATATTGCGCGGTGTTCGCGGTGCCGTCGATCGTGACGCGCCCGGTTGGCGATGTCCCACTCATCGTGCCGACGAATAAATAGGCGTAATTTCCGTTGAGTTTATAGGAGCCGGCATCCGTGATGATGCCTTCAGCCGGGGCATTTGCCGTGCCCGAGCCAGTATTGTCACCTGTTGAGAGGACAGAGGCCTGAAGCGTATTGGCCGAAGCATATTGCGCAATGCTTTTGGCGTAGTCGTTAATAATGGCACCGAGCGCATCAGTGCCGACATTTTCAACGATGATGTTGACCTGTTTGCCAGGGATGACAACGTTAGACACGGCACCACCTGTTGTTTCGGGCGTCAGGGTAAGTGACCGCCCCGTTGAGCTGAGGTCGGAATAATTTAAGGATCTGGAATTGTCATAGGTCAATTGAGGGTTCGCGACCGTCAATGTTCCCGACTTATCGGTCGCGAGCCCGGTTCCGTTACTCTCGATACCATAATAGACACCCGTCAGATACCAGTGGCTGAGGTCCTTGATCGCAGCGGCATCCGCAGGATGGGCTTTGGCGATCGCGTCGATGGCGTATTTGAGGGCCTGATTAACGTCGATCGTCGCCTTATAGGTCACGCCGGACGTTGAGGGATCATCCACCTTGATATAGGAGGTCGATTTGCCGGTGACATTATAAATGATCTTCGTTTTATCGGACATGCTTGTGTAGGCAACGGGTGCCCCGCGCCCATCAAAAGTGGGAACTTGCAGGAACAGGCCGTATTGCGTCGTGCCATTATCAAATTGCAGGGTGAAGTTGATCCCGCCTTCAATGAAGCCGGTTGAACCCTTGATGTTGCTGACGGCAATATCTGTCGTCAGCGTGATCGGATGATCAAAGGCATATGCTGTTCCAAAATTTTTTGCGGTGGCAATCTGCTGATTATTCAAATTCCCGCCTTGGACCGACATTTTATAAATGTAATTCCCGTTCTGGGGGTCCTGGTAAACCGCATATTGTGAGCTGCCAGCCGTGGAAGTCGGCGAGCCCTGCTGCCAGTTGCCGATGGAATAACCACTCGTATTGTCCCAGACGACGTTATCGCGCCCTTTTAAGGGGTCGAACGTCTCGCCCGCGTTCCATTGCGTCTCACGCCAATCAGTGTCGTATCCTCCTGGGAGGTTCGGTTGCACAGGGTTGACGCCGATATCGCCATTCTGCATGTCCTGCGTATTCATCGATAAATTCGGACCCGTTTTGCTCGGGTTCGAGACGATATATTTCACGTTGGTATATGACGTATCGCTCATAGTAAATAAAACCTCTTAACCCGTCCCCTTTTGAGGGGATCCAGACTTATTTCGTCAGAGTTAGGGGCCATTTTGGAGACGCGTATTCGAGCAGAGCATTTTCACGCTCCGCTTTATCAATGTTTACTTGGGGTCATTGCGCTGGAACTGGTCGTTTCAGCGGAATCGCCTCACATTTCATGTATATATCCGAGGGGTAACCTGCTTTTACTTTCGATCCTGCCCCGCGGCTGGGTGATGGTCCTGATCGGGGATCTCAACCCCGCGTAACCATCATCAAATACGAACACTCCAAAACACCTATAACCTCGGGCAAGTAAGGCAAAAATCTCTTTGACTGACGTCAAGCCAGTCGGCGATCAAGGTCCCGCCTCCCTGCTCCGGCTTAATGAACGCAAAGAATTGGAAAAAGTTAAATGTGATAAAATATTTTTTTATCTTTCGTTCGTATATGGGATGTCTTAACTTTCTTTTTTCCATGGTGCCGACCCGATTTTAGATCCCGGTCATTCAAATTTTTCTGAGAAAAATCACCTCCCACACCGTCTGTCAGATGTGTGATTTAAAGGCGGGAAATGGATGATTTCGAGGGTTGCCGTGGCGGGACAGTCAGGAAGGCTTGCCGACTCTTTCCGCTCTTTTTACGCCCTTGGCCAGGCGCGTGGCGTATCGCTCAAACCCTGTGAGATAGGGCTTTTTCCGATCTTTCCTGCTTATTTGGGAGAGTTCGGTTTCAGTTTGTCATGACTAAAAGGCAGTTGGCGGATCGGGATATTATGCGCCCGACGCAGGGCGTCCATTGCGGGTAGTTTTCATCCTGCTTCCACGAATAGCATATATGCTTAACGGGCGAATAATTGCCTGGAACAAGGCTGGTCAAACAACTGCGATGCGCAGCTTCATAAATATAAAATATGGTTTAATTATTAAAGGGGGATTAAAAACTGACCTCGATGCGGGTCATGTCAGTTAATTTTTTTTAAGTTCTGACGCAGCATGTGTCCACTGCCGTCTCGAGAGTTATTTGGTTCAAAACCCGAACTTGTCAATGCTTGTAATTGTGGTCACGATCTGGTGGAGATCAAGACTGAGCTGTCTTTCCCGATCAATGTTCTGCCCCTTCCTTTCCCTCGAAATGCCCCCTTCCGGCGTTTTCCGGCTGCCTTTGAGGTGAGTGGGGGTTGTGGTGACGGGGGTATGGGGCGGTTTTATCCGTGCGGCCAGGTTGGTGGTCGCGGCGGTTTATCCTGATGAGAAGGTTGAGGTTCGTGTTGCGGGTGCGTTTGAGAAGATTGAGTAGAGCGTCGGTCTGGACCGAGACGCCCCTGCCTACCGCTTTGGGGTCTCGAGGCGGTGGGCGGGGTTTTTTAATGTGATGCGATGGGGGGAGCTGAGGACGCGAGAGAGCGGCCTGTTTGAGGCGCGTGAGGCGTATGAAGTGGGGGTGTTATTAAGATGGTTGCGGGGGCAGGATTTGAACCTGCGGCCTTCAGGTTATGAGCCTGACGAGCTACCGGGCTGCTCCACCCCGCGATGGTGGGGGATGATTGGAATGATCCCCTGAGGATATCGGTTTGATGTGGGTGGGTCAGGAGACCTGGCGGCGACCGACTTTTCCGCAGCTTAAGCTGCAGTATCATAGGCGCTGGGGCGTTTCACGGCCGAGTTCGGGAAGGGATCGGGTGGAAGTCTCCCGCCATGGCCACCAGGTCATCTGGCCCACCCTTTGCAGGGTGGAGAGGCTGGTGCATGCCCTGTCCTGCTTAATGAGCGGGACGGGATGAGGAGAAGGGGTGGAATGAGATGAGAGAGACGCTTTGGATGCGTGGATGACTGCTATGTATGTGCATGCTGCTTTCCTGTGAGGGAGAGCGGCGTTGATGTGAGTAATAAGGGCGATTAGGACTGGTCAGCTGCACGTGTTACCACGCTTTCACACCCAGCCTATCGACGTGATGGTCTTTCACGGCCCTGTGAGACCTTGTTTTGAGGTAGGTTTCCCGCTTAGATGCTTTCAGCGGTTATCCTGTCCATACTTAGCTACCCGGCGGTGCCGCTGGCGCGACAACCGGTGCACCAGAGGTATGTTCATCCCGGTCCTCTCGTACTAGGGACAAATCCTCTCAAGTCTCTTACACCCACGGCAGATAGGGACCGAACTGTCTCACGACGTTCTAAACCCAGCTCACGTACCACTTTAATCGGCGAACAGCCGAACCCTTGGGACCTGCTCCAGCCCCAGGATGTGATGAGCCGACATCGAGGTGCCAAACCTCCCCGTCGATGTGGACTCTTGGGGGAGATCAGCCTGTTATCCCTAGAGTACCTTTTATCCGTTGAGCGATGGCCCGTCCACGTGGGACCACCGGATCACTATGGCCGACTTTCGTCTCTGTTCGAGCTGTCACTCTCACAGTCAGGCGGGCTTATGCCATTGCACTCGACAGTCGGTTTCCGACCGACCTGAGCCCACCATCGCGCGCCTCCGTTACACTTTGGGAGGCGACCGCCCCAGTCAAACTGCCCACCATGCAGGGTCCCGGACCCGGCTTACGGGTCGCGGTTAGACATCAAAGACAGTCAGGGTGGTATTTCAAGGATGGCTCCACACAGACTGGCGCCCATGCTTCATAGCCTCCCACCTATCCTACACAGAATGTCTCTGATGCCACTGCAAAGCTGCAGTAAAGGTTCATAGGGTCTTTCCGTCTGACCGCGGGTACCCCGCATCTTCACGGGGAATTCAATTTCGCTGAGCCGATGCTGGAGACAGTGGGGAAGTCGTTACGCCATTCGTGCAGGTCGGAACTTACCCGACAAGGAATTTCGCTACCTTAGGACCGTTATAGTTACGGCCGCCGTTTACCGGGGCTTCAATTCAATGCTCTCACATCTCCTCTTAACCTTCCGGCACCGGGCAGGCGTCAGGCCGTATACGTCGTCTCTCGACTTCGCACAGCCCTGTGTTTTTACTAAACAGTCGCTACCCCCTGGTCTGTGCCACCCGCACATGGTTGCCCACATACGGGTCTCGCTTATCCCGAAGTTACACGAGCAATTTGCCTAGTTCCTTCAGCATCGTTCTCTCAAGCGCCTTGGTATACTCTACCAGTCCACCTGTGTCGGTTTCGGGTACGGTCTATATGCCAGAGCTCTTTCCCGGAATGCTCCAAAAGCCTGTCCAATCCATTAAGAACAGACAACATATCGCATTCGTCACTTCTGGCAGGCCCAGTAATATTCAACTGGTTCCCATCGACTACGGCTTTCGCCCTCGCCTTAGGGGCCGGCTTACCCTGCGTGGATTAACCTTGCGCAGGAACCCTTGGACTTTCGGCGACAGTGTTTCTCGCACTGTTTGTCGCTACTCATGTCAGCATTCGCACTTCCGATATCTCCAGAGAGGGTCACCCCGTCTCCTTCGCAGACTTACGGAACGCTCCGCTACCGCGCATACAATGTATGCACCCACAGCTTCGGCACGTGGCTTGAGCCCCGTTACATTTTCGGCGCAGGGTTTCTATTAGACCAGTGAGCTATTACGCTTTCTTTAAAGGATGG